>NZ_LGCM01000031.1 GCF_001306035.1 Levilinea saccharolytica
GCCCTTCTGATGGAGATCTCAGAAGAGTGGCAGATCGGTAAGCACTATTGCGTTGGCAAGTCATTCGATTGTTAAAGAACGATGGATATTTCTGACTCGAATTTACAGAAAAAAGGTTGCACTATCTCAGCCCTGTGCGCCTTCAAAATAATCAGACAGGCTGAGCAGAGATCGAGGCCAATTCATGGAATTAAAACAATATTTGCAATTGTTCTTGCGCTGGTTCTGGCTGCTCCTCCTGGGCGTTTTGTTAGGCGGCGTGGGCGGTTACATCGGCAGCACCTATCAGACGCCGATGTACCAATCAGCCACGAAGTTTCTGGTTTCCCGCGCGCCCGATCAACGCGTTTCCGATGTGGGCTATATCAGTGACCAGCAGTTAGCCTTGACCTACATTCAGCTGCTCACCACTCAACCGGTTCTGGATGCCGCCAGCGCAAAGGTTGGCTACAAGGTCGACGGGAGCCAGATCACCGGGCAGCTTGTTCGTGATACGCTTCTCATTCAGGTGACGGTCGAAGATTCCGACGCAAACCGCGCCGCTCTGATCGCCAATTCGCTGATCTCAGTGCTCATTGATCAAAATGAGATCATTCAAGCGTCCCGCTTTGCTGCCAGTGAAGAAAGTTTGCAGGCGCAGCTCAAGCAAATGGAACAGCAAATTGCCGCTCTTCAAATAGAAATTAGTCTGGTTTCTGAACAGACCCAAAAGGATCAGCAAAAAGAGGTTAACGCGCAGATCAAATCCCTTCAAGAATCAATTCTTGGGGTGCAGAAAGAAATTTCGGCGGTCAGCCCTTCCGGTCAAACAACGCCCACCCCCGAGCAAATGAATCTGATCAAAGAAAAAGAACTGCGCCTGGAACGCCTCCAAAGTACCTTGGACTTTTATCAACAAATTTATCTGAATTTGCTCAATGGGGAAATTTCTACCTCAAACTCACAAGCAGTTGACCTGGAACAAAAACGATCCACGCTAACGCAGTACCAACAAATTTACTCGAACTTGCTCAACAGTTATGAATCCGTTCGCCTGGCGCGCTTGCGCAACACGCCCAACGTAGTACAGGTTGAGCAAGCCGAACCTGCCAAGAGGCCCATCCGGCCGCGCCCGCTCACCAATGCTGCCCTGGGCTGCACTGTGGGGCTGCTCATCGCTGCGGGAATCATCTTCCTCATTGAGTATTTAGATAACACCATTAAATCTCCTGAAGAAATTGCCCAATTGTTTGAAGCCCCGGTGATTGGTTACATTCCAGAGGTAAAAAGCAGCCGCTCCCGCGAAGCCCTCATGTCCGCGGATGAGCCTCGCTCCCCCTTTGCGGAATCCCTGCGGTCTTTGCGTACCAACCTTGAATTTTCTAGCGTCGATAAACCTTTGCGAGTCCTGCTGGTCACCAGCGGCGGGCCCGGCGAAGGCAAAACCACCCTGGCCGCCAATCTGGGCATGGTCATGGCCCAGGCAGGCAAACGTGTGATCGTTGTGGATGCCGACCTGCGCCGGCCCAAGCTGCATAAATTCCTTGGCGTCAATAACCGTGTCGGCCTGAGCGATATTTTTCTCAACCACCGCACCATCCAGGCCATCACCCGCCCCTGGCGTGATTCCGACATGGGGGTCATCACCTCCGGCAGCCTGCCCCCCAATCCAGCAGAACTGCTCGCATCTGATAAAATGCGGCAATTCATCGAAGGATTAAAAGAGCAGTGTGATATCGCCATCATCGATTCACCGCCCATCCTTGTGGCGGATGCTGCCGTCTTGGCTTCGCGTGTGGACGGCGTCTTGGTGGTCATGAACCCTGGCAAAACCGACCGCAATTCTGGCAGCGCAACCTTCGAGCAGCTGCGCCGGGTCAATGCGCGTGTTCTGGGCGTCATCTTCAATCGCATTCCTGCCAATCGCGCCGAGTATTACGGCGGTTACCACCATTATTCTCAATACTATTCATACTACGCCGCCTCGGACGGCTCAACACCACCGCAAAGCGGCCGCAAACGCAAAGAAACTGGTGAGATGATTAATTTTGTCTCCGATGAGTCTTCTGATCGTCCGCGGTCATGATGATTAAGGACAGGGTAACCCCATGACCGGCATCATTTGCCCCTTTTTAGGTATATACGACGACGCAGATACAGCGTTAGCCTATCCTTCGCCGTCCAATCGCTGTTATCGCCCACCCAAGCCGGCCAGCGTCTCGAATCCTCATCAGGATCAATACTGTCTTGCCAGTGCCTACACCCGCTGCCCCATTTTCCAAAAATATGCTGGCCTAAGCCCCGCCTCAGCTCCAGCAGAAGAGCACCTACCCCAGGTTCCTCCTGCGCCCACTCCTCCACCAGTAGAGACCCAAGAAGAAACAGCCGTTCCACCAATGAGCACCTCGCCTGTGGTAGAGATGTTCCTCACCCCCTCTGCCCAGCCCTCTGCAGCGCCTTCGCGCTCAGTTGAAAGTTCAGAATTTGGCCCATCTCCCGTTCAGGAAGGCACCCCAGGCTCAATCAACCTCAGCCTGGATCCTCACATTACCGAAACCCAACCCATGCGCCCTGGCGCCTGGCTGCCAGAACATGTTCAGCCCATCCAGGAAATCCCGCCCATGGTCCAAAAACCACCGCGTCGTTGGCTGCCGGTCATCCTGGTGGGATTTGCCCTCTTGGCGCTGCTGGCTGCCGTGCTGTGGTGGGCTTTCACCGCTCTCCCGCTCAATTGGAATGTGCTGGGGGCCTCTTCTACCGGATTGCTCACCCCCACCCCCACCACCACCCGCCCGGCCCTCATCATTCTCCCTTCCGGGTTCACCCCCACCCCCCCAGCCGCGCCAGCAGCCACTCTGCAACCTACAACCCTGCCTTCCGATTCAAGCTCCATTAACCCCGCTGCCCCGGCCAAAATTTGCTTTCCACCTTCAAATTACGTCCCCTACATCATTCAGGCTGGCGATACACTGGATGCGTTGAGTCAAGCGGTGGGTGTCAGCGCAGCGAAGCTGAGGGAACATAATTGTCTTTCCGAAACCTCTGTGCTCAATCCTGGCGACGTCGTTTATCTACCCTCCATCCCCGGCCGTCCCACAAAACCTGCTTCGAACCTTCCAAAGGATGCGTCCCCCACCCCTGAGGCCCAAAAACCATAGGTTTAGATCTTCTTACACATGATTCTTCATAGACAAAAGTGAGGGTAGGGATGAACAAGAACAGTTTTATTTATTGGATCATCATCGCCATCCTGTTTCTCTGCTTGCTCGGAGCTGTGGCCATGATCCTCATCCAGCGCAGTCAGGGCGGCCTGTCATTGCCCTTCTTAACCCCTGCACAAAGCGCAACCGCCGTTTCCGCGGATGCATCCCCCGCCGCGCCTTCGGCCAAAGTCACCATTGTCATGCCGAAAACCTCGGTCAGCCCGCTGCTGGCAACATCCACCCCTGAAGCATCCACAGCGGGGACGAAACCAGCCGCCTGCGGTCAGCAAGGCAGCCAAACGTATTTAATCGTCGCCCGAGATGCCAGTTTCTGGGAGTCACCCTACGGGGCGGACGCCATTCGCCTGGCACATGTAAATTTTGATGCCACCACGGCATCAATTATTTCTTTACCCCGCACCCTGGTGGTCTCCACCCCTAAATTAGAAGCCGCCTACGGCATCAAAACTAGCCAGTTGGGGGATATCTACGCCCTTGTCATCCAACGCGAAGGCGGCCGCGACAGCCCCGAGGCTAACCTTAAGGCTGTAGAAGCCCTGGCCCAGGCCGTCTATGACAATTTTGGCGTGGCACCCCAGCATTATTTTGTGATGAAAGAGAACAGTCTCTGGAAAACCATCGATGCACTCGGCGGCGTTCAGGTCTCTCTGCCCCAGGCTCTGCAAATTTCAGGGATTTCTTACCCGGCTGGGGCGCAAACCCTCACCGGCGAACGCGCCCAATGGTACGCCCGCCACCTGCCGTCCAACGCATCCGAATGGGACCGCCTCCAGCGCCAGGACCTATTGCTCTCTGGGATCAAGCAGCGCCTGGCCGAGCCTGATATCCTCCTCAAAGTCCCCGCACTCTATCAGCAATTCCAATCCTCGCTGATTACTGACCTTAACCTGGAACACATCACCCAATTAGCCTGTGTTGGACAAAAGATGTCATCCGGCCAAATGACGGTGGAGGCCCTGCCGCAAAAGATGTGCACCCCCGGCCAAAACGGCTCTCTCAAATTATCTGATCTCCAATCCGCCCAACAGTGGATTGCTTCTAAGCTCGGCCAATAAATCTTTGAACCTTCGGAGGTGATGGCATGACCAAATACATCGCAGCAATTGACCAGGGCACCACCAGCACGCGCTGTATTATTTTTGATCACAGCGGGCACATAGTCGCCTTAGACCAGAAGGAGCATCAGCAAATTTACCCCAAGCCCGGCTGGGTCGAGCACGACGCCCTCGAGATTTGGGACCGCACCCAGGAAGTGACCCATAATGCCCTGCGCAAAGCAGGGCTGAACGCCGCCAATATCGCCGCCATCGGCATTACCAACCAGCGTGAAACCACCCTGGTGTGGAACCGGCGCACCGGTCAACCCTATTACAATGCCATCGTCTGGCAAGATACCCGCACGGATGAAATCTGCAACCAGCTTGCGCAGGAAGGCGGGCAAGACCGCTTTCGCGCCCGCGTTGGTCTGCCCCTGGCTCCCTATTTTTCTGGCCCTAAGATTCAATGGATCCTGGAGAATGTCCCCGGCGTACGGGAAGCCGCTCAAAAAGGCGATGCAATTTTTGGCAATATGGATACCTGGATCATCTGGAATTTGACCGGCGGTCCTCAAGGCGGCGTTCACGTGACCGATGTCACCAACGCCTCTCGCACGCTGATGATGGATTTGAAAACCTTACGCTGGGATCCGCAGATCCTCAGCATTTTGGGCATTCCCGAATCCATGCTGCCCAAAATCCAGCCGTCCTCGTTCCAATACGGCTACGCTCGTGTGGTTCTGCCGGGCGTGCCCGTGGCAGGCGACTTGGGGGATCAGCAAGCAGCTCTCTTTGGTCAAACCTGCTTTAACCCCGGCGAAGCCAAAAACACCTACGGCACCGGCTGTTTCATGCTCTTAAACACCGGTACGCAGCCTGTTCAAAGCCAATCGGGCTTGCTCACCACCCTGGGTTACCAAATCGGCGGCCAGCCAGCCGTGTACTGCCTGGAAGGCTCCATCGCCATCACCGGCGCGCTGGTGCAGTGGCTGCGCGACAATCTGGGCATGATCGAAAGCTCATCCGAAATTGAAAAACTGGCCGCCTCCGTAGCCGATAACGGCGGCGTCTACTTTGTTCCTGCCTTCTCCGGCCTGTTCGCGCCCTATTGGCGCAGCGACGCCCGCGGCGCCATCCTCGGCCTGACGCGCTTTGTCACCCGCGCCCACATCGCCCGCGCCGTCCTGGAGGCCACCGCCTTCCAAACCCGCGAAGTGCTGGACGCCATGGAACAGGATTCCCAGGTGAAACTGACCACCCTCAAAGTGGACGGCGGCATGGTCATCAATGACCTGCTCATGCAGTTCCAGGCAGATATCCTCAACGTCCCCGTGGTGCGCCCCAAAGTGGCCGAAACTACCGCCCTGGGAGCAGCTTACGCCGCTGGTCTGGCGGTTCAATACTGGTCTAACTTTGACGAGCTGCGCGCCAACTGGGCACAGGACAAAATCTGGCATCCAGACATGCCTGAGACACAGCGCAGCACCTATTACCGCCGCTGGAAAAAAGCTGTAACCCGCACCTTCGATTGGATGGATTAATTCATGCCCAAACAGCATTCCCCCCACGCTGTCATCATCGGGGCAGGCTTCACCGGCTGCGCCCTGGCCTATGACCTTGCTCAGCGCGGCTTCGCCGTCACCGTCCTGGAACGCGGTGAAATCGCCTCCGGCACCTCAGGCCGCACCCACGGCCTGCTGCATTCCGGCGCCCGGTACTGCACCGAGGACCAGGAAGCCGCCCGCGAATGTATTCAGGAAAACCGCATTCTGCGCAAAATCGCCGCGCAATGCATCGAATTCAACGGCGGTCTGTTTGTCGCCCTGGATGATTCCGACCTGTCCTATGCACCCAAGTTTGCCGCGGGAGCCCAGGCCTGTGATATTGAAATCGAGGAGCTCACTACGGCCCAGGCTCTCCAATTGGAGCCGAACCTCAACCCGCAGGTGCGCATGGCCTACCGCGTCCCAGACGGCGCCTTTGATCCCCTGCGCCTGGCGCTGGCTTTTGCAGCAAGCGCCCGCCAGCTCGGTGCAGAGTTCAAACCCTATCACGAAGTCACCGGCTTCATCCTGGATGGTCAGGGGGCTGTCACCGGGTTGAACGTCACCGACCGCCATGCCCGCCAGGCCTACCAGCAGCCCGCCGACATCGTCATCAACGCCACCGGCGCCTGGGCGGGTCACCTGGCAGCCATGATCGGCCTCACCGTCCCCGTTACCCCTGCCCCCGGCGTCATGGTCGCCTATAACCGCCGCCTCATCCAGCGAGTCATCAACCGCCTCAACGCCCCCGGCGACGGCGACATCCTCATCCCGCAGCGCCGCATGGTCGTCATCGGCACCACCTCCTTCAAAGTTCAGGATGCCGATTACATCCCCGTTTTCCCAGAGCAGGTGGAAGAAATGCACCGCAAAGCCATGGAGCTGATCCCCGCGGTCGCTCAAACCGCTGAACGCGGCGCTTACATGTCTGCCCGGCCTCTCATCGGCACCGCCGAGGATGAGCGCAGTCTGACGCGCACCTTCAAATGCTACGATCATGCCCAGGGCGGTCAGGTGGAACGGCTGGTCACCATCACCGGCGGCAAAGCCACCACCTGCCGCGCCATGGCCGAAAAGACCGCCGATCTGGTCTGCCAAAAATTGGGCATCTCCGCCGCCTGCCAAACCGCCGATCAGCCGTTGGCTTCTTACCGTTTGTATTACAGCGCCTGACCGCTGGAGGGAACCTCGTGAAACCAACAACCTGGACCATCACCTTATCCATCTCCCGCCAATCGGGCGGTGCTCCGCGCCATTTTCAAGAATTCACCCTGGAGGTCAACCCGGACGAATACGTGCTGGACGCTGTAGAACGCGTCTGGGCCTTCCACGACCGTTCGCTAAATTACCGCCACGCCTGCCACCACTCCACTTGCGGCGCCTGCGGCATGGTGGTCAACGGCGTTGAAAAACTGACCTGCATCACCCCCATCCGCGAGGTCACCCGCGACCGCGGAACGCTGCGCATTGAACCCCTGCGCAATTTCCCCGTGCAAAGCGACCTGGTGGTGGATATGAGTGCCTTCTACCAGAACATGGAAGCCTCCAAACTGAACTCGGTATCCCCGGTGGAAAAGGCCGATCTGCCCATCGATCACCCCACACCGGCTGCGCCCGCCGTGGATGCCGAGCGGCTGGTGGATTGCATCGAGTGCGGTCTGTGCGTCAGCGTCTGCCCTGCCGCCGCCACCTCCGACAGTTATGTCGGCCCCGCCGCCCTGGCAGGGGCTCACCAACAATTCCAGGCTACGGGTGAAATTTCGCTTCTAGATTGGGCCGATCATCAGGACGGCCTGTGGCGCTGCCACAGCGCATATGAATGTACCGCCGTTTGCCCGTCCAATGTCAACCCGGCCTGGCGCATCATGAACCTGCGCCGTCACGTCGTCAGCCAGCGCATCCGCAGCCTTTTCGGCGCCAAGGAACCCCGACCATGATGAACCAACCCTCCCCACGAAAATTTTGGCGCTGGTTTGACCCGCGCTACCGCCAGATCGGCACCTGGGCTTTCATCCTCAACCGCATCACCGCCATCGGCCTGACCGTCTATCTGGTACTGCATCTCTACATGCTCAGCAAGTTGGTGCAAGGCCCCGAAGCCTACGACGCCTTCATCGCCCTCGCCAAGACCCCCGTCATCCTGTTTGGCGAGCTGCTCGTCATCGCTGCCGGCCTCATCCACGGCCTCAACGGCATCCGCGTCGGCTTCAACAGCTTTGGCTTCGGCTTGCAGCGCCAACGCGAGACCTTTATCGTCCTCATGATCATCGCCCTGGCTGGAACCGTGTATTTCGCGGTTCACATGTTCGGCTGGGCCTAAAAGGAGCTCCGTATGCAAACCTCTCCGCAGCGTGCCAATGTCGAAGGCGCCGGAATTTGGATGATCAAAGTCTTTGCCGGTTTGTTTATCCTCGTCCTCCTGGGCGTGCATTTTGTGGTCAATCACCTTGTCGCCCCCGGCGGGCTGTTGACCTATGCGGATGTCGTCCGCTATTACGACAACCCCTGGATTGGCATCATGGAAGTGGCCTTCTTAATCGTGGTCATCGCCCATGCCTTCATCGGGATGCGCTCAATCATTCTTGACCTGAACCCCTCACCCAACGCGCTGCGCTGGGTCAACCGCATTCTGATTGTCGCCGGCAGCTTTGCGGTCATTTATGGAACCTGGCTGGTGGTCGTGATCTCCGCCCGTTCCGTCCCCTAAAACCTGCTTTGGCGATCCTCAACGCCGGGCGACCCCCGGCGTTTTGATTCATCATCAAGAAATGAGGCCTCTCATGTACATGATCTGCCTGGTTTTGGATACACCTGAACGCCTGGATGCCGTCCTGGACGCCTGGGAAGAGATCGGCATCACCGGTGCCACCCTGCTGGAAAGCACCGGCATGAACCGCCGCCGCGCCCAACGAACCCACATTTCACCGCGCTTTGGCTTTGCCCCGCCGGTGATGGGCGGCCAGGAGGGAAATTACACCCTTTTTGCCGTGGTCGCGTCTGAAAAACAGGTGCAGCAGTGCTTTGATCGCACCGAAACCGTCGTGGGTGATTTTTCAGACCCGAACACCGGCATCCTCACTGCCTGGCCGCTGACAGCCGTGCGCGGGTTTACCCCCAGCGCCAAAACCCAATGAGCTGCCCGCTGTAGACTCAAAACTCGCCATCTGGCCAGGTTTGCCGCGCCAAAAACCTATGGTAAAATGACCCTGTCGTATTCGATCAGGAGACTTATTAAATGACAGACAGCACGCTCTAATCTGCGAATGTTTCAGGGTACGGTACTCGGTTCCCTATTGATTCTTCAATAGCCGAGGGCGTTTGCCCTCGGTTTTTGTTTCCAGAAAGAGATCGCTGTCATGCTTACAACCCATCACATCACCAAATCGTATTCCCTCGACCCAGTACTGCAAGAGGTCAGCTTTACTTTGCAGCCCGGCGAACGCATGGGCCTGGTTGGGCCCAACGGCTGCGGCAAGACCACCCTGCTGCGCATCATCGCCGGTCATGAAAAAGCCGACAGCGGCGTGGTGCAGCGCACCCCTTCGGATTTGCCCGTGGGTTACCTGCCTCAGGGTTTTGAAAATCTCCTGCCAGATGAAACGCTCGGTCAATACCTCGACCGCATCGAAGGCGGCCTCGACCGGCTCTCCGACCGTCTGGCCGAACTGGCCGAAGCCATCGTCCAGCCCAACGGCCCCACTGGGCTTCAGGCCGAATACGATCAGGTCTTAGCCCAGATCAACCATGCCGCCCAGAACGCTGGCCGGGCTGCTGCTGTTCTGGCTGCATTGAACCTATCGCAGCTCCCCCGCACCCTATCGGTCAAAGCCCTCAGCGGCGGCCAAAAAACCCGCCTGGGCCTGGCGCGCCTGCTCATCGAAAACCCGCCCATCCTGCTGCTGGATGAGCCCACCAACCATCTTGACCTTGAAATGCTCAGCTGGCTGGAAAACTGGCTGAAGGCGCTGCCCAACGCCGTGCTCATCGTTTCACACGACCGCGCCTTCCTCGATCAGGTGGCCACCTCCATTCTGGAAATTGATCCCCTCACTCATCAGGCACACACTTACCCAGGTAATTTCAGCGACTATTTACAGCAAAAACAAACTGAACGTGACCGCCAATGGCAGGAATACACCGATCAGCAAAGTGAAATCTCCCGCCTGCGCCGCGCCGCCTCCAGAATGCGCGGCCTGGCCCGTCAACATAAGGGCGGAAAAACCGACCCAACCACCAATACCGATGGCTTTGCTTTGGGCTTTTTTGCTGACCGCGGTAAAGAAACCATTCAAAAAGCCAAAGGGATTGAAAAACGCGTGGAACGGCTGCTCACCGTTGATCATGTGGAAAAACCCGGCCGCACCTGGCAGATGAAGATGGAATTTGGCAGCACCCCCGCCAGCAGCCGTGAAATATTGGTCACAGAAGATCTCACCATCGGCTACCCAGAGGTGACCCTCCTGCAAAAGCTCAACATCTGGATTCGCTTTGGCGAACGGGTCGCCCTGGTCGGCCCCAACGGCTCCGGCAAGACCACTCTCATTCGCACCCTCACCGGCCAGATTCCCCCCTTGTCGGGCCGTTTCCGCCTCGGCCCTGCCGTCCAGATGGGCATCATGGCCCAGGAACAGGAAGAGTTGGAGCCGAACCTGAACGCCTTCGAGACCATCCAGTCCATCACCGGATGGTCGCAGACCGAAGCGCGCTCCTATCTGTCCAAATTCCTCTTCAAAGGGGACGGGGTCTTTTCACCTGCCGGGCAGCTTTCCTACGGTGAGCGGGCGCGTTTATCCCTGGCCTGTCTGGTGGCCCGCGGCTGCAATTTCCTCATTCTGGATGAGCCGCTCAACCATTTGGATATCCCCTCCCGTGCCCAGTTTGAGCAGGCCCTGGCCGATTTTGACGGCACCATCCTGGCCATCCTGCACGATCGCTATTTCATTCAGCAGTATGCCACCACCCTATGGGAAGTCCAGGGGAGCGCCGTGCGCCGCACCGAACTGACCTGACGTCACCCGCCGCTGGCGGCCTGTAAAAACCGTTCAAAAATGGGCTGCATGTTCGTCTGTGGAACTGAGTGTTCCTCTGGATGCCATTGCAGCCCTAAACAAAACCGCATCTGCGGATGTTCAATCGCCTCAATCACCCCGTCTGCCGTGCGCGCGCTCACCCGCAGCCCCAGGCCGGGCTCTTTCACCGCCTGGTGGTGAAAACTGTTGGAGAGAATTTCCAGGCTGCCCATGATGTCGGCGATGAGCGACCCTTCCGCCAGTGTTACCGCATGATTCTGGAAGACATCCCCTTCTCCCGGCACGCGCCGATGTTTCAATGCCCCAGGCACCTCGCTGGGAATATCCACCACCAGTGTTCCGCCAGCAGCCACGTTGAGCACCTGCGCCCCGCGGCAGATGGCCAACAGCGGCTTGTTCAGTGCCAAAGCCATGCGCGCCGCCGTCAAATCAGCCTGATCTCGCAGCGCATTGGGGTTTTCAATCTTCAGGTGAGAAACCAACCCCATCGCCTCTGGCCCCATATCCCAGCCGCCGGTCAGCATGATCCCATCCACGCGCGCAAAGGCCTCCGCCCAGCTTTCTTCATCATACACCGGCACCAACATCACCGGCAGACCGCCAGCCCGCAAAATGGCCCCCACGTCATCCTTTCGCCCCAGATAGCGGGAATTCACCTCCTCCGGGCCTTCCTGGTTCGGGTGGGCGACGATGCCGATCAAGGGTTTGCGCGCTGCGGTCATAAAATCCTCCAGGTCAAAGAATGTGACAATTGTACATTCCACCGCCAATTTTTGAAAGTGCCTGACCCTGGAACAAACGTCCATAGAACTCAGGATTAATCGCGCTGGCATTAACCAGCATTTTCAGTACAATAAATACTGTCTTAAGGGTTTTGGAAGGCTTCAAAACCCTCTATATCTAACTCCATTCCCCAGTGAAAGCGAGTATACACAAGATGCGAAAAGAAGTCGTCATGATCACCGGCGCAAACGGCGAAATTGGTCACGGCCTGATTTCACATTTGGGAAAGAAAGGCGATATTGGCATTCTTGCATTGGATGTCCAGCCCTTGGATGCAGATCTAGTGCCCTACTGCCAGCGCTTTATCCAGGGTGACATCCTCGACAATATGCTTCTGGGCCGCCTGGTGGCCGAATTTGAAATCCGCACCATTTTCCATCTGGCGTCCATCCTTTCCACCAAAGCGGAGTACAATCCAGAAACTGCTCATCGTGTGAATGTGGAAGGCACGCTCAACCTGCTGCGCCTGGCGGTGGAGCAATCTGCCTGGCAGGGCCGTGCGGTCAAATTCATCTACCCCTCATCCATCGCCGCCTACGGCATTCCGGATCTGGAAACCAAAAATCGCGCGGGCAAAGTCAAAGAAGAGCAGTTCTTACAACCCACCACCATGTACGGTTGCAACAAATTGTATTGCGAGCATCTGGGCCGCTACTACACCCGCCACTACCGCCAGTTAGCCGCTGACAAAGGCAGCGCCAGCGTGGATTTCCGCTGCCTGCGCTTCCCCGGCCTCATCAGCGCGGATACGATCCCCACCGGCGGCACCAGCGACTACGGTCCGGAGATGCTGCACCACGCTGCCCAGGGCATTCCCTACCAATGCTTTGTGCGACCCGACTCTCGTCTGCCTTTCATGGCCATGCCGGACGCGGTGAAATCCTTGCTCCAATTGGAAGAAGCCCCGCAAGAAAACCTCTCCCAACTGGTCTATAACGTCACCAGTTTCAGCCCCACCGCGGATGAAATCCAGACCGTGGTCAAAAAGTATTTCCCCAAGGCAGAAATTCACTGCCAGGTGCACGGCAGCCGTCAGGCCATTGTGGACAGTTGGCCTGGGGATATTGACGACTCCGCTGCCCGGAAAGATTGGGGATGGTCGCCCGATTACGATATGAATCGCGCCTTTGATGATTATTTGATCCCCGCGATTCACCGCCGCTACCCTCCAAAGTAGGGTGCGCTGCGTCGTAGTCGGAAGTTTTTAGTTCAGGAGAAAGCGCATGACAGAAGCGGTCAATCCACCTCTCTACACCCTTGCTGCGGATGAAAAAGTTGCCCCCATCATGCTCTACACCCACACCGCCCTGGTGTGGGGTGAAGCCATCCTAAAAAAACAAATCCGCGCCAGCACCTGGCTGCGCACCAACGCAGCCCCCGACAGCATCACCCTCTACAACGCGCGTGTGCTGATCACCACCGCCCCCACGCAAACCCCTCGGCCGCTGGTCTACCCCGAAATTCATTTGGCCCCGGAGCAAGTCCTGGCCTGCCACCTCGTCCCTCCTGAAAAAGATCCCCCAGATTACGACCCCACCGAACCAAACCGCCGTATGGATCCCGTCTCCATCGTCGTCAGCACCTTCCGCATGGACGGACTCATGCGCCTGGCAGCCATCTCGAACCTGAATAAATACTTCGAAGTCACCCACGAAATCTTCACCCCCATCTACGATGCAGAAATCGTCAACACGCTCATTCCCGCCCTGGGGGCCATGCGGGTGCCTTTCGTCTTGGTGCGGCAAAAATCGGCTATTTTCACCACCCGCTAACAGTTTTCCTTCTCATCCACCTCGGCGCGCCAAAATATTCCTGGCGCGCCGTTTTTATTCAATTCTTATAGACTCGTGTTATCCTCATGCAGTAACCTGATTCTCTGGAGGACGGAATGAATCCCCAAAACCCTATCCCCTTTAAAGCCGAAACCCGCCAGCTTTTAGACATCCTCATCCATTCGCTCTACACCGAGCGCGAAGTCTTTTTACGTGAATTGATCTCTAATGCGTCCGATGCCATCACACGCCTCAACTACGAGATGCTGACTAACCGCGACGTGCATCAGCCCGATCAGCCCCTGGGGATCTGGATCATCCCCAACGCCGAAAACCACACCCTCACCATCCGCGATACCGGCATCGGCATGAACGCCGCCGAATTGGAAGAGAATTTGGGAACCATCGCTCATTCCGGTGCGCGTGCCTTCCTCCAGGCGGCTGCCCAAAGCGGCGCGAAACCCAGCGAGATGATCGGTCAATTTGGGGTGGGATTTTATGCTGCCTTCATGGTCGCCGAATCCATGCGCGTGGTGTCGCGCTCCTACCGCCCCTCCGACACCCCCGCCGAATGGTTCTCCTCCGGTGAGGATACCTTCACCATCCAGCCAGCCGAAAAAACCGACCGCGGCACCGAAGTGGTCATTCAGCTCAAAGAGGACGCCTACGAGTTCACCCAGGAATACCGCCTGCGCAGCATCATCCGCCGTCATTCAGATTACATTCCCTATCCCATTTACATCGGCGACTCCCAGGAACAAATCAACCAACGAACCGCGCTCTGGCGCCAATCCCCCCGCGAAGTGGAAAGCCAGAGCTACGCCGATTTCTTCCGTCAGTTGACCATGGAAAATGTCCCGCCGCTGACTCATCTGCACCTCAACATTGACGCTCCTCTTCAGCTATACGCAGTTTTATACGTGCCCGATTCGCCCGAACGATCCATCTTCTCCTCTCGCCGTCAGGACGGTTTGGCTCTCTACGCTCGTAAAGTCCTGATTCAGGAATACACCCTCGACTTGCTGCCCGATTACCTGCGCTTCCTGGTAGGCGTTGTCGATTCTGAAGACCTGCCCCTCAATGTATCCCGCGAATCGATCCAGTCCAATCGCATCATCTCGCAGCTGCGCAAGCTGCTCACTTCCAAAGTCCTTGATCACCTCAAATCCCTGGCCCAGGATCAGCCGGCGCAGTACGTCACTTTCTGGGAAAAGTACGGGCGCTTCATCAAGGAAGGTTTGGCCACGGATATGGAAAACCAATCCGCCCTCCAAAGCCTCCTGCGCTTCCATACCCTGCAAAAGCCCGATCAATGGGTTTCCCTCTCCGACTATGTCCAGTCCCTGCAAACGGACCAAAAATCCATCTACTACCTTCTGGGTGACGACCCCCGCTCCATCCAAAAAAGTCCCCATCTCGAAGCCCTGCGCGCCAGTCAGCTGGATGTCCTCTTCCTCACCGATCCCATCGATTCCTTCATGCTGCTGCGCCTGGAGAGCTATCACGATTTTCCCCTGGTGAACATCGCCGCCGGGAATCTAGATCTGCCCAAGCCCTCTTCGCCGGAATCCAGCGAACAGCCGTCCATTCCCGAAGATCAAAGCGGGGATCTGATCCACCGCATCTCCCAGCAGTTGGCTGAGCGCGTCTCCGCTGTGCGCCTCACAGACCGCCTGGTCGAATCCCCGGCCCGGTTGGTGGATGAAGAGGGCACTTTGGAGCCGCAAATGCAGCGCGTGTACCGCCTGTTGGATAAACCCTACGAGGTTCCCAAAAAAGTGCTGGAAATCAACCCGCGCCACCCCATTCTCAAAAAACTTCATCATCTGCCCGCGGGACACCCTTTGGAAGAAGCGGTCATCGAGCAGATCTATGAAAACGCACTCCTCATCGAAGGGCTGCACCCCGACCCCGCCAACATGATCGCGCGCATCCAACGCCTGATGGAAGCTGCCCTCCCGCCAGACGAAAACTAAAACCGTTCCCCCAGGACTGCCTCTCCAAAAGGCAGTCTTTTTTTTCTTCATGCGCCCCCCAACCCCTGAATCCGGTATAATAGTCTGGAGTTCAACCTACCGGAGGTTTTCAAATGGCAAAAGAGTCACTTGGCTATGTCAAGTTAGAATGGACTTGCCCCAACTGCCACCAACGCAACCCAGGCCCGCAAAAGACCTGTGGAACCTGCGGCGCGCCGCAGCCAGCGGATGTGAAATTTGTTCAGGCTGAACGTGAAGAGATCATCAAGGACGAAACCGAGGCTGAAAAAGCCAAAACAGCCGCGCCTGATATTCACTGCCCCTACTGCGGAACCCGCAACCCAGCCGATGCTGCTGTCTGTTCGCAGTGCAGCGGTGAACTGAAAGGCGGCCAGCAGCGAGCCGCTGGTCAGGTGATAGGCGCTCATGTGGCCAAGCCCATGGTGGAACTCCCCTGCCCTAGCTGCGGCAACAAAAACCCCGACACCGCCCTCATATGCGCCCACTGCGGCGCTCAACTCAAAACCACCCCCAAACCCCCGCCGCAGGCCCCTGCCAAGAAGGGCAGCCCCTGGGTGCTCATCTTTGTTGGTCTGGCAATTTTACTGTGCGGCATTCTGGGCATCGTCTTTCTCATCAATCTGCTGCGTACCGATGATATCACCGGAACGGTCACCTCCGTCGCCTGGCGCCGTACCGTGGCGATAGAGCAGTATGGGCCGGTGGAACGCGCCGATTTTCGCGATGAAATCCCCAGCGGTGCTGAAATTGGCGCGTGTGAATGGCGCTACCACCACACGCAAGCCGACCCTGCCCCCAACGCGGATAAAGTCTGCGGCACGCCCTATACCGTAGATCAGGGTACTGGCTTCGGCGAGGTGGTTCAGGACTGCGAATATAAGGTTAACCAGGAGTACTGCAAATATACCGTCACCGAATGGGCGAAAGTGGACGAATGGGTGCAGACCGGTCAGGATTTCAACCCCATTTGGCCCACCTCTTCCAGCCTCAACAGCGACCAACGCCTGGGTGACCGTACCGAAGAGTACCGCATCCTCTTTGACGCTGGTTCAGACAACTACACCTACGAAACCAGCAATTTTGACCTGTTCCAGGCTTGCCGTATCGGTTCCGAATGGACCCTCAGCGTCAACGGGCTGGGCGGCGTGGTCGGTATCGAACCTGCCAACTGACCGCATTTCCTCTCTCTGCACGTCAGACCCCGCCCCTGTCCGCGGGGTCTTTTTCTTTTTCCAGTCCTGCGCTTGTCTTTCTCCATTATTTTCATCCGGGGTGAATTAATAATGACGAATATACTATGGGATAAGGACTTTTGTTTGCTTAAAAATGCTTACAATAAAGCCTGAAAGTACCGTTTTCAGGAGAGGATTGTGAGCAAATTCTGGCCCGTACCCGACAGCGCCTCCCGTTCCATCCCGCAAGCTGGTGAACGAGGGGCTTTTTGGGAAAATCGAGGCGACCGCCGTCACGCTGGTGTAGATCTGTATGCCCCCGCGGGCTGCCCGGTATTGGCGATTGAAGCGGGCGAAGTTTTGCAGGTCGAAGAGTTCACCTCTCCTCACAAAATCTCCTATTGGAACGTCACCTATTCTGTCCTCATCCGCACCCGCTCCGGCGCGCTGCAGCGCTACGCGGAGATGGAACAGGCCCTGGTGCAGCCTGGAGAATCCGTCTCAGCCGGCCAGGTCATTGGCCGCGTCGGCCTGGTACTCAACCTGGATCTCATCAACGAGACTTCCCCCGCCTACATCCAGCGTCTCAAACAGGCCGGAGCGCCCTCCATGCTCCACTTTGAAATGCACACCGACCTGCCCGATACCAACGATTATCTCGGCGGCAACTATTTCACCCAACACCAGCCTGCTCAACTGCTGGACCCCACCCCCTACCTGCAAGATTTAGCGCGCTCGCCGGAGAATGAACCCTAGGCACCGCGCGCCTTACGCAATCCAGGCAAATATCTAAGATTTCATTCAAAGCTTCAGGAGGATATACATGAGTAACAACGTTCTAGATGGTCTCTATCGGCCAAAAAATGTGGCAGTGATCGGCGCCTCCTCCACGCCCGGAAAAATCGGCTATACCGTTGTGGAAAATCTGATCCAGGGCGGTTTTGAGGGCAAGATCTACCCGGTCAACCCCAAAGCGGACGAAATTCTGGGTCTCAAAGTCTATCCGACGATCGCCGACCTCCCCGCGGGTGTGGATGCCGCCGTCATCACCGTGCCTGCCAAGTTGGTGCCCCAGGCCGTGGAAGATTGCGGTAAGCATGGCGTCAAGGGTCTGATCGTGATTACTTCCGGCTTCTCCGAAACCGGCCAGCACGAGCTGGAACATGAGATTGTGGAGATCGCTCGCCGCTACAACACCCGCATTCTCGGCCCCAACATTGTGGGCTACCTCTCCAACACCGAAAAGCTCAACGCTTCCTTTGCCCCCTTCCTGCCCCTGGTCGGCAAGGCTGCTCTCATCTCGCAAAGCGGCGCTCTGCTGATCGCCATGGACGCCTCCACCTACACCCGCCGCGTCGGCTTCGACAAACTCATTTCCATCGGCAACATGTCCGACGTGGATTTTGCCGACACCATCGAGTGGTTGAATGACGACCCCGCCACGGCCTGCATCTCCCTCTACATTGAGGGTTTCAAAGACGGCCGCCGCTTCATGGAAGTCTCCCGCAAGTCCAAGAAACCCATCATCGCCCTCAAGTCGGGTGTGTCGGCGCACGGCGCCGCGGCTGCCGCCTCCCACACCGGTTCCCTGGCTGGCGCTGCCAAAGTCTACGGCGCGGCCTTCCAACAGGCTGGTGTTCTCCAGGCTGGCGATCTCGATAACCTCTTCGACCTCACCCTGGCCCTCTCCCTCCAGCCCCCCATGAAGGGCGATAATCTGCTCATCATCACCAATGGTGGTGGTGTGGGCGTGTTGGCCACCGACGCCGCCGAGCGCTACGGCCTGCCCCTCAAATTCGCCCCCGCCGATGTTCAGGCCGAACTGAAGAAACACATGCCCGAATTCGGCTCCGCCAAGAACCCGGTGGACCTCACCGGTATGGCTGGCAACGAATGGTACATGGACTCCGTGCGCTACGCCCTGCCCCACGAGTGGGTGGATGGTCTGGTTGTGCTCTATTGCGAAACCGCCATGACCGACCCGGTCGAAATCGCCAAAGGCATCAAGCAAGCCATTGACGAATCCGGCTGCACCACCAAACCCGTCACCGTCTCCTTCGTCGGCGGCGAAAAATCCGCCGAAGCCATGCGCTGGCTGGTGGAAAACGGCGTGCCCGCCTTTGGTGCTCCCGATGTGGCCGTCAACACCATGGCCGCCCTGCGCGAATACGCCCGCATGCGCGAGATGGTCGCCGACAACAGCCAGGTCGAAATTAAAGCCGACCGCGCCGCTGCCCTCAAGATCATCGCCAACGCCCGCACCGAAGGCCGCGGCAGCCTCACCGAAATCGAGGCCAAGCAGGTCTTCACCCTCTACGGTCTGCCGGTAACCACCACCATCCTGGCCCACAGCGAAGACGAAGCCGCCGCTCTGGCCAATAAAGTCGGCTATCCGGTGGTCATGAAGATCGTCTCCCCCGAGATCCTGCACAAATCCGATGCGGGCGGCGTCAAAGTCAACATCAAAGACGAAGCCGCCGTGCGTGATGCCTACCGCACCATTCTTGCCAACGCCAAGGCCTACAACGCCAGCGCCAATATTCACGGCGTGGCTGTGCAGGAAATGGCCCCTTGGGGCACTGAGGTCATCCTCGGCTCGGTCAACGATGCCACCTTCGGCCCGACCATGATGTTCGGTTTGGGCGGTATCTTCGTGGAAGTTCTCAAGGACGTGACCTTCCGCGTGGCCCCCGTTTCCCCTGCGCAGGCCCTGCGCATGCTGGGTGAAATTCGCGGCGGCCCCATCCTCAATGGTGTCCGCGGTGAAGCCCCCCGCGACAAAGCCGTCCTGGCCGACACCATTTGCCGCTACGCCAATATGATCCTCGACCTCTCGGATGAAATCAGCGAATCGGACGCCAACCCCGTCCTGGTCTACGAAGAGGGCAAGGGTGTCAAAGTGGTGGATGCGCGCATCATCCTCAAGAAAAAGTAAATCTTCAACGAGTACCGATACCGGAGCCGAGCAACACGGCTCCGGTTTTTTTATTCTCTTCACTTCCCTTTCCCGCAGGGTTGATTATGCTATACTTTAATCTTGTCAGGCGCAGCCTTGAACCCATCCAGGAGTGATCGTGCCAATGAACCAGGTTTCAACCCCTCTGCCTCCTTGGGAGGTCCCGCCCAATTATCAAGCGGTTGACTCTCAAGTGCCCGGCATTACTGTGTACGCCCCAGTGCAGGCCAAAGCCGAAGCGGAAGCCCCGGTCACCTTCAAATGTCCCCAATGCGGCGCCGCCACCCGCTATGATGTCGCCGCGGGCGGGGTAGCCTGTGAACATTGCGGCTTTCAAACCCAGGCCAACGGCCAGCATGTGGGCCGTCAGGCCGAAAAGCTGGAATTCACCCTGGAGACCGTCGCCAAAGCGGAGCAGGGTTGGGGCACCGCAGGCCGCATGGAACTGCACTGCGATTCCTGCGGTGCCAGTCTGGCGGTGGAAAACAAAGCCCTCTCCATCACCTGCCCCTTCTGCGCCTCCAACCGCGTCAACCTCCGTCAGGCCGCCGAAGATCAGCTCCGCCCGCGCTTTCTCATCCCCTTCAAGATCCCCGTAGAAAACAACCGCCGCGTGGCCAAAGAATGGCTCAGCAAAGGTTGGTTCCACCCCGACACTCTCGGCCAGTCCTCCGTTTTGGATCGTTTTTTGGGCATTTACCTGCCCTTCTGGACCTTCACCTGCCATATCCAGGCCGATTGGAAAGCCGAAGTCGGTTATGAGCGTACCGAACGCTACTATGACTCCAGCAGCAAGGAGTGGAAATCCCGCACCGTCATTGATTGGCGCTGGGAAAATGGGCGCGTGAATGTCCAGTTGGAGGATTGGCTCATTTCGGGCAGCTCCCACATCAGTAAGAAAATCCTGGGCCGCATCCAACCCTTTGACCTGGGGGATCTGGTCGCCTATCTGCCTGATTACCTCGCTGGTTGGCAGGCCCACGCCTACGATATCCCCCTCACCCAGGCCTGGGAAGAGGGCAAATCTCAGATGCGCGAAAAAGCCCGCGACGCCTGTTATGCGGATATCTCCTCCTCGCATGTGCGCAATTTTACGATGGTGGCGGATTTCGCCGATGAATCCTGGCGCTACGTCCTCCTACCGGTCTATCTGGCCTCCTATAAATTCGAAGACAAGGTCTATCAGGTGATGATCAACGGGCAGACAGGCGCCATCGCTGGTCAGAAGCCGGTCGCCTGGTGGAAAATCTGGTCGACCATCGCCGCCATGCTGGCCCCCGGCGTGCTGGGCGGTCTCATCAGCCTGCCTCTGCTCCTGGCAGGCGGCTTAGGGGCCATCACCCTGGTGATCTCTTTCATCGTCCTCGGCATCGGCGCCGCCTTTGCCATCTCACTCTACCGCAAAGCGGTTGACTCGGAGGCCGCCTGATGAGCACCCCCTCAATCTCTTCCACGGATTCCACAATTTTGGATGAAGTCCAATCCGCCTGGGGTCTAGAGCTTCAGCCCACGGGCTGCCGCACCTGCCGCCAGGCTTTTCTGATTGATCCCGCTCAGCTTGGCCAACCCTGCCCCAACTGCGCCCAGGGTGTGCTTGAATCCCAGCCAGTCCGGCTGCGCACGGAACCGCCCGAATTGCTCCTGCCCTTCCAGCGTCAGGTCAGCAGTCTGGCCCCAGCGGTGGAAAAATTCGTCAAGGAAGTTTGGCTGCGCCCCGCGGACTTCACCGCACCCAACCTGCTCAAACGCGCCCGCCCGCTCTGGCAGCCCATGTGGCTGGTAGACAGCACCCTCAGCGGCACCTGGCAGGCTGAAAGCGGCTTCGATTATCAAGTCAAATCCTCCCAGGATTATTACAGCGGCGGCAGTTGGCAGTCGCGCGAGGTCATCGAAACCCGAGTGCGCTGGGAACCGCGCCTGGGTCAGATCCAGCGCCGCTATCACAACATCGCCGCCCCTGCCGCCAGCGACCACGCCGCCCGCGAGAAGATTCTGGGTTCCTATGCGTTGGAACAGGCCCGCGCTTACGACGCCGCCCTGCTGGGCAGCAGCATCATTCGCGTGCCCGATGAACCGCCCGAAAGCGCCTGGCCGGCCGCCCGCGCCGCCCTGGACGAAAAAGCCGGGCAGGAATGCAGCCAGGCAGGCGGCGCGCAGCACACCCGCAGCCTCAAATTACAGGTGGAATATCTAGACCCGCATTGGACCCTGCTGCTCCTGCCCATGTACGCTTCGTACTATCTCGATGACGAAGGTCGCCGCCGGCCGGTGTGGATTCACGGACAAACTGGCCAAATCAACGGTGTGCGCGTCGCCAGTCAGTCCGCCGGTTGGAAATGGGCCGCCGTCCTGGGCGGCATCGGCCTGGTGCTGCTGATCTTAAGCCTGATTCTCGGCGCCGTGGGGGTGGCCCTTCTGCCGCTGGCCCCCATCGCCGTTTTGTTGGCCGTTCTGGCCTTCCTCTTTGGCATCGCCGCCATCGTCCCCGCCGTTTGGCCCTGGCAGTGGAATCAGCGCCACAAGCCGAAATCATAAGGAGAAGTGGAAATGTCCGAAGAAAGAGTTCGCTACGAAGAGTTTCGCGTCACGGGCGAAGCCGTGGTCGCCAAGGTGAAAGAGTTGGTGCGCGAGGGCAACATTCGCCGCATCATCCTCAAAAATGAGCAGGGTGAAGTTCTCATCGAGATCCCCCTCACCCTGGGCGTGGTGGGTGCTCTGCTCCTGCCTGTGTGGGCCGCCATCGGGGCTATCGCGGCGATGGCCGCCAATTTGACCGTTCTGGTCGAGCGTGTAGATCCCCCGACCTCCAATTAATCCAGTTCTCTCAACTTTTGGCGGTAAACAGCTAGATCCGGTCTTTTATTTATAGAACCAGCACGAGGAGAATGAAGCATGGCCAATCATTTCCCCACGGACCACAGCGATGTGCCCATTCGCTTGTTTCAATCCAATTTCTTAGAATTTTTCACCCACATCAGCCCCATCGCCGTGCTCATCCTCTGGGTGCCTGTGGCCTTGTTTGCCCTGCTGTATGATGTCCTGCGCGCCGCCGCTCCCAACTGGGCCATCTTACCCGCCGCTTTTCTCATCGGTCTGTTCTTGTGGACCTTTGCTGAATACACCTTGCACCGCTTCCTGTTTCATTATCCGCCCAAGACTCCTCGCCAGGAAAAAATCTTCTTCCTCTTCCACGGCGTGCACCATGCCCAGCCGCAGTGCAAGACTCGCCTGGTCATGCCCCCCGTGCTCAGCATCCCCCTGGCTGCCCTGTTTTATGGCTTGTTTTATCTGGTTGTGGCCGTGTGGCTCCATGCGCCGCTTTGGGTCGGCCCCTTGTTCTCCGGCTACATCACCGGCTATCTGCTCTACGATATGATCCACTACGCCACCCACCATTTCGCCATGCGCAGCGGCTACTGGAAGTTTATCAAGCGCTATCATATGCAGCACCACTATAAAACCCCCAATCAGCGCTACGGCGTCAGCTCGCCGCTGTGGGATATGGTCTTCGGAACCCGCCCCGAATAAGGCCGCGCATGGACTCTGAACTGCCCCCCGCCGCCCGTGAATTGCAGGCGCGCGGTATCCCCTACCGCCTCTTTCGCCACACCCGGCCCGTGCGCTCCCTGGAAGAAGCTGCCGCCGAGCGCGGCCAATCCCCCGATCAGGTCATCCGCAGCCTGCTCTTTCGCCTGCCTGATTCCCAGTTTCTCCTGGTGCTGGCCGCCGGCCCCCAGCAAATTCCCTGGAAGCGCCTGCGCCAGCACCTGGGCACCTCCCGCGTGACGATGGCCGCGGATGAAGAGGTGCTGACCGTCACCGGTAGTCCCCCCGGGGCAGTTTCCCCCTTTGGGCTGCCCGGCCCCGTGCGCATTTTGGCCGACAGCCGCATTTTCCTGCCCGCCGAGGTTTCGCTGGGTTCCGGAGAACGCGGCACAGCCTTGCTGCTCACCCAGCTTGCCCTGCGACAGGCGCTGGGCCCAGTGGAGACTTTCCAATGGGAGGAGGCGTCCGCCGTATGACCGCCGCTGTGCAGGTTCGCTGGGCCTATTGGATCACCGCTCACGGCTTTGGCCACGCCTCCCGCGCCTGTGCGGTGATGGAAGCCCTGCTGCGCCTCAATCCCAGTCTGCATTTTGACCTTTTCACCCAGGTTCCCGCCTGGTTCTTCGCAGACGCACTACCGTCCGCCGCCTTCACCCTGCACCCCACCCAGGCCGATGTGGGGCTGGTGCAGTCTTCGCCGATGGAAGAAAACCTGCCCGCCACGTTGGAAAAGCTGGCCGCCTTCCTGCCCCTCCAGGCCGATCAGTCCGCCCAACACCTGCGCGCCCTCGGCTGCCGCGCTGTGCTGTGTGATATCTCCCCTCTCGGTCTTCAGGCCGCCCAAAGCGCCAGGCTGCCCTCAGCCTTAATCGAAAATTTCACCTGGGATTGGATCTACACTGGGTATCTCGAACGCGCCCCGCAGTTTTCCGCTTTCCTCCCTCTTCTGGAAGCCGCCTTCCGCACCGCCTCATTTCATATTCAAACCGAGCCGGTCTGCGCCCCCAACCCCCAGGCACACCTGCGCGCCCTGCCCGCCAGCCGCCTGCCCCGCGCTTCACGCGCCGAAACCCGCCGCCGTCTGGGCATTCCCGAGCATGCGCCCGCCGTCCTCATCACCATGGGCGGCATCCCCGATCAGTTTGAACACCTGCACCGCCTGTCTGCCCACCCCGATGTCTTTTTTGTGATTCCCGGCGCTGTCCAGCAGCCCTATGAACGCCGCGGCAACCTCATCCTGCTCGCGCACCACTCTGATTTTTACCACCCCGACCTGATGGCTGCCTGTGATGCCGCTGTGGGCAAGGCCGGTTACAGCACCATCGCCGAAGTCTACCAGAACCGCATCCCCTTCGCCTTTGTCAGCCGCAGCGGCTTTCGCGAGGCGCGTCCCCTGGCCGAGTACATCCTCGCCCACTTGCCCGCCGTCGAAATCCCCGAAGCCGATTTTCGCCGCATGGACTGGCTGGACACACTGCCTGCTCTGCTCAGCCTGCCCCGTCCAGCGTCCCCCGTCATCAACGGCGCCGACCAGATGGCCCAGTTTCTGTGCAAAAACCTGCCCAATCAGCCAGTGTAAAGAAACCCCAAGACCCGTACAATTCATGAAGCAGCATTTCATCTTCTGGAGGTCCTCCATGACCCTGACGAGAGAAACGATCCTAAAAACCCTGGTAGATGATCTTCAACCCCGCCCAGAAGTGCTGGCCATGTGGGAAGCCGGTGCGGCGGCCTTTGGCCGTGTGGACGCCTGGTCCGATATTGACCTTCAGCTCGTCGTCGAGGATGATCAAGTGGAAGCCATCCTTGCCCGCCTGGAAGCGCTGCTCCGGCAGCTTTCGCCCATCCGCATCCAATATACCCTCCCCCAGCCCACCTGGCACGGCCACGCCCAGACCTTTATCCTGCTGGCCGACACCAGCCCCTTCCTCATGCTGGATCTGTGCGTGATCAAGCACTCCAGCCCGGATAAATTCCTCACACCCGAAATTCACGGCCAGGCCAAATTCTTATTTGATAAAGCTGGCATCTCCAACGTCCCCCACCTCGATCGCGGCCAATTCCAGGAAGAAACCGCCCGCCGTTTGCCTACCCTGCGTCTGATGTTTGACCTTTTCCAAATCCTCACCCTGAAAGAGATCCACCGCCAAAACTGGTTGGAGGCTCTCGCTTTTTATCAGGGCTACACCCTGCGTCCCCTGGTGGAAGCCTTATCTTATCTCTACCGGCCCGCTCACCACCATTTCCACACCCGCTATGTGTATTACGAGCTGCCGCCCCAGGTCATCGCCCGGCTCGAATCGCTCTATTTTGTGGATAAGACCACCCTGGCTGAACGCCACAAGGAAGCGGTCGCCTGGTTTAACGAAGTATTTGCCCAGCTCGACCCCCAGGCCCTCGCCGCGCGCCTGCCCAAATCCGCCGTCCCTCCCCAGGAGTGACCCCATGCCCCCCGCCGTCCACCTGGAACCGTTCACCGCTGCCGATGTCGACCGCCTGCTGGGCTGGATTCCCGACGCTGAATTTTTAATGCTCTGGTCTGGGCCGTTCTTCCGCGCCCCGCTCACCCGCCAGCAGCTTCTGGAATATGCCGCCAGCGCACAGGTTGAACCGCCCCCGCGCCGCATTTACAAAGCCGTCCACACCCCCAGCGCTGAGGTCTTCGGCCACATCGAGCTGTACAATTTCGATGAGCGCAACCAGTCCGCTACCCTCGGCAAGGTGCTGGTCGGCCAGGCGCAGGGCCGCGGCGCGGGTTTAGGAACGCAGATGGTCAACGCCGCTCTGGAGATTGCCTTTGTGGAGTTGGGGCTGCACCGCGTGGATTTGCGCGTGTTTGACTTCAACACCCCCGCCGTGCGCTGTTATCAGAAAGCCGGCTTTCAGATCGAAGGGCATCTGCGCGATTTTCGTAAAGTAGGCAGCGTGTTTTGGTCCAGCTACCTCATGGCTGTGCTGGCCCCCGACTGGTTCCAGTCCCGCACCTAGGCCGCGTCCGCATCTGTCACTGGGAAAATGGTATCGGGCTGAGTTTCCACCACCTCCGCCTGAACCGTCCCGCGGGTCAGCTCGCGCAGCGCATCCTGAAAGCCGTCCACATCTTCCAGGCGAAAGCGCACACTCACCGTCACATCCGCGCCGAAATCCTGATCCAGCAGTTCCCCCCGATGGCTGGCAATTAACAGGCGAACAGGCTCAAAAAAACTGTATGGGAGAGCCGCCATCAAAGTGGCCGTGGGAATTTTCACCGCCCGCGGCAGCACCGCCAACACCGCCCGCACCGCGTCGCTGTAGGCCCGCACCAGGCCGCCCGTACCCAGCTTGGTACCCCCAAAGTAACGCGTCACCACCACCACCGCATCGCCCAAGCCGCTGCCTTGCAGCACCGCCAGCGCAGGCCGCCCGGCCGTGCCCGAAGGTTCGCCTGCATCGCTGCAATGCGCCGTCACCGAGGCCCCATGTCCCACCAAAAAACAGGGTACGTGGTGGCTGGCGTCGGGGAACTCCGTGCGAATCCGCTGAATAAAAGCCCGCGCCTCATCCACGCTGAACGCGGGGGCGGCGCTGGCAATAAAACGACTGTTCACCACGGTGATTTCGGCGCGGGCTTCCTGGGCTGGGATCAAATAACGACTCATCGCTTCACTCTCGCTGCACGGCACATTCCACGGTTACAATTGTACCCGTAAGTACATCCATACACAGGGTTCAGGAGGGTATCAATGAAACGAGGTGTAGATTACATCGGCGTCGGGGTGGGTGCCGTCATTCAGCGCGCGGACGGCGCGGTCTTCATGGCTCGCCGCGGCCCGCTGGCCAAAAATGAGCGCGGCCTGTGGGAATTTCCCGGCGGCTCTGTAGAATTTGGCGAGACTTTGGCTCACGCACTCGTCCGTGAGATGCACGAAGAATACGGCATCACCATCCAGGTCGGGCGCTTATTAGACGTGGTGGATCATATCTTGCCGGAAGAAGGTCAGCATTGGGTCTCGCCCAGCTACCTGTGCACCCTGCTGGAAGGTGAACCTACCATCCGTGAGCCGGGAAAATGCAGTGAAATTGGCTGGTTCAACCCGCACAGCGCCCCCGCCGAACTCACCCGCATTTCCCGCGAGAACCTCGCTAGCCTGCTTCAGCTGCTAGACGCCGGAGCCTGAGGCGATCTGCCGTGCCTGTTCCACATACGCCAGGCTTTGGTGGCGGAAATAGGTGTTGTACAGCTCCGCGTAATGCCCGCCCTGAGCTAATAAATCCTGGTGGCTGCCCGTCTCGATGATTTTGCCGGAGCGCATCACCAGGATCCGATCCGCGCTCTTAACAGTGGATAAGCGGTGCGCAATCAAGAAACTGGTGGTAGAGCTCAGGATCAAATTCAGCGCCTGCTGAATCTGCCATTCGGTGAAGGGATCCACCGAAGCCGTCGCTTCATCCAGGATAAAAATCGTCGGTTTTTGCACCAGCACGCGAATCAAGGACACAATTTGGCGCTGCCCCATCGAAAGAAAAGCCCCGCGCTCACCCACTTCGCTGTCCAACCCGCGCGGCAGGGTCTCAATCCATTCGCCTTCACCCACCTGACGGGATATTTCTTCAATCTCCGCGTCGCTCGCCTCCGGCCGTGCGTAACGAATGTTATCCAATACCGTGCCGGAGAACAGAAACGGCGTCTGCGAAACGATCCCCAACTGCCTGCGGTAGGCTTCCAGATCCAGGCTGCGAATATCGCGGCCGTCAATGCGGATTTCGCCTTCTTGAAATTCATAGAACCGCGCCACCAGCCGCGCCACCGAAGATTTCCCCGCGCCGGTATGCCCCACCAACGCCAGGTTCTCCCCTGGCCGGATGGAAACCGAAAAATCGTCTAAAACCGGCTCAGCGTCCTTATAGCGAAAATTGACGTGCACAAAGTCCACCGCGCCGCGCAGCCGCCCCACCGCCTCGCTTCCCGTCTGCTTCACCACCGGCGCCGCATCAATCAGCGCAAAGACGCGTTCTGCCGCCGCCAGGCCGGTTTGAATCTGGGTCATGAACGACGCCATGCTCATCACCGGGAAGAAGAAGCTGTCCAGGCTCAGCAGGAACAAATACCAGGCTCCCGCCGTCACCACCCCCTGAATCACGTTCATCCCGCCAAAATACACCAAAATAGCCGAGGCCAGCCCGCCCACCCCGTTCAGGGTCGGGATCACCACCGTCCAGGCCAGCCCCCGCCGCACGTTCATGCGGTACGAGGTGGAGTTGGCCCGTTCAAACAGGTTGTAAATATTCTGCTCCTGCCGGAAGTTCTTCGCCACAGCGATCCCGCTCACCGTCTCTTTGATGGTCGCGTTCACCTCCGCCATCGCCCGCATCCCCTGGCGCGTTACCCGCCGCATAAACCGCCGGTACATCACCGTCAGGAAGAACAAAATCGGAACCAGGGCAAAAATATAGAGGGACAGCCGCCACTCAATCCGCACCAGCACTACCCCCAAAATGACGGCTTCGGCCACCTGCGAGGTCACGTCCACGGTCATGTTGATCAGCTGCCCAAAATCGCGCGTGTCCGTGGTGATGCGCGAAAGAATCTTTCCCGAGGAATGTTCATCATGGAAAGACAGATCATGTGCTGTGGAAGCCTCAAAAGCGTCCTTGGCCAGGTTAAGGATCACATCGCTCACCGCGCGAGCCGCGAGCCTGCGCCGCGCCCAGTTGGCCACCCAGCGCACAATCCCAATCCCAGCCACAGCGCCGCCCAACGTCAGCGCCAGTTCCCAGCTTGCCCGGCCCTCAATCCGGTCCACCCCGCGCGAGACCAAAATGGGCAGCAAGGAGGAGGTTGCCGAAATCAGCAGCACCAAAGTCACCAATCCCGCCAACCGCTTCCACTGCGCCCGGAAATAGGGTGCAATCCGCCGGATCAATTCGCGGTCGGAGTATTGCCGGTCATATTTTTCAGCCGCTAAGCCCGCAGAAAACCGCATAAGTCCCTACACTTCCCGAAAAATGCGCCGGTATGCTTCTGACGTGCGCATCAATTCATCATGGCTTCCCACCGCCGCCAGCCGTCCCTTGCGCATCACCACAATCAAATCTGCCCAACGAATTTGCGACAGACGGTGCGTGATGATCAGCGTGGTGCGGCCCTGTGCCGCATTGTAAATTGCCCGTTGAATCTTGTCCTCGGTGGCGCTGTCAATCGCGCTGGTGGAATCGTCCAGGATCAGAATCTGCGGGCGGGTCAAAAACGCCCGCGCCAGCGCCAGCCGCTGCCGCTGCCCGCCGGAAAGCGTCACCCCGCGTTCCCCAATCACCGTCTGGTAGCCCTGATCAAAGCTCATGATGAAGTCATGCGCCTGGGCGGCCTTGGCCGCCGCTTCGATTTCTTCCTGGCTGGCGTCCTGCCGCCCAAAGGCGATGTTGCGCGCCACCGTATCCGAGAACAAGAAAATATCCTGCTCAATGATCGAAATCCCGCGCCGCAAAGCTTCCAAATTCCAATCGCGCACATCCACGCCGTCCACCAGCACCTGTCCGCTGGTCACGTCGTGCGTGCGGTTGATCAGCTTGGTCAGGCTGGTCTTGCCCGATCCTGTCTGCCCCACTATTGCCACGGTTTGCCCGGGTTGAACGCGGAAGCTGATCTGCTCCAGCGCCGCCTCATCCGTGTCGTAACTAAAACTCACGTTCCGCAGCTCAATTTCACCCCGAATGGTCTGCCGCACCCCATCGATGTTCTGATCCAGGTTATTTTCACGATTCATCAGTTCCAAAATGCGCCGCGCACCCGCCAGGCCGGAGGAAATCTGCGAATAGGCGCTCAGCGAGGCAAACGTGGGGAAATCCAGCATCAGCAGCAGCCCAAAGTACGCCACCACACCCCCCACATCCAGCAGACCTTGATGATTCAAGACCAAAGCGTGCAGTAAACCGCCCGCCAGCGCCAGGTTAAACAACAGCATAGGCACAAAGCGCGCCTCAATATCCCCCTGCATCACCGTGGCGTTGCGGTAGCGGCGAGCGTTGGCGCCAAATCGCTCCACCTCACTGCGTTCTTGCGACGAACCCTTCACCGTCTCAATCCCGTCCAGCGCTTCTGCCAGGCGCGTGTTCATCACCCCAAACGATTCGCGCACCTCATGCGTCACCGGCCGCAGCCGGCGCAGATACCGCCACAGGGAGTAAAAATACACCAGAACAAAGAGCAGCGGGGTCAGCAGCAAGGTTGGGTGATACCGAGAGGCCAGCGCCAGCGGCATCACCAGAAAGTTCAGCGAGCCTAAAACCATATTCAGACCCGGGCTGAACAGAAAATTGACCTCGCGCACATCGTTGGTTGCCCGCGCCATGGTGTCCCCCACCGGCTGCAGGCTGTGAAAGGTCATGCTTTTGCCCAGCAGAGACGCGTACAGGTCCTCCCGCACGTCGCGTTCCACGCGCTGGGCGGTCAGTTCAAAGCCAAAATTGCGCATCCACTGCAGCACGCTGCGTGCCCCCTGCGAAAGTGCCACCCAGGCAGCAATCCGTCCCAGTCCTTCTAGGGTGGGGTTCGGAGAAAGCAGCAAATTCAACGCCTGCCCAATCAACATCGGCAAAACCGCCGCCAGGGCTGCGTTCCCAAACGCACCCGTCAGCGCCACCAGGCCAATCGGCCAATTGCGCAGTCCGTGATATGCCACCCACCGCACCGGGCTGCGCCGATCCGAGGTAAACTTTCGTTTCAGCGTAAATTCCGCCTGCGGCGTCGCTAATGCACTCACATACGCCTCACTCGACCCACTTTAAGGAGATTCTCCCGCGTTCTGTTTCCACGCCCAGAATCTGCACATCAATAATATCGCCCACCTGCAACATCACCCAGGCAGGGATCTGGCTGCGGTGCAGCAAACCGTCTTGCTTCACGCCAATATCCACAAACGCGCCAAAATCCACCACGTTGCGCACCGTCCCCTTCATATTCATGCCCGGGGTCAAATCTTCCATCGAAAGCACATCGCTGCGCAGAATAGGCACGGGCAGGTCCTGGCGCGGATCGCGCCCTGGGCGCACCAATTGTTCAAAAATATCTTCCAGGGTGGGCACGCCCGCATTCAACTGCGCCGCCAGTTCAGCCATCGGCTGCGCCTTGCGCAGTTTTTCCAGAGCGGCTTTTTTCTCATCGGCGGGAGTTCCCACCGTGATACCCGCCCGCTCCATCACCGCCTTGGCCGCCGCGTAACTTTCCGGATGAATGGCGCTCGCATCCAGGGGCGTATCCCCATTGCGGATGCGCAGGAACCCTGCGGACTGTTCAAAAGCCTTCGCCCCCAGCCCGCTGACCTTCTTAATCTGCTGACGGTTCTGGAAAGGCCCATTTTCTTCCCGGTAGGCCACGATCTTTTCAGCCAGTTTCGGCCCAATCCCCGCCACATAGGTCAGCAGTGCCGGTGAGGCCGTGTTCACGTCCACCCCCACCCGGTTTACCACGCTTTCCACCACGCCCGTTAGCGAATCGGCCAACTGCCCCTGATCCACATCGTGCTGGTACAGGCCCACGCCGATAGATTTGGGGTCAATCTTCACCAGTTCAGCCAGCGGGTCCTGTGCCCGCCGAGCGATAGAAACCGCCCCGCGCAGGCTGACATCCAGCGTGGGCATCTCCGCCCGCGCCAGCGGGCTGGCGCTATACACGCTCGCCCCGGCCTCGTTCACAATCAGGTAATGCAGGCCTGCACGGTCGCGCGTCAACTGTGCCACCAACTGTTCGCTCTCTCGCGATGCCGTGCCGTTACCAATCGTGATCAGCGTCACCTTATAGCGTTCCACCAGCTTCCGCAGGGTTTCCAGGGCTTCTTTGGTGCGCTTCTGCGGTTCATGCGGATAGATGGTGTCCGTCGCCAGCACTTTACCGGTCTCGTCCACCACGGCGATCTTGCAGCCGGTGCGAAAACCAGGGTCAATCCCCAAGACAACCTGTCCCAGCATGGGCGGCTGGCTCAGCAGCGCCCGCAAATTGGATGCGAACACCTGAATCGCGTGCTGATCGGCGGTTTCGCTCAAGGAACGGCGCACATCCCGCTCAATGGCAGGCAGCAGCAGGCGTTCGCCTGCATCCCGAATGGCCTCCTCCAGCTGTTCGGCAAAGGGCGAACGGCGCTCCACCCGGAAAAAGGTTTGAATGGGCGCCAGCCAATCGCGCTCCGGCATTTCCATGCGCACCTTCAGCACCTTCTCGCGCTCGCCGCGGTTAATCGCCAATACCTGATGAGGGCGCAGGCGGTCCACCCGCGTTTCATAGGCGTAATACAGCTGAAAAACCTGCTTGGGGTCTTCCGCGCCTTCCACCTTTTCACACAGCAGCGTACCCCACTGCATGGCCTTGGCACGCATCTGCGCGCGCACTTCCGCGTGATCGCTGATCGTCTCCGCGGCGATATCCCGCGCCCCAGCCAGTGCGCTCTCCACATCCGGCACCTGCTCGTTCAGATAAGCCGCCGCCGCTTGTTCGGGGGTTGAGCTGCGCAGCGGCTGCGCCAGAATCAGATCGGCCAGACCCTGCAAACCTTTCTCTTTTGCGATCGAAGCCCGCGTCCGCCGTTTGGGACGGTACGGCAGGTACAGGTCTTCCAGGCTGGTCAAAGTCTCCGCCCCCAGAATCGCCTCGCGCAGTTCTGGGGTCAGCTTGCCCTGCTCCGCGATGGAAGCCAGAATGGTATCCCGCCGCTCGTCCAGGGTGCGCAGCCGGCTCAAATGCTCCTGCACCTGGCGCAGCTGCTCTTCGTCCAGCGTACCGGTCATCTCTTTACGGTAGCGCGCAATAAAGGGGATGGTGTTGCCCTCATCCAACAGGCGAACAGCCGCAGCCACGCGGCTGGTCTGCACATTCAGCAATTTTGAAATTTTCTCTTCGTAAGTCATCAGGTCTCAACGATCCAAAATAATAAGATTAAGAGGACTGATCCACCAGGCGCTCCCAGGCGCCTTCCCAGGGCTTGCCCAACCGGTGGCGCAGCGGCACTTGAACCGCCATGAATTTTTGCGCCACCTGCGCCGCGGTGAGTGCCACTGTTCCCCAATCCTCCTCCAGCACCGCCTTGCGCATCTTGCCAGACACTGTGCCTGTCCATTCCCATTCCAATCGGAAACGGTCAGCCTTCACCCAATATCCCCGCTTCTCCCAAGCCGCCACAGATGCCTCAATCGTTGCGCTGATCTCCCCCAACGCCAGCGCGATGAACGCGGCCAGTTCGCGGCTGGTGTCGTCTGGCTGCGACTGCCGCATCAATTCGCGCAGCGCGATCACCACCTCTTTGCTCAGTCGGGTGCGGTCTTTTCCCGCCGATTCGGTTTTAATCACTCGGCTCATTCCTAACCTCCATGAAACTGCGGTGCATTCCAGGCAAGGATTATAAACCATTCTGTGCAATCCAACGCGCCTCCGGCGAGAACCGCCAGGGTATGATAAGATGGAAGGGTATGAGTACACTCGTTCCCACGTTTCAAATCGGCCCTATCCCTGTCTATGGAGATCTGCTTCTGGCCCCCATGGACGGCATCACCGACCTGCCTTTTCGTCTGCTCACCCGCCGCCTGGGCTCCGCCGTCAGCTACACCGAGTTCATCACCGCCGGGGATGTCATTCACGGCACGCCCTATCTGCCGCGGCGGCTGGCCTACCGCGAGGAGGAACGCCCCTTCGGTTTTCAACTATGCGATGACCAACCCGATCGCATCTTGCAGGCTGCCCTCAAACTGTGCGAACTCAAGCCAGATTTCATTGACATTAACCTGGGCTGCTCCGCCCGCCACGTCTCTGGGCGCGGCGCGGGCGCTGGCCTGCTCAAAACACCCGAAAAAATCGCGGAAATCTTCTCCAGCCTCACCCAAAACCTGCCCGTCCCCGTCACGGCCAAGATTCGCCTGGGCTGGGATGACAGCTCCCGCAATTATCTGCAAATCGCCCAAATCATCGTCGAAAACGGCGGCGCCCTCATCGCCGTCCATGGGCGCACTCGCGCCCAGCAGTACACCGGGCGCGCCGATTGGCAGGCCATCGCCGAGGTGGTCCGGGCTGTGCCCGTACCGGTCATCGCCAACGGCGATGTGACCTGCACTGCCGACATTGAGCGCATCAAAACCCTCACAGGCTGCGCCGCCGTCATGGTGGGCCGCGCCGCGGTGGGCAACCCCTGGATCTTCTCCCGCCTCGACCGATCTCAGGTGCCCCTGGCGGCCGTGCAGGAAACCATGCACATGCATTTGCGCGAGATGCTGGCCTATTACGGCAGCCCCGACGGCCTGGTGCGCTTTCGCAAGTTCACCCGAGCCTACTTGGCTCCTTACCCCCTGCCCCGCGAACACCTCACCCCGCTGCTTACCTGCCCGGATCCCAATACCTTTCTTCATCTCTTGGACGATATCTTTACTCTCCTCCCATCTCTTCCACCGGCTGACCCCAGTCCTTCAACCCTGAATTTCACGGAGTAAACCCTCATGCACGGTAGTGGATGGCACAGCTACATTTCCGCCAGCGGCGAGCGCCCCAAAATCACCCGCCAGCTCCTGAACCGCGTCTTCACCTACGCCTGGCCGTATCGCAAGCATATCGCTGGAATGTTGGTGATGATCCTCATCAGCAGCGGTCTCACCCTGATCGCCCCGCTCATCATGCGCGACCTGATTGACCGAACTCTGCCCAATCGCGACCTGAACCGCCTCATGTGGCTTTCTGGGGCCTTGCTGGCCGTTCCCCTCATTCGCGGGGGCGTTTCCATCCTTCAGCGCCGTTTCAACGCCGTGGTCGGCGAAGGCGTCATCTACGACCTGCGCGTGGCCCTTTACCACCACCTCCAGCGCATGTCCCTGCGCTTTTTCACCCAGACCCGCGTCGGCGAACTGATGAGCCGCCTCAACAACGACGTCATCGGCGCGCAAAACGCCATCAGTTCCACCATCGTGGGCATGGTCACCGACATCATCCAGGGTATCGCCGTCCTTTTTGTCATGTTCACCCTGGAATGGCGTCTGACCCTCATCAGCATCTTGATCTTGCCCCTCTTCATCCTCTCCGCCCAAAGGCTGGGCGACCGGCTGCGCATCATTGCCCGCCGCCAGATGGACCTCAACGCGGAAATGAACGCCATGATGAGTGAAACCCTCAACATCGGCGGCGCGCTGCTGGTAAAAATCTTTGGCCGTACCCAACAGGAAGTAGCGCGCTTCAGCCAGCGGGCTGCTGGCGTGCGCGACGGCGGCATCCAGCGCGCTGTCTTCGGCGCGGTATTTATCATGGTCGTCGGCCTGGTCAGCGCGGTCGGCTCCGCCCTGGTTTATTCCATCGGCGGTTATCTGGTCATCCGCGACTCGCTCACCATCGGCACCATCGTCGCCCTGGGCTCCTACCTCGGCAGCCTCTATTCCGCTCTTTCCGGCCTGGCCAACATCCCCGTGGAATTGGCCACCTCTCTGGTCAGTTTTGAACGCGTCTTTGAAGTTCTTGACCTGCCTCAAGAAATCGCTGAAAAGCCCAACCCCGTCCGCATTCACGCCCTGCGCGGCCGCCTCACCTTTGAAAACGTTGCGTTTCAGTACGACATTGAAGGCGCCATCAACCTGTCTGAGGTGGAACGGCACGGGAAACTGCGAGAAGTGGACGCCGTCCTCTCCGGTGTTCGCAGCAGTGAACTGCCCAAGCCCGCCAATCCCAACGGCACCAGCCAGGCTCGCGATTGGGCCTTGGAAGACATCAGTTTCGATGTGCTCCCCGGTCAGTTGGTAGCTCTGGTTGGCCCCAGCGGCGCCGGAAAAACCACCCTATCCTACCTCATCCCCCGTCTCTACGACCCCGTGCAGGGGCGCATCCTGCTTGATGATGTGGATCTGCGCGATCTCAGCCTGGATGATCTCTCGGCGCAAATTGGCATGGTCACCCAGGAAAGCTACCTCTTCCACGACACCATCCGCGCCAACCTGCTGTTCGCCCGACCTAACGCCAGCCAAGAGCAAATGGAAGCCGCGGCCCGCGCCGCCAACATCCACGATTTCATCGCCGAGCTGCCCAACGGCTACGATACCATCGTAGGCGAGCGCGGCTACCGTCTGAGCGGCGGCGAAAAGCAGCGCGTGGCCCTGGCGCGCGTCATCCTCAAAGATCCGCGCATCCTCATTCTTGACGAAGCTACCAGTCATCTGGACAGCGAATCCGAAGCCCTCATCCAGCAGGCCCTCCGCCACATCCTGGCCGGCCGCACCAGCATCGTCATCGCTCACCGCCTCAGCACCATCCTGGCCGCCGATCAAATTCTGGTCTTCGACCGCGGCCGCATTGTGGAACGCGGCCGGCACGCTGAGCTTTTGGGAATGGGCGGCGTCTATTCCCTTTTGTACCAGACCCAGTTTGCTCACCAAACCGCTCCCTAGCCCCATTTTTCGCACCTTGTCTGATCCCTAAAAATAGGGGTAAACTTGTGAGCTATGGAGGTAAATATGAAACCAAAAACAAATCAACCCCAATGGAATAAGCTCATCCTCACCCTTGTCGGTGTTGCCGCCCTTCTCAGCGGCTGCGGCCTTGGAGCGCCGCAAGCAACCCCCACCATCGACCCGGCGGTCGTCGCCGCCACGGTCGCGGTCATCCAGACCCAGGCGGTCGAAACCGCTGTAGCCCAAATCACTGTGGATGCGGCCTTGAACCCCAGCGCCACCCCTACCGCCGTCCCGCCCACCAACACGCCTGAGCCCACGGCCACCCTGGCCCCCTCGGCCACCCTTCCCCCGCCGCCCACCGCCACCTTCATCCCCGCCACAGCCAGGCCGACCAACACCAGCACCCCCGCAGCACTCCAATGCTCAGTCGTCTCTGCCTCGCCCGCCAACAAGGCCGAAATGACCCCCGGTCAGGATTTTGACGGCAAATGGACCTTCAAGAACAGCGGCACAGAGGCCTGGGATGCCAACGATATTGACTTCCGCTATTACGAAGGCCACAAATTCCAGACCAGCGTCGATGGTCTGGACCTGCCGAAAAAAGTTGAGGTTGGTGATACCGTCAGCTTTATCGTGGATATGGTCGCCCCCACCGAAAAAGGCAGCTACACAGCCAACTGGGCACTGTCCTTTGGCGCTTCGCGCTTCTGCGTGGTGACCGTCAGCATTGTGGTCAAGTAACCTCACCACTCCTACCGGCCCATGAACCGACCGTTGGTTTTCATCCCGCGCATCCTGGCCCTGGCGCTGATTCTGTCTGCTGTCGGCCTGTTGGTGCTCTTCTCTGTCACCAGTCAGGAAACCACCTTCGTTTTCCCTGCCGGTTCCACCATTGCTAATCTTCCGGTTGGCGGTCTGGACGAAACCCAGGCCGCCGACCGGCTGCGGCAAGTCTACGACCAGCCGCTCCAGCTTCGCTATCAGGATTCTCTCATCCAGCTTTCCCCGGCCCAGCTCGGTTTTTCACCGGATTACAACGCCTGGGTAAGCGCCTGCCGCCAGCAAACCGGCCAGATTACCTTCTGGCAGCGCCTGTGGGGACGCGGCAAAATGCAAAGCTGCCAGGTGCCCGCACAGGCCGCCTCCGATCCTGCGGCAATCGAAGCCTACTTGCGCGCCGAAATTGCCCCGCGCTACGACCAGCCCGCCTCTGCCCCTGTCCCCTACCCGGGGGACGTGCGCTACATCCCCGGCCGCTCCGGTTGGAGCCTGGATATCCCCCAGGCCGTCCCCCTGATCCAGGCCGCCCTCACAGATCCCACGCGCGCGCCGGTTCAGCTGCCTGTCGCCGAATCCGGCCCGCTCCCGCCCTTGTTTGAAAATCTGGATACCCAGCTGCGCCAATTGGTGCGCGTTTCCGGCTTTGACGGCATCGTGGAGCTGTATCTGCAAGATTTAACCAATGACCGCATCATCCATTTCGCCCTGCAGAATGGGCAGGAAATTGAGCCCGGCGTGGCTTTCACCGCCGCCAGCACCATGAAAATCCCCATTATGCTCTCGGTGCTGCGCCGCATTCCCGAGCCCACCCCCGCCGATTACCTCACCCTCCTGGAGCGCATGATCGTCCTTTCCGAAAACCCGCCCTCCGACACCCTGATGGAATCCATTGATCCTGTCTCCGGACCGCTGATCATCACCGATGACCTGCGCGAAATGGGCTTTCAAAACACCTTCATCGCCGGCTTCTTTTATCTGGGCGCGCCTCTTCTTAAGCTATACGAAACCCCCGCCAACCTGCGCACAGATATCAATGTATCCCCCGACATGTACAACCAGACCACCCCCGCCGAAATCGGGCTGCTCCTCCACGAAATTTACCGCTGTGCCGAAGGCAGCCCCAACCGCATCACCTCCACGTTCGAAGGGCAGGTCACCCCCAGCGAATGTCAGCTCATCCTCGACACCCTCGCCCGCAACAAAATCGCCCTGCTCAGCGAAGCCGGTGTCCCCGACGGGACTCGCGTAGCCCACAAACACGGCTGGATCGAGGAATCCGACGGCCTGCTGCACACCATGAGCGACGCCGCCGTCATCTACACCCCTGGCGGCGATTTTGTCTTCACCGCCTACGTCTACCGCCAGGAGCAGTTGGTTTTTGACCCCGCCAACCTGCTCATCGCCCAAATGGCCCAAACCGCCTACACCTATTTCAATCTGCCTCCCGCTCCCTGAACCGGCTTTTCCTCTTCATTTGTTAATAATTTATACGAGTCTGCCTTCCCTTGTTGACGTACTCCCCCCTGTCGCTTATAATCCAAAGTTGCGTGGGGAAGTGCTGGAACTGGCAGACAGGCATGACTTAGGATCATGTGCCTCCGGGCGTAAGGGTTCGAGCCCCTTCTTCCCCACTGTGTGCCGACAAACTATATATGTGACAGAAGGAACGCTGCTTTGAAGATTGAAACTACCCCCCTCGAAAACCAGCAGGTACAGGTGGATGTTGAGTTGGAAAGCGAAGTCCTGCAAGGCTACATGCGCCGCGCAGCTCGCAAAATTGCCCAAGACACCCGCATCCCCGGATTTCGCCCCGGCAAAGCCCCCTTTGATGTCGTCCGCCGCTTGTACGGCGATGAGGCCATCCAGAAGGAAGCCGTCGAACTGATGATTGATGACGTCTATCCGCAGATGCTCACCGAAGCCAATCTGGAACCTTCCGGTCCCGGAACCCTCAAGGAAATCAGCAGCTTCGACCCGCCCAAGTTTTCCTTCATCGTGCCCCTGGCCCCCGAAGTGACCCTGGGTGATTACGCCGCCATCCGCAAAGAATATGCCCCTGCACCCGTCACCGACGAAGAGGTCGAAAAAGTGCTCAACGGCCTGCGCAACGACATGGCCACTGCTGAGCCTGCGGGCGACCGCCCAGCCCAAGAGGGCGACCTGGTGTACGTCGATCTTTCCGGCGTTCTCACCCAACCCGCCGAGGGTGAATCCGAAACCATCATTGATGAGCGCCCCGCCCAGTTCCTCATCGGCGATCAGGACAACGACTCCTGGCCGTATCCTGGCTTCTCCAAGGAACTCATCGGCCTTTCCGAAGGTGACGTCAAGGATATCGAATTCACCTATCCCGAAGACACCCCCTTCACCCGCCTGGCCGGAAAATCCGCTCGTTTCACGGTCAAAGTTACAGCGGTAAAGGTCATGCAGTACCCCGAGATGGATGATGAATTTGCCAAATCGGTGGGCGATTTCGAAAACTTCCAGGCCCTGCGCGATACCGTGCGCACCTCACTGGAAGCCCGCCAGAATTCTGAATATGACCAGCAGTATGTGGATGAGCTGATTGATGAAATCATCGCCCAATCCACCATTCAATACCCCCCGCACATGCTGGAAGAAGAGCAGGAACACATCCTCAAGCACCTGCAAGAGGACCTGGCCGAACGCAAGCTGGATCTGGACACCTATCTGAAAGTCCGCCAGCTGGACCGCGCCGCCTTCATCGAACAGGAAGTCGTCCCCTCGGCCAAGAAACGCCTGTCGCGCTCGCTGGTTTTGGAAAAAATTGCCCAGGCTGAGAATATTCAGCTGGACAAGGGCGAGCTTTCCGAGGCCGTCAACCAGCGTCTGGGTGAACTTTCCCAGTCCATCGCGCAGGATAAGAAATACCGCTCCAAAGCGGCCCAGGCAGATCTGCTCAACGCCCTGGCGTTTGACACCGCCAACCGCTTATTCAATGAACGGCTCATGGATCGACTGAAGCGCATTGCCTCCGGGCAGGCTGAAGCGGAAGAAGTTGCCGCTGCCGAAGTCGAAGCCAAAGCAGCCGAACTGGCCCCCGGCACCGAAGGCGGTGAGACTCCTGAAGCCGGGACAACCGAAGCTTAACGTTTGTCAAAGTGTCTGAGGTAACTATGTCGTCCATTCCTGACTTTAAGTCCGTCATCCCGATGGTCATTGAATCCTCCGGCCGGGGTGAGCGCGCGTATGATATCTACTCGCTGCTCCTCAAGGAACGCATCATCTTCCTCGGCACGGGCATTGATGACCAGGTCGCCAATCTGGTGGTCGCCCAGCTCCTCTTCCTCAACCGCGAGGATCCTGAGCGCGAAATCCAGATGTACATCAACTCCCCCGGCGGTCAAATCTACGCCGGTCTGGCCATCTACGACACCATGCAGTTCATCTCCAACCCCATCCGCACCTTCGCGGTGGGCGTCACCGCCTCGTTTGGCACCGTGCTGCTGACGGCTGGCACCAAGGGCATGCGTCATTCGCTGCCCAACGCCACCATCCACATGCACCAGCCCCTGGGCGGTGCGCAGGGCCAGGCCTCCGATATCGAAATCCAGGCGCGCGAGATCCTACGCCTGAAGGCCCGCCTGTTGGAAATCATGGCCCGCCACACCGAAAAGCCGCTGGATGTCATCGAAAAAGACACCGAGCGCGATTACTACCTCTCGGCCCAGCAGGCGGTGGAATACGGCCTGATTGACAGCGTCTTGCAGCCGCCGGAACGCTGATCAGTTCTAAAAACCTATTGTAGGCCGGATGGCCCCCCTGGCGGCTGTCCGGCCTGTGTGTTTCACGGAGTGACTTCGTATGCTTGCCTCTCTGACTCCCGCCGTCCAGGCCGCAATTTTAGACATGGACGGCGTCTTATGGAAAGACAAACAGCCGCTCATCAACCTCAAAGAAGCTTTCGAGCGCTTTGATGCCCTGGGCATTCGCGTGGTTCTGGCCACCAACAACTCCTCACGCACCGTCAAAGAGTATCAGGAAAAAATTGCGTCCATGGGCGCACAGGTGGATGAGGAACAAATTGTCACCTCCTCTATGGCCGCCGCCCACGTTCTCCAGCAGCGCTTCCCTCAGGGCGGGCCGGTTTACATCATGGGCGCTGACAGCTTGCATCAGGCCCTGGAACAGGCCGGGTTTTATCACGCCGAAGACAACGTCCTCGCCGTGATTTCGGGCCTGGACCGCACCTTCTCCTTTGAAAAATTGGCCCGCGCCACCCGTCTCATCCGCCAGGGGGCCTTCTTCATGGGCACCAACCCCGACACCACCTTCCCCACCCCCAACGGCCTGGGCCCCGGCGCGGGTTCCATCCTAGCTGCTATCCAGACTGCCAGCGAGCAAACCGCCGTCATCGCGGGCAAGCCCAGCCCCACCCTCTACCAAATGGCCATGCAGCGCCTGGGGGTTTCCCCCCAGCAAACCGTCTCCATCGGCGACCGCATGGAGACCGACATCCTCGGCGGCATTCGCGCCGGCTGCCGCACCGCCCTGGTGCTTTCCGGCGTCACCTCACGCCAGATCCTGCAAACCTACGATTACCAGCCCGATCTGGTCGCCGAAGATCTGATCCATTTGTTATCCGCCTAAGGAACCCCCAAAATGACCGATCCGCTCCCCCTTATTTATGATCTGGACCTTCCTGAACTTCAAGACCTCTTGAAGTCCTGGGGGGAGCCGGCTTTTCGCGCCCGCCAAATCTGGCAAGGCCTCTACCAGCACCTGTGGGACTCCCCTGAGCAGTTCACCAACATCCCCGCCAGCCTGCGCGAGAAATTGTTCACCGGCTTTCGCTTCAGCGCCCTCCAGCCCGCGCAGGTGCTGTCCTCCAACGACGGCGAAACCGTCAAGACCCTCTTCACCTTGTGGGATGGGCGCGCTATTGAAGCCGTGCTGATGCGCTATTCCGAACGCCGCACCCTGTGTATCAGCTCTCAGGCGGGCTGTGCCATGGGCTGCGTCTTCTGCGCCACCGGCCAAATGGGTTTTAAACGCCACCTTACCAGCGGCGAGATTGTGGCCCAGGTGCTGCATTATGCCCGCATCCTCCAGGCCGAAAACGACCACGTCACCAATGTGGTCATCATGGGCATGGGCGAGCCTTTTCACAATTACAATGCCGTCCTCCACGCCGTAGATCGGCTGAACCACCCCGAGGGCTTCAAGTTTGGCGAACGCCGCGTCACCATCTCCACCGTCGGCCTGGTGCCCCTCATCCGCCGCTTTGCCGATGAAAACCGCCAGATCAACCTGGCCATCAGCCTGCACGCCGTGGATGACGCCCAGCGTTCTTCCATGATGCCCATCAACAAACAGTACCCCATCGCCAAGCTGTTGGAAGCCTGCCGCTACTACATCAACAAAACCCGCCGCCGCATCACCTTTGAATGGGCCCTCATCCGAGACGTGAACGACTCACCGGAAACTGCCATCCGTTTGGCGGGTCTGCTCAAAGGCATGCTCTGCCATGTCAACGTCATCCCCCTCAACCCCACCCAAAGGTACCCCGGGCAGGCCACCACCCGTGAACGCGCCCAGGCCTTTCAGGCCGAGTTGGAAAAGCGCGGCATCACCTGCAGCATCCGCATTCGCCGCGGGATCGACATCCAGGCGGGCTGCGGGCAGTTGGCCATTCAGGCCTCAGACGCATCCAACCAACCATGATATAATCCCAAACTATGGCCGATTTCTTCAGCAAATGGAAAGAGGGTCTCGATCGGACCCGTAAAGTAGCCTTCGGGCGCATCGCTACCCTGTTTGGCGCCACCCAAATCACCGCGGACACCTGGGAAGAGCTGGAAGCCATCCTGGTTCAGGCGGATATGGGTCTGGAAACCTCCGAATCCATTCTAAAAGCCCTGCGCGCCCAGGTAGAAAAAGAGGGATTAACCAAAACAGCCGAACTGCAAGAAGGTTTGCGCCAGGAATTGTTGAACCGGCTGGATCCCACCCCCGTCCTTGACCTGGACCAGCACCAACCCGCCGTGATCCTCATGGTCGGCGTCAACGGCTCCGGCAAAACCACCACCGCCGCCAAACTCGGCAAACAATGGTCGGCTGACGGGAAAAAAGTGCTTCTAGTGGCCGCCGATACTTACCGCGCTGCCGCCGTGGATCAGTTGGAAGTTTGGGCGCAGCGCCTCAACCTGCCCATCCTTTCCGGGCAGCCGGGCGCAGACCCCGGAGCCGTCACCTATGACGGCATCCAATCTGCCGTCGCGCGGAAAATAGACCGCGTGCTGGTGGATACCGCCGGCCGCCTGCACACCCGCTATAACCTCATGGAAGAGCTGAAAAAAGTCAACCGCGTGGCTGCCAAGGCCCTCCCCGGTGCGCCCCATGCCGTGTGGCTGGTGCTTGATGCCACTACCGGCCAAAATGCCCTTATGCAAGCCCGAGCCTTTAAAGAAGCCGTGCACATCACCGGCGTGATCTTATCAAAACTGGATTCATCCGCCCGCGGCGGCATGGCCTTTGCTATTCAAAAAGAATTGAACCTGCCCATCTTATACGCTGGCCTGGGAGAAAAACCCGAGGACTTGCAACCTTTTGACCGTGAAGCCTTTGTAGATGGAATTTTGAGTCGAAATTAACGAGGATATGATGCAAGATTTAGTCAACCGTCTCAAAACTGCCGCTGAAACCATCTCCAACCTTTTGGAGTATCTTTGACTTACCGGTAAAAGAAGCAGAGCTGGCGGATCTAGAAAAGAAATCGGAAGATTCCAGCCTTTGGGATGACCCCCAGGCAGGTCAAAAGCTCATGAAAAAACTGGCCGACCTGCGCGATGAGGTGCAGAGCTGGCGTTCGCTGGAAAAACGCATCCACGATTCCCTGGAACTGGCTGAGCTGATGGATGAAAGCCTGCGCCCTGACCTGGAAAAAGAATTGGAAGCCCTCGAACCCGAATTGGCCCGCCGCGAGATCAACATCCAGCTTTCCGGCCCTTATGATAGAGGAAATGCACTCCTGGCCATCCACGCCGGCGCGGGCGGTGACGATTCGCAGGATTGGGCCGCCATGTTAGAGCGCATGTACCTGCGCTGGTGTGAACGCCGCGGCTTTGAAACCGAAATCCTCGACGTATCCGAAGGTGAAGAGGTCGGCATTAAGAGCGTCACCATCGCCGTCAACGGCAAGTATGCCTACGGCTACCTACACCCCGAAAAAGGCGTCCACCGCCTGGTGCGGCTTTCCCCCTTTGATTCTGCCCACCGCCGCCACACCTCGTTTGCGATGGTCGAAGTTCTGCCCCAGGCCAACGAGGAAGGCGATATCCAGATCAATCCCGACGAGCTGCGCATTGATATCTACCGCTCTTCCAGCGCCGGGGGTCAAAACGTGCAGAAGAACGCCACCGCCGTGCGCATCACCCATTTGCCCACTGGTCTGGTGGTCTCCTGCCAAAATGAGCGCTCGCAGATGCAGAACCGTGAAAACGCCATGCGCGTTCTGCGCGCCCGCCTCCTGCAAATGCGCCATGCCGAGCAGGAAAAGGAGCTGGCAGAACTGCGCGGTGATTACACCAAAGCGGAATGGGGCAGTCAGATTCGCTCCTACGTGCTGCACCCTTACCAACTGGTCAAAGATCACCGCACCGAACACGAGATGGGTAACACCCAGGCCGTCCTCGATGGAGAAATTGACTCCTTCATCGAAGCCTTCCTTCGCCATAAAACCGTGTAAAACACCCTGATTAAACGGCAGCAGGCCGAACGCTTGAAGGTTCGGCCTGCTGTTTATTTGAATGTACTAATCCAAGATTTGCGCCAGCTTGAACAGGGTCAAATCCAGGGGCTTCTTGCTGGCAACCACCGTTTCCAGCGGTGTACGCGTCAGTTCGCTGCGCACCCAACCGTTGAGCACCCCATACTGTCCTTCCAGCAAACTTTCCACCGCCCCGGCCCCCAGGCGGCTGGCCAGAATCCGGTCAAACGCCCCAGGGTTGCCGCCGCGCTGAATGTGGCCCAAAATCGCCGTACGCAAAGCAAACCCCAGGCGGTCCTGATGCTCGGTGAAATAGGCGTCCAGTTTGGCCGCGTTATATTTCGCCCCCTCTGCCACCACCACAATTGCGTGAGCTTTGCCCTTCTCGTAAGCCTCGCGGATCACATCCGCCACATGCTCCGGCTCGGTTTCCACCTCTGGGATCACCACCGCCTCAGCCCCGCCGGCAATGGCCGACATCAGCGCCAGGTAGCCGCAGTCACGTCCCATCACCTCCAATAAAAAGGCCCGCTGATGTGAACTGGCGGTGATCTTCAGGCGGTCAATCGCTTCCAAAGCGATATTCAAAGCCGTGTCCACGCCAATGGTGATATCCGAGCCAAACAGGTCGTTGTCAATCGTCGAAGCCACGCCCACCACCGGAAAACCCAGTTGGTGCAGAGCATTTGCGCCGGTCTGCGACCCGTTCCCGCCGATCACCACCAGCCCCTCAACCCCCGCCTGGTTTAAGGCTCGCAAAGCTTTGCGTTGACCTTCCGGTGTCTTAAACTCCAGGCTGCGGGCGCTGCCCAAAATGGTGCCGCCGCGCTGAATAATCCCGCCCACGTCGCGCGCTCCCATCGGAGTGAAGAGGCCGTCAATCAACCCTTGGTATCCCTGCCGCACACCGAAAACCTCCACCCCCCGATCAATCGCCGTGCGCACCACCGCTCGAATAGCTGCGTTCATGCCCGGGGCATCCCCACCGCTGGTCAAAACCCCAATTCGCTTCATCATCCCTCCTTTCATAATGGCGAAAACGTATGAATGTTCTTCCATTGTACCCCCAATGCTTGTCTTTGAGCCTCCCTTCCAGCTCGGAAAAACTTGCGTGGAATTTCGGAAAAGCTTATGACACTCAGAGCGAAAGAACGGGCAGAATGGCAGTATTCAACCCGGGTTCGCTTTGCTAGAATGGATCGTGGAAATCATCGCCTGATCCCCGTCACCCGTTCAGGCTGTTTTGGTTTCTTGGGTTAAGACCATCGGACATTCATCTAGCCGCAGGAGATCGAAGGGAAAATCCATGACAGGACTCCGAATCGAGCAGCACCCCATTCTACCCATTCCAGAACGGGAGGAAATTCAAATTTTCTGGCAAGGTCAACCCATCCGCGCTTTTGTGGGGGAAACCATCTCCGCCGCCCTCTTTGCCAGCGGCATCCGCGTCTTCGGCCACCATCCCAAAGACGGATCACCTCAGGGCATTTTCTGCGCCAACGGACAATGCTCGCAATGCATGGTCTTAGCTGATCAAAAGCCGGTTAAATCCTGCATGGAACTGGTGCAGCCCGGCATGCAGGTAGAACCGCTCAACGGACTGCCCGAACTGCCCAAAGTTTCCCAGCCGCCGAAAGTACAGCCCATTGAAGAGATCGAGGTCGATGTCCTCATCCTGGGCGGCGGCCCGGCAGGCCTTTCCGCTGGCAGCGAACTAGGCAAACTCGGCATTCCCACCCTGCTGATTGATGACAAGCACCGTCTGGGCGGTAAACTGGTGCTTCAAACCCACCGCTTCTTCGGTTCTTCCTCTGCGGTGTATGCCGGCACGCGCGGGATTGACATCGCCACCCGCCTCGAAAACGATCTGCGGCAGTACCCCTCGGTTCAAATCTGGCTGCAATCCACCGCTCTGGCGGTGTTCAGCGACCAAAAAGTCGGTGTCCTGCGGAACGGCAGCCAATACGTCCTGGTCAAACCAAAGGTCATTCTGGTAGCCACCGGCGCACGCGAGAAGTTCCTGGCCTTCAAAGGCAACACCCTCCCCGGTGTGTACGGCGCGGGAGCTTTCCAAACCCTGGTCAACCGCGACCTGGTGCGCCCAGCGGAAAACCTCTTCATCGTCGGCGGCGGCAACGTCGGCCTCATCGCCGGATACCACGCCCTGCAGGCCAACATCAACGTCGTCGGCCTGGTAGAAGCTCTGCCCGAATGCGGCGGCTATAAAGTGCACAAAGACAAGCTCGTCCGCATGGGCGTGCCCATCTACACCTCTCACACCGTCCTCAGCGCCAACGGCCAGGATTACGTCGAATCGGTCACCATTGCCCAGGTGGATGAGAAATTCCAACCCATCCCCGGCACCGAAAAATCCTTCGCTTGCGACAGCCTCCTCATCGCCGTCGGCCTCGATCCGGTCAATGAGTTTTTTATCAAAGCCAAACAGTACGGCATCCCCGTCTTTGCGGGCGGCGACGCCGAGGAGATCGCCGAAGCCTCCGCCGCCATGTTCTCCGGCAAAATCAAAGGCCGCGAAATTGCCCTCCAGCTGGGCCGCAAAGCCCCGCCCGTCCCCGCCGAATGGTACCGCACCGGTGAAATCCTCAAATCCAAACCCGGTGAAACCTTCTCCGAGCACCTGCCCGAAGCCTCCGTCGGGGTCGTTCCGGTCATCCACTGCACCCAGGAAATCCCTTGCAACCCCTGCGCGGCGCTCTGCCCCAACGGTCTCATCTTCGTGGACGATCACGATATTCGCAAAGTCCCCGAATTTCTGGGCAACAACTACTGCTGCCAACTCTGTGAACAGTGCGTGGCGGGCTGTCCGGGCCTGGCTATCACCCTGGTGGATTACCGCTCGAACGCCGATTTTCCCCTGGTCTCCATCCCCTACGAGTTCACCCGTGACTCCATCCGCCAGCGCGATTCCGTTACCGTGCTCGACACCCAGGGCAATCCCCTTGGAGATCTCGAAGTCCTCAGCGTACATCAAATCAAGCGCAGTGACCGCACCCTCATCGTGCAGGTGCAGGCCCCCAAAGAATACGCCAAAAAGATCGCCGGTCTGCGCATTCAAGATCAGAAGGTCACAGAACCGCTGGATGAATACGTCACTGAGCTGCACAACGACACCATCATCTGCCGCTGCGAACGCGTCACCGTCGGCGAAATCCGCGAGCTGATCCGTAAAGGCGTGCGCGATATCAACGAGATCAAAACCGTCACCCGCGCGGGCATGGGCGCCTGCGGCTCCAAAACCTGCAACTCCCTCATCCACCGCCTCTTCCGCGAAGAAGGCATCACCAACAGCGAAGTGGTGGATAACACCAAACGCCCTCTCTTTATGGAAGTTCCCATCGGCGTCTTTGCAGGCGAATCCCCATCCGAGGACAAATCCACATGACCCAACCTACCTCCATTCCGCACTATGATGTCATTATCCTCGGCGCGGGTTCCGTTGGAACCCCCAGCGCCATGTACCTGGCGGAAGCGGGTTACAAAGTGCTGGTCTTAGACCCGGGCGCTTCCGTCGGTCAAGGCTCCAACAAAAAAGCCATTGGCGGCATCCGCGCCACCCATTCCGACCCGGCCAAAATTCGTCTCTGCCTGCGCAGCCTGGAAATTTTCTCCAACTGGGAGAAATGGTACGGCGAAGATATCGAGTGGGTTCAGAACGGCTACATGTTCATGGCCTACCGCGAACGCGAGCAAAAAATTCTCCAAGACCTGCTGGTCACCCAGAAATCCTACGGCCTGAACATAGATTGGTACGACCCCCAACAGCTCCTGGATATTGTTCCCGACCTCAACCCCGAAGGGCTGCTGGGCGGCACCTTCTCCCCTGAAGACGGCAGCGCCTCACCCCTGCTGTCTGCCCACCGCTTCTATGAACACGCCTGCCGAGCCGGAGCCGATTTCCACTTCCATGAGCCGGTCACCAAAATGATCACCCGCAGCGGAAAAATCGTCGCAGTTGAAACCCCCACGGGCACCTACGGAGCCGACGTGGTCATCAATGCCGCTGGAGCCTGGGCGCGCCCTGTGGCGCAATTGGTGGGCGTGGATGTCCCTGTCAACCCCGATTCGCATGAATCCGCCGTCACCGAAGCCGTGGCTGATTTCCTCAAGCCCATGATCGTGGATATCCGCCCCATGCCCGGTTCCTCCAACTACTACTTCTACCAGCACCGCACCGGTCAGATTTTCTTCTGCATCACCCCCAGCCCGAACATTTGGGGCTTTGACACCGAAGAAACCAGCGAATTCTTGCCGATGGTCACCCGCCGCATGGTCGAAGTCATGCCCCGCCTGAAGAACCTGCGCGTGCGCCGCACCTGGCGCGGCCTCTATCCCATGACCCCAGACGGTTTCCCTATCGTGGGTTGGGCCGAAGAGGTAGAGAACTTCCTGCTGGCCGTGGGCATGTGCGGTCAGGGGTACATGCTTGGCCCAGGTTTGGGTGAATTGATCTTGCGCCTGGTTCAAAACCAGCTTACCGAAAACGACCAGGAGACTCTCAGCTTCCTCAAACCCACTCGCCAGTTTGCCAGCCAGGAACTGCTGAAATAACCTGCCTGCCTTCTGGTACAATAAAGCGGTTTTCGCAATCAGCGGAGCCAGCACCACCGGCTCCGCTTTCATTTGGAGGAACACGTGACCATTAAAGGGCTTCTCTTTGATTTCGACGGCCTCATCTTAGACACCGAGACCCCGGAATATGATTTATGGTGCAGCATCTTTCAGGAATTTGGCCAAAGCCTGCCTTTGGAGCTTTGGGCGCGCGCCGTCGGCGCATCGCTGGACGCCTTTCATCCCGCCGCCTATCTGCAAACCTTAACCGGCCGCGAGATCAATATTACCGAAGTCGAACAGCGCCACCGCGCCGCTTCATTGGAAGTCATTCTGCAGTCCGCGCCCATTCCAGGCGTCACGGACTTTTTAGAGCACGGCCGCAAGAGTGGGATTAAAATGGCCGTCGCCTCCAGTTCCGACCGCGCCTGGGTTGGCGGTCATCTCGGCCGTCTCGGCCTCACCGACTATTTTGACACCATCTGCACCCGTGAAGACGTGGCCCAGGTAAAACCCAACCCCGCCCTCTACCTCACCGCCTGCCAACGCCTGGGCCTTCAGCCCGCCGACACGGTGGTTTTTGAGGATTCCCCCAACGGCATCACCGCCGGGATTGCCGCCGGTTGTCATGTGGTGGCGGTTCCCAACCCCCTCACCCGCCACCTGGATACCAGCCACGCCCATTGGGTTGTTCCCAGCCTCAAAGAGATCACCCTGGAAAAACTCAACCAGCGTTTCAACGGCCGTTCCAATTAGCATCCCCACCTTTTTGGCTCCTTAGTTTCCCCGCCTCAACGCACTTGCGCGAAGGCAGTTTCGGGGGTTATACTTGTGCTGAAATTACCAGGTTGTACAAACAGGTAGTGCGGAGCGGCGGCGCGGCCAATGTATGAAAATTGAAGAGCTGATCGAAAACCTGCCAGATAATTTCTCCATCGTAGACCGCGATTTGGTCACGCGTGCTTACCGCTTTGCAGAGAACGCGCACAAGAATCAAAAACGCGCCTCCGGTGAACCCTATGTCATGCACTGCCTGGCCGTTGCGGGAATTTTGGTGGAGCTGCGCCTGCCCCCACCGGTGATCATTGCCGCTCTCCTGCATGACACGGTCGAAGATACGCCCGTCACCCTGGAAGACCTCAAGCGCGAATTTGGCGAAGAGGTTGCCCAGCTGGTGGACGGAGTCACCAAGCTCAGCAAGCTGCCCACCGTCTCGATGGATGAAGAACCCATCCCGGTAGATGGTGATGGAGCCAAACCCGCGCAAACAGCCGCCGCCAGCGAAGCGCCCCGCACTACCAAAAAAGACCGCGAACTTCAGCGCGAAAAAGACGCGCGCAACGAAAACCTGCGCAAAACCTTTATGGCCATGGGCAACGATATCCGTGTAGTCATCATCAAGCTCGCGGATCGGCTGCACAATATGCGCACCCTCAGCTACATCCCCGAACCGCGCCGCAGCCGCATCGCCCAAGAAACCCTGGATATCTACGCCCCCCTGGCCAACCGCCTGGGCATCTGGCGCATCAAATGGGAGTTGGAAGACCTCGGCTTTCGCTACACCAACCCCGACCGTTACAAAGAAATCGTCGAGAACCTGGCCGAGCGCCGCACCGAACGCGAAACCCAGGTGCAAAAAATCATAGAACGCCTGAAAGCCTTAATGGAACAATCCGGCATAAAGGCTGAAATCACTGGGCGCCCCAAGCACATCTATTCCATCTACCGCAAAATGCTCGACAAAGGCAAATCCTTTGATATGGTTCGAGACCTGCGCGGTGTACGCCTCATTGTCCCTGAAAAGCAGGATTGTTACGCCGCCCTCGGCATCATTCACGGCCAATGGCGTCCCATCCCGATGGAATTTGACGATTACATCGCCGCCCCCAAAGATAACGACTACCAATCTCTGCATACCGCTGTCATTTATGACGATGGTAAACCGCTGGAAGTGCAAATCCGCACCCCAGAGATGAACCAGCATGCCGAATTTGGCATTGCCTCTCACTGGCGCTACAAAGAACGCAGCAGCAAATCGGATCAGGCCTACGAACAGCGCATCAACTGGCTGCGGCAGATGATGGAATGGTACAAAGATGTTGAGGACGCCCAGGAATTCATTGACGGCATGCGCACCGACATCTTCGAAGACCGTGTGTATGTCTTCACCCCTCGCGGCGATATCATTGACCTGCCCGCCGGTTCGACCCCCATTGATTTCGCCTACCAGGTGCATACAGAAATTGGCAACCGCTGCCGCGGCGCAAAAATCAACGGCAAATTGGTCAGCCTGGATTACTGCCTAAAAACCGGCGACCAGGTGGAAATCCTCACCGCCAAACACGGCGGGCCCAGCCGCGACTGGCTGAACACCAACCTGGGTTTGGTCAAAACCCCGCGTGCCCAGGGCAAAATTCGCCAATGGTTCAAACGCCAGGACCGTGAGCAAAATCTCGCCCAGGGCCGTGCCATGTTGGATCGCGAACTGCGCCGCCTGGGCCTAAACAATGTTGACCTCGAAAAGCTAGCCTTCAGCCTGGATATCCACAATGTGGAAGATCTCTACGTGGCTTTGGGCTGCGGCGACCTTTCCATAGGGCGCATTATCGCCAAGCTCACCGACCTGGAGAAGAATTCACCTGACCCTCTGCTCAAGCCGTCCCTGCCCATCGAACAAAAAACCAGCCACAGCGCGGTTTCTGTTTTGGGTCTCAAAGGCTTACTCACGGTCTTCGCTCGCTGCTGCAACCCCGTCCCTGGCGATGAGATCGTGGGTTATATCACCCGCGGACGCGGCGCCACCATCCACCGCTCCGATTGCCCCAACATTTTACGCCTCACCGACCGCGAACGCATTGTCAAAGTCTCCTGGGGCGAAAATCAGCGCACCTACCCCATCCGTCTGGAGATCAAAGCCTACGACCGGCAGGATCTGGTGGGTGATATCTACCACATCCTCACCAATGAAAATATCAACTTGGTCGGCATCAACCTTAAGGTCACCGACAACCTGGCTTCTATCTACCTTTCGGTGGAAGTCGGCGACATCACCCAGCTCAGCCGCATCCTCGCCCGCATCGAAAATTTGCCCAACGTTCTGGAAGCCCATCGGGTTCACGCTGGTTAATTTGAAGTATAATCAGCGCGCCAAAACTTCTTCACTTGGAGAAAGTGTTGCCTGAACTCACTTCTGTGAAAGACGCTCTGGGGCAGTTGTTAAGCGCTTTCAACCGCCTCCCCGCGGAAAATGTCTCTCTTGCACGCGCCCTGGGCCGAGTTCTGGCCGAAGGCGTATCAGCCCCCCTCGACCTTCCCCCCTTCACCAATTCCGGGATGGACGGCTACGCCGTGCGTGCAGCCGACACTCATCCTGCACCGCAAACCCTCACCGTCATCGGCGACATCCCCGCAGGTCTAACCCCTGAGCTGAAGCTCTACCCAGGTCAGGCCGCCCGCATCATGACCGGCGCCATGCTGCCCGAAGGCGCAGATGCAGTCATCCCTATCGAGTACACCGACCAGCCCGTCTTTGACCCCAACCAGGCTTTCCCGCATTCCATCACTGCTCGCCAATCCGTCCAGCCCGGGGATTTCATTCGCCCCCTGGGGCAAGATATCCGCACCGGTCAGGCAGTTTTGCCCGCAGGCCGCCGCCTTCGCGCCCAAGACCTGGGCTTGCTGGCCTCCTTCGGCTTCACCACCCTCAAGGTGGTGCGCCGCCCCCGCGTGGCCCTGCTCTCCACCGGCGACGAGCTGGTGGAACCTGGTCTTCCCCTCCCTCCCGGGAAAATTCACAATTCCAACAGCGTCATGCTCGGCGCCCTCGTGCGCCAGTTCGGCGGGAAGGTCTGCTTTCAAAGTACCGTGCCCGACCAACCCCAAGCCATCCGCGAGATGTTCGCCCGCGCCCTCGAACAGTCCCCTGACTTGCTCATCACCTCGGCTGGGGTCTCTGTCGGCGCCTTTGACTATGTGCGCGACTGCATTGAAACGGACGGCCAGCTCACCCTCTGGCGAGTAAACATGCGCCCCGGCAAGCCGTTGGCTTTTGGCTCCTACCAACAAATTCCCGTCATCGGTCTGCCTGGTAACCCCGTCTCCGCCTTCGCCACCTTCCAGGTGTTCGTTGTCCCCGTGCTGCATACCCTGCTAGGCTTACCGGCGGAGTCCCGCCCTCAGGTGACGGTGACCCTGTCCGAGACGATCGAATCAGACGGCCGTGAGACCTACGCCCGCGCTCTGGTCACCTGGCAAGACGGCGCCTGGCATGCCCGCCTGGCTGAACATCAAGGTTCCGGCAACCTGCTGTCTTTGGTGCGCGCAAACGCTTTACTGATTGTCCCCTCTGGGGTAAAATCGCTTCCTGCTCAGGCGCAGGCCACCGCCTGGTGGTTAAACGCGGATTTATCTTAGGAGGACGATGAACCCTTCTTCCACGCGCACCTGGTTTATCATTCTTGCGGTCATCGGGCTGCTCGATTCGGTTTATCTGACCATCGCCAAGCTCACCGCAAACCGCCAGATGTGTCTGGAGGGCATTGGGGACTGCTGGTCGGTCAATCAAAGCACCTATTCCGAAATCCTCGGCATCCCCATCGCCTTGCTGGGGGCTGCCGCCTATGCTGCCCTCATCGTTCTTGTCCTGCTGGAGCAGCGTGCCTTCTTCTGGCGATATCTCACCTTTGCCGCTACCCTTTTTGGCGTGCTGTATTCTGCTTATCTGACCTATATAGAAATTGCAGTTCTCAAAGCTATCTGCCCGTTTTGTGTTGTGTCCGCTGTAATCATTACCTTGCTGTTTGCGCTCACTATCTACCGCCTGTTCGCCGATCAGGCTCAATCCTAATCAGGAGGGAAGTTGAATGCCCCGAATTCGATGTCACTATATTGACTGCGCTTTTCTGGATGATGGTTTTTGCAGTGCTGCTGCCGTAGAAGTGAACCCTGATGACGGCTGTCAGACCTATTCCCCCACCTCCGAAGTCCCCACCGATGAAAACTGGGAGGATGAAGAAGAGCTGGAAGAATGGGAAGAGCTGGAAGATGAAGAAGAAGATGATGAAGACATCTGGTTGGACGAGGAAGAAGAAGAATATTAGTTCTTTCTCAGAAACCAACGACTTGACACCACTCACCATTCGGGTTACACTTTTTGGCGGATGGGGAGTAGCACCTTTCTCAGGGCAAACTGTCGTCATGACGGAACCCAAAGTTCCCGGCAGTTTGAACGCGTCAGAATCGCGTTTTGCAAGACCACCACAGTTCATTTGTGGTGGTCTTTTTTTCACTACCGCCTGCCACAAATAACCGACATCTGATAAAAAGGACGGACATATGAAAGAGAATGGCGCGCAGCAGTGGCATGAAATGGATCTGCCCAAATTTGAGCAGACCATGGAAGTCAACACACAGCAAGGCTTGTCTGCCGATGAGGTTCAGCACAGGCAGGCCCAGTATGGCCCCAATGAGTTAATCGACCGCGGCACGAAAAGCCCCTGGAAAATCCTCCTAGAGCAGCTCTCTGGGGTCATGGTCATTATCCTGATCGTCTCTGCCGTCATTTCAGCCCTCCTGGGCGAATACAAAGACGCCGTTGTGATCTTGATCATCGTCATTCTCAATTCCATCCTCGGCTTTACCCAGGAATACCGCGCCGAACAGGCCATGGCCGCCTTGAAGAAAATGGCCGTCCCTCACGTGCGCGTCCGCCGCAGCGGCCATGTTCAGGAGATTTCCGCTCGCGATCTGGTCCCCGGCGATGTCATCCTCCTGGAAGCTGGCAGCTCTATCCCCGCCGACAGCCGCGTGATCGAATCGGTCAACCTGCGAGTGCAGGAGGCGGTGCTCACCGGCGAATCGGAAGCAGTCGAAAAACACACTGATCCTCTCAAGGGAGAAAATCTGGCCCTTGGCGACCGCCGCAACATGCTCTACATGGGAACCGTGGCCACCTACGGACGCGGCACAGCCGTGGTCACCTCCACCGGCATGCACACCGAATTGGGCCGCATCGCCGAAATGATCCAGAATGTTGGCCAGGAGCAAACCCCCTTGCAGCGCCGTCTGGAACAGCTCGGCCGTGGGCTGGCCATTGCCGCCCTGGCCATCGTCTTTGTTGTCTTCATCTTGGGCTTGCTGCGCGGTGAACCCCTGCGCCTGATGTTCCAGACCGCCATCAGCATGGCTGTGGCCGCAGTTCCCGAAGGGCTGCCTGCCGTGGTCACGATTGCCCTGGCCCTGGGCGCCCAGCGCATGCTCTCGCGCCATGCCCTCATCCGCAAACTCCCCGCGGTGGAAACCCTCGGCTCCGTCACGGTCATCTGCTCCGATAAAACCGGAACCCTCACCGAAAACCGCATGACCGTCACCGTTTTGGATGTGGCCGGTAACCAGATGGATTTTGTCGAACAGGTCAAATCCTTCACCCCCCACATGGATACCAAAGCCAGCCCGGCGCCCCTGGTGCAGGAGAACTCTGCGGTGGCCCTCCTCCTCACCGGAGGCACCCTGTGCAATGACGCCATTTTAGAAGAAGATACTCAGGCCGGGGATTTGTCGGCGATTGGCGACCCCACCGAAGGCGCCCTGGTCATCGCCGCTGCCCGCGTGGGCCTGCGCAAGCCTGATTTGGAAGCAGTCATGCCCCGCGCCGCTGAAGTCCCCTTCGACAGCGACCGCAAGCGCATGACCACCCTCCACCGCTTCCAAATCAGCCAGCTTCCTGAGGCTTTGCAGCCCCTATGGAACGCCCGCGCTCTTGCCGCCCAATCCGAAGCCGTACTCACCGTCACCAAAGGCGCCGTGGACGGCCTTTTGGAAGTGTCTTCACGCGTGTGGGTGGACGGACGCATTGAGCAGCTCAACGATCACTGGAAAGAGCGTGTGCAGGCCGCCAATAACGCGATGGCCCAAAAAGGCATGCGCGTTCTCGGCGTAGCGGTGCATATGGACGCTCAGGTGCCCACGGATGTCAGCGCCGAAGGCGTTGAAAAAGACCTGATCTTCATCGGCATGACTGGCATGATTGACCCCGCCCGCCCGGAAGTGAAAGATGCCGTGGCCGTGGCGAAAGGCGCCGGAATTCGCCCCATCATGATCACTGGCGACCACCCCCTCACCGCTCTGTCCATCGCCAAAGAATTGGGCATCGCCACCCAACACCGCGTGGTCACCGGGCAAGAATTGGCCGTCATGAGCGATGAGGAACTGAGAGCACAGGTGGATGACATCTCCGTGTACGCGCGTGTGTCACCTGAGCACAAGCTGAAAATCGTCCAGGCCCTCCAATTCAAAGGCCACATCGTGGCCATGACCGGCGACGGTGTCAACGACGCCCCCGCCCTCAAGCGCGCCGATATCGGCGTAGCGATGGGCATCACCGGCACCGATGTGTCTAAAGAAGCCTCAGATATGATCTTGCTGGATGACAACTTTGCCACCATCGTGGCGGCCGTCGAAGAAGGCCGCCGTATCTACGACAACATCCGCAAGTTCATCCGTTACACCATGACCTCCAATGCCGGTGAAATCTGGGTTATGCTCGTCGCCCCCTTCTTAGGCATGCCCATGCCCCTCACCCCACTGCAAATCTTGTGGATCAACCTGGTCACGGACGGCCTGCCGGGTCTGGCGCTCACCGTGGAGCCCACTGAGCGCAACACGATGAAGCGTAAACCGCACCATCCCCAGGAAAACATCTTCGGCCGCGGCATGGCCCGCGAAATCCTGTGGGTCGGTTTGCTCATGGGTCTGGTCTCTTTGGCGATGGGCTACATCTTCTTCAAGCAGGAAGTTGCTGCCTGGCAGACCATGGTCTTCACCACCCTCACCCTGGCGCAGATGGGACATGTGCTGGCCATCCGCACCGAACGGGACTCTCTCTTCCAGGTGGGTCTGCTCAGCAATAAACCCCTCCTCGGCGCGGTCCTGTTGACCTTTGTACTGCAAATGATGGTGATCTATCTGCCCTTCTTCCAGGATATCTTCCAGACCATAGCTCTGACCCCCAGCCAGTTGATCATCAGCCTGGTCTCCAGCACGGTGGTGTTCTTCAGTCTGGAAATCATGAAAGCCATCCAGCGCCGCAAAGAAGACTAAATTCGATCCAAAAGAGCGCACTGCGCTGTAAAACATCAGGGCAGGCCGGCGGCCTGCCCTGTTTGCTTTATTTTCCGGCTGCCCAGCGTTCGCGGTACCACGTCACTGCCTCAGCCAACGCCTGACGAATGGGTGTGTAGCGCAGCCCCAATTCCCTTTCCGCGCGGCTGCCGTCAAAGGCAAAGCCGTTTTTCAGGGTCTTGGCCGCGTCAATGGATAATCCCCAATGCGGGGGCTGATGCGTCACCGCCGCCGCCCAGGTTTGTAAATAGGCTGCCGCCGTCACCACAAAATCGGGAAAAGGGATCAGCGGCAGACGCACATCCGCCGCCGCGCCGATCATGGCCGCATAATCTTTACCGTTCAAGATCGTCTTACCGATTAAATACTTGCGCCCCACGCTGGCTGGCGTCTCTGCCGCCCGTAAAACGGCTTCCACCACATCCCCCACATACACATAGGTTGCGTAGGAATGGTGGTAAATGGTGCTGGGAACCCGGCGGCGGATCACGTCCATAATATACTCCCCGCTGGCCTTGTCGTCCCCCGCTCCCAACACAATCCCCGGGTACAGCACCGTCAGCGGCAACCCGCGTTGGTGGTAATACTCCCAGGCGATCCGGTCACCTTCCGCTTTCGTCCGCGCGTAGGTGCTGAAAAACTTCGGCCCGGGGGTGCTGTCTTCATGGAACGGCTTTTCTTTCGGCTGCCCATAGACCGCCACCGTGCTGACGTACACCACCTTACTCACCCCGGCTTGTGCCGCGGCATCCATCAGGTTGCGCGTCCCCTCCACGTTCACTTTCCACATTTCTTCCGGTTTTGGCGTCCACATGGTATACACATTAGCCAAATGGATCACGCAGTCCATCCCCCGCAGGGCTTCGGTCAGGGTTTCCGGCTGGGTCACATCCCCCAGCGCCAGTTCCACCCCAAAGCCCGTCAGGCGCGCCCCCCGCTCTGGGCTGCGCACCAGGCAGCGCACGGTGTGGTCTGTGCGCGCCAGGCGTGCGACCAAATGTTTCCCAATAAAACCGCTCCCGCCCGTAACCAGAATCTTCATGCCCGCTCCTTATCCGTCTCATCAGCCCCCCTGCAAGAGGCAATCATAGCAAAACCCCCGCAAACCAACAAGATAACAATCTTCACCCGCACCGCCGTTATCCATCCCCCTTCTCAAAAATTCCCACAACCCGCGTAACTCTCCCGCACGGCTGGGGTTTCTTGCTTGTAGAACATTGCGCTGATCCCATCCCCGCCTACCTTCTGCCGCAGCGCCGTCTGTAAAAAATTCGCTCGAAACGGGAACCTGTGTATGAGCCATTCTGCGTTTGAACGCCTGCAGCAACTTCGCCGCGAAGCCGCCCAGGGCGGCGGCCCCCAACGCACCGCTGCCCAGCACGCTAAAGGAAAGCTGACCGCGCGGGAGCGGATCGAAACCTTGCTCGATCCGGGGACTTTTGTGGAAACCGGCATGTTCGTCACCCACCGCGCTGTGGGTCTGGGCATGGAGCAGTCTCACCCCCTGGGTGACGGTGTCGTCACCGGCAGCGGCAAGATCGACGGCCGCCCGGTGTATGTGTTCGCCCAGGATTTCACCGTCCTGGGAGGGTCGGTGGGCGAAGCCCACGCGCAAAAAATCGCCCGCCTGCAGGACCTGGCCTTCCAAAACGGCGCCCCCCTGATCGGCATCAACGATTCCGGCGGTGCCCGCATTCAGGAAGGCGTCGCCTCGCTGGCCGGGTACGGTGAAATTTTCTTCCGCAATGTACGCGCCTCCGGCGTCATCCCGCAAATCTCAGTGATCCTCGGCCCCTGCGCGGGCGGCGCGGTCTATTCACCTGCCATCACCGATTTTGTCTTTATGGTGGAAAACACCGCCAACATGTTCATCACAGGCCCGGAGGTCATCCGCGCAGTCACCCACCAAGACATCACCCCTGAAGATCTGGGCGGCGCCGCCGTCCACAGCACCCGCAGCGGCGTGGCGCACTTCACTGCCCCCGATGAAGACAGCCTCTTTCAGACCCTGCGCTGGCTGCTTTCTTACCTGCCTTCCAACAACCTCTCTTTGCCTGCCCCTATCCCCACCCAGGACCCGGCCGAGCGAGCCACGCCAGAACTGGCTGAAATCGTCCCCGCCGATCCCCAACGCCCCTACGATATTCACCGCGTCCTGGAAGTGCTGCTGGATGACGGCGTCTTTCTGGAAGTTCAGCCGGAATACGCCCGCAACATCGTCATCGGCCTGGGCCGCCTGAACGGCAGCGTGGTGGGCGTCATCGCCAACCAGCCCGACTTTTTGGCGGGCGTGCTGGATATTGATGCATCCGACAAGGCCGCCCGCTTCATTCGCTTCTGCGACGCCTTCCACATCCCCCTGCTCACGCTGGTGGACACCCCCGGCTTTCTCCCAGGGGCCGACCAGGAACACAACGGCATCATCCGCCACGGCGCAAAAATGATCTTTGCCTATGCTGAAGCCACCGTCCCCAAGCTGTCGGTCATTTTACGCAAAGCCTACGGCGGCGCCTACATCGTGATGAGCTCCAAACATCTCGGTGGGGACCTGAACCTGGCCTGGCCCAACGCGGAAATCGCCGTCATGGGGCCGGAGGGCGCGGTCAACATCGTCTTCCGCAAAGAGATTGAAGCCTCCTCCGACCCAGCCGCCCGCCGCTCTGAGCTGACCCAGCAGTACCGCCAGGAGTTGGCCAATCCCTTTGTGGCAGCCTCGCGCGGCTATCTGGATGACATCCTCCAGCCCGCCGAAACCCGCCAGCGTCTCATCACCGGGCTGGACTCCCTGCGCGAAAAAAGACAGCCCGCTCCCGCACGCAAACACGGCAATATCCCCTTGTAGAACGTTCCCATCCAGGTCTTTTGAGCGTGCTAGAGATTTTTATTATACTTTTTCTATCTTATTGATCAAGGATTGAACTCATGACCCATCTTCAGCCAAAAGTGTTGGTAGCCAACCGGGGAGAGATTGCCGTGCGCATCTTCCGCGCCTGCCGGGAGCTGGGCCTGCCGTCTGTTGCGGTCTACACGGATGTGGATCAAAACGCCCTGCATCTGCGCTACGCGGATGAAGTCGTGCCTCTGGGCGACCGCCAAAATTACCTCTCCATCCCCGCGGTGATGGCCGCAGCCCGCGCCGCCCATGCCGCGGCCGTACACCCAGGCTACGGTTTCCTGGCCGAGAACGCCGCCTTTGCCCAGGCCGTTGAAGATGCTGGCATGATCTTCATCGGCCCCCGCCCTCAGACCATCGCCCTCATGGGCGACAAGCTTGCCTCGCGCCAGGCTGCCCAGGCTGCAGGGCTGCCCATCCTCCCCGGCTCCGACCGCCCCCTGCCCCCCCAGGTTCCCCTGCACATGGCCGCTCAGGTGGCCTACCCCGTGCTGGTCAAAGCCGCCGCGGGCGGCGGTGGCCGCGGCATCCGCCTGGTGCGCTCCCCCGAAGAGCTGGAACCCATGATCGCTGCCGCCCGTCAGGAAGCCCTTTCGGCCTTTGGCGACGACACCGTTTATCTGGAATCGATGGTTCAGCAGGCCCGCCACATTGAAGTGCAGATTCTTGGCGAGGGCAGCGGCTGCGTCACTGTGCTGGGCGAACGCGAATGTTCCATCCAACGCCGCCGCCAAAAGCTGATCGAAGAAGCCCCCGCTCCCGGCCTGACCCCCGTCATGCTGGAACAAATCCACACCGCGGCCATGCGCCTCGGCTGTCACCTGCAATACCGCGGCCTGGGAACGGTGGAGTTCCTGCTGGATCCCCACGGTCACTTCCACTTCATCGAAGTTAACCCGCGTATCCAGGTCGAGCACCCCGTCACCGAGATGGTCACCGGCGTGGATCTGGTGCAGGCGCAGCTTCTCCTGGCCCTGAACCTGGGCCGCCCGCCAGCCCTGGATGCCTTCGAGCAGCGCGGCTGTGCCATCGAAGCCCGAATTCTGGCCGAAGACCCCGCCCTGGATTTCCTGCCCGCCGTGGGCGAAATCACCTATCTGAAAGAGCCGGGAGGTCCCGGCGTTCGCGTGGACAGCGCCCTCTTCCAGGGCATGCAGGTCACGGCAGATTACGACTCCCTCCTTGCCAAAGTCATTGCCTGGGGGCCAGACCGTCCTTCGGCCATCCGCCGCCTGCGCCGTGCCCTGGGTGAGCTGCAAATCGGCGGCTTGCCCACCTCCGCCGGGTGGATTCTGCAGATCTTAGACAGCCCCGCTTTTCAGGAAGGGCGCGTCACCACCACCTATCTGGACAGCTTCCAGCCCGCCCCCGCCGAACCCGAACCCACCCTGGAACGCGAACTGGCCCTGGCCGCCGCCCTCGTAGCCCACCGTGCCCGCGCCCCCCTCGCCGCAGGTGCGTCCACAGCCGCCGTAGGCCCTTCCCGCTGGCAGTTGGCCGCCTGGCAGGAACAAATGAGCCGCATCTGAGTTTTTTTGTTTTTTGGATCCCTGGAGGTAATTATGTCACTCTACAGCGTCACCATCAACGATCGCGAATACAACGTCCGCTTCAACGGCTCGCAAGCCTTTGTCAATGGGGAACCCGTGCAGCTCAACTGGACTCCGCTCAACACCAGCGGTCTGCACCTCTTACGCCGCGGCCGTCAGGCAGTGGAAGTGCACCTCTCTCAGCCCGAGCCGGAGACCCTCGAATTTCTCATCGGCAGCCGCCGCCTGCTGGCCCGCGTCGAAGCTCTCCACCAGCGTCTGCGCAAGCGCCCCGCCGCCTCCGCCCCGCAAATTGCCGCCCCCATGCCCGGTCTCATCGTCTCCATCCTGGTTCAGGAAGGCGATTCAGTCACAAAAGGCCAAACCGTGGCCGTGCTTGAATCCATGAAAATGCAGATGCAGCTGCGAGCCGCCCAAGACGCGCGGGTTGCCCGTGTCCTGGTTCAGCCCGGTCAGCAAGTGGACAAGAGCCAGGCCATCCTCAGCCTGTCGCCACTCACTTGATTTCAGTTCCCGTAATCCTCCATGCTCTCTTCCGCAGGCGCGTGATGTGCGCCGCCTGCCACCCTATTTTTTTGCGAGGCACTTTCCATGAACGAAATGAAACCCGTTGCCGTTGTCGGCCTGGGGGCAATTTTACCGGACGCTCACGACGTCCCCATCTTTTGGGAACGACTCAAGAGCGGCTATCACGCCGTCCGTCCCGTCCCTTTGGGGCGCTGGGACCCGGCCCTCTATTTTGACCCTGACCCATCCGTTCCCGATAAGACCTACACCAAAATCGGCGCATGGGTGCAGGGCTTCAGCTTCGAACCCCTCAAACTGGGCATTCCCATCCCGCTCAGCGTGCTCAATGCCATGGATGACGCCCAAAAATGGGCCATTGCCGCTGCCCGTCAGGCCCTGGATCATTACGGCTATCCCCAGCGCAGCCTGAACCCCGAACGGGTGGCCGTCATCCTGGGCAACGCCCTCGCCGGTGAATATCATTACCGCACCAGCCTGCGCATTCATCTGCCCGAATTCCTCTCCGCCCTCTCCGAAGTGGAGGATTTTCAAAATCTGCCGGCGTCCGTCCAGCAGGCCCTCCTCGGCGGCTTCAGCCGCAAGCTGCAAAGCGCCATCCCTGCCATCACCGAAGATACCATGCCGGGCGAGCTGTCCAACATCATCGCCGGCCGCGTCTCCAACGTTTTCAACTTCGCCGGCCCCAACTTCGTCACCGATGCCGCCTGCGCCTCCTCTCTGGCGGCCCTCCAATCCGCCGTGGAAGGCCTCAACGCCTACCATTTTGACGCCGTCCTCACCGGCGGTGTGGACCGCAACATGGGGGTTGAGTCGTTCGTCAAATTCAGCAAAATCGGCGCCCTCAGCCCCGACGGATCCCGTCCCTATGCGGCGGGGGCCAATGGTTTTGTCATGGGCGAAGGCGCAGCCCTCTTCCTGCTCAAACGCCTGGAGGACGCCGAAAAAGATGGCGATACCATCTACGCCGTGGTGCGCGGCATCGGCTCCAGTTCGGACGGCAAAGGCAAGGGCATCACCGCCCCCAACCCCGCCGGTCAGCAGCGTGCCATCCTGCGCGCCTGGCAGAACGCCGGCCTCGACCCCGCTACCATCGGCATGATCGAAGGTCACGGCACTTCCACCCGCGTCGGGGATGTGGTGGAAGTCGCCAGCCTTAACGATGCCCTGGGCGCCTCCAACCTGCCTGCTCAGTCCGTGGCCCTCGGCTCGGTGAAATCCAACATCGGCCATCTCAAAAGCGCCGCCGGGGCCGCCGGTCTGCTCAAGGTGGTGCTGTCCCTGCACCACCGTCAAATTCCGCCCTCGGTGAATTTTGAACAGCCCAACCCGCAAATCCCGTTCCATACCACGCCCTTCCGCGTGCCCACCCAGTTAACGGACTGGGAAAACCGCGGTGAGCACCCCCGCCGGGCTGCGCTCAGCTCCTTTGGCTTCGGCGGCACCAATTTCCACGTGGTCGTGGATGAATACGTGCCGGGTGTGGCCCTCTCAGCCTCTCGCCTGTACCCCGGTGCGGCCCTCAGCGCCGCCGAGGCCGCCCCCACCCCCGTCCTTACGCCGGCAGCCGCCGCCGCGCCCGCCGCGGAGGACGCTCAGGTGCTTCAATGGGTGACCGCCCTGGTCGCCGAAAAAACCGGCTATCCCCCCGAAATGCTCGATTCCAGCCTCGATCTGGAAGCTGACCTGGGGGTGGATACCGTCAAACAAGCCGAGCTGTTCGCCGCGGTTCGCAGCCATTACGACATCCCCCGCCGCGAAGACCTGCGCCTGTCGGATTACAATACCCTGGAAAAAGTGGCTGCTTTCGTCACCAGCAGCCGTCCTTCCCAGCCGGCTGCCGCGCCCATTCCCGCCCCAGCCGCACCCGTCCCAAGTGCGCAGTCCGCAGCCCAGCCTGCGCCCAGCGCCTCGCTGAGCCAGGACCTGCTCTTTTTGTCCGCGCCCACGGTTGAAGCCCTGAATGCGCAGGTCGAACACACCGCCGCGGCCTGGGCGGAAGGCCGTCCAGCCCAGCCTGCCCCCGCGGAACCTCCCCAGGCACACCGTCTGGCCCTCATCGGCGACCCTGCTAGCCCCGCCGAGACCGCCAAACGCCTGGAAAAGGCACAAAAAGCCCTGCAAACGTCCTCTGCTGCGGGTTGGGCCGCCCTGGCCACTCAGGGCATCTTCTACGCCGCCCACCAGCCGGGCAAGACCGCCTTCCTCTTCCCAGGGCAGGGGTCTCAGTACGCGGATATGCTCCGCGATCTGTGCCCCGTGGAGCCGGTCATCCAACGCACCTTCGAAGAGGCCGACGCGGTCATGACCCCCATTTTAGGGCGGCCCCTCACCGATTTCATCTTCACCCGCCCAGACGAGCCGGATACCAGCCGCGCCGAACAGGAACTGCGCAACACCGCCATCACCCAGCCCGCTGTCCTCACCGCCAATGTGGCCCTGCTGCGCCTCTTGCAGCAGTACGGCTTTTCCCCCGACTGGGTCATCGGCCACAGTCTGGGCGAATATGCCGCCCTGGTGGCCGCGGGTGTGCTCACCTTCGCCGAAGCCCTGGAAGTGGTCAGCGCGCGCGGGCGCGAGATGAGCAAAGTGGCCATGGCCGATAACGGCTGTATGGCTGCCGTTTCCGGCCCGATTGGCGAAGTGCAGCGTCTGCTCCAGCAGGTCCCCGGCTACGTGGTCATCGCCAACCTGAACAGCCCCGTCCAATCGGTCATCGCCGGGGAAACCGCCGCGGTGGAAGCCGCCATCGCCTTGTTCCAATCCGCCAACATCCAGGCGGTCAAAATCCCGGTTTCACACGCCTTCCATTCCAAAATCGTCGCCCCCGCCAGCGAACCCCTGCGCCAGGTGATCAGCCGCATGCAGATGCAATCCCCGCGCATCCCCGTCGTCGCTAACGTCACCGGCCAGGCCTACCCCGCCCAGCCCGCTGCCGTTCTGGATCTGCTGGCCCAGCAGGTAGCTGCACCGGTGCAGTTCATCCGCGGCGTCCAGACTCTGTGGAATGAGGGCGTGCGCACCTTCGTGGAGGTCGGCCCCAAGCGTGTCCTCACCGCTCTGCTCAGCGACATTCTCAAAGACCGGGGCGGTTGGCTGGCCCTTTCAACCAATCACCCCCGCAAGGGCGGGGTTCTCTCCTTCCAGGAAGCCCTCTGCGGTCTGTACGCCGCGGGTGCCCGCCCAGCCCAACCCTCCTCCCCGGCCTTGGTGCCGGCTCCCCAGCCGCAGGTCTCGGCGGCCCCATCCGCTCCCTCCTTCCCCCGCCCATCCGGTTCGGTGGTCATCTCCGGCGCGGGGCTGGGACTGCCCGGACGTCAGGTGGATATGTTCGCAGAAGATAATGTCGCCCGCATCCTCAGCGGAGACAGCCGCATTGAACCCCTGCCCGAAGAAACCCGTGCGGCCATGCTGCAAAGGCGCGTCACCCGTCTGGTGAAAAGTGAATCCGGCGCGGTCATGCAGACCATTGATGACCTGGAGCAAACGGTGAAACTGGCCGGACAGCGCGGCCATTTTGATTTGGAAGCCGATTTCGGCATTCCCGCCGACCGCACCGAAGCCACCGACATCAGCACTCAGCTGGCCATCGCCGCGGGCATCGAAGCCCTGCGCGACGCCGGCATTCCCCTGGTGATGGATTACCGTGAAACCAGCAAAGGCACCCTGCTGCCTCACCGCTGGATGCTGCCTGAGCCGCTGCGCGATGAAACCGGCGTGATCTTTGGCTCGGCCTTCCCTGGGCTCGACCGCATGGCCGAGGAAACCGAGCGTTTCTCCCAGCACCAGCAAATCCTCTCGCGCATGGCCGAGCTGCAGCAATTGGCCCAGGCCCTCAACGGTAGCGCATCCTCCCCGGTCGCAGCGGAAATTCAATCCCGACTGAAAGCCCTGCAAGCCCAACTGGACGCGCTGGATTATCATTTCGACCGGCGCTTCATCTTCCGCATCCTCTCCATGGGCCACGCTCAGTTTGCCGAAGCCATCGGCGCCCGCGGCCCCAATACCCACGTCAATGCTGCCTGCGCCACCACCACCCACGCCCTGGCCGTCGCCGAAGATTGGATCCGCGCCGGGCGTGCGCGGCGGGTGGTCATCATCTCCGGCGATGATGTCACCAGCGGCGCGCTTTCCCGCTGGGTGGGAACCGGCCTGCTGGCTTCCGGCGCCGCCACCACCGAAGGCGCCCTGCGCCTGGCCGCCCTGCCCTTTGACCGCCGCCGCAACGGCATGATCATGGGCGTGGCCGCTGCCGCCCTGGTGGTCGAAGCCCAGGATGCTCTGCTGGAACGCGGCATGACCGGCATTTGTGAACTGCTCGCCGCGCAGATTGGCAACTCCGCCTTCCACGGCACTCGCCTGGACGTGGATCACGTCAGCCGCGTGATGGAAACCCTCCTGCTGCAGGCTGAACAGCGCTTTGGCCTCTCGCGCAGCCAGATCGCCCCGCGCGCCCTGTTCATGTCGCACGAGACCTATACCCCTGCCCGCGGAGGCAGCGCCTCGGCCGAAATTCACGCCCTGCGCCGTACCTTCGGCGCCCAGGCCAACCAGATCCTCATCACCAATACAAAAGGCTTCACCGGCCACACCATGGGCGTCGGCGTCGAGGATGTCGTCGCTGCCAAAGCCCTGGAACTGGGACAGGTTCCTCCGATCGCCCATTACGACGAGGATTTTCAGCCGGACCCTGAGCTAGGCGACCTGAACCTCTCCAAAGGCGGCTCGGCTCCCGTGGAATATGCCCTGCGCCTGGGCGCTGGCTTTGGCTCGCAAATTGCTATGGCTCTCTTCCGCAAGATTCCCGCCCCCCACGGGCGAAAAGACCCCCGCCGCTATCAGGACTGGCTGAAAGCCGTTTCCGGCGCGGCCCAGCCGGAGACCGAGGTGGTGCAGCACACGCTGCGCATCCGCCATGCCGGTCCGCCCGCCCAAAAACCGCAGCCGTCCTCCTGGCGTCCCGGAGCCGTCCCCACGGCCTGGGCCGAAGCCCCCGCACCTGCTGCTGTCATGATAGAGGAACTCCCCGCACAACCAGAAATCAACGTGCAGCCCCTGCCCGTCCCCACAGCTCCAGCCCCAACCTCAACGCCGGATACAGCCGCCGTGCTTGCCTTCATCACCCAGCAGGTCAGCGAGAAAACCGGTTATCCGGCCGAAATGCTCGACCCCGATCTGGATCTGGAAGCTGATTTGGGCATTGACACCGTCAAGCAGGCTGAACTCTTCGCCGCCGTGCGCACCCATTACAATATCCCCCGCCGCGAGGATTTGCGCCTTTCGGATTACAACACCCTCGCGCGCGTGGCGGGTTTTGTCACCAGCGCCCTGGGGCAGCCCTCTCAGCCCTCCCAACCGGTATCTCCCCTGGAAACACCGCCCACGCAGGCAGAACCCCAGCCCTCCCCGGCCATATCCCCCCTGCAAACACCACCCACACAGGTAGAACCTCAGCCCTCCGCGCCGCAGGTGGATGCGGTCAAGGCTTTCATCACCCAACTGGTCAGCGAAAAGACCGGCTACCCGCCCGAAATGCTCGACCCCGATCTGGATCTGGAGACTGACCTGGGCATTGACACCGTCAAGCAGGCCGAGCTGTTCGCCGCCGTACGCACGCATTACAACATCCCCCGCCGTGAGGATCTGCGTCTCTCCGATTACAACACCCTGGAGAAAGTCCAGCGCTTTGTCCTCGACCAGCAGGCCGCCCCTGCCGCCGCGCAAGCTGAACCCGAGGCGGCGGCCGCGCCAATCGAGCCGGACAGCGCGCCCATTCTGCGCCGTGTGCCGCGGGCTGTGCTGCGCCCGCGCCTGGCCGTGTGCGCCCCCACCGGCGTCCCCTGGGGCGCGGGGGTGCGCGTGCTCATCTTGGGCGCGCCCAAAATCGCCGCAGCCCTCCAGCGCCGTCTGGAAGCCCAACAGCTCCAACCCATCCTTATCCCCAGCGGCCCCGCTGTCCAGGTACAGTCCGCCCTCACCCAGGCCCTCGAAAGCGGTCCCATTCAGGGCGTTTTCTGCCTCAGCGGGCTGGAGCCAGAGCCTGATGTGTTGGAATCGCCTTCCGGCGCATGGTACGTGGCGGTGGAAGAGCGCATCTTAGCCCTGGCCGCCGTCATGCGCACCCTGCCGCCCACAGCCTTCCTCCTCACCGCCACGCGCATGGGCAGCCTGGGCGGCTATGGGGCCTCCTCCCCTGCCGCTCCGGGCGGCGGCGCCTTGAGCGGCTTCACCAAGTCGCTGGCCTGGGAGCGGCCTACCGCCCTCATTAAGAATGTGGACTTCCCCAAAAACGCTCGCCCCGCCTGGATGGCCGAACGCCTCACCGGCGAATGTCTCTCCGACCCCGGCGCGGTGGAAATCGCCTGGCAGGACGGACAGCGCTTCACCTTCTCGTTGATCGAAGCCCCTGCCGCCAGCCCCACCCTCGATCTGGGGCCAGAACCCGTGTTCCTCATCAGCGGCGGAACCGCGGGCATCGTCCTGCCTATTCTGCGCGACCTGGCCAGCCGCGTCCGCGGGCGTTTCTATTTGGTGGGCAGCCGTCCTTTGCCCGCTGAAAACGACCCCGACCTGCTCCTGCTCCAGTCAGACCGCGGTCAGCTGCTGCGCCAATGGCACGCTCAGGCGGCCAGCCAGGGGCAGCGCTTGGCGCCCGCCGTCTTGGAGGCCCGCCTGGCCGCTCTGGAGCGCTCCGCGGCCGCCCTGCGGGAAATTCGCCAATGGCAGTCCCGCGGAGTGCAGGTCACCTACCTGTCCTGCGACCTCACCGATCCCGACCAAATCGCCGCGTTGGTTGAGCAGGTGCAGCAGCGCGAGGCGCAGGTAGATGTGTTCATCCACGCCGCCGGAACCGAGCGCAGCCGCAAGCTTGAATCCAAGCCCGACTCCGAAATTCAGCAGGTTCTGGCGGTCAAATTGGGCGGTTTCACCGGCCTGCTGCGCGCTCTGCAAGGCGCTAATCGCTGGCCCAAGGCGGTGGTCAGTTTCAGTTCCATCGCCGGGCGCTTTGGCAACGCCGGTCAAACCGACTATGCCGCCGCCAATGACGGCTTGGCCCGCCTCGGCGCCCACCTGCAAGGCCGCTTCCCCGCCGCCCGCTGGATCACCATGGATTGGGGGGCCTGGGCCGAGGTCGGCATGGCCAGCCGCGGCAATCTCCCCAAATTAATGGAAAAAGCCGGCATCGAAATGCTCCAGCCCGTTGCTGCCGCGCCCCTGGTCTATCGTGAGATCACCTCCGGAGGAGGCGAAGTCATCCTGGCGGGCGCCTTGGGCCACTTAGCCTCGCCGCGCGCCGCCCTGGAAAGCCTGGATTTGGAAAAAGCCAACCAGGCCCTCACGGCTGGGCAGCCCATCCACGTCATGCTCAGCCGTGCTGCTGGCATGGATCTGCACGAAGGGCTGCGCCTGGAAGCCGAGCTGGATCCCAATCAGGAACCCTTCCTGAAGGATCACGCCCTCAACGGTGTTCCCCTCCTCCCCGGCGTCATGGGCATCGAAGGGTTCGCCACCGCCGCCCGCCATGTGGCCACCTGCCTCGCCTCCGAGCAGGGAGAATTCCGCGTGACCGGCCTGGAGGACATCCAATTCCTCACCCCCCTCAAGTTCTACCGCGGTGAAAAACGGCGCATCACCTGGAAGGCCCAGGTCTTCCACGAGAAAGCCGGTCTAGAAGCCCGGGTCAGCCTGCATTCCACCTTAGCCCTTCGCAGTCGCCAACCGGAAGTCGTGCAGCATTTCAAAGCCCGCGTGCACTTGCAGCCGCTGGGGCAGTCCCTGGCCGCCCCCACCATCCAGCCGCCGCATTGGAACGGCGCGCCCAAGATTTGTGCGGATGATATCTACCGCCTGTATTTCCACGGCCCGGCCTTTCAGGTCCTGGATTGCGTGCAGTCCAGCGAGGGAGCCGTCCTGGGCCGCCTGCGCGCCGACCTGCCTGCCTTCACCTACGCGCAGCAGCCCCTGGAAACCGCCCCCATCTTGGTGGAGCTGTGTCTGCAAACCGCGGGCATCTACGAAGTGGGCCTCACCGGCAGCCTCAGCCTGCCCAGCGCCATCGGCCGGCTCAAGGTGTACCTTCAGCCCGAAGCGGCTGCAGAACCCCTGTTTGCGCGGGTGGTTCCCAGCCGCCTTCCCGACGGCGGCCTGTCGTTTCAGGCCTGGGTCACGGATTCGTCCGGGCGCGTCTTCCTGGAAATGGACGGCTACCGCACAGCAACCCTGCCCTATTCCGTATCCGCCGATCTGCTCGCCCCGCTGCAGGCCGTCATCCAGCCCCCCTCCGGGTCAGCCGCATGATCCCCTGGGTGTTTCTCAGAGCCGGAGAATACCCCTCCGGCTCTGAGCTTTTTTCGCTTGCCCCGTCTTTTCTCAGCCCAGCGGAGACGGCCTACCTGGGAACGCTGCGCTTTCCCCGCCGCCGGGACGATTGGCTGGCAGGGCGCTGGGCAGCAAAGCGCCTGCTGGCTGCCCTCCAGCCCGCTGGACAGCCTTTCATAGCCACCGAGTACGCTTTAATGCGCAGCCCTTCCGGCGCACCCATCCTACATCATCTAGGACGACCCCTACCTTACAGCCTTTCCCTCAGCCACCGCGCCGGGGCGGTGTTCTGCGCCTGCTGCCCTCTCCCAGGCGTTGCCTTGGGGGTGGATCTGGAATGGGTGGAAGAACGTCACCCCGCCTTTTACCAGGATTATTTCACCCTTGCTGAACAAGCCTTTGCCGCCAAGGCGGAACCGAACGCTCCGGCGGTCTGGTTCACCCTGCTGTGGAGTGCCAAAGAAGCGGTGCTCAAATCCCTGGGGCTGGGTCTGAGCGTGGATCCCCGCCGCATTGAAATCAGCGCTGATCCCCACGCCTGGCAGGCGCTGCACCGGCAGGCTTCGGCCTCTGTCTGGCAGATTGTTACCGTGCAAACCCGCGGCCTGCCCGTGGATGCACCGCTAAGTCTGTGGGCGCAGCGCCGCGGTGATTTCGTTCTCACCTGTGCCTTAAACGCAAAAGGGCCAGCAGAGCTGGCCCCAGATGAGCATCCAATCCAGCCCTAGGCGGGACTCAGCGGGAAATAGCGCCGCACCGCTTCCGGAAAGCGCACCCCCTGATTTTCCAGCGCCTGCAAGCGGCTCAAATAGGCCGCACCGATCAAGATGTGGCGGTTCACATCCACCACCCGCCGGTTTTCAGGCTGCTGCAAATAGCTGCCCTGCGTCCAGATGTTGAAAGCTCCCATCGCCGGACCGCACCAGATCTGGTAGTCCATCTCACGCCCCTTCTCGCCGCGGTTCGACCAGCGTGAAGATAATCCCAGATACCAGCGGAACACCAACGCCATCTTCTGATGAGGGTCAGCCTCGGCCCGCGCCAGCTCTTTGGGGTCGCGCTGCGCGAAGAATTGGCGCGTCTCCTCCCACACCGAATCCAGCGTGCGTTGAAAAATCTGCTTTTCCAGCTTTTCACGCTCCCCCGCGGGGATGCTCTCGATGGACGGATAGCGCGAGTACACCTCGTACAGCTTCGCCGCGCGCATGGGGAACAGCGTGCCGCGCTTCAGCACCTGCACCCGCACACCCATTTCAAACATGTCCGCCGCCGGGGCCATGGTCACATCCGCCAAACCCGCCTCAGCCAACAGCCGCCGCGTGTGCTCTGAAGCCCCCGATTCCACGCAGGCCTGGTTCACCGACCCCGTCACCAGATACTCCGCCCCCATCGCCAGGGCTGCCGCCGCCGCTTCGGGTGTGCTGATCCCTCCGGCCGCCCCCACCCGTACCCGCCAGGGTGATTTCCCTTCCGCGAGCATCTCATCCCGCAATTGGCGAATGGCGGGCAGCACGCACACCAACGGGCGGTTATCCGTGTGGCCGCCGGAATCCGCCTCCACGGTGATGTCGTCCGCCATCGGCGCCCGCCGCAGCAATTCTGCCTGCATGGGGGTGATTTTGCCCGCCGTCAGCAGGCTGTCCACCACGTCCGCCGGAGCCGGAGCCAAAAAGCGCTGTGCCACCTCTGGGCGCGACAACTTCACGATCAGTCGGTTGCTGGTTCGCACCTGTCCTTGTTCGTCCGCCTCCAGTCCGCTGGCGCGGTACAACACCAGCGGCGCGGTCACATCCACATAGGCCGAAGCCTCCACCACCCTCACCCCACGGGCTATGTAGAGTTCTGCTGTGCGCATCTCCATCGCTGGGTCGTGCAGGTTGAAAATCAAGTTGAAGGCGTAAGGTCCTTGCGGAAGCTGAGTTTGTAAGTTTTCCAAGGCAGCTTCCACCCGTTCCAGGCTTAAGCCCGCCGCCCCAAAGGAGCCCATCAAGCCCGCCTGCCCCAAAGCGGTCACCATCGCCTCCGAGGCAATCGCATTGGCCATCGCCCCGCCGTACAGCGCCGCGCGCGTGCCGTACGCCGCGCAAAATTCCTGGCTGCCCAGGCTGTCCAGCGGCCGCGGGGCTGCATACCCCACCCAAAGCCTCTCACTAGAACTGTGCCTCGCCCGGGGTTGTCCGTCCGAAACCAGGCGAATCTGCCCATCCTGCCAAACCGCTGCAGCGGGTTTCTCCAAATCCAACAGCACCTGCCGCACCCCTTCAGCGTCGTTAAGGCTCACCCCCTCTGGCCCCTCCCAGCCCAAATCTCCCCAACTTTGCGGGGTCATCGCATCGGTCATCATTCGGTTTTGAGGGTTCATCATCATCCTTCCTCACGTATAAATGGTGGTGCGCTTCCAGCCTGTGTGCTTAAACCCTCTCCCGACGTTCAGGTTGCGCCCCCATTCCCCCGTCTGGCGTACCAGAACTCCCACCCCAGATCGGCCCTTACGACTGTTCTACAGGAAAACGTGCCGCGTTCCTATTTTGCCGGATTTCCGCGAATCGTTTCGAAAAATTTCTATATAATCAAGGTAGGCAGTTATTCACGCAAAAACGCCTTCCTTTATCAAATCCACACCTTATCAATAGAATCGTCAGCCGACAGCGCTCGTCACAATAGATCGTTTGCAGACCATCACAACGATCTTCGTTTGTTACGAAAGAAATGCTCAAGAGGCCATTCAGGAGGAAACCATGCTCACCGGATACACAGGCAAGATTCTGCACGTTGATCTATCCCAGGGAAAAATTTGGGTGGAAACGCCCGACGAATCCTTCTACCGCACCTACATCGGCGGCTCTGCCATGGGCCTGGTCTATATTCTCAAGCATGTGCCCGCCGGCATTGACGGCCTGGATCCGGCCAATGTCCTCACCTGGATGCTCTCTGCCCCCACCGGTGCTCCCATCTCCGGGCAAAGCCGCATGTGCGTCAATGCTCGCTCCCCTCTGGTGGACGGCATCGGCGATTCCCAGTGCGGCGGCTTTTTCCCTGCGGAGCTGAAATTTGCCGGGTTTGACGGCATCGTCTTCACCGGCAAATCTCCCACCTACCAATACCTCTGGATTCACGATGGCGAAGCCGAGCTGCGCAACGCCTCGGCCCTGTGGGGCAAAACCACCTCCCAGGCAGAGGCGCTCATCAAGCAGGAGCTGGGGGATCCCAAAATTGAGATCGCCCAGTGCGGTCCCGCTGCCGAAAAAGGCACGCGCCTGGCGGCCATCATCAACATGAGCAACCGCGCCAACGGCCGCACCGGTATGGGGGCAGTCATGGCCTCCAAGAATTTGCGTGCGGTCGCAGTGCGCGGAAAAACCCACCGTTTGCCCCTTGCCAATGCACAAAGGCTCGGCCAGTTGGCCCGCTGGGGCGCGGGGGATATTGAAAATAACGGTGATGTCCTCGGCCTGCGTGAATACGGCACCCCCAGCGTGGTTGGCTTTCAAAACACCATCGGCAGTCTGCCCACCCTGAACTACACCCAGGGCCAATTCCCGCTGGCGGACCACATCAGCGGCGAGACCATGAAAGACACCATCCTCAAAGAAAACGACACCTGTTTCGCCTGCGCCGTCCGCTGCAAGCGCGTGGTGGAAACCGAATGGCAGGGGCGCCCCGTCGAAGGGCAGCACGGCGGGCCGGAATACGAAACCCTGGGCACCTTTGGCTCCTACTGCGGCGTGGATGACCTTCCGGCTGTCTGCCTGGCGAACAAAATCTGCAATGAAAACGGTCTGGACACCATCGGCACCGGCGCCACCATCGCCTGGGCGATGGAATGTTACCAGAACGGTCTGATCACCGCGGAGGATGTCGGCTACCCGCTGCCCTTCGGCGACGCTGCGGCCATGATCCGCCTGCTGGAACAAATGGTGGCTCGCGAAGGTTTTGGGGATGTGCTGGCCGACGGCTCTCGTCGAGCCGCCGATCGCCTGGGCAAGGGGCATGCCTATCTCATTACCGCCAAAGGCGCCGAAGCCCCCGCCCACATGCCTCAGGCCAAACGCAGCCTCGGCCTGATCTACGCCGTCAACCCCTTTGGGGCCGACCACCAATCTTCCGAACACGATCCCATGATCGAAGAGGGCGCCTCCGATTTTTATCTGAACCGCCTGGCCCTCCTTGGCCTTACTCAAGTTCTCGCCCCCGGTTCCCTCGACAGCGAAAAGGTGCGTTATGCCCTGAAGACGCAGTTGTTTTACTCCTTCCTGGATACTGCCTGTCTGTGTCAGTTCGTTTGGGGCCCCAGCTGGGAAATGTTTGGCCCGCAGGAAACCGTTCAGATGATGCAGGATGTCACTGGTTGGAGCGATTTCTCACTGGAAGAGCTGCTCAAGGTGGGCGAGCGCCGTCTGAACCTGATGCGCGCATTCAACGCTCGCGAAGGCCTCACCCGCGCTCAGGATCAGCTCCCTGCCAAATTCTTCCAGCCGCTTCAGGGTGAAGGCCCCACCGCGGGCGTGGCCCTCGACCCGGCCGTGATTGAGCGCGCCAAAGAAGAATATTACGCCATGCTCGGTTGGGATCCGACCACCGGACAGCCCATTCCTCAGGGTCTGGCCGCGTTGGGTTTGGCCTGGGTCAACAATCCATAATCTGTTTCGCCTGTACGAAAAAGCCCAGGGCGCGCGCCCTGGGCTTTTTTTGACATACGTGCAAACGTTTCCTACGGGCCGGTCACCATCGGCAGACCTTTGGCCGCCCACGAATTCATCCCCCCGCCCATGCTGGTCACGCTTTTAAAACCCGCCTCCAGCAAAATATCCCGTCCCGCCGCGCTGCGGTTGCCAGAGCGGCACACCACCACCACGGTTTGGTCCTTGGGCACTTCATTAACCCGGCTGGGCAATTGATCCAACGGGATCAAGGTGGCATCGGGAATGTGCCCCGCGTTCCACTCCTCCGGCTGGCGTACATCCAGGATAAACGCGCCCCCATCCCGCAGTTCGGCCGCCTTGGCCACGGTCACTTCCTTCGGCAGGGCGGCTGTCGCCGAAGTGTTGGGATTGGCCAAAAAGACCGCGCTCAACACAATCACCGCAATCACCGCTAATCCAACCCAGATTCCATTTTTTCGCAACCATTTCATGGTTCATTTTCTCCTTTGAGCATATTCCCAAGTTATACCTTATTCTATCGGATGGTTTTCAAAAGAGAAAGTGACATTGCCTCGCAAGGTTGCACAAAAGTAGGCCGTTTTCCTTCAGCGCCAACAGGTTGCGCCCCTGGCAGGGTTGTGATACCATGCAGCCATTCTGCAACTGACCCGAGGTCCTCATGCAGCCTCTTGCTGTGAAATCGTCTACCTGCCTGCTCGCCCTGCTCTCCATCCTGCTCCTCCTCACCGCTTGCCAGCCGCAGCCAGCCGCCGCCCCAACCCTCCCCGCTGTGGAACAACCCGACGCTCCCACCCTGCCCTCAGCCCCTTCCGCTGCGCCGGAGCAGCCCGCGGCAGAACCGAACGCAGATTCCGCCCCACCAGAGGCCACCCCCTCGCCAGTCAGCCCGGCTTCGGTGCCCAGCGCGCCCGCCAACCCCGGCGAAACCCTGCCCCCCGAAGATTGGAAGAACTGGCCGGTGGTACCCCAGGTATCTGACCGCGCCCGCGAGATCTACCAGCAAGGGCTGCAGCGCGGCACCAATCCGCAGGCATTTTCCGTCGTTGGCGACTGCCAATCCATCCCTGGGGTATTCATGGGCGTCTTTGGCCACCCTTTGGGATACAGCCTGAAACCCGAAGAACAATACTTGCAGGAGACCATTGATCATTTCTCCGGCTCCTTCGACCGCGACGGCATTGCCGTGCGCGGCGGATTCACGGCTGCCTCCCTTCTATCCCCCCTGCAGGCCGACCCCAGCGCCTGTAAACCCGGTGAATCGCCCCTGTCCTGCGAATTTCGCGTACATAACCCCAGTATCGTCATCATTTCGTTGGAAACCTGGCGCACCCCCGCCACCATTGACCGCTACGAGGTGTATTTACGCCAGATCATCGAGGCCAGCATCCAGCAGGGCGTCCTGCCCATCCTCGCCACCAAGGCCGACATGGCCGAAACCGGTAAAGAACATGTCATCAATCCGGCGGTCGCCCGCCTGGCCAGCGAATATCAACTCCCCATGATGAATTTCTGGCGCGCAGTGCAGGGCATTGAGCATAAAGGCATTGACCCCGAACGGGACACCTTCCACCTCACCCGCGAAGCCTGGTTGGTGAAAAGTTTTACCGGCCTGCGCGCTCTGGATGCCGTCTGGCGAGCGGTGAGCGCGCAGACCCCGCCCGCGGCCTCCGAAACCGCCCTGAACACCGCACCCACCCCCCAGCCCACCGCCTTGCCGCTGCAATTCACGCCGCCAGATTGCCCGGCGGGTGACAATTGCGTCCTGCTCGACCTGATCGAAAGCCGCGACGGTTCGCTGCACGACCGCGGAGTTTTCACCTTTAACCTCGACTCCCAGGCCCTTACCCCCCTGACCGCCGAAGATATTCGCCTGCAGGATGTTTCCCCAGACGGTCAAAGCGCCCTGCTCAGCCGCGGCACAGAGTTGTACCAGGTTCGGTTCGCTGACCCCGCGCCCACTCTTATCACGGATGCCTTTGTGGATCACGGCAGCCTCTCGGCCTTTTACCTCTCTGACGGCCAGTCCATCCTGCTGCTCTCAGATCGCGAAGGCTACCCCGCTGTGTGGAAAACCTCTTCCGCCGCCGCAGATTGGCAGAAAATCACCGCTGAAAGCGACAGCCCCATTGCGTTGGTGAAGTCCCCGCAGGCGGGCTGGGTCTACTGGCAGGCTGGCGCCTGTTCGTCTCGCATCGTCTGCCAGGCCAGCGGCTATCAGCGCACCAGCCTGGACGGACAAACCCAGCCTGTGGGCGATGTGCAGCAGTTGGTCCTCTCCAATGATGCCCAATCCCTGGCCTTTATGGATCCGCAGACCGCCGGGGATTACGGTTTCATTGACAAGCTCGTCATCGAAAACGCCGAAACCCGCCTGCCCAGCCGCCGCCTGATTGTATTCCCCCCTGCCAACGGTTACAAAGTCCGCAACCGCCTCAACCAGTACCTGTGGTCGCCCAGCGATTCCCACATGCTCATTCTGGTGGACGAGTTCAGCAAATATTACGAACAGTCCTCCGGCTATCACCTCTTTATCTTTTGGGTCAAACAGGGCTGGTATACCGAATTTCCCCGCCTGACGGGCATCATGCCCGGGGCGGTCTGGTCGCCAGACGGGCAGGAGCTTTTCCTATGGGTGTCGAAAGCCCAGGCTGAGGGCCAATACTCGCTCAGTTTTGAGCGTTTTAACCCCTTCAAGCAAGAACGCACCGTATTGGATCAAAACCCAGCGCTGACGGGACTGCCCTACACCTACGTGAACCGCGCCTTCTGGCTGCCCCCCACCCCTTGATCAGTCTGCGGGTTCGCTGCGCACCACACCCTCATCGCTGCTCATGCAAATGCGGTGCCCCGGCGGGATCACCAAGTAGTCCTCGTCCCACGTCCCGCTGAGCAGTCCGCGGATCAAGCGCAGATCCCCCTCCAGGCGCGTGAATTTCCATCCGCGCCGTTCGGCATCCGCCCGCGCCTGTTCCTCTGCTGCGCGCCCGTCTCCTAAGCCCACATCCACAAACGCCGCGCGGTCGTAATGTTTTTGCCACGCGCCCATCACTTCCATCAAGTAGTCGGCGTTGTCCTGTCCGTATTTCTCCACATAGGCCGCGTACACGCCCGGCAGGTCATCCGCCACCCCCGCGCCAATGGACAACGCCGTCCCAGCTTGATCGTTGCGCTGCACGTAATCCAGCGCGTACCAATACGTGCCAGGGTCGCGTGAGAATTCTTCGGTGTAGCGCGCCCGGCTGCCCAGAAACAGCGTGATGCAGTCGTGCGCCCTGGGCAGCACCAAGGGTACATCCCGCGCTGTTAGGCCTTCGGTAGCCTTCCCGCACAGGCCGTAAGCCAGCAGCAGCGCGTCGTACCCCTGCCCCTGGCAGGCGTCAATCCGCTCTTGCAGGTGCGTGCGCAGCTCCGGTGGCCGCGCATGTAGCCCCAGGCGGTAAATTTCCACATCCACCACGTGCGGCGACACCGCCGCCTGTGAATACACCATGCGCGCCAATGCCTCGCAGCCCAACACCTTTAATCGCATCTCCGCTCCTTTTGCATGCAGTCCCGTTTCGCCAACCCACGGCGGATTCTATTATAATCAGGGGGTCAATCCCATCCCTAATTCTACGCGATTTTTTTGAGAGCTTGCCCATGTCTATCCAACAGATCGGCTCCTCCTGGCTGCTGCACACCCAAAACACCACCTACGCCTTTGGCCTCAATTCTTTAGGGCTGCTGGTTCACCAATACTGGGGCCCGCGCATCGCTTCGCCTTCCGCCTTGCCGCCCGCGCCCGAATCTGAGGGCTGGGCATCTTTTAACCACCCCGAACACCTCCTTCCAGAAGAATACCCCGCCTGGGCGGGCATGAAATTTGTGGAGCCCTGCCTCAAAGTGACCGCCCACGACCAGGTGCGCGATACGGTGCTGGTTTTTCAAGACAGTCAGGCAGAAGTGGATGATCTACCCCATCTGGTCATCACCCTCCAGGACCCCGTCTATGCCCTGCGCGTGCGCCTGCATTACCGCGTCCATGCTGAGTCGGATATCATCGAACGCTGGGCAGAGCTGGTGAATGACTCCGCCGCGCCCATCCGCCTGGAACGCGCCTTCTCTGTCCAGTGGCACCCACCGGCGGGGACTGCCTACCGCTTTTCCCATCTGTACGGGCGCTGGAACGACGAATTCCACCTCGTTCGCGAAACCCTCACCCCCGGCGTCAAAGTCATCGAAAGCCGCCGCCTCACCACCAGCCACCACCACAACCCCTGGTTTGCCCTGGACGGCGGGGATGCCAGCGAAACCCAGGGCGAGGTCTGGTTTGGCGCCCTGGGCTGGAGCGGCAACTGGAAATTATGCGCGGAGGATACTGGCTTTGCCTCTACCCGCGTCAGCCTGGGCGTCAACGATTTTGATTTTGCCTGGGATCTTCAGCCCGGAGAGACCTTCACCACCCCGTCCGCGTATGCTGGCTATACGCAAGAAGGTTTCGGCGCGGCCAGCCGCTGCCTTCACCAGCTCATCCGCAGCCGCCTCATCCCCCATCCCCGCGCCCTGCACCCCGTCCTCTACAATTCCTGGGAGGCCACCCTGTTTGATGTGGACGCCCCATCTCAGATCCGCCTGGCGCAGCTCGCCGCCCAGATGGGGGTTGAACTCTTCGTGATGGACGACGGCTGGTTCAAAGGCCGCCGCGACGACCGCGCCGGGTTGGGTGATTGGTCTCCCGATCCGCTCAAGTTCCCCCACGGCCTGAACCCGCTCATCCAGCAGGTCACCGCCCTGGGGATGCGCTTTGGTCTGTGGGTGGAACCCGAAATGGTCAACCCCGACAGCGATCTCTACCGCGCTCACCCCGACTGGGTGCTTCATTTTCCCACCCGTCAGCGCCGCACCGGCCGCAACCAGCTCATCCTCAACCTCGCCCGCCCGGATGTACAGGCCCATTTGATTCAGATGCTGGATGAGCTGCTTTCGCAGCATGACATTTCATTCATCAAATGGGACATGAACCGCGCCGTTTCCGAACCCGGCTGGCCGGATGCCCCGCGTGATCCGCGTGAAATGTGGGTACGCTATACCCACGGTCTCTATCACATTCTCGAAACCCTGCGCAGCCGCCACCCCCAGGTCACTTTCCAATCCTGTTCGGGCGGCGGAGGCCGCGCCGATTTGGGGGTGCTGCGCTATGCCGACCAAATTTGGGTCAGCGACAACACCGAAGCCGCTGCTCGCCTGCGCATTCAGGAGGGCTTCTCGCAGCTTTTCCCCGCTCAGGTGATGGAAGCCTGGGTCACCGACGCCAACCGCGGCCAGATCCCTCTTTCCTTCCGTTTCCACGTCAGCATGTGCGGGTCTCTGGGCATCGGCGGCAACCTTACCCAATGGTCTCCCCAGGAACGCGCCGAGGCCGCCCATTGGATCGCGGTCTACAAAGACATCCGCCCCATCATCCAGTTTGGCAGTCAGTTCCGTCTGCGCTCCCCCTCCCAATCGCCCTTCTCCACTGTCCAATACCTCTCCGAAGACGGAGCCGCCGGGGTGTTATTTGCCTTCCGCACCTACCTGCCCGACCCGGCAGCCCTGCCGCCTTTGCGCTTGCAGGGACTGGATCCGCAGGCCCTGTACGCGGTCGAGGGGGTTCCTGAGCCTCACAGTGGGGCCTATTGGATGCACACCGGCCTGCCTCTGATGCTCGGCAATTTCGAAAGCGCTCTGCTGCGCATCACCCGCCTGCCGTGATGTGAAAAAGGTCACAGCTCTCAGGCACACTCTGGTCTGAGCGCACCCTGGTTTTTGCCCGCCTGGGTCATACCCCATCGCCAGCGCACACGGGACACAAACCCGTAAGCGGATATGACCTTTGCTACATCCCCCGCACCCCCAGGGTCTTTATACTGAGGTTATCTTTGCTCCAATTTGGAGGTAACCCGATATGAAGATCCTTTTGGTATATCCTGAATTTCCCGATACGTTCTGGAGCTTTAAACACGCTCTGCGTTTCGTTGTCAAGAAATCCTCCTCGCCCCCCTTGGGTCTGCTCACCATCGCATCCATGCTGCCCACAGACTGGGAAACCCGCCTGGTAGATCTCAACGTGCAGCCGCTGAAAGATCGCGATATCGCCTGGGCGGATATGGTCTTCGTCAGCGCCATGGTCGTGCAGCGCGAATCCACGCATGAGGTTATTCATCGCTGCAAGCAGCTGCAAAAAATGGTGGTCGCCGGTGGGCCGCTCTTCCTGGGCGAATGGGAGTCATTCCCGGAAGTGGATCACTTCATCCTCAACGAGGGTGAAATAACCCTGCCGCTGTTTCTACGCGAACTGACTAACGGCAGCCCGCAGCGCGTGTACCGCACGGATGCCTTCGCCGACATCGCCACCAGCCCCATCCCCCGCTGGGATCTGATCAAAATGAGCGCCTACGATTCGCTCAGCATTCAGTATTCCCGCGGCTGCCCCTACAACTGCGACTTCTGCAACGTCACCGCCATGCTCGGCCACCGCCCCCGCACCAAATCCGCTGATCAGATCATCGCCGAGCTGGACGCCATGTACAGCCTCGGCTGGCGCCGCAATATCTTCTTTGTGGATGACAATTTCATTTGCAACAAGCGCCAGCTCAAAGAAGAAATCCTCCCTGCCCTCATCGCCTGGCGCAAAGGCAAAGCCGGCGTCAATTTCATCACCGAGGCGTCTATCAATCTGGCCGACGACCCGGAGCTCATGCGCATGATGTCCGCGGCAGGCTTTATCTCGGTCTTTGTGGGCATCGAGACCCCCGATGAAGCCAGCCTGATCGAATGTAAAAAGAGCCAGAACACCCACCGCGATCTGGTGGAGACGGTGCGCCGCATTCAAGAATACGGCCTGCAGGTAATGGGCGGTTTCATCGTCGGCTTCGACAACGATACCACCTCCATCTTTGAACGACAGATTGATTTCATCCAGCGCAGCGGCATCGTCACCGCCATGGTAGGCATGCTCCAGGCCCCCTACGGGACCCAGCTGTACCAGCGCATGCGCGAAGAAGGCCGCTTGGTCTGCGAGCTTTCGGGGGATAACGCCGACGGCTCCACCAACATCGTCCCGCGCATGGGCATCGAGGTCTTAACCGAGGGCTACAAAAAGATCATGCGCGAGTTGTATTCTCCCCACACCTTCTATCAGCGTGTCAAGACTTTTTTGACCCATTACAACCCGCCCAAATCCCCCGTCCATCTCGAATGGCAGGAGATTTACGCCTTCCTGCGCTCCATCTGGAAGCTGGGTATTCTGGGCAAAGAGCGCGGCGAATATTGGCGCCTGTTCTTCTGGGCCTTGTGGAAGTACCCGCAAAAATTCTCCCTGGCCATCACCATGACCATTTACGGCTACCACTTCCGTCAGGTCAATGCCCTGCACGGCATCTAGTCCGCACATCCAACCCAAACACAAAAGCGCCTGGCGAAAATGACCGCCAGGCGCTCTCGATTCAGTGAAAAGATCTCATTCCTTCCAGGAAACCGGCCCATCCAAACAGGCCAGCCAGCCAGGCTGCTGGCACGAATGGCGGTGCAGGCTGCCGTCTTCCCCCTGGGGCGCAGGCAGTTCACAGCTGCCGCACAGCCCCATCCCGCAGCGCATGTGCGCCTCCCACGAAAGCTGGCGGGCCACGCCCAGCTGCTCACACTGACGGTCCAGGGCTTCCAACATGCCCAGCGGGCCGCAGGCGCACAGGCTGTCTGGCCTCGCCGCGGCGATCGCCGCTTCGGTGGCCTTCGTCACCAGCCCACGCTCGCCCATTGAGCCGTCCTCCGTCATCACCCGCACAGGCACGCCCAGGGCCTGAAAACGCTCCGCCCACAGCACATCCTCCGCGCTGCGCGCCCCCATGCACACTTCCGCGCTCATCCCCGCCGCCAGGGCCTTGCGCGCCAGGTAATACAGCGGGGCCACGCCGTAGCCTCCCGCTGCCAACAGCACACGCTGCCCTACCAGGCGGTAGCCTTGCCCCAGCGGGCCGCGGATCCAAACCCGTTGGCCTTCCGCCACCGAGTGCAGGCTGTGGCTCACCGGGCCGACATCCACCACCATCAGCTGCAGTGGGTCATCCCCCGCAATACTGAAGGGCTTTTCGCCTACCCCCGGCAGCCAGGCCATCACATACTGCCCGGGCTGGCAGTCCAGCTTTTCCGCAAAGGTCAGGCTGCGCGTGCGGTAATTATCCATTTTCGAAGACACCAGGGTAAACGGCCGGTGCAAATAAGTGGGTTGCATCATCGTACTCATCGGATCGCCTGCCCTCGCATTTCATCCAAAGACCGGATCCCCTCGGCCTGCATAAACGCGCCCAACTCCTGCGCAATCGTCCCCAGGGCCTCCACTCCGCGGTACCACACCGCTGTGCCCACCCCCACCGCCGTGGCGCCCGCCAGGATCATCTCCGCGGCGTCTTCGCCAGTGTTCACGCCGCCGGTACCGATGATGGGAACCTTCACGGCATGCGCAATCTCGGCCACACACCGCAGCGCGATGGGCTTAATCGCCATCCCCGAAAGCCCCCCCGTGCGGTTGTGCAGCACCGGCCGCCGGGCGTGCGCATCAATCACCATTCCCGGCATGGTGTTAATCGCTGTGATGGCGTCCGCGCCCGCCTCCACCACCGCGGCCGCGATCCGCCCGATGTTGTACACATTGGGGGCCAGCTTGACGGCGATGGGCAAATCTTTGCCCACTGCGCGGCGCACCGATTCGGTCACCGCCGCGGCGCTCTCGCACACCGCCGCGAAAGGCGTGCCAAATTCATCTGCCACGTTGGGGCAGGAGATATTCACTTCCAAAAGATGGGGCCGCGCCTGCGCGATCAGCGCCGCCACCTGCCCAAATTCCTCTACCGTGCCGGCAAAGATGCTCGCGATCAGCGGAACACCGTAAGGCTCCAAAATCCTACGCCCCTCAGCCAGCAAGTGCACCTCTTCCTCAGCGCCGGGGTTGGTCAGCCCAATGGCGTTAATCACCCCCGCGCCCCAGTCCAGGGCCACAGGGTTGGGGTGCCCGGCGCGCGGCTGCAGGCTGCAGCTCTTGGCGGTCACTGCCCCCACGCCCACTTGTGCCGCACGCAGGAACAAGCTGGAGCTGGTTCCAATGATCCCCGAAGCCAGGACAATGGGATTTTTCATCTCCAGGCCCAACAAACGACAGGTTAAGTCTGCACTTCCCATCTTTTCTCCCATCCGTTATGGAATCACAACTGGTTTCAGATCCATCCAGCTTTGTCCGCCGTTGGTGGTTTTCACCAGGGTGCTGGCCTGGTCAATTTTGGCGATCACCCAGCCCACCTGCGGGTTGACAAATTGAATCGGCCCGCTCCAGATCAAGGTCGAAAGCGGCCACCAGTTCTGCCCGCCGTCTTCCGTCCGGTACATCTTTGTGCCGTCGATGAAATCTCGATCTGCCCCACCCACAAACCAGCCGTTCAGCTCATCCAGGAAAAATACCTCCCCATACGCCGCCGGCAGGTTGCGCGGCGACCAGTTGGCACCGCTGTCTTGGGTGGTGTACAGGTACTGCGCCGCCTGATTGGCATCCACATACAGACACTGCACCACCTGATAGCCGGACTTCCCGTTGATAAACACGGGTTCATGCGGCAGCCCGCACATGGTTTGATCTTTCAGCAAGATCGGGTCATTGGTGGGAACCGGCAGATCCACCCCAGACCAGCTTTTTCCGCCGTCCTGGGTGGCGTAAAAATACACCCCCGGCATCAGCCCAGGGCAGTTGCCTGTCACCCATCCGCTTTCCCATTGCAGGAACTGAATCCCCGATTTCGAACAGGACATGGGCAAATTGCCGCGCTGCGGGTCAATCATCCGTTCCCAGGTGACGCCCCCGTCGCGAGTGGCATAGATTGCCACGTAATCGTGGCTCATGCCCGCCCCCAGGTGAACCATTACCCAGCCGGAAAGCTCCTGGGTGAACACCACTTCCCCCGGCATGAAGAACTCAGACTGCAGCCCGTCGATGTTCAGGGGTTGGCTGGCCTCCCAATTTTGCCCGCCGTCTGTCGTGCGCCACACCACCACCTCATTCGTGGCCAGCGGTTCCGGGGCTTGGCTGCCAAATACCGCCCAGGCGCGGTTTGCATCCATAAAAAACGCCGCGGTCGCCAGATCCGTCTGCACGCTCAGCGATTTCACCGGCGCCGGGGTCACATCCCGCCAGGTCGCTCCGCCGTCAGCTGTGCGCAGTACAAATTCCAGACTGAACCCCGGAATCTGACCCACCGCCCAGCCGGTGGCCGCGTCCGTCATATGCAGCTCCAATAATTTCACTCCCACCGGCCGCGTGATAGGTGTAGGGACGGCAGGCGCCGTGGGGGTGTCGCCCGCGGGCGGCGCCGCGGGAACATCCACCGCAGGCGCGCTCGTCGGCGTAGGCGGCGCAGCCGGTTCCAGCGGTTGGCTGGTCGCAGGGGCTGGGGTCGGCGTAGAAATCCCACAGCCCAGGGCTGCCCAACAGGCAGCCAAAACGCATAACCATCGCAGGGACTTTTTCATCTCTCCTCGTTTTCTCAGGGGCGAGAACCACTGATTTGCACCGATTATCACATGTTCACCCCAAATTGCAAAGCCCCCATCCCAGGTCTTGGCCGATCACCCGCAGAAATTTGCCAATCGCGTCAAGTTTTGGCATAATAGAGACATTGTGCGCTTCATCGTTCGTTCCGTTTCATAGGAGGCCGTCAGCATGCATCATCAGGAATGGGATTTGCTCCGCGGCACCAGCCGGACATTTTACATCTCCATCCGCCAGCTTCCCGGCCGCCTGGGTGAGGCCTTTTGTCTGGCCTATCTGCTTCTGCGCATCTCCGATTACCTCGAAGACAATACCCTGATGACCCCCGAACAAAAAAACGCCGAGCTGCTGCGCTGGCATCAGGTTCTGCTCGGCCGCCTGCCCGCTGCACCCTGGGTGCACCAGATGGCCGCGCAAAATTTCCTCGACGGCTCTCCCGATTCTCAAGCCCTGGAACAGGCAGAGGCAATCCTCGCCCTGGCCCACCGGCTGCCCGAAGGCATGCAGGCCGCCATCTTTCACCACGTCCCCGATTCCACCCTGGGGATGGCCCGTTGGGTGCTGCGCGGCCCCGATATCCTCACCGAAGAAGACCTGGATGATTACATGCACGAAGTCGCCGGGCGGGTGGGCTATCTTTCCACCGAGCTGTTCGCCTGTCATGTCCCCCTGCTCAAACGTCACCTCGACCGCCTCATGCCCCTGGCGCGCGAAACCGGTCTGGCGCTGCAAACGGTGAATATCATCCGCGGCCTGCGAAAAGACCTGGAACGCGGCTGGGTGTACGTGCCGGAGAGCTTCTGCAAATCCTACGGCATCCGCCGCGCCGATTTATTCGAGCCTACCCACCGTGATCAGGCCGTTCAGGTGGTCGGCCTGATGGCGCAAAAAGCAGAGCGCCACCTCAAATTCGCCCTGTCCTACATCGTCGCCATCCCCCAGTACTTCCATTCCGTCCGTCTGGCCTGCATCTGGCCGCTGGCCTTTGCCATCCGCACCCTGGCGCTCAGCCGCGGTAATTTGCACCAGGTGCTGTCCAGCGAGGTTAAAATATCGCGCGAAGAAGTCAAGCGCATCGTCCGTGACTCATCCCTGTTTGGATGGTCCAACCGCTGGCTCAGCTGGTACTGCCAGCGCCTCAGCCAAACCACCCTGCAATCCCCCACGGCTGGCCAATAGCCGTCATCTCGGAAAGGCTCCCCCCTCATGCGAAAATTCTTGGTCGCTGTTCTTTTTCTGGCCTTTTGGCTTCTCCTCACCGGATTCACAAGCGCTCAGCCCGTCTCGGCCCAAAGCGGCCCCACTTTTACCCCCGCGGACTGCGCCGATTTTGATTTGAACATCGGTTTCGATGAAACCAACCCGGCCCAATGCGGCTATGTCACCGTGCCCGAAGTTCACCAGCAGCCGGACGGTCCCCAAATTGAATTGGCCGTCCTTATTCTGCCCAACCCCAGCGGCAGCCCCACGGCGGCCTCCCCCTTTGTCATCACTCAGGGCGGCCCCGGCGGTGCCACCATTGAAACTTACGCCTTCCAGCTGACCGTTGATTCTCCGCTGCGCCAGGGTCGGGATGTGATCCTTTTCGACCAACGCGGCACCGGCCTTTCTAAACCCTCGCTGGCCTGCCCCGAACTGCTCACCCTCACCAAAGAGACGCTTAATCTGGATCTGACCCTGGAAGAGGGCAACCAGCGCTACAATCAATCAGCCCTGGCCTGCCGTGACCGCCTGCTCTCCGAAGGGATCAACCTGGCGGCCTTCAACAGCTTTGAAAACGCCGCGGACGTGGACGCCCTGCGCCAAGCCCTCGGCTATGAGAAAATTGACCTGTACGGCGTCTCCTACGGCACGCTCCTGGCCCTGCACACCCTGCGGGATTACTCGGCTGGGCTGCGCTCCGTGGTTCTCGACGCGGTGGTTCCCCCCCAAATCAATTTCATCACCATGAGCCCCAGTTCCATCAACCGCGCCTTCAATGAGCTGTTCCAATCCTGCGCTGCGGACGCGGAATGCAATGCTGCCTATCCAAATTTGGAAGCTGTGTTTGACGAGACCATGGCCGCCCTCAACCAGACCCCAGCCAACATCATCCTGCAGGATTTGGAAACCAATGAAACCTACCCCACCCTGTTTGACGGGGACGCCTTTCAATCCAGCCTCTTCCAAATCCTCTACGGCTCGCAGTTTGTCCCCTGGCTGCCCAAAGTGATCTACGATGCCCGCGAAGGCAATTTCGATTTCCTCTCCAGCCTCCTCGGCCAGCTCTATTTTGACCGCAGTATGAGCTACGGAATGTACTATTCCGTGGTCTGCGCCGAAGACGCCGATTTCACCCTGCAGGACGTTTCTCTAGAGGGGGTGCGTCCTTCCATCGCCGATAACGAAATCCTCAACGACCAGGCCATGCTCGACCTGTGCGCCCGCTGGGATGTGCCCGCCTTGGGAGCGCGCGCCGATGAGCCTGTGGTCAGCAGCGTGCCCACCCTGGTGCTCTCCGGCCAGTTCGACCCCATCACCCCACCCGCCTTTGGTGCCGCTGCCGCAGAGACGCTCACGAACCATTATGTGGTGGTCTTCCCCACCGGCAGCCACGGGGCCGCCACCACCGGCGACTGCGAAGACGGTATCATCGCCGAATTCCTGAATAACCCCCAACGCGCCCCCAACACCGCCTGCGCCCAGGAACAAAAGATGGACTTCTTCACCCCGGGTGAATTTGTCCCCTTGCCCATTCTGGGCCGCCTGCTGAATTTTGACAGCCGCGCTGTAATACAGGTGATCATCCTCACCCTGGGACTGTTGGGCATGTCCACCGCCCTGCTGGTGTGGCCGCTGCTTTGGCTGGTGCGCAAGCTCCGCCGCCGTCCTCAGGCTCCTGTGCCTGTGTTCGCCATCGTGGGCCGTCTGGTGGGTCTTTTCACCCCCCTGCCGTTGATCCTCTTCCTTGTCCTCGTCCTGGTAGGCGGCTTCCAACTGGCCCTGGAGAACAATTTCATGGTGCTCTTCGGCTTGCCCAACAGCTACCGCATTGCCATGCTCCTGCCCTGGCTGGCTTTGGTCGCAGGCAGCCTCACCGCCGCGGCCACGGTCTACACCTGGGGCAAGTCCATCCGCACCCTGGGCGACCGCATCTACGACACCCTGGTGGTACTCAGCAGCCTGGGCGCCTTTGTCATCCTGGCCGTCTGGCAGACTTTCTTCGCCTTTTTCCGCTGAACGCTCTGATACTGGCAAAATAAAACCGGTCTGGCTGTGTGAATTCGGCCAGACCGGTTATTTGTCATTTCAGGTGGGCCCTAACCCGCCCCTTCCGCCTTCATCTGGTGCACCAGATCCACGGTTTCCACCGCGTGGCGCAAATGCGGGATCACAATGCTGCCGCCCACGATCAGCGCAACGTTAAACGCCTCATTCAGCTCCGCATCGCTCCAGCCGGCGTCCATACACTGCAAAATATGGTAATCAATGCAGTCGTTGCAGCGCAGCACCATCGAGGCCACCAGCCCTAGCAGCTCTTTTTCCTTGGCGCTCAGCGCACCGTCTTTATAGGCGACCGTGTCCAGGTTGAAAAAGCGTTTAATCCCCAAATGGTCCATCTGCGCGATGCGGTCGTTCATGCGCGTTCGGTACTGCTGAAATTCGCTCAAGCGGTTGCTCATGCTGCCCTCCTCTATGCCGTCCCTAGCCTTCCAACATGCGCACGGCCTGTTCCACCTGCTTCAGCACCCGCTCGCGGCCCATGATCATCATGCTTTCAAATAAGGGTGGGCTGACCTTTTGGCCGGTCACCGCCACGCGCAGCAGGCCAAACACCTGCCCCGCTTTCAGCCCCAGTTTTTCCACCAGTTCGCGCATGGGCGCTTCCGCCGCCTCCGGGGTCAGCTCCGGCGCCGCCGCCAGCACCGCCAGCGACTGCCGCGCCACATCCAGCGCCTGCTCGCGCGTCATCCCCGCCGGAACCAGCTCCTCCGCCGCGGGCAAAATTTCGGTCTTGAAGAAGAATCCCGCCAGGTCCGGGGCTTCGTCCAGGGTCACCAGCCGCTCCTGCACAATCGGAGCGATCTTCACCAGCGTGTCCAGATCCGCCGCGTATCCCGCTTTCTCAAAGAAAGGTTTCATACGCTGTGCCAGGTCCTCCACCTGCAAGTTGCGCACATGCAGCCCGGCAAAATGGTCAAATTTCGTAAAATTAATCGCCGCCGGAGAGGGGTTAAGGTGTTCCAAAGAGAATTTTTCCACCAGATCCTTCAGGCTGAAAAATTCGGTGTGGTCGTCATAGCTCCAGCCCATCAGCGCGATCCAATTCACCACCGCTTCGGGCAGATACCCCAGCTCCTTCAAATCCATGACGTAGATCGAGTAGCCGTCTTTGAGCAAATCGGCGCTTTCACGTTTGCTCATCTTACCCTTACCGCTCGGCTTCAGGAACACCGACAAATGGCAGTATTCCGGCTCCACCCAGCCAAACGCGCGGTGAATGAGAACGTGCAGCGGCAGCGAGGGCAGCCATTCGCTCCCACGGATTACGTGGCTGATGTCCATCAAATGATCATCCACCGTCGCCGCCAGGTGATACAGGGCAAACCCATCGGTTTTCACCAGAATATAATCATCAATCGTTCGGTTTTCCACGGTGATCTCGCCCCGCAGCACATCCCGCACGGTGGTCGTTCCTTCCATCGGTGACTTAAAGCGGATCACGTGCGGTTCGCCCGCCTCTACCCGCCGTTTGGCCTCTTCCGGGCTTAAATTCCGGCAGGTGCGGTCGTAATGCGGCGGTTCCTTACGCTTCTGCTGCTCCTGACGCATGCGTTCCAGCCGGTCGGGCGTGCAGAAACAGGGGTAGGCGTGCCCGGCTTCTACAAGCTTGTCCGCATATTCCTGATAAATCGCTTTGCGTTCCGACTGCCGGTACGGCCCATACGGCCCGCCGATTCCCGGCCCCTCGTCAAAATTAATCCCCAGCCACTTCATCCCCTCGATCAGCTCTTCTTCAGCCCCTGGAACCAGGCGCTTGCGGTCGGTATCTTCAATACGCAGCACAAAGGTCCCGCCCGTTTTGCGCGCCAGAAGGTAGTTGTACAGCGCGGTGCGCCCTGAACCCAAATGCATACGCCCCGTGGGGGATGGGGCAAACCGCACCCGAACAGGTCTGTTGTTCTCCATAAATTGGCTCCAATCAAAAATTCAAGGATTTATGCCGTGCCGCGACGCTTTCCACCAAACCCAGACCCAAAACCAAAGACAGCAGCGAGCTGCCCCCATAACTGATGAAAGGTAGCGTCAGTCCGGTCACCGGAATGACTTTTAAATTCACCCCAATATTAACCGCAGTTTGGAAGAATAACAAGGTGGCAAAACCATATGCGATCAGCGCCCCAAACATATCGCTGGCCCGGCGCGCCACACGGATGCAGCGTAAGATCACAAACAGCAGCAGCAGCATCACCAGCGCCGTGCCCACAAAGCCAAATTCAGAGGCCATCGCGCTGAAGATAAAGTCGGTATGACGCACTTTCAAATAACGCAGCTGCACCTGCGTGCTGTGCCCGTAGCCCTGGCCAAACAGTCCCCCCGATCCAATCGTAATCAAGGCCTGTTCCACGTTGTAGGTGTCGCCGTGCCGCGCGTTGGGGTCTGGGAACAAAAAGTTCACCACCCGCCGGATCTGATATTCTTCAATCACCGGAATTTTCACCCCCAACGAGATCAGCAGCAGGAACAACGCCACCCCTGCCACGCCGATTCCCACCATAAGCGCCAGATATTTGGGCGGAACCCCGCTGATCCATGTCATTGAGAGCCACAGCACAAACATCACAATGGTCATCGAAAGGTTCGGCTGCATCACAATCGGGATGACCATCACCACCGTCAGCGCCAAACTCTTGGCTAGCCAGCGCAAATCTTTGGGCTTGTCCGCCGCGTTGGCATAGTAACGCGCCAGCACGATCACCATTACAATTTTGGCCAGCTCCGAAGGCTGAATGTTCACCGGCCCCACATTGATCCAGCGCCGCGAACCAAAGGCTACATCCCCCACCAGATAAATAAAGATCAGCAGCAGGATGACAAAAATGTACATCCACCGCCACAACGAAAACCAATAGTGATAGTCAATCGCCGCCACCACCAGGGTGATGATCAGTCCAGTCACCACGAAGATCACCTGGCTGTTGGCCGCCCCCTGCAATTCCGCGTTTCCTGCCACAGCGGAGCGGATCATCACAATCCCAAAAATGCACAGAATGACCACACTGCCAAACAACACATAATCAAAGTACTGCCAAAACTCTCGCTTAAGCATACTAACCGTTAATCATCCAGCTGTCTCCCAGCCGTCCCGCTCATCGCCTGCGCGGCGTGTTCGGGCGAATGGGAATATCCGCAACCAGGCGCTGCTCGCGCCCATCTTGCGCCACATTGATCCGCACAGCCTGCGGATCAATATCAATATACCGAGAAATGACCGCCAGCAGCTCATTCTTCATACTGTTGAGCGCCTGTTCCGAAAGGTCGGTGCGGTCGTGAATCAACACCAGTTTCAGGCGCTCCTTGGCCTGATTTGCGCTTGCAGGTTTACGACCCGTGAGTTTATCAAGCCAGCTCGTCATGTTCTAGTCCCCTCCGGGCCGCAGCATCCGCGACAGCTTGCTAAAAAGGTCCGATTTCTCGTCCAGGTCTAAGAACGGCACCTGCTCACCGCGCAGCCGCCGCGCAATATTCGTAAAGGCTTTGCCCGCCCGCGATTTTGGATCCAGCGCCACCGGCTGACCGCGGTTGGTGCTCACAACCACATTTTCATCCTCCGGCACTACCCCAATCAGCTCAATCGCCAGCAGCTCTAATACGTCCTCGGCGTCCATCATGTCCCCGCGTTTCACCATACCGGGGTTCATGCGGTTGATCACCAGGCGCGCCGGGCCTTTCTCCTCGGCTTCCACCAGCCCAATGATGCGGTCCGCATCGCGCACCGCCGACACCTCGGGGTTGGTCACCACCACCACCACATCCGCGGGGGCAATGGCGTTGCGGAAACCGCGTTCAATCCCCGCTGGAGAGTCAATCAGAATAAAATCAAACTCGCCGCGCAGTTCGTCCACCAACCGCACCATGTCGCTGGGCGTCACCGCGGATTTATCACGGGTTTGCGCCGCGGGGATCAAGTACAGCTCCGGCAGGCGCTTGTCGCGGATCATGGCTTGCCGCAGCCGGCAGCGCCCTTCCACCACATCCACCAGGTCATATACAATGCGGTTCTCCAGGCCCAAAACCACATCCAGGTTTCGCAGGCCGATGTCCCCGTCAATACACACTACCTTCAGCCCGCCGTTGGCCAGGGCCACAGCAAGATTTGCGGTGGTGGTTGTTTTTCCTACCCCGCCTTTACCGGATGAGATCGTAACAACAGTGGCCGCCATGAGTCTCCCTATTTTTGATTCCAGGTTTCTGCAACAATTTGACCATTAACCACCCGGACAATTTCCGGGTTTGATTTCCCTTTGCGCTGCGGCGTCACGGCGATGTGCCCGGCAATCCGCAGTTGGGTGGGGACCAGTTCCAAAGCGCACACCACTGCCTTTTCGTCCCCCTCTGCTCCCGCGTGCACCACCCCGCGCAGCTTACCCCACACCACCACACTGCCCCCCGCCACGATCTCCGCCCCTGGGTTCACGTCCCCAATCACGGTCACATGCCCGGCATAAGCAATCCGAAAGCCAGAGCGCAGCGTCCGCGCCACCAAAACCGTGGGCTCGCCCGGCAGGTTGGTGTCCACCGGCTTCACCCGCTCTGGGCGCGGGATGGAAAGGCGCGTGGCCAATCCTAAAACCTGAGCGGTGTTTTCCGTCTTTGGCGAATTGCTCAGCACCGCCCACAAAATCACCCCGCGGTCCGAAAGTTTATCCCGCAGCCCCCCCAAATCCGCCGCGTTCAAAATGCGGTTGCCCACTTCGAGTGCCACCCGCGCCCCCTGGAAGAACGATGCGCGTTCAGCGATATGGGCCAGCAAAGCCTCCTGCACCTCTCCCCAGTCCCCCTCACCCAGAGTGATCAGCAGGCCGTCCTTGATCCCTTTAATTTGAACGCTCAGCGTCATTCCCGCATTGGTCATAGTTTGTATTATATCGCACCCCTCAATTACGATCCACTCTTGGCCGCGTCAATCGCCTTCAATTCAAAATAGGTTTCCATCACCTTGCGCACCACCGGCGCCGCCACCGTTGAGCCTTCGGTGCCGTTGTACACAAACGTCAGCACCACAATTTCAGGGTCATCATAGGGTGCATAGCCCACATACCAGGCGTGCGCAGGCCACAGCCCCGGCTTGCACAGATCTTTTTCCTGGGCCACATCATCGCAGTACTCCGCCGTACCGGTCTTCCCGCCAGATTGCAGCTCGCTGTCGGCAAAGATCGCGTCCGCCGTACCGCCTTCCAGGGTCACCATATGCATGCCCTGCATGGCCAGGTCAATGATCCACGGCTCCACCGTCTTGCGCTGCTCGGTGGGGAACTGGTTTTCGTCATACACCGTGATCAGCGGGTCCTTGGTAATGTCCCATTTCAGCTCAGGCTCGAAGGGTTTCACCACATGCCCTTCCACATCCAGCACTTCCCGCACCAGGGTGGGACGCATATATTGCCCTTTGTTCACCAGGATATTGAACGACATCAGCACCTGAATGGGCGTCGCCAACACATACCCCTGACCCATCGCCGCGATGTAGGTGTCACCCGTGGACCAGTTTTCGCCCACGTTGATGCGCTTCCAGTTGGGGTCTGGGATCAAGCCGTCTTCTTCGCCCGGCAGCTCAATCCCCGTGCGCGTGCCGTAGCCCAGCGCGCGCATATATTCACCCATGCGCCAGATGTTTAACCCCTCCGGCACTTCATCCTGATAGCCGCCGGAGACCTTATAAAAGTACATATCGCACGACCAGGCGATCGCGTGCAGCCAGTCCACCTCTCCGTGACCAGCCCGTTCCCAACACACATACTCCCGCGACTGGCCTGGGTCGTTGGGCGAATAGCGGTTTTCCAGGGTGATCTTACCGGGATCAAAAATACGGAATTCTGGCGTCACCACCTTTTCGTTCAAAACGCCGATCGAGGTCGGCAGCTTAAACACCGAGCCAGGGGGGTGTTCCGCCGAAACCGCGTGATTAAACAAAGGCCGGTTCGGATCGCGGCTGAGCTGTTCATAGTAATACGCAGGGATCAAGCGCGCCATGCGGTTATTTTCAAAGGTCGGGTAAGACACCAGCGCCAATATTTCCCCAGTTTTGGGGTTCGCGGCAATCACCACCCCGTTTTCTGAGATGATCTTGTTGGCTTTGGTGTTCCAATAATCCAGCTCGTTCACCAGCGCCGTCTTTGCTGCTTGCTGCAGGCGCGTGTCAATCGTCAGGCGCACATTGCGGCCCGGCTCCGGCAGCAGCGGCTCTTCCACATCACGCAGTTCCTGCCCGGCGCTGTCCACCTCCACCAACCGCCGCCCGTTCTTGCCGATCAGCAAATCGTCCAGTGACGCTTCTACCCCCGCGTAGCCCACCTTGTCGCGCCCCGGCACAAAACCCTGGGCTTTATAATCCTCTTCCAGGCTTGCCGGAATAGGGCCCAAAAAGCCGATGATCTCTGAAGTCAGCGCGCCGGTCGGATACTCACGGATGGGTTCAATCTCCACCTTTACCCCGGTCCAATCGCTGCCCCGCTCCTGAATCTTCATTGCCGTGGTCTGATCCACGTTGCATTTCACCCGCACCGGGTCGTAAGGCGCCAGAGTGTCAGCAATATACACCACCTGGGCGATCCCCAGGTCGTTGTCACACGGCTTAAAGGTGCGTACCACCTGCTCATCGGTGATATCCCCGCGGTTGACGGGCACATCAATCAGCACCGACAGACGGCGGTAAATTTCCTGAATAGCGCCCTCATCCGCTGGCAGCAGCGCCGGGGTGATGGTCACATTGTACGCCGCCACGTTGCGCGCCAGCACATACCCGTTGCGGTCATAAATGATCCCTCGTTGGGTAGGCGTCAGCACTTCCGTCAGGCGGTTTTCATCCGCCTGAGCCAGATATTCAGGGCCGTCAATCACTTGCAGGGTAAACAGCCGCATTAAGAAAAACCCAAATACCGCGGCAATCGCCAGATAAAAGACCAGCATCCGCCAAAACTCAAAATACGAATGCTGTTTTTTCGCTTCCTCAGCACCGCTCATTCATCCACCTCACTCGCATGCACCGAATGAGCTAAATCGCTCACCAGCGCATAGACCGGCAGCGCAAACAATAAGTTGAGCAGCGCGCTGGGCATGATCACATTCGTGACCGACTCCAACCAGCCCAGCGGCACGCCCGTGGCCTTCAATGCCACCAGCGACAGAAACTGGTAACCCATTGTACCGAAAAATGCGACAATAAACATCGTCAAAATCGGCACTTTCCAAACCCGCCGCTGCAAAATACGCGCCAAAACCGTTACCAATAAATACCCCGCCAGGGGGATAAACAACGGCAGCGCCGTCACCGCCGTCACCAAAACGCCTGCCACCACCGCCCAAATCCACCCCGAACGCACCCGCTCCTGCAAAGCCCAGGCCGCCACCACCAGCAAGATGATATCCGCCGCCCCATGCAGCAGCTGAAGGCGGCTGATGACCGCGGTTTGCAGCATCAGCAGAAAGGCAAAAACAGGCAGCGCCAGCAAATAGTCCATACTCAGGGGTTTTGAGCCGGCATCAACGGGCCGATATCCACGGGACGGAAATTGGTGATCACCAAAACCGCCCGCAAGTTGCGAAAATCCACCACCGGCTGCACCGATGCACTTTGGAACAGATCGTTTTCCCGCTTGCGAACGCTCACCACCTGCCCCACCACCACATCCTGCGGGTAAGAGCCGCCCAGCCCAGAGGTCAAAATAAGCTCTCCAGGTTTCATCTCCATATCCTGCGGGATCATCTCCAGGTTCACATCCCCCGTGATCGAACCGGTCAACATCACGTCCACATCCTGCGATTGCAGGCGCACATTCACAACCGTCGCCGGGTCGGTGATCAGCTGCACCCGCGCCGCCCGCGCCGTCACCGCATCCACGCGCCCCACCAGGCCCTGCTCAGTAACCACGGGCATCCCGTGGCGCAGGCCGTCATCCGAACCGTGATCAATGAAAATGTAATGGAGAAATGGGCTGGGGTCGCGGCCAATCACCGCCGCAGCCACATATTGATTTTCAGGCCGCGAGCGAGCAAAATCCAAAAGCGCGTACAGCACCTGGGCCTCGCGCAGCTGCTGTTCAAGATCTACCACTCGCGCCTGAAGGTTAAATACCTGGCTTTCCAGCTCCGCGTTGCGCGCACGCAGCGAAGCCACATCCCGCGGAACGGTGATGAACTCCACCACAGCCAGATAACGACTTGAAATCCAGCTCTGGATCCCAACTACCGGGGACAGAGCCGAGCTGGTCACCGTATTCAGGTAACCGCTAAAGCCCAGGAAGATGATCCCCGCAACCAAAAGCGCAACGGCTATCGTTTGCAGATTTCGCGGTAGAAATTTTTGCATCGTAAGGTTCAGAACCTGCTTCGTACAACCCGTTCGCACCCTTTACCCATGCAGGTGCGCAGTGATTTTCAGATTAACGGTATCCGCCGCGATCCAGCGGAACCAAAAAGTCGCGGTACAGCTCCAGATTCTCCAGGATCATCCCTGCGCCGCGCGCCACACAGGTCAGCGGGTCTTCCGCCACCCACACACGCACATTCAGCTCATCGGACAATCGCTCAGCCAAACCTTGCAGCAGCGCCCCGCCCCCCGCCAGGCAAATGCCCGTTTCCAAAAGGTCCGCCACCGTCTCTGGCGGAGCTTCATCCAGGGCGTCTTTGATCGTATCCACAATCACCTGTACCGAACCAGAAATGGCCTCGCGGATCTCCACCGAAGAGATTTCCATCGCCTCCGGCAGGCCGTTCACCAAATTCCGCCCGCGCACGGTCATCGTTTTTTCGGTCGGCAGTGGGTAAGCGCTGCCAATCGTCACCTTCACTTGTTCTGCCATGCGTTCGCCGATGAACAGGTTGTATTTATTGCGGATGTAAGTGACGATATCCTGATCCATCTCGTCGCCCGCCACGCGCAGCGAGCGTGAAACCACCACGCCCCCCATCGCCAGCAAAGCCACTTCCGTCGTACCCCCACCGATGTCCACAACCATCGTCCCGCGAATGTCCATCACCGGCAGCCCCGCCCCCAAAGCCGCCGCACGGGGTTCCTCCACCAAATAGGTCTCTCGCGCCGATTTCATCGCCGCGTCTAAGACTGCCTTCTTTTCCACTTCCGTAGCCCCTGAAGGGATGCCAATCACCACCCGCGGCTGCGGCAGCGGAACCACGGTCTGCTGATGCACACGACCAATAAAATAATCCAGCATGGCCTGGGTGATGTCAAATTCCGAGATGACCCCATCCCGCAGGGGGCGAATCGCAATCACATCCGCCGGGGTGCGCCCCACCATTTCCTTGGCCTGTGCGCCAATCCAGCGCGGCTTGCGGCTGCGCTTTTCAATCGCCACCCAGGACGGCTCATTAATCACGATCCCTTTACCACGAACATAAACCAATGTGTTGGCAGTCCCCAGATCAATACCAATATCCAGGGAAAATAAGGCTAGCAGCCAACTAAATGGGTTAAATGCCAAATTGTTCTCCTACGTGCCCGAAGGCGCTTGAATGCTCGGCGTTGATGGCTAACTCGCGAAAATTATACCATATTCAAATTTTTACAGCCCTCAAGCAGTTTTCACATTGTACGGCAACCCCCAAAAAACGATCAACAAGCAAGCCCTCCCCACATTTTTGTATGCGGGGAGGGCTCATACACACTTTTGGTTTAAAACAGGCCGGTGACCCGCCCCGTCTCCAGATCCAAATCTACATCATAGAAAGCCGGCCGCGTCGGCAGCCCAGGCATAGTGCTCATCTCACCCAGCAGAGGGTAGATAAAGCCCGCCCCCACCGAGGCGCGCACGTCCCGGATCGGAATGCGGAAACCTTTCGGCACACCCTTCAGGGTCGCGTCGTGGCTCAGGCTCAAGTGAGTCTTGGCCATGCACATGGGCAGCTTGTCGAAGCCCAGACGGGTGTACTCCTCAATGCGCTGCTCCGCCAATTCCGAATAATCCACCCCGTCTGCCCCATAGATCTCGCGGGCGATGGTCTCAATTTTCTGCTTAATCGGCCATTCCAGCGGGTAGAGGAACTGGAACTGAGACGGCAGCTCAGACGCCTTCACCACCGCCTTGGCCAAATCCACCGCACCCTGGCCGCCGAATTCCCAATGGCGGCTCACCACCGCGTCCACCGCTCCGCCTTCTTCAATGGACATCTTGCGGATCAGCTCAAGCTCAGCTTCGGTATCGGTAGCAAAGCTGTTCACCGCCACCACCACCGGAATGCCAAATTTGCGCGCCGATTGGATGTGGTGCAGCAGGTTGGGCATGCCCGCGCGCAGCAGTTCCAGGTTTTCCTGGATATACGCCGTGTCCAGCGGTTTGCCCGCCACCACCTTGGGGCCGCCGCCGTGCATCTTCAGCGCGCGCACCGTCGCCACCAACACCACCACATTCGGGACCAGTCCCGAATAGCGGCATTTGATGTCGAAGAACTTTTCCATGCCCATATCAGCCCCAAAGCCGGATTCCGTCACCACAAAATCCGCCAGTTTCAGGCCGATCTTGTCCGCCAAAATCGAGCTGTTGCCGTGGGCGATGTTGGCAAACGGCCCGGCGTGCACAAACACTGGCGTGCCTTCCAGGGTCTGCATCAAATTGGGCTTAATCGCGTCGCGCATCAACACCGTCATCGCGCCCGCCACACCAAGGTCGTCGCAGCTCACCGCGTTGCCGGCCTTGTCCAGACCGATCACGATCTTCCCAAAGCGCTCGCGCATATCCGCCAGGCCCGTGGTCAGCGCCAGCACAGCCATGATTTCCGACGCTACGGTGATATCAAAGCCCGTCTCTCGTTCGTGACCGGTTTCGTTCGGTCCGCGCCCCACCGTCACCCCGCGTAAGAAGCGGTCGCTGGTGTCCAGCACCCGCCGCCAGGTGATCGTGGCCGGGTCAATATCCAACCGGCACAGTTTGCGCCGTTCTTCGGGGGTCAAATCATCCGGATCGGTCTTGTCAATCCCCAATCGTTTCAAACGGCCCACCAGCCCGCGCCCAAAGGATCGCTTGCCGTGTTTGTTTTTGGGCATCAGGCGCTCGAACATCTGCTCATCCGTCGCCTGTGATTCGTGCAGCATACGCACATCAATCGCCGCCGCCACCAGGTTATGCGCTGCGGTGATAGCGTGAATGTCGCCGGTCAGGTGCAGATTGAAATCTTCCATCGGGATCACCTGGCTGTACCCGCCGCCGGCGGCCCCACCCTTAATCCCAAAGGTCGGCCCCTGGCTGGGCTGGCGAATGGCGGTGATCACCTTATACCCCAGATGAGCGCCCAAAGCCTGGCTCAAGCCCACGGTTGTGGTCGTCTTCCCCTCCCCCAACGGGGTCGGCGTGATGGCCGTGACGTCAATATACTTTCCGTCGGGCACGTCCGCCAGGCGGTTCAACACTTCCAATTTCACTTTGGCTTTGTACGGCCCAAAAAACTCGATCTCTTCAGGGAGAAGGCCCAATTCTGCCGCCACATCGCTGATCGGCTTAATGTCCGATTCCTGGGCAATTTCAATGTCCGAGGGCACCGGTGTTCTGCGTTTTAGCTGAATAGGGGTAAATGGGCGCGCTGCGGAAGGTCGTTTTTCTGCACTCATCCTGGCTTTCCTTTCTGCTCATCTGGGATAGGGAGAGGGTTTCGGACAGTAAGTATCGCTTTAGGGAAACCCTGTCTTGTGTTCGATTGCGCGGGTGAATTGTCTGACAATACTTCACCCCAACGCCGATATGCTAATTATCGTTCAACTCGAAAAGAAACGCAAGTCCGCTGTTTGCAGAAATTTTTACCGATTTCCTCCGATATTGCCCAGACATCTGGACAATCTTAGGACTATACGCAGTTTCCCCCCCTTTTGAAGTATAATCAGGCCACTCTCCTTGGAAAGGATCGCCCCCATGTCCACCTCGCCCCCCTGGCGCAGCATCGCTCTGGTTGCCCTCGGCGCCCTGTGCTACAGCACCCTGATCATCTTCACCCGCCTCACTCACGACATGGGCGCCATGAGCATCGCCTTCTTTCGGGCCTTTTTCGCCTTTCTCTTCTTCTGCTTGCTGCTCATCCGCTTTCGCGAGCCGCTTGAATTTTCCCGCTACCGCTCCGGGGTCTGGGCGTTGGTCGCCTCCGGCCTGGCTATGGGCCTCACTGCCGCCCTGTATATCTTCGCCATCCAGCACACCACCGCCGCCAACTCCGCCCTGCTGGTCAATTCCGCCCCCATTTACATCGCTTTCCTGGCCCCCTGGTTCCTGAAAGAGGTCCGTCCGCGTTTCACCTGGCTTTCCCTGGCCCTCATCCTGGTGGGCATCCTGCTCATCACCGGCGTGCTGGAAAAAGGCCTGACTCTCGATTCCCTCTCCGGCATCCTGGCCGGGGTGCTTTCTGGCTTCACTTACGCCCTCACCATGCTCTTCAGCCGCTTTCTGCGCGGCAAAGCCTCGGGCTTTACCCAAACCTTTTGGAACACCGGCGTGGCCTCCCTGCTGCTGCTGCCTTGCGCCCTGCAAGGCTCCTGGGACACGGTGCGCTCCAACCTGCCCGTGCTCATCCCCCTGGGGATCATCTCCCTCGGAATCGCCAGCTTTCTGTATTTCGTCTCCCTGCAAAAACTCAAAGCCCAGGTGGTCAGCGTGGTCGCCATCCTCGAACCGGTCAGCGGCGTGCTCATAGGAACTCTGCTTTATCAGGAACCCCTGACTCTGGCCTCCATCTTCGGCAGCCTGTTGATCCTGCTCAGCATCTACCTCATCTCGCGCTGAATTTGCCCCTTTAAAGCGCTTATCCGGCCTCGCGGTCGGATAATTTGCCTTCGATATAATCAGTGGGGCGAGTGGGGGTCGAACCCACACAGCCTTACGGCCGGCAGATTTTAAGTCTGCTGCGTCTGCCTATTCCGCCATCGCCCCGTACCTTCTTATTGTATTCTACCTTCGCCGGGCGTCAAGAGCTTTGACCAGGCGCTTTTGGCTTTTCGCAAAAAGTGAGCCGAAGCGCACCCACAGCGGCGAGGCTCCGCCTTCCATCTGACCTTCTCGCACAGCCTCGGCAAATTCATCCCGCGTGGTAAACGGCCGCACCCGTAGGGTGGCTCGCCCCACCTCCCACAGCAAGTGTGCGTCCGAACCCACCGTGCCCGCCAACTTATGCGTCTGAGCAAATTCCTGCGCGCTGCGGTTGATCTGCGGCAGCACACAGCGCGCGTTAAACACCTCCACCGCGTCCACCAGCGGCGCAATCGCCTCCAAATCCGCCAGCGCCCACCCGTGCCGCTGCCGGTCAAAGGGATGCGATACACTGATGTAGGCCCCCTGTTCCCGCAGCCGTTCAATCGCCACTTTGGGCTTTAACCCCCGCGGCACTTTTTCCTTCACAAAAAACGCCAGCAGCTCGCCCCCCGTGGTCAAAATCTCTTCCCCCACAATTACCCGTTCGGGGTCCATCTGCTGCGCTTCCAGGGCTGCCCAAATCTCGTTGTGATCGGTGATCGCCAACCGGTCCACGCCCTTGCGCCGCGCCTCATCCAGCAAATCGCGCGGGTTCACCAGGCTGTCGCCGGAGGCGTAGGTGTGGCAGTGCAGTTCAATCTTGAGCAGAGGGGTCATACGCCGACCTCAAACCGATAAGCTGCGGTGAAACCGCCCACATCCCCAATCCCAGGAGAATCCCAAACCACAGCGTCGCCAGCCGGATCAAGACCGTGGCGGTCGTGGCCTGCGCCGGTTCCAGCCCGCCCAGCAAGGTCAGCATGCCCGCGATGGAGACCTCCGCCGCACCCATACCCCCCGGCAGCGCCGAAACCGCCCCCACCACGGTGGAAAAGGCCAAAATAAACACTGCCAGCGAAAGAAGCTGCCAGCTCGGTTCTAGACCCAGGCCGAGAAGAATGAAGTAAAACCCCACCCCTTCGCCCAGCCATGAGATCGTCCCCAGCCCCACGGCCACCGCCGTGGGCGCAGGCTGAAACAGCATGTAGCTGCCTTCATAAAACTCCCGCACCGTGCCGATGAAACGCTTAATCACCGGCAGTCTTTCCCCCACCCCCAAAGCCCACATGGCCGCCGGCCGCACCTGCGCCAAAACCAACACCGCCAGTAAGCCGACCAAAATCACCACAAACGCCGGCCAATACTGCGGGTAAGCCACCACCCCCAAAACCGACAGGGCCATCACCGCCAGCCCGTCGCTGATGCGCTCCGCCACCACCACCGACACCCCCCGCGCCACCGGCAGCCCGCTGCGCTGATTAATCCATACCCCCTTGAGCACCTCGCCCACCTTCCCAGGGGTAATCGCCAGCGGGAACCCACCCACAAACATGCGCAGGGATTCCACCCAGGTGATATGGTGAATGCCGATCACGTGCAGGTAGTAATGCCATTTGACAAAGCGCAGGGTGTAATTGAACAGAGTCAGCCCCAATGCCGCCGGGTACACCCGCCAATCAAAGGTGCGCATCGCCTGTCCCACCTGACGCAAATCCCCCATCAGCGCCAGACCCAGCAGCACCAAAAACCCCAGAATCAACCCTGGGGTCATTCGCTTTAAAATCGGTTGGGAATTATTCTTCTCGTTCACCAAAGACGGCCTCTTTAAAAAAATTATACCTGAGTTTTTCGCATACGCCCAACCACCTCTTTTTGCCTTCCCCTCCAGAATCGTTTACAATACACGTATCAATCCAACGCGCCACGATTTTGAAGGAGTGCAGCATGAGCCTGGATGATTTTAACCCCTCACAACAAACCGTCTTGGTCATTGGTGCTGCCGGTCTGGATATTGTCGGCCGTCCCTCGCAAATGCCGGAGTTCGGCGCATCCGTCCCCGCCGAGGTACGCCCTTCTTTTGGCGGCGTCGCGCGCAATATTGCCGAAAATCTGGCCCGCTTGGGGCAGCCCGTTTCCCTCATCACCGTGGTGGGCAAAGACACCTTTGGCCAGCAATTGTTGGAATATACCGCCCAGGCCGGCGTGGATACTTCCGCCTGCCTCCGCTCCAGCCGCCTCACCACTGCCGCCTATCTGGCCGTCCTCACCGAGCAGTCCCGCCTGCATTTCGCCCTGGACGATATGCGCGTCCTCTCAGAGCTGACCTCTGCCTATTTGCGCAAACAGGAACACCGCTTTGCCAGCGCGGGGTTGATCTTTGTGGATGCCAATCTCTCCCCCGCCGCCCTGCGCACCGTCTTCAGTCTGGCGCGCAAATACCGCGTACCGGTATGCGCCGATGCCACCTCTTCCGTCCTGGCGGCCAAACTGAAGCCCTACCTCGCTCAGCTCTTCATGGTCACCGCCAACCCCCACGAAGCCGCCATCCTTTCCGGCACAACGTCAGCCCCCGAAGGCCCCGAGGCCGCCCAAAAAGTGGCCCGTGATCTGATTACCCTGGGCGCCGAAATTGCCGTTCTGCCCATCGCTGCCTTTGGCGTGTGCTACGCCAGCTCCGAAACCAGCGGCCACATCCCCGCCATCCGCACCGCCATTCTTGACCCCACCGGCGCAGGCGACGCCCTCACCGCCTCCGTCATCTTCGGCCTGCTCAACCACATCAGCCTGGATGAAGCCACCCGCCTGGGTGTCTCCGCCGCTTCCCTGACCCTTCGCCATCCTGGGACGGTCTACCCCGACCTCTCCCTGGAAATCTTATACGATCAACTGGTGATCTAATGACGACAAAAATCCCCTCCGATTACGTATTTTCGCCTGAAGTTGCCGAGGCACGCCGGTCAAACCAACCCATCGTAGCCCTGGAAACCGCGGTGGTCACCCACGGCCTGCCCTACCCCATGAACCTCGAGCTGGCGCGCGATCTTGAATCCGCCGTGCGCGCCCAGGGGGCCGTCCCCGCCACCATCGGGCTGCTCGACGGTAAAATTCACGTGGGCCTCACCGCCGACGAGCTGGAACAGCTGGGCACCCCCGGCGGCCCCTCGCGCAAGGTCAGCCGCCGTGATTTTGGCCTGGTGCTGGCCCGCAAAGAAAAGGGCGGCACCACTGTGGCCGCCACCCTCATCGCCGCCCACGCCGTGGGGCTGAAAGTCTTCGCTACCGGCGGCATCGGCGGCGTTCACCGCGGGGAGATCTTCGATGTCTCCGCCGACCTGCCCGAACTGGGCCGCACGCCGTTGGTGGTGGTCTGCGCCGGCGCAAAATCCATTTTAGACCTGCCCGCCACGCTGGAAGTCCTCGAAACCCAGGGGGTCACCGTCTTAGGCTATCAAACCGACGAATTCCCCGGCTTCTATTCGCGCGAATCCGGCCTGCCCGTGGGTGCGCGTGTGGATACCCCGGCTGAGGTAGCCGAAATTGCCCGCCGCCATTGGGCGTTGGGCATCGAGGCCGCCCTGCTGGTCACTGCCCCACCCCCGGCTGAGGTAGCCGTACCCCGCGAACAAATCGAAGGCATCATCCAGCAGGCGCAGGCCGAGGCCGTCCAGCAAGGCATCCACGGCGCCAAAGTGACTCCCTTCCTGCTCTCGCGCGTCAGCGAATTGAGCGGCGGCTCCAGCCTGCGCGCTAACCTGGCCCTGCTGCGTAACAACGCCGCCATCGCCGGTCAAATTGCCTGCGCAATGGTGGTGGGCCCCAAAACTGAACACGCCTAAACCTTACTTTCCCTAAGAACAGAAGCGGGCTGCCTTTTCAATGAGGCAGCCCGTTTGATTCAAGATCAGCAGTCCATCCAAGCTCTACGGCGTCGGTGAAGGCCAGCGGGTGTCCGTGATGCGCGGCGTCCGCGTCGGCCACAACGTGGAAGTTGGCGGGCGAGTGCGCGTCACCGTGGGGGTCAAGGTCACCGTAAAGGTCAGCGTGGGCGTCCGAGTCCAGGTGATGGTCAGCGTCGGCGAAGGACCAAAGGTCGGCGTCACCGTGCGCGTGGGAGAAGGCGTGGGCGTGCCCGTGGGGGTGCGCGTTGCCGTCGGTGTGCGCGTGGCGGTGCGGGTGGCTGTCGGCGCAGGTGGGTTGCCTGTCACCATAAAGCGGCCCGAATTATTCCACTGCATCCCGACATAGATCTGCACTTCATATTCCCCCGCCGTCCATTGATCCGACGACGGTTCGCAGTCCGTATACCCATACCCACCCGTCGAGCCGTCCCATGGTTTGGTTTCCACACACAGGATCTTTGCGTCGCTCAGCCGCACCCACAAAGCCGTCCACTGCACGCCGTCCACCATCTTATCGTAGGTGAAAGCTCCGTACAGCTTTGTAATCGGGTTAGCAAATTCATTCACAGGCTCCACGGCCTGATTGTTCTCGTCAATTTCACGAGAGAAGCGCGGCGGGCTGAACACCGATTCAGGGTTGGGGGTTACTTCCGCATCAAACTGCGCGGCAATCTCCGGCGGAATGGCTGGCGTGTTGGTCACCGAAGGGGTGTCGGTGATGGTGGGGGTCAGGCTGATCGTCGGAGTCAGGGTAATGGTCGGCGTCAGGGTAATGGTGGGGGTCAAGGTTGGAGTCGGCGACGGCGGGAAAACCAGGTATGCAGCCGGTTCGGCGAACTGGTTCAAGAACACGGCCACCACCCCCATCGCCAATCCCACGCCCACCATGCGCCAACCGCGCATGATCTGCTCGCGCCGCAGACGAAAATACATCAGCTTCCGCCCGCTCACAATCGTGCGAATCCCTAAGAACAGGCCCAGCAACACTCCCACCAGAGCCAGATAAAATGCCGTTTGCACACCCGTGTGAATATCAACGTTCATAAGCATCAGTCAACTTTTGTCAACCCTGGCAGAATTATAGCATGTTCCCTCCGCCTTTTTCAGCCCGCAGCGTCCAAAAACCCAATTGTCGCCCGAATTTGAAAAGCAAAATTACAACATCCTAACCTTGCTGCCAGAACTCGTTGCAGTTTTTACTACTCTTGAGTAAAATCAATACCGGAACCAATCTGCACATGACTCTCAACCCAGGGACCCTCCTCAACAACCGCTATCGAATTGTCTCCATCCTGGGGCAAGGCGGAATGGGCGCTGTGTATCAGGCCGTAGATGAGAATATCAAAATCTACGTGGCCGTGAAAGAGAACCTCTTCCTCAGTGAAGAATACACCCGCCAATTCCAGCGCGAAGCGAGCATCCTCGCCAGTATGCGCCATCCCACATTGCCCAGGGTCGGTGACTATTTTGCGATCTCGGGTCAGGGCCAATACCTCATCATGGATTACATCGAGGGTGAGGACCTGCGCCAGCGAATTGAGCGCATGAACGTCCTCCCGGCGCGGGATGTCATTCTCATCGGTGCACAGATTTGCGACGCCCTCTCGTACCTGCATTCCCGCACCCCCCCCATCGTCCACCGCGATATCAAACCCGGCAACGTTAAAATTACCCCGGAGGGTGAAGTCTGTCTGGTAGATTTTGGCCTGGCCAAGATCATGATGGACTCACAGGCCACCACCACCGGTGCGCGCGCCATGACCCCCGGCTATTCGCCGCCGGAGCAGTACGGAACCGCCCGTACCGATCCGCGTTCAGATATCTATTCTCTCGGCGCCACCCTATACGCCACCCTCACCGGGGTTATTCCGGAAGATGGTCTGGCCCGCGCCACCAACAAAGCTACCCTCACGCCCATCCGCCAGTTCACCCCCACGGTAGACCGGCGCCTGGCCGAGGCCATCGAAATTGCCCTGGAAATTGAGCCGGAACACCGCTACCAAAGCGCCGAGGAATTTAAAACGGCCCTGCTTGAAGCCGGCAGCATCAACCCCGCCACCCAGCGCCGCCTGCTGGTCACGCCGCCCCCCGAAGGCAGCTCATCTCAGCCGCCAAAGCCCCCGTCACGCCCCCTCAACCCCACCCCGGCGCGCCGCAAACGCAAAGTGCGCATCAAGCCTTTCCCCATCGTTCTGGCCGCCCTGGTACTCCTGCTCACCGCTTTTTCCATTCTGCGGCCAGATGTGTCGGCTGCCATCGCGGCCCGCTTCATGCCCGCCCCCCTCG
>NZ_LGCM01000008.1 GCF_001306035.1 Levilinea saccharolytica
CCAAGGTATAATCATTTTGGTGAGTCATTTTTAGTCTCCTTCTTCGGTTGTGGTGACCTTAAGGATACTTCTGACTCACCGCTTTTGTTAAGGTTCAGCATTTTACAGAAAATATGTTACACCAACCTCCGATACACTAAAACAGTAAAGTAACGTAGATAGTGAATAGGAGAAAGTATATGAATAAAACTTTGGGCATAACATTAGCGGTAATAGCCGGCGTAGTCATAGCAGCTTTGCTTTTTGGAGCAGGATTCTTCATTGGGCATTCCAATATATTTGCGAACAATCCCGCCACTAGTTGCTTGAACGGGAAAACCACCAATAATACTGGCTACTCGATGATGGGCGGCTACAACATGATGGGTGGATACAACCCGACAGGCACCTTCCCAAATAACAACAACACAAACGTCAAACCCCTGACTGTCGATAAGGCAAAACAGGCTGTCGAAGATTATTTACAAAACCTGAACAATTCCGACCTTGAGCTCAAAGAGATCATGATCTTCAATAACAACGCTTATGCCCGCATTGTCGAGAAAAGTACAGGCATCGGCGCCATGGAGTTGCTGGTTGACCCCACTACCTTGTCGGTCTTCCCCGAATATGGTCCAAACATGATGTGGAATCAGAAATATGGACACATGGGCGGATATGGCATGATGGGCGGCGCAGGTATGATGGGTGGTTATTATTACAACTCATCCGCCTCCTCTTCTCAGATGACGGTCACCTCAGAGCAAGCCTTACAACTTGCACAACAATACCTGGATCAGCAATATCCCGGGTACAAAACCGCGACCGATGCAGATCCCTTCTATGGTTATTACACCATCGATATTATGAAAGACAACCAACCAGCCGGAATGCTGAGCGTCAATGGCTATAGTGGACAGATCTTCCTGCACACCTGGCACGGCACGTTTATTGAAATGTGGGAATGATTTGATCCACACTCCTCCTTATCAGGGATTGGCAGTTCTGCCGATCCCTGTTTGTATGTAAAATAAATAAACAACTAGATCAACTGCGAGGAAATGAAAATGGCAGCTGCAAAGATACTCATAATCGACGACGAAACGTCCATTCACAATGTTCTTAGCGCTTATTTGAAGGCGGAAGGGTATGAATTCCAATCAGCTTTTGATGGGCCAACAGGGTTGGCTGCCGCCCGCTCTTTCAAACCGGACATTATTGTTTTGGACGTTATGTTGCCTGGTATGGATGGAATAGAACTGCTTGCCAACCTGAGGCGTGAATCGAACGTTTATGTGATCATGCTTACTGCGCGGTCAGAGGAAACAGACAAGATCGTGGGACTTTCCGTCGGTGCGGATGACTATCTGACCAAACCTTTCAGTCCGCGTGAATTGGTTGCCCGGATCAAAGCAGCTCTCAGGCGCTTGCAGAACCCTGCTGGGAATACCGGGGAGGCTGCCATTCTCAATTTTGCACATCTTCGCATTGATGTTGCCGCCCGACGCGTCTGGGTGGAGGACAATTTGATCGACCTGACTTCGGTTGAGTTTGATCTACTGCTGGCCCTCGCCCAGCACCAAAGTATGGTGCTCAGCCGCGAACAACTGCTTGAGAAGATTTGGGGATATGACTATTTCGGTGACACACGAGTGGTGGATGTCCACATTGGTCATGTCCGCCAAAAATTGGGGAATGAAGCCATGATCGAAACGATCCGCGGGGTCGGTTACCGCTTCGAGGACAAGTAGGTGGTTTTATGATGAAATTTATACGCACGCATCTTGCCTGGAAGGTGTTCCTCTCATACCTACTGGTTGTATTTATCGGCATAGTGGTGCTGATCACTGCCGCCAGTCTATCCGTTCCAGCGGCATTTGAACGCCACATGGCGGGCATGAACGCGATTATGTCCAACGCGAACCCAATGGGCAACAACCAGCAAATGCAATCTGAGTTATTTTCACAGTACACGACGGCAGTGTATGAAGCAGTCACTTATGCAACACTCGCAGCCCTTATTTCAGCGATTCTGGCCAGCTTTTTCATCAGCCGCCAGGTAGTCACCCCCATGTTGCGCATGATGAGTCTCAGCCACCGCATCGCAGAGGGGGAATACGAAGAAAGGTTGTCTCTCCCTGGTGGTCAGCAAGCAGACCAGACCGATGAACTTGGCCAACTCGCGCTCAGTTTCAACCAGATGGCAGATAAATTGGAGAAGACAGAGACCATGCGCAGGCAACTGATTGGGGACGTTACCCACGAATTACGTACCCCTCTGACAGCGGTCAAAGGATACCTGGAAGGGTTGATGGATGGTGTTTTACCCCCCGACCCGGAGACTTACCAGCAAATCCACTCTGAAATTGACCGGCTGCAGCGGCTTGTTAACGATCTGCAGGAATTGAGCCGGGTGGAGGCTGGCGCCATTCAGTTGCAGCTTGCGCCCGTCTCGCCTGCCAGCCTGATCGAGAGAATTCAAAGCGCTCTTGGCCGTCAATTCGAAGAAAAGAACATTCAGTTGGTGACAGATGTGGAACCCGGTTTGCCCGACGTTCTTGTGGATAAAGATCGAATTATCCAGGTGCTAACAAATCTTGTGGGAAATGCCCTGCAATATACACCTAATGGTGGGAAAGTGACCATGACAACGCGACGGGAGAGGTCTGAGATACTTTTCTCGGTCAAGGATACTGGTATCGGTATTTCCGCAGAACAACTCACCCATGTATTCAATCGTTTTTATCGTACCGATAAGTCGCGCAACCGCGCCAGCGGTGGCAGCGGTATTGGACTAACCATTGCCAAGGCACTCGTACAGGCTCACCAGGGGAAGATCTGGGCTGAGAGCAGCGGCGAAGGAAAAGGCAGTACATTTTCGTTTCTGATCCCCCTTCCCAAATAAAGGGGGATTATTTCCCAGTTTTCTTTAACGAAACTTTACAAACCCTTGATTAAAGCTTCATCCTCAATGGTTAAGATAAGTCTGTAAGTAAAAAACAGACTGCTCTTGATTGAGCTACAGGAAAGGATGAAACAGTATGATGATGGGTTATTGGTTGGGCGGTCTAGGCTGGGTCGGCATGATCATCAATATGATCATTTCGATCGCTATGATCATTGGAGTTGTTTTCCTGGTCGTTTGGATCGTGAAGCGATTAGGCAATAACGAATCCGGACAACAAATCAACAATAGTACGCCGTCCGTTATCGAGATCGTAAAACAACGTTACGCCAAAGGCGAGATCACTCGCGAAGAGTTTCAAAAATTTATGGTTGATCTGGGAACAAGGTAGGTGAAAGATGATGGGCTTTGGAATGATGGGTGGCATGTTGGTCTTTTGGATCATTATCATCGTTCTGGCTGTTTTGCTGGTAAAGGGACTGTTCGGTACCAACGGCACTCACGTAAAGAATAACACTACAACCGCCAAACAGATCCTGGACGAAAGGTATGCCAGGGGTGAGATCACTCAGGAACAATATCAGACAATGGTGAAAGACATTCATTAGCAACATCCATGATGGGAGAGCAGGATCGTCTCATAAGATTTGCTCTCCCATTTCGATCATACATCAACAAATTTTATCAAAAGGAAACCAATTAGATGAAAAAGACTCAAGGCTTGATAATCGCCGTAATTATCGCAGTTGTTGTGATCGCAGTCGGTGCCTTTCTGGTGTTGAAACCAGCAAGTCAAACAAACACCACCTTTCTCGAGAAATATGGATTGAGCGGACTTTCTGTCGAGGAGATCGTGCAAAAGCTCGATAGCTCCACTTCGGATCCTTCAGGGCTCCGGGCCAGTATCACCAGTGATTATCTGATCCTCTCAGATGATAAAGATGAAGTCCGCATTGCACTTCCCAAGGATAAGTTTTATCTCTCCTTTGCGCCTTATATTTTCCAAACACATCCTTGTGGCACACACAGCTTAACCTCATGCCAGGGTGAGCTGGTAGGCAAGGTAATTCATACGGTCATTACCGATAAAGCTGGAAAAGAGGTCGTCAATTCCGACCTGACCACCATGGCAAACGGCTTCATTGGGGTGTGGCTGCCTCGTAATTTCGATGGGAATGTGAACGTCAGCTACGACGGGAAAGTCGCCCAGGCACCAATCTCGACCTATGCTGGAAGCAATACCTGCCTGACCACTGCCCTTCAACTTAACTGATCACCCATTTTGGCAAGGCAAGGTCAAATCACTTGATAGGATAATTTCAGAATCAGTGCAAGCCAGTTAAAATGTTTATGTCCTCGCCGACGCCGTCATCCAGCCAAAATGAATGCGTCGGCGGTTTTTATTGGTGTAGAAATGATATGATGAGTACTACTGCCTTGTTTTTTGTTGCTGTATGAGGTGAAAAATGACTGAAGAACCAAAAAAAGACGATGAAATGACACAAAAAATATATCATTCCTCCATGCATCATGCAAACATGGAACACGAACATCATATGCATGAAATGACCGGGATGGACCATGACCACAGTAAGATGCCTGCCAGTCATGACGCTCATGCCGGTCATGAAATGAATATGCACGAGATGGACATGGGAGGGCATGGAGATCATAACATGCCCATGGAACATGGTGGACATGAAGACCACAGCGCCCACGTGGATCATTCCGGGCATGAGCAGATGTTCCGACGAAAATTTTGGGTTTCGCTGATACTTTCTCTGCCGGTTCTGCTCTTCAGCCAGGGTTTCCAGGCCTTGTTAGGATTTTCAATGCCTGTGTTCCCTGGTTCGCGCTGGATAACGCCCATCTTTGCAGTGATCATCTTTGTTTATGGTGGGTTGCCCTTCATTAAGATGGCAGTCCCTGAATTACGCAACCGCCAGCCGGGCATGATGACCTTGATTTCCCTGGCCATCATCGTCGCATTTGTTTATAGTGTGGCCAGCCTGTTCCTGGCGAACCAAATGGATTTCTTTTGGGAGCTTGCGACACTGATCGTCATAATGCTTCTGGGACATTGGATCGAGATGCGTTCCATCCGCCAGGCATCCGGCGCACTGAACGCCCTGGCCAAGCTGATGCCAGACTCTGCCGAGCGCATTGATGCGAATGGTCAAACAACGAAAGTGGTCGTGTCTGATCTAAAATCCGGAGACCGGTTGCTTGTTCGTCCGGGATCCAGTATTCCGGCAGATGGCGTAGTGGAGGATGGCGAGTCAGCAGTCAACGAATCCATGATCACTGGCGAATCGAAACCGGTTCACAAGCACCCAGGTGAAAAGGTTGTGGGAGGTTCGATCAATGGAGACGGAAGTTTGCGTATACGTGTGACGGCAACCGGTGACCAGACGGCGCTTGCCGGAATCATGCGCCTGGTACAGCAGGCTCAGATGTCAAAAAGCCGCACTCAACTGTTGGCTGACCGAGCTGCCGGGTGGCTGTTCTACATTGCACTGGGCACCGCCGTGATCACTGCCATCGCCTGGACGATTGGGGTCGGCTTCAACGTAACGGTGATCGAACGTGTGGCTACCGTGCTGGTGATCGCCTGCCCGCATGCGCTGGGTCTTGCCATCCCGCTGGTGGTAGCCATCACCACAGCAATGGGTGCCAACAATGGCATCCTGGTGCGCAATAGATTGGCGCTTGAAGCGGCGCGTGAGATCAACACCGTTATCTTTGACAAAACCGGAACACTGACAGAAGGTCGTTTTGGGGTGGTGGGGATCGAAACACTGGATGGGATCAAACCGGAGGATGCTCTGGCGTTGACAGCAGCCGTGGAAGGTGATTCTGAGCATACCATCGCCCAGGGCATCCGCCGCTCTGCGCAGCAGAAGGGTCTTCAACTGCCTGTAGTACAGGATTTTGAAGCGATCAAAGGCCGTGGTATCCACGCCAAAATGAGTGGGCATGATGTCTACGTCGGCGGACCGCGACTACTGGAAATGCTGACCATCACGCTGCCCGAATCCCTATCCATTTTTGACCAGGCCGCAAGCGCCAAAGGGCAGAGTGTGGTCCATCTTGTACAGGATGGCAAGCCGCTGGCGTCCCTGGCATTGGCTGACGTGGTCCGTCCGGAGAGCCATGAAGCCATCCGTCGGCTGCATGAAATGGGCGTGCAAGTGGCCATACTGACCGGTGACAGCCAGGCAGTGGCCAAGGCGGTGGCTGGTGAACTGGGTATCGATACCTATTTTGCTGAGGTGCTGCCGGAAAACAAAGACCAGAAGGTGATCGAACTGCAGAAGCAGGGACGGCGAGTGGCGATGGTGGGCGACGGTGTGAATGATGCTCCAGCTTTGACGCGTGCGGATGTGGGCATTGCCATCGGCAGCGGCACGGATGTGGCCGTGGAGAGCGCCGGGATCATCCTGGTGAAATCCAACCCGTTGGATGTGGTCAAGGTGATCGAACTGAGCCGGGCCAGCTACCGCAAGATGCGCCAGAATCTGATCTGGGCGGCAGGTTACAACGTGGTCGCCATTCCACTGGCAGCCGGAGTGCTAGCCCCCTGGGGTATCTTACTTTCACCCGCTGTTGGCGCCATCTTGATGTCACTGAGCACGGTCATCGTGGCCATCAATGCCCAGTTGCTGCGCACTAAGCATTTATGATTAGCGTAAAGATGGCGTTTTGGGAATTAACCCCATAAATCCGCTGATGTACCTATGCCCTTGATAATTTCCGTAAGGTAGTTATCAAGGGCATAAAATAAATCGCATGTCGGTATTAAACAGCCTAAAATCTTTCTGAAGGTTGGGATTAAGTGATTGGATAAATAAATAAATTCTTCACTAATTTTGGGTATCGACGCTATTTATGATGGTCGCGCACTCTGATACTTGATTCAAAGTACAATGATTAAAAAAGTTACCAGGCTTTTGGACAAGTATCAGTTGTCATCATCATAAACCATCTACTTTCCTAAACTTACATCCGAAGGCTGCCTGTTTCCCCACCATGGTCCAGGATAATCTTTCAACGGTATTCCACCAGATTCCAGGCACTTCATACCACTTAGCATGTGCCACATCCTTTGGAATATCTGGATCTGGTGCGGTACCTCGCGCAAGAGCTCCATCCGGATGAATGCCAACTTCAGTGTAAACAATTGAATAAATTGGGCCTAAAGTGGCTAAAGACAACATCATCCCCCACCCGCACCGGGAAGGTTCTACTGTTTTTGCGGCATCTATCCGGTCAGCAACGAATTCGAAGTAGGTCATCCCTTTCGGAGCTTCAGGAACCTGCATTGGCTGGTTTCCCTTGTAGGCAACGAACAAAATACTGGAGCAAATAGCCAGGATGACTGCAGCTTTGACTACCCATCCCATCAACTTAAGAATCACTACGATGAATTTCATTTTCTCCTTCATTCTTTTTATCTATCTGATACAGATCTTCTGACCGGGCACCTTCACGTAGGACCCGGTTATAACGAATCTCCTCCCGATACATTCGATCTAGCGCAACCTCAATCACATCACTTTCACTCCGTCCCATAACGCTTGCCATCGCTCTTAATTGACTCACGCCTTCTGGACTTATTCGAAAAGATCGTACTGGTTTACTCGCAGAATTTGTTTTCGGCATGCTCGTTTTCCTTATCGGTTAGGTTATTTATAATGTAATACTCTAGTATTGCTTTGTCAAGTTAAAATCCGCGTTTTCACCAATTCCGTCAAATTTGTCCCCCTAGGATAAGTGCTTTCTTCTTGCTATGATTAGAGTCACAACCAAATTTCTGTTCGGTCGCTGATAATCTTCAGCTGGTCCAAATAATCCTTGGAGCGACCATCAGCTTCTTTCCTGTTTACATAACTTGAGCGCATGTAAATGGGCGTTGAGATCTGAATGGTCGCTTTTGTTTTAACTAACTTTCAAACCCGTTAACCGGAAAAGGAGAAAAAATTGAAAGAAATTCCAGTCTCAAAACGCAATCTGATCATTGCCGTCATCCTGGCAGTCTTCATTGCTATTGGTATCCTGGTGATCGAAAACTGGCCCCTTCGTATGGAACAAGATTCAGCAGCATCAACCAACGAAGATAGTCTGGTTTCTACTGCAGCGGTCAATGCCATCGAAAAAGTCTTCCAGGTGAACTATCAGGAAGGAAAAGAAGCCTGGCTTGAGCGCATCTGCGAGCTCAGCACGCCTGCTGGATGTGAGATGTTTACGGCCGGCGCTGACCGTATGTGGGAAAAATACGTGGATGCCAAATCTGTGGTCACAGCTTCCTCTCAGGCAGTAGAAAAAGTCGCAGACAATGGTTCCGAGCAAGTCTGGCAGATGACCATCACATTATCTTCCCCATTACCGGGCAGCAATAAAACCCAGGATACAGCATATGTTGTTCTCGCAAAAACCGAAAGTGGTTGGAAGTTTGATCGTTTCCTGATGGAAGAAGAAATCAATGCCATTCTCGCTCGGGGAAAAACTCCCACCACAACTGTAGAAGAAGGAAAGAAGTAGTGAAAAGATTTTTCCTGATCATTGTCGTCTTGACCTTGCTCATACCATCTGCTGTTTATGCTCAGGGCACTGATCCCTGGTCAGAAGTTTTTCAGCCGGATGGAAATCTGAATCCTGATTTGATTGATCTGGGAGTTACCACCGATCACCCCGATTGGATGTCAATTGAACTGCCCTTTGGTCAGTCCATTGATCTTGATGCAAATTATCACCGCTATCAAACGCCCAGCGGGAATATCGTTGTCTTACCCTCTGCTTCAACATTGTTTTTTATGGCCATGAACCCCCAAGAAAGTGGTTTGACCGGCTCTTATGGATCGCTGGGAAATGGTTACGGCAGTCTCATTTCTTTTCTTGGGCTTGTTGCCGGTGATAATCTGGATTGGAGCAAGGTACAGGCGGAACATCCAGAGTACACCAGCCCGGATCAATTCTGGGGAGCGGTTCTCAATGGTCAGCAAGATGTGTGGACCTATTTCTCCGGGTGGGGATTCATCACAACCCTGCTTCAAATGACGTGGAATGATGGTGCACTCCGCTCTTTGTATCTGTTGTATTTGAATGGATCACAAAATTGTGCCGCCATTCCAGGAGGATGCTCAGGGATCGTTACCCCACCTCCTCCCCCAAGGGAGTGTCCTGATCCAACCGTTTCTATACAACAACCTGTCCTCGTCATTCAGAAAATCGCACCGAACAATCCCCTGGTTGTGGGACAAGATACTGAAAATCGCCGTGGTGCAGATATCCAGGTTAGGGTGACAGTTCCTCCAGTGATCTTCACCTGGTATGAGCCGATTTATGAAGAGAGAGATGTTTGCCGCTCAGCCAATTCCGGAGAAACCCCCAATTGCAATACCGGATCTGGATCAACTGTCAACGATGGCGTCTCAGATACAGAAATGGTGTTCAAGGAATGCCGGACACATGTAGAACATTTACCGGACGCTGTAGCATCACTGCAAGCTACTGCTACGCTTGATGCTGCTAGCCAGGATTGGATTACAGGTAGATTAGGTCAAACCCATTATGAAGCCTTCGTCCACCAATCAAACTTCGCCCTGATTCCCGGAATTGGTTCATGGACAGGCGGATGTGATGGCGGCGGCACCTGTACTGCTACTGGCCAGGCACTCCGTGTTCCATTTGCAGATCCAGGAACCTTCAACTTGCGAATGGACGTAGTCACTACGGGCACTCGCTTCCGCGGAGTTCCAATCACCCAACCGAGGCGAGTAGGGATTGATGGAACGATGCAAGTTTATGTGGCTCTTCCGGCGTTGGTGCCGTAAAGGTCAAAGTGCAGGTTTTATCGATTGCGGTCGGTGTGCTGCTGACAGTCGTCCTGGGATTAATGGCCGTAATCTATTCCCTACTGGTAATTGGGTTGTGGTGTCCACGAAACGATTATGACAAGTAAGGAGGCATTGGTTCATGACAGATTATTTTGTCGTTTTTGGGGATTTTCTCGCTGCTCTGCCTACTTACCTGTTGAACGGTGTTCTCGCAACCGTTTACTGGCTTAGCGAATCTGGAGCTGCTCTGGTAAGTATTCTTTGCGCAGGGTTGATCATCCGTTTCGTGGACCAACGTGTGCAATCCAGAGCAGCTTTCCGACCAGGACGAAGTGGGCGGGAGGCTGCTACTCCGGATTTATACACAGCTCAAATCACAACGGCGATTATTCTGGTGCTGTGGGTAATCAGCCAATGGGGGATGGGAGCACCGGTTCCCTGGCTGGGTGCAGCAATGTGGATCGCTGGCACAATCATCCTTTTACTGGTGCACATGCAGGAACATACCCTTTTGTGGAATATGAAATCGGGAATTGCGATTTATTCCCTGGCCGTCATCGGAAGCCGGCTCTACCTGGCATACACCGCTCAATTATCAGCAGATCAATGGGCTGCACTGATTGGGACATCTGAAAGCGCATCAGCAGTGATTGCGAATACACGCGGAAATGTAACCACGATTATTCTTTGGGCTTTATGGTTGGTGATCCCGTTAGGTTATTTTGCCATGTTGCTGCAGCAAGTTCTGATCAACCCGATGTCACTGGTCAATCCATTGGCCGGCGCAAGCGAGTTGATCAATCGTTATCGAACCAGAAGATAGGGTGATAGATGAAACCAGCACACAAAATCGTGGGCTTGCTTGATTTATTACTCTACCTTTTTAGGTGAGAGTCTTATGAACGTTGGGAATTCTTGATTAACGCCAGATTCTATTTCAACGATTGGAGGTCAATATGTCACAACTGATGGATTTGCTGCGCGGACCTGCTTTAGGCGTGATCGTCATGATCATCCTGATGGCAGGCGTCCTCATCATCACTGCATTTGCGGCGCTGATTGCCCAGATGAGTCTCTTGTTCCGGCTTCGACCTTGGAATACTTCCGAAAAGAGAAGTGAAAAAGGGAATGAAGGTTACCCACAAGAAACATTTGAGCAACGTTCCGCAACTCGTGAAGACCAGCGAGCATCATCTCCCCATCGCCAGCGTTCACCACAGGTGGTGGTTGTCGAACCAAATACGAATGAGGTGGTTGATGCAATCTGGTGGGAAACAGTGAAGCAATAGCAATCCAGGGCTTCTTTTGCGCAAGCAAAAGCAGCCTCATGAATTTACCAGCTGATCTGGTTGGCGAATTGATGAGGCAGAACGCCAAGTACGGAGAAAAGAGAACGATGATTATTGGAAAACTGACCGAAAAAATACCCTGGCTGAGAACAGATGACCCTCTCTCCATTCCCAATGATCTGGAAGTGGAAGGCACAGAGCTACATTTCAACGATCGAAATGAGCTTGACTATCTGGTCTTTCGTGTCACAGAGCGGGAAGGTGCGCGGGAATATCAGGGATACCGGGCGGTCCGGCTGCTGCAATTACGCTACATCTCTCTGGAAGCTCGCCGGGATGCTGGGCTGCTACAGAAGATGCGTACGGTCTTGCGTGGTTTGTATGGTGCTCAAGTGGATCTGGTTTATCTGGCTGCCGGCGTTTTTAAGAACCCCAATGTAGGAATTGTTCAATGCTATGGAGTCGCTGCGTTTTCGCCAAAGAAAGAAGAAGCTATCCAACGTTCTTTACGTGATCTATCTGCCTTACGAGCCGGATTGGTGGGTGCTTACCGTCAAATCCGCCTTGAACCACTTTCAACTGAGGTAGCCCAATGGTTAGCGCGTGCTCTTGAGCAGATGCCTTATGCCATTGTGGCTGTCGGGCATCCAGATCCACGTGAAAACGCTCGCGGTGGTGACTCTTCGATGCGCGATCCATTAGTGTCTGGAAGTCAGGGTGCACAGCAATATTCCATTCAACAGAATGAACTGCTATTTCGTGGGATGAGCAGCCTGGAAGAAGAATTCTTGTTGATGCTGCTCACCAATCATGTTCGTCTTGAAGATATTACCCGCATGTTGGCCGGTATGTTGGAAGATACCTCCGTTTACGCTTCCCGTCAGTTGGGAACCCGGGCTGCTTCGTTTGGAATCAGCCTGCCGGCCATTTTGACTGGGGGACTCGCTGAAAACGCATCCAGGTCTTATGGCACAAACCATTCGAGCGGCGTCACCCAGGGTGAAGCTGCCACAGATGGCGTTGCAAATTCAGAAGGCCAGGCACACACGGACGGTCATGCCAGTACTCGCGGTTGGGCGCACACGGTTGGAATCTCCGAAACCGATACGATTGGTTCATCTTCCACGGTTGGAACTGCAGTCAGTCAAGGGACAGCTCATACGGAAGGAACAGCAGTAACCGATGGAACATCCCACTCCGATTCGTCCGGTGTAGCGAACTCCCATACGGATAGCTCTTCCTATGGCGTGAATGGTGGAGTGGGTGGGAGCATTGCTCCGGCCGGCGTAGGTTTATCGGCTAACGTAGGTGGCAATGCTAACTGGGGTTCAGCAGATGGTGTGGTCGTCAGTAGCGGATCATCTGACTCAAGCATGAATTCGGTCACACACAGCCAGGCAGACACCGTTTCGCAAAGTACTACTCAGAGTCAATCGAATACAACCTCCCAAAGTCACTCAACGACGCAATCGGAAGCTTGGACAACCTCTGGAGCTGAGACGGATTCAGTGGCCGACACGACCAGCACATCCACCACCCAGAGCCATGCAGATACAAAAAGCACAGCTCGATCTGAGACAGATGGGGTTGGCTTGGGGCAAAGTATTGGGCGTGGGATTAGCGCCGGGATGAGTGTCGGAGTTGCTCCTTCCTTCTCGCTTTCAAATGCCTATCAATGGCAGGATGATCCTTATATCCTCCTCACGGATATCATGCGCACTCAACGCAAGTTGTTGGATATAGCCAGTCGGGAAGGTGCTTTTTATACAGATTTGTATGCTTTGGCCACCAGCGAACAGGGCATTCAGGCAATGATGGGACTCATCCCTGAAGCGTTTCATGGCACCGAGGATGTCGTTTCAGGTGTGCAAACCCGCGCGTTAACTGATCCGGAACAGGCTTATATCGGTTTACATGCGCGTGCGTTCACCCCATCGACCCGCATCGAAACAATCCCAGAAGCCATGAGTGGGTACGCTGATTCAACCTTACTCACTATGCTTCAGGTGGCAGCTTATACCGCGCCAGGTATGTTCGAGCAGGGATCAGCGCTTACTACCCAGGAAGAAACCCCAGCATTTGCTTTTTATCCGGATATGCCTGGGAATATCACCCTCGCCCGGCAGTGGTCGAGCGAAACAGGTTTATTAACAGATACTTTTCTGAAGTTATCTCCAGACCGCCATTTTCATACTGCATTTGTCGGAGATACTGGTTTTGGAAAATCGATTGCAGCTGAACGCCTGGCTTATGAGACGACTCGTTTCTGGCATTACCGCACCATTGTGTTGGATTTCGGCCAGGGTTGGCGTAAAGCGTTGAACTGGCCGGGGGTGGGTCCGAAAGGTTCAGAAGATAGTCTTGGACATGTGGATATCCGTCAGCTCTATCCCGGTTCCCCACGCCCTCTCCGATGGAATATCCTGCAAGTACCGAAAAGGATAGAACCCGGCCGCTACCGCAGCATGGTGGCTGAGCTATTTGCGAATGCTGGCAGGATGGGAGCCAGACAGTTGGGTTTCATGCGCCGCGCGCTAACCGAATTGTATTATGAGGCCGGTGTTCTGACCGGCGATCCCAAGCTGCAGAATGGTCCCTTAGGACATCTTCAGGATGAACATGAAGTGGAGTTAATCCGCAATGAACGTCAGAGTCTTGGTGAGGATCTGAATGATCTTCATCCTGGAACTCTATTAGAAAGTCTCTCGCCGTCCGAACTACAGGCTCTAGCGGTCTATCGTAGCCGGAAGTTGGATGTGTCCAAATGGGTTGATCGTCTGCGGACCTACAAAGAGAAGCTTGAACGTGATCAGGTAAGTCGTACCAGTCTGGAGGGTGTTCTCCTTCGATTGGAGCAGTTCTCCGAAGGACATATGGCAAAGCAATACGGATCTTCAGCCAGTGGAACCGGCGTGGAAGATTTGGGATTGATGGGCAACACTGATAATCCCTGGGGAGTCATTGTCATCGAAGGTGGCGCTGAAATGGATGAATACTCCAAAGCAGCATTGCTCTCATTATTGGCCAGCATATTGTATTCGGATGCGGTTACCCGCCGGCGTGAAGCCTTGTCCGGTAAACATTTCCCGCCCATGCAAATCTTCTTTGAAGAAGCGAATAAAGTCCTGACTGGCGTCTCAGGTGGAGCCGCTTCTGATCAGGGATCAGGAGAGTCGGGTAACCCGGTCAGCCATCTTTTTCAAACGATGTGGCGTGATGGAAGAAAATACAACGTTTTTCTGCATCTGATGGCTCAAACCGTAAGCGAGTTACCCTCAGGCATCCTATCCTCCTGTGCGAATGTATTTGTGTTCCAAACCAAAGATCCCAAAGATCGGGATTTGATCTTGCCCCATTTAGGCCGCTCCGAAAAAGGGCTGGTCAATACCGAATACAAACGCTACTTAGCGCGCATTCCGCGTACGTATGCGATAGCCAAGTTGGGTTATAGCGATGATGTATTCTGGTTGGAACCAGTTTTAGTCCGCCCAATGATCATCCGCTGTAATGAACCCTCTGATCTCGAGATTACCCAGGAATTGGGAGCTGTTTCCCTGGAACGGACAGCGTCTGACATCCTGGCCGCTAATCGATCCCAATGACGCTCCGTGTCGGGGCATATTGAATCCAATGATTAGGAAAAAGGAGAAAAAATAATTCATGCAAACAAAAAAACGTTCCCCCATTGCCGCTATTGTACTTGCCGTCGTGATCGGTTTGCTTGTGATCGCCCTTTTGAACGGGGTGATCCGTCCAACTCAGGTCGTGGTCGCCAAAGTCGCTATCGCCCCAGGAACTGTTCTGACTGACCAATTGGTCGAGTTGCGAACCATCCCGATGGGCGCTAAACCTGCGGATGCCACTTCAAAAATTGAAGATGTGACCGGGAAGATCCTGGCTGTTGGACGAACTCCGGGGGATCTGATCGTTACCTCCGTTTTGGGAGAGATAGCCAGTGCAGGCATTCCGGCTGAACTTCCTGAAGGGCATGTTGCTCTGGCGATCCATGTGGATCTGGCCAGCGGCGTGGCTGGTCTACTTCGTCCAGGACAAACCGTTACGGTGATTGGCATGATTTCTCCAGATATTCTCAAGACGAGTACCACCTCAGTGTTCACTGCGCCGATTGCAGAATTTACTTCACCTATTGTTTCACTCACTCCTGATGTAACCGCAACACCTACCCCTACGCCTACCCCCGCTCCGCCAGCTTCTCCTCTCGCTCGCCTGGCAATCACAGGTGTGCGAGTCCTGTTGGTACCTCAATCCTTTCGTTATGAAGAGGTTCCAGCCGGTGCCAGTGAAGAAGAATTGTTTTCCTCTGCTCGAACAAGCATGTCAGCTCAGGAAGGTAGTGTGATCGTTCTGGATGTTCCCACGGGATTGATCGAGGTTACTCCAGGATTCAAGGTTGATCCGGCAACCTTGCTGGCTGCTCTAGACCAATATGGGATTATTCACCTTGCTCTGGAACCAACCTCAGGGTTGGCGTTGGATGTTGCGGACGTGATTACCCTCAATCTGGGTGAGTTGTATACCGAGATCAACGGCCATTAACTAGTGAAAATGGCTTGTCCCTGAACCTAAATGGTTCGAGACCATAGGCTGGTTGATAACAGCCCTGGCAGCGATGTTTACTGCCGCGTTTGTATCTGCAGGCGCAGAGTGACCACAAGATACACAGGAAAAAATAGATTGAGTAACTCGATTACGCTTATCGACACAACCACATTTAGGGCAGGTTCGGCTGGTGTTGCGCGGGTCAACGAAAATTACTGGGACCCCAGCAAGTTCTGCCTTATAGGAGATATACTGCCGAAGTTGGTAAAACGACCAGTTAGCGTTCCGTGCCCTCTGCTTGCGCCCTCTAACCGTTACCCGGTCACGAATACCGCCGAGATCTTCCATGGCAATAGCGCGTCCGGTGTCTTGCGCTTTCTGCACGAGCCGTTTGCTGATCAGGTGACTGGTGTCCTTCTGGAAGCGAGCCTGCTTGCCAGAAATTTTCTTGAGTTTACGCTTTGCTGCCTTCGTCTTTTTCCTTTGAAGGTTACGGCGACGGTGAGAATAAATCCTACGCTTAGTCTCTACGGAGTCCCCACTGTAAACAATTCCGTCACTGTCTGTAGCGATATTGACAATTCCCAGGTCCACACCCATTGCTTCGGTAACCAGTTTGGGGTCTGGAACTTTCACTTCACAGGAGGTGGAAAGATAAAAGCGGCCTTCACGAATGGACAGATCACTCTCGCCCCGTATTCCAACCAACAATTCCCGTTGGCGTTCCCCGCAAACAAATGGGATATGCATCCGCCCAGTAATGGTCCAGATCGAGACCTCAGATCTGTCCATTTTCCAGGACAGAATACGGTTGTCATAGGCGATTGCACCATGCGGTCTAAAAACACGCATTACCTTCTGATCAACCTTATACGCATCAGCCACTTTGGAGATGCAGCGCACAACAACCTGAGCGGCCAGGGGGAAAATTTCACGAATTGCCTGGTATGTCAGGTGGTGAAGCGGAAACTGACGAAAACAGTGGTCGTTCCAGGCTTTTTGGCTGATGATATTGCAGGCATCGTTAGCAATTTCCAGCGTTTTCAGAAGAGCAAAAGCCTGGTCGGGATTTGGGAGAAGTTTGACTTGTGCCGTCAATTTCATATTTGAATTATAAAACAAATGTTCTGTTATTTCAATCTACAAAAACTAAAAAGGAGCTGCGCTTTCAACCCAATGCCTCAAAGGCGGGGATCATCCGCGCTAATGTCAAATGAATGACTTCGCTTACCAAACCAATAAAATCACCATCATGCTGGCAGGAGCCGGTCATGATGTTGTTTACTACCAGATGCAGCAGCCGATCCTGGCAGACCAACGCTTTATGATCTCAGGTCATGCCGCCCAATGGTCCATGTTCGAGACCAATTTGAACAACCTGCGGCCAGATCTGGTAATCGTACAGACCGATATCGCTCCTGATCCGGATACGCTGATTCGTTCTCTTCAGAAAATTTCAGCCTGGCGTGGAATTGCGATTGTTGTATTGCCTTTGGCTCAAAAGGATTTTCAGGGAGCCTTTACCAAGGTGGATACTGTGCGCGGAGTTTTCGTCGCACCGGTCAACTGGACTGAGATCATCCAGGCAGCTTATGGTGCTGCTATGACGGCACGGGCAAGCCTGACTCAAGCTGCACCCATGCAGCAAGGGGTATCCAGCTATTCCAACAGCGGAGCATCTGCGTACATCACCGGCACGAAAAGGATCGCTGTCCTATCGCACGCGGGTGGATCTGGTTGCTCAACCATTGCTGAAAACCTGGCTTATGAATTGTCTGTCCGGCTTAGCGTGAAAACGTTGCTGGTGTCCATGGGGTTGCCACCAGCTGCTGCGCCACATTTAGGGTTACGATATGTCCCCAATTTAACCGAATACTTTGATCGTCCGGGCAAGGCGGCTTTTCAGGCCGCAATCCAACGCAAGGAAAATTTAGAGATCTTGCTTGCGCCAGAATCCTCCCTGGAATACATGCATATTCTGGAAAGCTCAAGTAAAGGAACCGGAGAAGGCAGCATTAATGGGATGTTGATTGACTCGGAAGATGGTCGTTATGCCGCTATTGTCATGGATGTGCCAACCACAGAAGATTTGTGGATGATGCATTCGATCATTTTTGCCAATTATGCCTTGATCGTTGCCCGACCTACTCTGGCTGATTTAACTGCGATTCGCCATACCCTCACCTTATTGTTGACCGGCTTGAAAAGTGAGAAACGCCTGGCCCGAGATTCAATCTACCTGGTTCTAAACCAAACATCTGATCGCAGCAGCTTTACACCCCGGTTATTTCAGGAAGAGCTTTCCAAATCCTTGGGTTGGGCTCCCCCCATCGCAGCCATTGTACCTTTTGACCCAGGTGTTCCTCAGGCACAAGATGATGGTTTGATGCCGGTGACGCGAGGGGATGAGTTTGCCAAAGGGATTCGCGCCATCATCAACACTTTATTTCCCTTGGTGGAAAACAATCTGGCTCGAGCGGATGGGAAAAAGGGTATTTTGCGACTACCTAAAATACGATTTACGTAGGAATATATTTATTCTCTTGAGTTGGAAAAGGTTCTTAATATTGGAGGTTTTCTATGCCAGGAATATTAGGTTTGTACGACACTGCTACGAATGGGAATAACCTGGACGAATCTATCCGGTCTGAGGTTTTCAACGAGGTAATCGATCAGGTCAACCATGATTTCCCGACTTCTGTTCTTCAGAGTCCGAATGAGAACGACCGGCAGCGCATCCGGGAGCGGGTCGAAGCCCAGATCGCTGCTGCGTTAAGAAAACGCAACTGCCGTCCAGGCGCTCTTCAGGAAGCTACCATCGCTGAGGAACTCACTCGGCGGATATTGGGATTGGGATTCTTAGATTTACTCTTACCGCCGGCTCGCACAGACATCTCTGAAATCACCATTTACTCCAGTGGCCTTCTGCAAATCATGCGTAAAGGATCAGTTCGTTGGGAGACCATTGAGCTGCGGCCTGAAGCGGGTGAAATCTGGCGTGTATTGGACCGCTTGATTGGTCCGCAAAACAAAACTTTGAATGAGACCAACCCAAGCATCAATGCAAAATTGCCGGCAACGCCACATAATCCAGGTGGTGGACGGATCAAGGCGCTTCATCCAGTCATTGCGCCACCAGGTCGTAATCCTTCTATCAATATCCGTCTTTATGAACAAAAGCCGGTCAAACCAGAGTGGTTATTGGAGCGCGGAATGATGAGCTCCGAAATGATGGAGGTTCTTCGTCAGGCCATGGAGAAAGGATCCCGTATCCTGATTTCCGGGGGAACACGAACCGGAAAGACCACTCTGCTTAGTGCCTTATGCAATTTTTTGCCTACGATCTGGCGCATCGTGAAGATCGAAGACCCAGAGGAAATCTGGGTAGATCGCCCGACCGTCCAGACGGTGGAAGCCCGCCCGCAGGCGATTGGCACGGATGTCCGACCATATACCCTGGCAGACGGAGTCGATGATGCCATGCGAATGTCACCTGATTACCTGGTCATTGGAGAGGTACGTGATGGCGTGGCAGCCATGAGTTTGTTTCGGGCTTTGATGACAGGGCACAGCGGAGCCTGTACTTTCCATGCGGACAGTCCGCGTGAAGCAGCTCGCCGTCTAGCAACAGTCATGGGTGCGGATGCTGGAGTTAAGCCACATGAGGCGAATCAAATGATCTCTGATGCAGTTGATTTGTTAGTGCAGATCGGAATCCGTCACGAGATTCGCCGAGTGATCGCCATATCCAATGTGTTCAAGGATTTGAAGAACGGTGATGTATATTTTGAACCAATCTATCGATATAAAGAGGAATCCTCAGCGGTAGAACCTTACTGGGAAAAATTAGGGGAATTGAAATAATCAAGACTATTTTACAACCATGCTGATTTGACGTATAATATAAGCATGGTTGTAAAAAACAAAGCAAATCCAATTGATAAAATCCTGGAAATTTTGAAGAACCAGAATGGCATCCTATTAACTTCTGATCTTGCGAAACTCGGAATTCCGAGAACCTATCTTTCTATTCTAATAAAGAAAGGCGAGATCCAACGGATTTCAAGAGGTGTTTATTCGGCTGCCAATTATATGGTCGATGAGATGGCCAGTATGCAAGCAAGGTACAAAGGAGCGATCTTTTCGCATGAAACAGCCCTTTACCTTTTAGGGCTGACAGATCGGACTCCGCTCTTTTATTCTATGACAGTGCCGGCGGTATATAACGCAACACCATTAAAAGCGAGTGGAGCAAAAGTATATTTTGTAAACCGCAATTTATTCCTATTAGGAGTAATCACGCTTAAATCGTCTCACGGGAATGATATCAAGACTTTTAACCTCGAAAGAACTATCTGTGATGTATTAAGAAACAGAAACCAAGTAGATGTTCAACTTGTGAATGAAGCCTTGAAAAAATATGTACTCCATAAAGACAGGAATATCGACCAGCTTTATAACTTTGCCAAGCAATTTAGAATCCAAAAGATCGTCAGGGAATATATTGAGGTTCTTTTATGAGTAAAGCGATGCAGCTAAAAGCCAAAATTAAAAACTTGGCTTTGAAAAACCATGTACCTGCTCAAGCAGTATTACAAAATTTTATGCTGGAACGTTTACTGGAAAGAATTTCGCTCTCAAAATATAAAGACATGGTCATTCTTAAAGGGGGAATGCTGATCGCTTCAATGGTTGGGATCAGCAGTAGAACAACCATGGACATGGACGCTACTTTGAGAGGATATCCTCTTACTGAAAAAGCAATCCAAGAAGCTCTTTCGGAAATATGTGCCATTCCACTTGGGGATGAGGTCAGCCTGAAATTGGATCACATCGCACCTATCCGAGAGGATGACGAATATGGTGGTTTTCGAGTGGCAATTATTGCCAAGTACGAATCGATTAATACTCCTTTGAAAATTGATATCACCACTGGAGACATCATCACCCCTGAAGCGATCAGATATGCCTTTCAATCGAATTTCGAAGATAAAAAGATTGAGGTTTGGGCTTATAACATCGAAACAATCCTGGCAGAAAAGGTAGAAACTATTTTGCGAAGGAGTGTACTCAATACTCGGCCAAGAGATTTTTATGATGTTTACATTATCATGAAGACCCAACGTCGTGCCATTAATAAGAATATTTTTAGGATTGCTTTGAACGCGACTGCCCAAAAAAGGACGTCTCTTGCAGCGTTGAGGGATCAAGACAAAATTCTACAAACAATTCAGACCGATACAATTATGAGGCAACGATGGGAACGATACTGTAAAGAGAATTACTATGCAAACGGTATCGAGTTTGATGATGCGATTGGAGTTTTAAAGGAATTAGTAAATTAATTTAGGCCTTCCAAGGGGATCGGCTTATTCATAACGATTAATTATTCGGGAAAAACCTTAAATCTATAACCAATGGATATCAAGGTTTTGTGAGGGGAACGCTTTTGGATCAGCCCGGTAATACTCACATGATACTGCCCTGGTGGAAACGTATTTCTGTTTTAAAAACTTACAATAAATTGGACCTTCGTCATCATCACGAAAAATATTTTCTCCGTGATACCGGCAAAGAAAACAATTTCGTATCTTCTTCTTGGCATGATATGCATTTTCCAGTTCATCAATATAGATTTGAGGGCCTCCATGCGGTAGGACTTTTGAGAATTCGATATCGCCTTTCTCTAGACGCAATTTATATTTCTTGGGGGTGTCATTTAACACATAAGCCCCACCATCGGTTTTTAATAGAAAAAAGAAGAGTTTATTATTGCATGAAGGAAAACTACATCGTGTTTTTACGATTTTTTTGAAATTCAGAAATTCAGCCTTGAAGTAAGTTTGAGTGATCAGCTTTTGCTGAATTGGCTCGAGATCTTCTTCATCTTCAAGCGAAAGCTCGATTATTCGAGCGCCCGAATTTCTTTTTTCTTCTGATGATACATGGGTAACTACGAACTCAATGAAAAGTTTTTCTCCGTTTCCATTGGATAAGAGAATATCGGGAATAAACGAGCCATCCGGAGTCTCTATCGAAATATTCGGAAATAGTTTTACTAGGTCGAATTTTATTAACTTTGGATCAAGCTCGCAAGTAATTTCAAACTCATCCTTACAGCTGGTGCATACCCAATTTTCATACAGTTCGATATTAAATGGGGAGCCTTTTTCCAAGCAGTCCGTATAGACATGAAAAAACAGTCTCTTTGCAAGTTGATGCAAGTAAGTTTCCGGGTTGCAGTTCGCTTCCACTACATGGCGGAAATGCTTTTTTCTTACTTCACCTAATACAGGCCTGAGAGAATTTCCGCAAGATATGCATCGATAAATTTCCCTACGGATTTCATCAGTCTTCGATAGGGCGTTAATATTCTGAATCTCATCTTTAGAATTCAGGGCGTATTGATATTTGACAGTAAATTCTTTGGCCACGCAATTTCCCCCAGAAAAACTATTCGTTTGGAAATATCATCCGTTTTAGGTTTTCAAACTCTAATTGAGTGAGCGGTTGTTTATATAGTTCGTTGACAATCCACAAACCACTTTCTCTGATTTTTTCTTTGGGCGAGAACAAACCCAGCCAGTACGGAGAAGGCCGACATGACGGGCACAGAGAAACGGTTGAAATAATCCGAGATTCCAATATCAGACGATCCTCTTTTTGAGGGACAGGAAAGACAACAAACCAAAAATGAGATTGAATGTAATCGGATACCTGGCGTTCCACCTGCTTCTGTTTCTCATGGTCAATTTGAAATCTGAAATTATCTTTTGCCGCGCGCGTGGTTAGATCCAATTCCCATTTTTCCAGGAATGGATCATTTCCTTTGTTTAGGAGTGCACGTCCTATATTCTTTCGAAAAATACTTCGGTCTTTATTTTCCAAGATGAAATGCTGTTTAAGCCGAGAACGTAATTGATCTTTCCCGGTATGAGTACCAATTCGCACAATCCGATTTGTCCCATGTGCTATTTCACCATCTTCAAACAAAATATAAATCCCATTCAATGGAATCAGAGCATTATCAAAAGGAAAATGATGGTGGGGAAGACGCTCCAAAATTCGGTGTAATTCGGGACAAACTTCCATCATGATATCCTTCGCTTTAGTTCCTGAAGTTGTCTGCCGAAAGACAGCCCTTCCAATGGGATTTCATAATGTGTTAACTCCGGGAGAAGATATTTGCGGTAATTCATCCCGGCAAGAATAACAAATAAATCTGATTTCAAATCCGCCTTCTTTTGTAATACATCCAGTACCCGTCTTGACCAGCCCTTTTTCTCTGCTTCAGTCATTGTATTCAAGGTCATTTCATACGGGGCAATTATTTGATCAAGATCCAATAATCCATACTTTGCTGAGAGGATGTAGATAGCGTCTGGTTCTAATTGGTAAGCGTATTGCAGATTGGATTGGAATAGAGTACTCGTGTATAAGTCCTTTGCTTTGGCTGGATATTTGAGTTTGCTTTTGACGCATGAAACAAGCACGATTTTTTTCATGGTTACCTCAAAAAGAGAATTCCTTTTTTCCTACCACACCGATGCATCTTCAGGCCACTCATCAATATCGTAGCTAGAAAAGATTGCGGCATCCAAAATACATGGCAGAATACCGGTTTGAATACACCAATCCCGAAGGATATCGGATACAAAACAATAGTATTCCTCTTCTCCTAAAGCCATCGAAGAAAGGGGGAGGGAAAAACCAATCGTACGAAGCCACTTAAGAACGCGGGAATCTAGAACAAATTCATATCGGGTCAATCCAAGAGATTGCCAAAAATTACGAGATTGTTTTGGCCCAAAACCGGAGAAAGTTTTCTGGATGTAAAGAGCTGCTTTCCGTTCGAGCATATAATGATCTGGGGAGGGGTCTGATTTTCGCTGTTCCTCAAGATGATTACCAAATTCATACATGGTCGACCAATTACCAGAAAATAAAACATCATAATTGTGTTTCATCTGCTTGGCTATCTTAGGCCCAAATCGAATCCCACCAAATCCCTCGATTTTCTGTTGAATAAATTTTTCAATATCATTAACCTTGGAACATTCCTCCAACGAAAGCGGAAAAGGCTCAGCGAGTAAAAACCTACTAATCGGGCTTTTTGGTCCAGATCGTTGTTGTGTTGTAAAAAGGCACATTGCCATTGTGAGCCAAATATCTTCTCGAGAGCGTAAGGGAATTTTGCCATTCACATTTCTCAATTTGCGTTGAACAACAAAAGTTCGCTTTTCATTGGCCTTCACGAATGAAATCAATGCTTGGTTATCATACTCTTGGAAAGATATATCGAGTCTCATACCGCCACCTTTTCTATTATTGATTTTAGTTGAGAATGTTATTTTCAATCAAGCTATGACCGAGTTTTGATATTTTGGAAGTTGTCCCCCTAGGATAAGTCCTTTTCGCTTGCTATACTCAATCTAAACTGACAACTTAATTATTTTTTCTTTCAATCGTTAGCCGGACTCTACCTGCTGGATGCGCACGTCAAAGGCGCATGAGCACGAGTGTCTGGCTTTTGTTTTAAAACTTACCTGGAGGATCTATGACGATATTAATTCCAGTGGTTGGGCTCTTATCCACTACTTTGGTGCTCTTACTGTGGTATCCAAAGCAAATCAAAACGGGTAGATTATCCGCTTTATATACGGTTGATTCAGCCCGAACTCTATCCAGCCTCGATCAAAAATCGCTGGAGTATAAACTATTAGCCTCCGGTCTAAATATCAAACCCGTTACCTTCCGCTTACTACGTATCGCTGCTGGTGTTTGCGGCATGGTCATTGCCTGGTTGTTCCTTCCCGGTCTACCGGCAATTGTAATTGGTGGAATCCTAATTTACATACCTGGCGCATGGTTGGATGATCGAGTGAAAAGTCGTGGTCGGAATATTGACCAGCTGCTCCCAATTGCGATTGGTCGAACCGCTGCTGGCCTACTCGCTGGTGGATCCGTGCCCGATGTTTTACAACAAGTCGGTGAGTCCTTGGAGATAGAAAAAACCAATCCACTCACCCCAGAGTTTATTCTCACTGCTTCAGAAATGCGAATCAAAGACAGGGTGGATGCATTGCGAAGTCTGGCATCGCGCAGCCCTTCCGTGTCCCTGGCCAATCTAGCTCAACTGTTGGAAGGATATACCGAAGCAGGCGGACGAGCCTACACCGCAGTCCTCATGGATATCTCAAGCCGGGTTCAGCAAATCCTGATTGCTCGGAATCGTGCCCAGGCGAAAGCCGGCGATTCGCTGGTTTCTGCAAAAGTCCTGCCAGCTGTCTTGATCTTCATTCTGATTTATCTCAGCCAGGACCCAATGGTGCGCTCTTCGTTAACCGCCCTCCCTGTTCAAATCGTAATTGGTGGCACGATGGCAGCCATGGTGGGTGGGTACTTCATTATCCGTTCCATGATTATGGAGGCAGTGTAGATGACTGCACTCATTTATCTCACCGGAATCGCTGTTTTTGCATTGGTTATCTACCTGACACTTGAACTTGCACCTGCAGCACCCACAGGCCGGTTATCTGAGATTCTTACCCCAGCAGATGGCGTTATCCTGACCGGATGGCGTAAATCCCTATCTCCCCTAGACAAGCCTGTATCTAGATGGACGCCAGCCGGTTTTTTACGGAAAACACGGGCAGATCTGTATTGGGCTCACATCGGAGATCGCTGGAACGATTGGAACGAAGTGCAATTTACCTCTCTGCGGGTGGCTTTAGCTGTAGCAGGGTTTGGATTGGGGATGGTAGCCACTGCGGAACCAGTATTTGCTTTGGTAGGTGGATTGGTTGGATTTCAATATCCTGCTATGTCTATGGGCGGGGTTGCCCGTCGTTATCGCCGTCATTTTATTGCTCAACTTCCAGAATTTGTTCAGCTAGTTTCAGCCCAGATGTCTGCAAATGTTTCGATGGAAGAAGCCTTGCGTCGGACAGCTCAAGCGCAAAGCTTGGTAGGTAAATGGATGCGGTGGGTTCTTCAGATGGCGCAAGGTCGTGATCTGATTGAGCAAATGCAACGCGAAGCCCAGGAATCGCATCTCCCCGAATTGATCGGCATGTCTGTTCAATTGGAATTCATCCGACGCGGTACTGCCCAACAGGAATTGATGGGACAGCTGGCAACCAGTATTGCAGCTGATTATATTGGCTCCGCTGAGCAGCGAGCAGAAAAAGTGGGGTCCGAACTGGTAATCCCAATGGTGGTTTTTTATTTCCTGCCATTCCTGGTGACGTTGCTGGCTGTAATCGGATGGCCAATTGTCCAGAATCTAGGTGCGATGTAGTGACGTTCTCCGTCGCCTTTAGGCAACGGCTTCTCAGCCAACGCTTTCCCCAACGGGATACGTTATCGGCTGACCGCTCCGTCCGAGCGGAGGTAGTAAAGCCATAGATAGGATATTCCGAGCCGCATTTATGTCTCGATCGAGAACCAAACCGCAATTAGGACATACATGAACACGAACCGACAAACCTTTTGGAACAATACTCCCGCACTCGCTGCAAGCTTGAGTTGTGTTGGAAGCGTTCACGGCAATCACTTGAATCCCGGCACTTTCAGCCTTGTATTCAAGCATATGCCGGAACAGACCAAACCCTGCGTCGTGCGAAGACAGGGAAAGATGCCTATTTCGGTTCATGAATCTCGGAGAGAGGTCTTCAATCGCTATCAGGTCGTTTCCGGCAACGAGCCGATTACTGATCTTGTGCAAAAAATCTGCCCGCTGATTGGCAACACGCTCATGCAAGCGAGCAATCTGGTGGTAGGCCTCTTTTTGCCTATGGCTTCCCTTGGCCTGTCGAGAGGCGTGACGTTGCAACCTCCGCAGTTTCGCGAGACTCTCTCGCAGCCAACGAGGGTTATCAATCAACTCGCCAGTAGAGAGGGCGGCAAGGTTTTTCAAACCAAAGTCAATGCCGATTTGTTGGCCTGTTTGTACCTGACGTATACCAGGGTCTGGCAGTTTCAGCATCAAACAAACATACCACCGCTCACCAACCCGCTTGACAACAACATGCTTGATTACGGCATTGGTCGGGATAGCTCGGTGGTAGCACATACGCATCTCGCCCACGTTCTGAACGTAAAAGGACTTGCGCCCATACTCATCTTGCCGCAGTTTACAACCATCTCCATAGGTGTATTCGATGCTATGAAAGCGTTTGCTGCTTTTGAAGCGGGGAAAACCTGGCTTATCTCCTGCTTTCAAACGGCGGAAGAAACCGGTAAACGACTTGTCCAATCGGCGCAAGAGGTGCTGCAAACTGGAAGCATTCACCTGACCGAGTGTGTTGGGATTTTCTCGACGTGTGTTTCGAAAATTCATCCATTGTGCTCCATAGCCAATGCCCTTGCCCGTTTCTTGATAAACGGCAATGCGCTGCTCCAATGCGGCATTGTAAACAAGACGAGACTGCCAAAGCAAAAAGTCCAGCTTTTCAATCTGCTCAGTGTTTGGGCGAAGGAGGTACTTGTAGGTACGAATCATTGTCTAACTCGACTTCTGCATTTCGATATATCGCTTTACGGTTCCCTCGTACACGTGGCTTATCGAGCCAATGAAGTTGCTCTTACTGCACATAATCGGAAGGTTGAAACGCAGTGGGGAATACTTCAAGCGCGGCGACAGAGAGGTAGTTTCTCTGAACCGGTTTCTCAGGCGCTGAGGCGCATCAGTTGGGTGGCTCTTTATGAACAGGTGTATGTGGTCAGACATGATTTCAAGCGCCTCAATTGTCACATCTACCTCTTGCGCCTTTTGGTGCAGCAACGAGCGCAATTGATCTGTGATTCCGCCAACAACCACCTTCCGTCGGTAATTGGGACACCAAACCAAATGAAAGTTCAGGGAGAAAACACTTCCCGAATTGCGTCGATTTGGCACGTCACCCATAGAACAATTGTACAACAATATTCGAGATCGGTTAACCATGTAATACAAAAGAAGAAAGCGGCTTCCATTTCCTCATTCAAGCGACAGTCCTTGTCTCGTATCTTTATGGCCACCAATCCCCTCCATTTCATTCGGAATCATTCCGATCGCATACGTGACCTGGTTGGTTTTGGCTTTTTCCTTTTTGCCACGCTTATTTCCGGGTTGGCAGCCTGGCAGCATCCTTCTATCCTGGCCTGGCTGTTTGCGATTCATAACGGGTTATTAGCTTTCTTCTACACCCGGCGAACACCGGCGAAACAATATGATCGCACCGGATTATGGCTCGGAATGATCGCCTCATTCTTGCCCACATTCACAATTTCCAGCCATAGTGAGTGGTATTTGCTCATACCTGCCCTGGCTAGCTACTCGCTGATCTTGTGGTCTCTCATCACTTTAGGATCACGTTTTGGGGTTGCTCCTGCGGATCGTGGCCTGACCAGTCGTGGTCCCTATCGGTTTTTACGTCACCCGATGTATCTAGGAGAACTGGTGTTCAGGGCAATGATGGTCTTCAGTTCTCCAGATTGGTTCACTGCCATTCTTTTATCTGTTGCTCTGACGTTCATTCAATGTTGGCGAATCCTTCGAGAAGAAAAAATGATTGACGGATATGCCTGCTACATGCGGATTGTACCTTGGCGATTGATACCTGGACTCTGGTGAGAAATATGACGCGGAACTTATCAAACATGTGCTTTGCGTTAGCTTTGAGTATCGCCCTACTCATGAAATTATTTGCAGTTCAAGACGAATTAGTCTGGTTGGCGGTGTTCAGTGTATTTGTTTCTGCCATTCTGACCAATTTGATGTGGATTCGATCCATTGGAATTGCCGGGATTAGTGGTTTATCCATCGTGTATATCAAGTTGGGTAGCGGTTCACTACCAGGAACCATTTTGACGGTCATAACCACCTTGCTTTTGGCTATTGCGGTTTTCTTGGCAATCTATGCAGATTTGTCCTACCCATCGAAAAACATCCAAGGAGATGAAAAACAACATGAAATTTAGTTTTGGAAATTCCTTTAATTTGAAACGGAATTCGGCTCTTGTTATTTTACTCGGGGCTCATCAACCTGATCAAAAAGTATTGGAAGCACTCTCCCAGACTGACAATCTCTCAGTACGGGAAGCATTCTCTTCTCGTGGTGTTTTACAGAACCTGTCTGGAGTACACCTGGTTATTCTCGGTGACCTGCTCCCAATATCAGATGTATCTGAAGAGATACTTCACAGTGCGCTGGATAAGAGTGGGATTCCGGTGGTTACTCAAGACAGTTTTGTAATAGACCCGGCTGAATGGCTAGGGCGAGCCCGGTTGACCAGTGCCAAACAAGTCTCGTTTCTACCAGCCCGTCAGATTAATTTGGTGAATTGGTCTGGAGGAGTGGGAAAAACAACCCTTGCGATGGCTGTTTGTAAACGCTTCGTCAGGAATACGGGACTGCCAGCGGCATTGCTTGAACTTAGTATGGGCGGAAGCGCACTTCACGCTCGAATTTCACCCGACCTTCCCGAATTCTTTACCATTGCCACTCATAAAGCAGAGCCTGCTCTTTGGAATGGGGTCAGTTTATACCCGATGGACGGCCGAACAATCGATGTCCTATGGAGCGAAGACCCGCAAGGGGTTCGAAATCTACTGGTCGATATCCAACGGAAACACACACTTTTTGTCGTGGACTGTTTTCCCGGTCATCCCCTTTTCTCGGAATTGTCGAAACCTAAGCCTGGTTTGATCAACCTGGTCGTTTCCTCTCCTCGCGATGATGCCATATTACAAGCCAGACGATTGATGAGCGAAGTTTCAGAACCACACCATTTAGTCTTGAACATGGCCAAATCGGTCTCTGATCGTGCAGAAAGCGGCGTGTCGATTGTGTTGCCTTACAACGAAACATGGGCTCAGTCACTCGATCCACGATTGGCTGATCCCATTTTAGAACAAGCATATACCGGCTGGAAACGGAGGAATTAATGAATCGAACTGTTCAATTTATTATCGGTGTAATTGCCGTTGTGGTTGCCCTGGGAGCAGGTTTCTATGGACGTAATCTATATTTGAAGGAAGTTTCCACTTATCAGGTACCAGTACCCATCAATACAATCCCTGCTTATGCAATTCTAGATGCAGACATGTTCCAAATGCGCGAGATGCCTCGCACGATGGCGTCTTTACCCTATTACCAATCCACCCAGGATCTGGAAGGAAAGATCAGCACGGTTTCATTGCCGGCAGAACTGCCGGTTGCTCAGGCAAATGCGGTGCGAGTCACGCAGTTTCGACTGGCCGATGTAAAATATGAAGTTCTCTCAATCCCGGTTGAACCTGTTTCTGCAGTAGGTGGACAAATTCGAATCGGAGAACACGTCAATTTGTATCAAGTGCTTCCCGAGGAAATTGACCCTGAGAATACAGCGATTTCAGCCAACGATCAATCTACCTTCAAGGTCGAGCTCATCGCCAGGAGTGTTTTGGTAGTAGATGTCCGCAATGCACAAGGTGTCGCTGCAGAATCCAATCAGAAGAGTGAGGATAACTCAACGTTTGGTGGCAGCCCTCAGAACGAACAAGTCCAAATCCTTACCCTGGCGGTAGAGCCGAAATATGTGGACGTTATTCTCACTGCGGTTGCAGCAAGTAAAAAACAAGGTGGATTGTTATGGTCGACCCTGGCACTTCCTTGATTCATCCAACCGCTCCACCAACCATTCAGCCCTTAAACCAATCTGATCTGCTCCTGATTGAACGGGTCCGTGAGGAATTGGTACAGCGTGGAATCAACCCACCCAGCTGGCGAGAAGCAGACTCGGAAAAACGTCGTCGTTTCTATGATGAGGTGCGCTCTATCTTGATTGATCAGGGTGAGAATCGCAGCGTCGTCAATCGCAATGCACAAATTATCACAGATGCATTGTCCGGGGTGGGATTGCTTGACCAGTTGCTGCGCGACCCATACGTGGAGGAAATCTTCGTGCGCAATGGGAAGGTAGCCGTGGAATATGATGGGAGTTTTTATCATCTGGGGAAACTGGCTGATGACAGCTATTTCGAAAACCTCGCTGTGCATGTTGCTGATCAAGGCGGCGCTACTTTGCGCGGAGATCGCCCGGCTGTGTTAATTGATCTGCCAGGTGGAGAACGGTTTACCGCCATCGTTCCGCGCCTGTCAACTGAGGGGACTGCAATCAATATCCGTACTTTCGGCCGGCGTGTTCGCACATTGGAAGAAATGGAGCAGACTGGTACGTTTGCCAAATGTGATCCGACATCAATCGGATTGATGCAGACATTTACCAGCCCTGCCGAAAAAGATACCAAGTCCGAACTGACCCGTCGGATCCAATCTCTGAAAGACACACCAGATCGATTTCTAGCCTGGATGGTAGCCAACATGGCCGGCAGCCTGATGATTGCTGGGGAAATGGGTTCTGGCAAGACGACTTTACTCAACGCCCTCTCGGGTTTTTTGCCTGTATCTGCGCCGATTGCTGCGCTGGAAACCTTCCGGGAATTGGAAATCCAGCACCCATTTTTATTACGTACAGTAGCGCCAGCTGAATTATCGCCTGGCACGCCTGGCGTGACCCTGGATTGGGTCCTAAACGTCATTTATACCCGTATGAACCCGGCAGCCATCCTGGTGGGTGAGGTAGTAGGAAATGAGGCACTGCAATTCTTAAAAGCCACTTGCTTGGGGCGCAAAGCATTGACAACCATTCACGGTGGGACGATAGAAGAATCCCTGATGCGCCTTGAACAACTTGCCCTGGCTGCAGCGCCTGAATTGGGATTGTCTGCTGTTCGCTCGATGGTTGCGATGGGATTGGATGTTGTTGCTTTGATGGGAAGAGTCACCCGATCAGGAAGAGTTCAACGCACTTTACAGGCCATCGCCACGATTAATGGAATTAATGCGAAAGGTGATTATTGTTTGAACTACCTTTACCGGGCAGAAGGTGATGAGAACCTCCCTGTCTTTGAACAAGCCTATCACCAGTTGGAGGGAATAAAATGAACCGCTTCGTAAAGTGGATCCTTGTCGTTGTATTTCTACTTGCTGTCGTAGGATGCCTGGTTTTTATTTTCGGGAACCTGAATGCCCTAATGAAGGTGGACCCTGCACCATCAAGTGTAGATTATTCCGAAGATGTGAATCATAAGAACGAGGAAATCGAGAGCAAATTGCGGAATGCCCCCTGGCAAGGATTGCGTTTTATCCGACAAGAACAAACGTGGCGTTTTTATGGGGTAGCCGGTGAAACCAAACAGATCGATTTTATCCAACCGATGAGCTTGGTGAAAGTCTACTATCTCGAAGCAGACGGTGACCTTAACTTCACCTGGGCGGCTACTGAAATTCAATTTTCTGGAAAACCGGCATATTCATTGATTTCCCATCCTATCCAAGAAGGCCAGTTGATTGGAGTTCAACTGAAAGGGGATTATGTCACTCAAAATGGCGTTTATTGGGAGGATTGTGAGTCTGATTATTGCCACCTGGCGCAAATGATAGACACCATGATTGTGCTGGATGATGTGGGAACTGGACTTACAAACGGGTTTATTCGTTATGGTTGGGAACCGCCAACTTATCCGATGTATGGTTTTTTATGCTGGCAAATCATCTCCACAAATGATGAACCGGATCAGTCGTCATTAATTGGTCAGGAGTGACTTATGGAACCTTGTGATTATCACAAAGATTTTCATCCAGTCATCAATCCTGAAACCGGACAGCAGGAATTCCAGGATTGTCATCACCCCTTGGCCAGAAAAGATGGAAAGGTGATCTTGAGCCGGCATCTGATGTCAGTCAGCTTAGGACGGTGGCTTCGTTCATTTGAGATTGTTATTTATAAGGATGGGAATCCGCAAAACTTGACGATTGAGAATCTGGTTCTGACAACCCTCGGCAAACTTTCACATGACCCGGATCATAAGGCGGTAATTTTGATTTGCCCATATTGCGGAGAACCATTCAAAGTCACCCTTTCTCATAAAAATCGGCGGATCTACCATAACGATACCTGCCGAAGGTTGGCTGATCGGAAATTTATCATTGATCCAGAAGAATTACGGCAGTTGGTATGGGAAATTCCAACTACTCAGATTGCTGCCTTATACGGAGTTTCTGATAAAGCCGTTGAAAAGCGCTGCAGGGCGTTAGGTATTCCAAAGCCTCCGCGCGGGTACTGGACCAGACTGGATCGTATAAAAGGTTCTCCGGAGGATGAGGCATGAGTCCGTTTCGATTCTTAATTGATGCAGGAGCTGTGTTCCTGGCGGGCGGTATCTTTCTGGTTTTATACAATACGCTGTTATCTGGCGTAGAAATCATAGCGAAAACCTGGCGCAGGATATTTGTTTCCTGGGCAGGTCGCCGGCTGCGAGCGATGGGCGTTATTCAAGAAAAGCCTTACCAGGCACACAATGAGTTGGATTGGAAGCGATTAATTTTATTGATTGCCACGCCAGGATTAGCGATTGCAGTCCACGATTTTATGCTCTCACCGCTTGTGCTTGTGATCGGTTTGATCATCCTGATTTGGATTAACTTTCAGCAAAAACAGGTCGAACGCGCACAAATCAACGAGGATGCGGAAGCGGTTGCCTTGCAAATTCGATCATTGATGAGTGTAGATCATTCTCTTTTGAATGCTTTGATGAAGGTCAAATTGCCTGTGGGCGCGATGAACCACGCCATCGAGCAGGTCGCAAGCCGCTTACGAATGCATCAACCCCCTGGCCAGGCTGCACAGGCATTAAAAGGATTACCCGGAAATGTCACATCAAGGCTGTCGGCTTTGATTGCGAATAACGCTCAGCTGACAGAAGAAATTCAGGACGAGTTGCTTGTCTCACTGGAACAGGAGGCTCACCGACAAAAACTGCTACGCTCTAAGACTCGTCAGACCCTTTCGCTTGTTCGTGGAACAATCCGACTGCTACAAGGTGTAGTTGCCGCTTCCGTGTCCTTCGTAGTTTTATCACCAGCCTGGCGTGATTTTTTTCTGCAAGATGCACCTCATCGGGTGTTACTGGCAGTAATGATTTGTGGAGTTGTGCTAGCCAGCCTGTATTTTGAGTACGAAGTCTACCAATTGAGTTTTGGGGAGGTCTAAGAATGGAAACCTTTTCCCTTGTGGTGGGCTTTAGTCTGGCAATCGGAGTGGGCATGATTGCCAATACCGTAATATCCATTTTATTTGAAACAGGAAGGAGGCTTAGCCGTCCGATACAGCGTGGACGATTACACGCTCTCGGACTCGGGACCAAATATCAAAGCGACGAGAAAAGAACAGAAGAAGCAATTTTGGGGTTCGGCGACATTCCATGGGGAGCACTTTATGCGGGTACAGCCCTGATTGGACTGATCCTATTGGCAGTCTTAGGACCGCAGCTTCCCAGTATCCGGTTGGGTTTCCTGGCATTGCCAGGTCTGGTGTGGTTAGCCAAACGCTATTTGATCCAGCAGCGAAAACGGTTCATGGTCGGACAAATTCGACAGTTTCTGATCGATGTGCGTCTGCATATGAGCTTACAAGGTTCGCTCTTGCTTGGATTGGAGAGCTTGGCAAAGACGACCGTCGAAACTTCAGTTGTATACCAACGTCTACAAAAACGGCTGCAGGGCAGTTCTGCTCGCAGTGGGTTGGATTTACTTAACCAGTTGGCTGACGATTTGAAATCTCCCCAGTTGCTTCGCGTTGTACAACGTGTCCAGGCTGCTCAACAATCCGGAGGAGTCTCCGATGTTGATCAAGCGATTGCCAGTGTCATCGAAGAATTGAACGAAGAGATCGGTTACCAATCCGAAGAACAGATGCAGCGTTTGCCCCTGCGCATCACCTTATTGGCTATGCCGTTTCTCCTTGGGCCAATTGTTATCTTGTTGTTTTACCCGCTTGTTGACCGCATCCTGAAAACCCTCTCCGGGGTGTCGATTGGCGGCGGTTTCTAACCCCCTATCGCTCCGCGATGGGGGCATACCAGCCCATTTTTCAAAACCCCCGCCCAAAGTGCGAGGGAAAGGAGCCTGTTTATGTTATTCGATAAGAAAGCATCCGAAATTCCACAGTTTGTTGTTGTTCTGGCGATCGCCGTTGTCTTGGGAGCAGTGGCCATCTGGGCCATCCTGAGCAATATCGGTACCCAAGGCGGCAGTATTGCAGACTGGATTAACAGCATCGCTGTGCCGGCTGCACACCCATAATTTTTTAGCAAACCTGGTGGCTGGTCTTCTATCCTGAAGACCAGCTATCAACCATTAACACTCCGCTTCCTCTGTAAAAGTGCAGAGGAGCGTTCCAGGGAGAGGAGGAATTATGTTGCATGATCGAAATGGACAGAGCGTTGTTGAGTACATCGTTGTCCTGGCGATCTTTATCGCTCTGGTTGGCGGCGCGCTCTGGGAAGTCTTTTCCACTTTAAAGGTCAAGTTCAATGATGTCAACGCCGAAATTGGGTCTTAAATCAGATTCAAAAGGGCAGGCAGCGGTTGAGGCCTTGTTAGTTCTGATGGTGCTTGCACTGGTAATTTTTGGAGGAATTGAACTCAGCCGTGGAGTGGCCATTCGACAGGCATTGGACAGCAGTGCCGGCGCAGCTGTTCGCGCTTTGTCCCTGGATCCTTCCCAATGGAGCTATGCAAGGAACTTGATTCAAGAAGGGACGAACCAAAATGTGATGGGTACGGGTGAGGCTACGACCATTCAAGTTTTTGATGCTGCCGGTACTCCACGGAGTTCAGCCTGGCTTTCAGGCAGCCCATTTGGGACCACTTTTATCCTGGAGGCTTCAGCACCATTTCAGGCAGATATTCCCTTCCTCTCTGAACCCATCATGACAATACGGGTTCAGCACTGGGGAATCGTGGAGCGGTATCCGTGATCCCATTACCTTTAAAAGCTTTTACGGGAAATGGGATGATTATTGAAAGAAAAGCACAATCCGCAGTGTGGGGATTATTATCCATCCTCGTGCTTGTAGTGATTGCAGGTGGGCTCGTGGATATTTACAGGTTATATGCGGCGCGTAATTGGGCTTATTCTGTGGCGCAAGAGGCTGCGCTTGCTGGTGCATCCCGAGGAAGGGACTGGGATGCAGTTCTCAATACTGGCTTTATCCAACTGGATCAAGCCGTGGCCAGTAATGAAGCCCAAAACGTAGTTTATTCTGCTATGCAAGCGCGTGGAATTATTGGTTACACCTCGTCAATTCGGGTTCTGCCTGATCCTTTTGGGGGAACGATATCCGGATTTCCACCCCGTCCAATCCGCTTGGGAGATGGATTGAGCGATTGGTCAAGTAATGAACCTGCTGTTGGAGTCTATTTGGAGGTTCCAATCCAATGGACGATTCTAAACATTTTCGGAATCGAATTGAAAACCGTTCGGGTATTTGCATCCGCTGGGGTTGTCCAATGAAAAAATTTATCTTAAATCTGATAAAGCGTAAGAAAACATTTCTGGGAATTATCCTTGCCATTGTGATTGGTTTGGTGATCACGATCTCTGCACTGGCGGATTATGGCCATCCTATCGTTTCTTATAATCGAAATCCCGTTTCGATCACGTTCCCCAGAGCTGGAAGAATTGTTTTATGGAATGTTATCACCTCAAGCTCACCGGGGTATTTTTCGCGCTATTACTTCATCCGTAATGGCTGCAGGGTAGGGCAGAACTGCACATATATGGATGTGATTAACAATCAAACAGTGCTGACACCGATCACGGTTGCAGCGGGTGAGACGATCCAGATCAGAGGTTGTGATTGTTATGGAGGTAACTGCGGTTCAGGGGGGTGTGCTAACCCGCATGTGGGTTGGAAAACGCCTCATCACGATTACTTTTGTCCAAATTACTTCTATTCGCAAAACTACAACCCAAGCGCTGGTGGTAGAGACTTTACCAGTTTAATGACAGCATTCCTCGCTTCCGGGGATACCATAATTGGCACTCCACAATGTTGGGGAGATTGGGATGAAGATAATAGTAATGGCGGTTATGACCACGACTTTGAAGATTTCGTCTTAATCTGGGCTTATAGAGATACCTTTACTGGCTACCATGACGGAGCCTCTGGAACGGTTCCTCAATCCCAATGTCGGGCTTACGGCTGGGTGATGCAAGATGCCGCTCCAGGGTTGGATATCAGTTACCGCATCCTGGTAGATGGCAATTTGGTAGCGAATGGAGTCGCTAACCAGTACAGGGCGGATCTGACCGGAACATGCACGGGCGGCACTTGTGGGTTCACTCAAGATTTGTGGGGATTGATATCACCCAATGTTCAACACACCATACGCGTTCAGGGTCAAAATCCCTATAATTCCTCCTGGTTTGATTTGTCAGGAACAAATAAAACGATTCGATGCTCACTCCCGCCCAGTGTGGATTTGAAAGCGAATAACCAGGATGGAACGATCCGCCTGACTTCTCCCGCTCAATATCTGTTGAGTTGGACATCCAGTAATGCAGATACCTGTACTGCCTCAGGAAGCTGGACTGGAACGAAGGGTCAGTCTGGCTCGACGAATTACACTGGCATCACCACCGGAAGTTACACCTATACGTTGACATGTTCCAATCCCATTGGCTCCGCATCAGATAGTGTCACTGTCATTGTCTACAATCCACCCGCAGTGGATTTGAAGGTTAATAACACCGATGGTCCTCTGACATTAATTTCTCCCGCAAGCTTTACCCTGAGTTGGATCAGTCGCGATGCGACAAATTGTTCAGCAGCCAGCTCAAATGGCAGCTGGGATGGGAATGTGGTCATATCTGGAAATCAGCCTATGAGTGGAGTCCCGACTGGAACGCACACCTATACAATCACCTGTTCTAATCAGTATGAAACTGCTAGCGATTCAGTCACGGTTATTGTGATTGCACCACTTCGCGGGACAATAGCGGTCACATATGCGCGTTTATTGTTATTTGCTCCTAGCCTGGATCAACCCGCACAGACCCTAACTGGAGAGGTAACAGGTGGTGTTCCACCTTATTCTATTTTGGTGCAAGTTCGGGCACCATCGGGAGCTCAATTTTCTTTGAACCGCAATGGCTCAACCTGGTCTGTGACTCCTGAAAATTCAGGAGATCTCAATTTTGGCACCACAGAAGAGGGTATCTGGACCGCATGGGCTGATTTGTCGGATGATTTTGGCCAGACATATCGAACACCCAGCGTAGTTTGGGAGGTGGCATGGCATCCCGTGCATGGTCGCCCGTAATCCGAATTCTACTAGTCGCCCTTACCGTGATGACAACTGCCAGTTGGGAAATAACATCTGTGAAGGCTGATAGCGGTGGAACCTGCCAGGTGGCATATGGCTTAACCCCAACATCTATTCCAGATTGGTTAATGCCAGTAAGCGAGAACACGAACCTAGCCACTGCCAACCGTTATGATGTTTTGGCTGCCGAGTTATTGTCATCCGGATTAGTCGATGGTATTACCTGCCCAGCACAAGGGTTGAATCCTGATGGCTCCGCAAATGGTTGTGGAATCGAACTTACTAAAGACCAAGTTCTCACATGGCAGAATCAATTTGACTCGGTGATTCTGTCTTCTTCTCAGGCTGCAGAGTTACCCCCAAAGGTAGTTAAAGCTGTCATTGCCGTTGAATCGCAATTCTGGCCAGCGGCAAATTGGACTTTAGGGGAGATTGGATTGGGTCAGATGACCACATATGGTGCAGACCTTGTTTTGATGTGGCGGCCGGCTTATTTCCAAACCATCTGCCGGCAAACATACGGTGAAATAGGGTGTACTACCCAATATCAATTCCTGGATTCTTCAACGCAATACCTATTACGCGGAATGGTTTTACGAGATATCGAGGCCACATGCCCGAATTGTCCAGGGGGTGTTGATCTTGAAAAAGGAAACCAAGCGATACGAGTTCTGACTGAAACCCTCAATGCAAGTTGTTTGCAATTGACCAGGATATTCAATCTGGCAACCGGCAAACAACCAGCTGCGTTTTTAAGTTATGACGATTACTGGCGTCTGGTTCTAGCAAATTACCATGCCGGCGCTGGGTGTGTTTATCAAGCTCTTCGAAAAACCGGAAATCCGAACAATTGGAATAGCATTGCAGCCAATTTTTCAAGCGGTTGTGCAAGTGGCGCTGAATATATTCGACGGATAGAAGGGCAGATCAAGCCGTAGAAAAGAGGTGTTATGGATTGGATTATTTTTGGCCTTGTTGTAACCTGGTTGGGAATCGTATCTTGGTTCGATATTCGAAAAAGTGAAATACCTCACAGCGCATGGGTGGTTATTCCTCTCATTGGCGCAGGTCTTTATCGAATCTTGCAGGGAGACTGGACATTAGTCCTACTTGCTGCTGTAGTTGCTGCTGTTAGTGAACGGTATAGGATATCTAAAGCATTTGGCTGGGAAGAATTAAGCCGAATAATCACCTGGCTCCCATTGCTATTTTTGGGAGCATTCCTCTCGATTCAATCTTCACCACTTTCAGCTTTGGCAATCATTGGCTTCTGGGCAGCCTGGGAATTGAAGTGGTGGGGTGGCGCGGATGCAGTTAGTGCAATTACCGTTTCTTTGATATGGCCCAGTGAAATCTTTATCTTTGCATTTCTAGCAGCTCATCTTATTGTGGTTTTCCGCTTAGGTTTGGTGTCAGCGATTCGGGAAAAGAAAATTAGTTTTCACCGACTGCCAGGAATACCCATTTTGTTGGCATCTGTTATCTTCTTGAAAATTAGCTGTGTCTTCCTAAACCAAATCTTGTGAGAGGTTGAGCTAAACTTTGGAATTCAGCGCAAAATTATCAATGCCTTCTTCCCCTATTTTTTGATGGACTACTTCACATAAATACAATGACAACGTGTCTTTGTTATTCGTGTCCTGTCCTATTATCAACAAGTATAGCCCTGCAAACAACTTGAATAAGCCATAACCCAATATAACTCCAAATGCGTTAAACATTGCATCATTAATATCAACTACACGGTAAGGGTATCTCAATGCAAGAGACAGTAGAAGTTGCGCTATCTCAAGTCCTAATCCAAGGAAAATGGAAACACTAACTATTTTTTTGACATTCATCCTTGTTAAAAAATTTATACCAAATCCAAAGGGTAAAGTCAGGAGAATGTTGTAAACTAAGAATCTTAATCCACCCGCGGTCAACCCAAATTGACCAAAATAGAACGGCACAAAATTTACAGAAGACAATATCTGTAAATTCCTCATTGCATCCGAGAATGATCCACTTATTTCTATGGGAAAAAATACTTTATCAATTCCGTACATCAAGTACACACCAAACAGAGATAAGAAAAAAATGTAAGGCAAATTATGCTTTCGTCTCCATTGGGTAAATAGAATTACAATAAACACTAATGATACTAAAGGGAATAATGGAATACCTAGATTGTCAGTGTAGATATACATTTTTGATCCTCTAAATAAGGATTCTCGTGGGCCGATTGTGCTCTCGGCCCACGAGAAATGAGATACTTTTTACGGTGTACTTAGTGTACCCGACCCTTCTACTTCACGATTATCCGTTTCTGTTCTCCAAATTTTCATAAAGTAGCTTCCCGATGTAACGTTAGCGCATCTGTAACTAAAAGAGACTGTGTCCCCCCAACCTGCAGGAGCAGCGACTTTTCCAACTGCGCACATTTTTTGATGTATAAGGGTATCTTTCCAGGCTTCGAAAGTCCATCCTTGGTTTCCATTAGGTGATCCATATATTGCAGTTGTTTCAAGGGTTCCAGCGACGGTTAAATGCCCGGCATTCATCTGGTGAAAGACCCCATTGTCGTGACCATTCACTACTCGGCCATCGTAATAGGCGAGAAAATACGAGTCGCTACTGTTTGCCATTACGGGAGTGACCATGACTAACGCTGCCAGTAACGCCATGGCGATAGTTATGGTTCGGTTTTTGAAAAACTGATTCCTCAATACATTCATCTAAGCGAATTGTTCTTTATGAATTTTGTTATTAAACCTTATCAAATTTGCTAAGGAAGACCACGTAATAGAAAAAATCGCTATAAGCGTATCAAAGTGCCAACACGATTCTTTCCTTTCTCAAGAACTTTAAGCCGATATACGATAACAAAAAAACACATAATAAACCCATAATATAACCGCCCAAAACGGCGGGACTTATGCCAGAAGAAGAATGAGCACCTGCACGAAATATGAGAAGATAAACGCTAAAGTTTACGATCAGGCTACCCATAGAATGATTCAAATACATTAACAACAATGTGTTTATACAGATTGTTCCAAATAACAGAACTGGAGATATGAAAAAGAGAATCCACCCGGGACTTGAAGGAAGAATAAGAGTTGCCAATCCCAATGGCCAATTTGCCTGAAGAAAAACAATGATTACACAGAATAAAGAAGGAATGTAACTGAGAATAAAAATTGCCAGAGATTTCCCCAATAAGATTGAAGTTAAAGATAAAGGTGTTGCTAAAATTGTCTCCATACATCTTTGCCGCATATAATCCTGGACTTGTAAAGTTGACAAAACCCAACTGAATACTATTTCCGTTGACAGGAAAAAGAAAGCCAGGTATGTATCAATTCTGATTTGCGGGTCAGGGATCAGGTTTGTGTACGCCATGGATAAATATGTGCCGACATAAAATGATACGAGATAAGTAAAGAGAAATAAAAACTTATAATTAGTAATCACCAGCAATTCTCTTTTTGCTACGGCGACAATATCATTGAACCTCATGATGTTCCTCCTCCTTTACAATTGAAATATACAGGTCCTCTAGGCTGTTTTTAATTTGGGTAATCTCTTTAATTGGGATAGAATTTTGCGTAAGTGCATTAAAAAGGAGGAGCCGTGAAGAATCGTCGTTCAACTCGATGAAGGCAACCTCTTTTTCTATCTTAAAATTAGAGACATAGGATAAAGAACTTAATAGATTCTCTAATTCTGGAAAAGATTCATTTTCTTCCAACTTAACTTCAAGAGTTGTTTGATTGTTTTGCCTTAACAAATCAGCAATTACCCCCTGGAGCATAATATTCCCATGTTTCATGATCACTATCCTGGAGCAGATCCGTTCCACTTCATCCAGGTCATGCGAATTGATATAAATTGTAATTCCCGCCTCTCTTGACAATCTGAGGATCAGATTTCTGATATAGACAGTTCCCTCTGGGTCAAGATTAGATGTCGGTTCGTCGAGGAATAAAATCCTCGGCTCGTGTATCAAGGCTCTGGCGAGCGATAGTCGTTGTTTCATCCCTTTGGAAAAAGTACCTACTGGTTTCTTTATGTATGAAGACAAGTCCACTTTATCGAGCATTTCAAGAATCCGGTCTCTGCGCTTTTCTTTCGCTAATCCATAAACCTGAGCGAAGAAATCGATATTTTGGTAAGCAGTAAGTCTTTCATTTAGGCCATGATCTTCTAGAACGAAACCAATCCCATTTTTATCCTCTCTGGTCATGCTTAATGGATTCTGCCCCAACACCTTAACTTCACCGGTATCGTGCACGATCAAGCCTAACAAGATGCGTAATAAAGTGATTTTCCCAGATCCATTCGGCCCCAAGATCCCAAATACTGATCCATTTGGAACCTGGAAATTGATATCTGATAAGACGGTGTGTCCTCCCAACGACTTCGTTACATGTTTTACTTCAATGATGGTATTTTCCATAAGGTTCTCCGAAAAAGAACGATCAATCGTAGAGATGTGGTAATCCAATAAGCAATTTCCGAAGAGAACATTAACAAACTAATCAAGTTTCGTCAAGCTGTTTACGACCTCGGCATAACCCGCCGGCGCGATGTAGTGTTTGAACTGCAGCATGCGATGATTACAGTCACTACAACGAATAGCCCTCTTTTCTGTGATTTGGTCATAATAAATTCCTCCTGCCTGGTACAACTACCTGTCCAATTTATTTCTATTTATGTAGTTTGGCAAATCAATTGCTTTTTTGAGTAGTTTACGGGAATTGACCCATTTGGCTCATCATGGAGGGTCAAATGCTGGTCAGCTAAATATTATATAGGACGTACGATTCCAGAGTAGCCATGGCAGGAGTTACTCTGTGCCTGAAGTAAATGCAGATAGATCCCAGATTTGTAGGGTGCCGTCACGGGCAACAGAAGCCAGACGGTTACCGGCAGGAGACCAGGCCAGTTGATCGCTTATATCGGTATGACCGCCCAATTTTGCCAGAGGTTGACTGGTGGTCATATCCCACAAGAATATATCGCTGCCGGTCGAGCCGACAGCCAAGAAGCGACCATCCGGCGACCAGGCAACGGTCCATAGCCGGTAATCGTTCATTCCTGTGGTCAGCAACTGCTCCTGTTTCCCAGTCACCACGTCCCAGATCAGGATCATGCCTTCATCTGCCCCACTGTCCGGATGCATCAGCGCTCCCACCGCAGCCAGTTTTTTGCCGTCCGGAGACCAGGCCAGCCCGAGCCACAACGGTTTGAGATCCCCGGTCTCTGCCTGTAAAATGAATAGCACCTTTCCGGTCTGGGCGTCCCAGATGACGGGGGGCTGCATATTCAATGAATCCGCCGAGGCGAGACGTTTGCCATCGGGCGACCAGGCGACCTGGTCTGGTGTATGCCGCTGAGTTGGGTCCTGCAATTGAGATAGGAGTTTTCCTGTGCCGGCATCCCATACATGGGTGGGATCAGCCAGGTGACTGCCATCCCAAGACCAGGCGGATGAGAATGGGTACTGGTTGTTATCACTTTCGAGGGGGCGTTTTGAACATACGCTTCCCACCAGATGAGTTTGATCGCCGCTGGTAAATAAATAGGTTCCAGGGCCGATAGGCGGCCAGGAGTTTACCCATTTCTGAGGGGTACCGACCATTTCCTGGCGCAAGGATTCACCGCTAACCGGGTTCCACCACGTGATGGCTGCGCCGTTCGTGGAGGCTAACCCGTCCAGCGTCCAGGTCAAAAAGGTTCCCACAGATGCATGACCGCCCAGGCTGCGCAGCACACTGCCAGTGCTTACTGTGAAAGCATTGATCTGGCCATCCGGAGTTTGCAGTCCGAAAAGGGTCTTCCCGTCAGGCGACCACCCCAAGCCGGGGGCAGTGTAATAACCCTCGATCTTCTGCTCCACCTGGCCGGTGAGGGCATTCCAGATCAGGATAAGGCCGGTGTCCATCCCGTATGCTACAGCCAAATGCTGCCCATCCGGCGCCCAGGCCAGGGTAGTAATGGACCCGTTGACCTGCTGGTCAAGCAGATGAATCTGGCGATCTTGCTTCGCATCCACGATGGCGACGATCGGTAAGCCCATACTGTCATACTGCGCCAGAAGATTGCCCACAGGAGCGGTGAAGATGGCACTGATCCAGGTATCTTTGGTACCCTCGGCTGAAAAATCCTCCACCTGTGCGTACGTATCCCCCTCCCAGGCCAATATTTTCGTTCCCATCGAAACCCCGTATATGCGTCCATCTGCTGCCCAGGCGACTTTCATCCCGCTGTAGCCTTCGGAGCACTTGCCGCCACTGAGTTCTTTCAGTGAGGTACCCTTATTTGCGTCCCAAATGGTTACCTGTACGCAACCACTGCCGCTGACCAGCCGCTGGCCATCCGGCGACCAGGCAAACGAGCCGCCCGCGCCTTCCAGCCTGGTCAAAAGCTTACCGTTACCCACATCCAGAATGACAATGGCACTGCCTGATACAACACCCAGGCGTTCACTTTGGGGATCGAAAATTACCAGCCCAGCCTTTTCCGGCAAGGGAGCGAACCAGGACTCAGCAAATGTGTTGGCATTATACAGAAAAACCCCGAAATGTGTACTGACGGCCATCCGTTGTCCATCAGGAGAGACCGCCAGAGAAGTCGAGCTGCCTTTACCAATGCGTAAAGTGGGGTTTAACACCGGGAGGGAAACTTCCTCTGGTTGATCTATACTCACCTGGACAAGCTGGATCACCTGGCCTTCCGTCTGCCAGCGGGCAGGATCCACCTCGATGATGTAGGTAAAATTCTCTCCCGGCATCGGAGTTTCGCCCACCCAATCGACTACCGGCTGCTGGTAGCTCTGCCCGTTCACTTCAACGTCGTAGGCAGCATAACGGTAGACCCCTTGCGATATCTCCCGATATTCCGTGGTGGTCCCGCCCGGAACATCCCCGAACTCGATTCGTTCGTCAGGGAATCTCACGACCAGATTATGCAGGGTAAAGGTGCTTTGGTTGGTAATCCGCAATCGTTGGAGTTGCGATTGGGCATCTGGTGTTTTTGCTGGGATCGTTGCTTCGGACTCAGAGGGAGGAATTGTTGCGGCATCTGGGGATGTAATCTGACCAGGCGTTACATCTGGTGAAACCATTGGTACAGCGGTACAACCGTTCAACACCGTAAATAGGATTAACGGGATGAACACCCTAGACAACAGTTTGGACATTTTTACCTCCTGTATTGGCTAATCGCTGATGCCCCGCGACAGTGGTGGCTGTTAGAAATGGTATCCCGGAATGTGGTGATGAAGATCTTCTGTTTTTCCAGAGAAAATTACCCGGCCTTGTTGTAAAACAATAGCTTGTTCTGTGAAACGTTCAACATCAGGCGGATCGTGGGTGCTGAACACGATCAGACGACCTGATGACGATTTGCGAGCCAACGCAAAGACACGTTCGCGTTCTTCTACGTCCAATCCGCGCGTCAATTCGTCTAGCAACAACAGAGACGGCTTTCCGAGGAAGGCCTGCGCGATCCCGGTCAGGCGGATTTGCCCCCCGGATAGTCTTCCAAAGGGTCGGTCGGCCACGGATTTCAATCCTAAGGCGGAAAGCAAATAGTCTACCTGGCCAGACTCAGAGATATTCTTCAGCGTCCCAAGATATTCCAGGAGCTGCCTGGGCGTCAAATTGTGGGGGAAATCCAACTCTTGCGGCAGGTAACCGCACTGGCTCCTCAGGAGCTTGAGATTACGCCGATATGGGATTCCGTCGAACCAAAGCTGGCCGTGATCCGGCCTGGTCAGTGAGGCTAGGCAGCGCAGAAGCGTGGTTTTCCCTGAGCCGTTCGGACCGAGCAAAGCAATTGTGCCGGGCTGGAAGTCCAGGTTTACGTTCCGCAGCGCCACCTGTGTGCCGTAAGATTTCGATAACTCCCGAATCCTCAGCTCCACGATTTCTCCCCACCAGGTGCAGTCCGCCCGGCAAGGCCTAGTAGCCCCAGACCAACCAGGCAGGCCAGGCTCGCGCCAATTAGTAGCGGGTCAGATCGGCTAATGATGAGTAGCAGCCAAAAGGCCGGAGTCATTCCCTCAGTTGCCCGGGCCACGGCCTCGCTCCAGCCAAGGAGGATTAAGCATCCCCACAAGCCCAGCGGAAGGATGGCCCCTACCAATGAGTTCCAACGGATCGTCGCGTAGAAGGCCAGCCCAGTCAAAGCTAGCATCGGGCCTAGCCAGATCAACGTCAGCCGCCATAGAACTACCTGCGGACCTTCTAACCAGATCAGCAAGAGCAGCAGCAGCGAGATCAGCAGGTTGAAAGCCAGTACCAGCGCCAGACGAGTATAGAGCAACTCAGCGGCACCGGTGGCTGTGAGGCGCTCTAATTCCCCTAAAGTGCGTGTCTCAGGACGGAACACATAGGCGACGCCAACAGCGGCCAGCAGAGGTGCAACCACTATGAATACTAGCGGAAGTAGGTCTCGACCATCGATGACAGACAAGGACAGCCCAAGAAGCAGCACCAGCAGACCGGCCAGCCAGAAGGATTTCTCGAACAGAACGGATTGGCTGTGGGCTAGGCGCAGCCAGTTCGTCCATTGTCGGCGTTTTATAGCAGGAGAGCCAGGTAAATACTGTTCCAGTACGGTCAGCAGGTGATCTCTCCCTGCTGTTTCAGGCTCAGTCCCTAGATCGGTTTCTAGAAAATGCGCCAGAGCATTTAGATCTCCCAATGCTTGGCGTTGGGTTTCGTCCAAACCATCAGTCAATCGGTCAACAGGGTTATTCATCTTGTCCCACCTCTTCCTGCTCCAGGATCATCCTGGCGCGCCGCAGCCCGTGGAACAATCTACTTTTGACTGTGCCGAGGGGCGCGCCGGTTATCGTGGAAATTTCTTCCAGAGAAAACTCCTGGTAAAAACGAAGTAAGATCACCTCGCGTTGACGCGCTGGTAAACACTGTAACAAGGCGTTGACCTGCACGCAGTCAGAGGATTGCAGCGCCAGGCTTTCGGTTTCAACAGGTGCGGCCATCCAATCGTCCCCTTGATCTTCGTCCGGCAGATAAAATGTCTCCCGGCGGAAGGCAGCGGAACGGAAATAATCACGAGCCAGGTTACGAGCGATCTGGTAAATCCATGGCCGGAAGTGCTCCGGTGGAACACCACGGCAAGTCAGTATGCGGATAAACGTGTCCTGTACCATATCTTCTGCGGACTGAGTTTGGCCGGTCATTCGGGAGAGGAATTTCAAGAGCGGTCCATGATAGCGCTCGACCAATCCGGCAAGCGCTGTACGGTCTCCCCCCCGCACCCGGATATACAATTGCTCATCGCTCTCCAAGTAAACTCCTCCGAATTGAACCGCCATTCAGATAAGCATACCATGCAGCATTGATCACGATGAACGCAAACCCCAACCCGGTGAGGAGCGACCGGTTGAGGGGATAACTTACCTCCCTCCAGTTCCAAACGGTCGCAAAAAGGAATAGCGCGCCACTGATTTTTCCCCGTGTTTGCAGCTCGAGGAACCAATAGACCAACACCGTACCGGCTGCTGCCCAATAAGAGCGTGACAATCCCCCGACGAGCAGCGACAGGCCGGTCATAAACAGGGATGGCGCAAGTGCTGGCAAGACAGCTACGAAAACATTAGAGGTACCCCACAAAAAGAGAAAGGCGAATGCACCCAGCGTCAGCGCCAGGAAAAGAAATGCCAGCGCTGCGCCGCTCCGTAGAAGTGGTAAACGCAGCCGGGATTCTGGATACGATCGTCGCAGCTCAGCGAAGCCTTCCTCAGTTTCGATAGTCATCAAATGGGCAGCAGATTGCCCGGCTGCCAAGGGGAGGATGATCTCGAAGGCGTTGACTATCATCGGGAGGGGCATCTCCGTATCGAAGCGGCCCCACAACAGCCGGGAAAGAACAGCAAAAGCCGGTAGCCCAAGACACGGCAGCAGCCCGGCCAAACCTGCCACCAAACGCGTTTCGTAATACAAAGGCGACTTCGTTCTCATCGCATACCGCCTGCCGAGCGGATCCACTGGGGCAGAGCCTCATACGGCAGACCCCGGAGTTCGTCCGGCTTCTGGTACATCTGATTCAGTACATTTTTTACAGCCTCCTGGCCGCTTTGGCGATAGATTTCCAGAAGCGCCAGCCGATCTTCATCTACGCCTCCTTGCATTTGTGCGTCAGATTGGATCAGAGCCTGCATGCGTTCTGGATTGCCATCCTCTCGAACATAGATGTCCAGGAAACCGACAACGGCCTGAAAGGCGCGCTCCAGACTGGTAATCGGTCCACCATATTCGGGATCCAATTTGCCGTCGCTTAAGCTCCATAGGTCGGTGAGCAACGTTTTGATGACAAACTGCCGAGACGAAGAGAGGGTTGCACTCATATTTGCCGGCGAGTAACGCGGCGTGACTACCAAGGGGTATCCGGCTGCGGGCGGTGTCCTTCCGGGCAAACCGCCTTCTTCACCCAGCACCATCAAGATCAGTCCTTGAACCTTTGCGTCAGGAAAGAACGGAGTAATTTTCCGCAGGGGATCTTCAAAAACGCTGGCCAACCCGCGCGCTTGCTCCAGATCTGCCCGGGATGTTATCAAGGTGATATCGCCCACCTGCTCAACGACCAGGCGGGGGGAGCCAATCAGGAAGACCCAGCTGGCAGAATTTGCTTCGAAGGTATTCTCTCCCACAGCAGGCAGGTTGGCAGCAAAGGGAAGGCTGCCGCTGTTGATTACCGTCAAACGGATGTGCGCCGGATCATGTTGGGTGTATTTCATGTTCGGGCCCGAAAGAATCGGAACCGGATACCAGTTCGCTGTGGGGGTCAGGCGCACACCGCGTGGGTCGATAAAATCGCTGGCTTCCACTACCCCATCAGAAATACTCTCGACGCGCAGCATGCCCTGATAATTAATGGAAAAAGAAAGGGTTTCGCCAGGACCAACCGGCTGGGACAGGTGAACAATTACCAATTCGTTCCTGCGTTCAACCGGTAAACTGGCATCCGTGACAGTCAGAACAGGATTGAGGCGGAAGGGTAATGTATCGAGTGGATCCGAGCTTTGATTAACCGCCGTTAATTCCGCGGTGAAGTGTGCCGGTTGGGCATCTTTCAGATCGAGGATCAGTTGGTAATCGGTGACAGTGAAAGAGTTGGTCTCAATTGATAGGGTCTCGAATGTATTCGAGATCTGGGCGGCTTGAACGCCGGAACCATACCGCATACCGCTCCATCCTGCCAAAGTAAGCGCAATAATCAGCAGGACGCTGCCCACCAAAGAAGATCGGTAAAAACGGCGAGACGATAGGCTTATCATCAAAATTGCCAGGAACAACAGCAGCAGCCCGATGTAAAACAGGTTAAACCAGAAAGGTTGATCACCGTACAATAACCGCCCCCATAATTCTGAATAAAAGCTCACTCCCTGGCGCATGAAGTTGAGCAGGCTGGCGAAAGGGAAACGGTCTGCCAGGATGGTTGGGCCAAGCAGAAAGCCAAGCCACCCGGCTGCCAGGAGCGGGTAAGCCCAGCGGCCGGGTCTGGACCAGGACATCAGCGCCCAGGCAAATGCACTGGCAACCGCGAAGGTCAGCCCAGCCTCCCCTAAATAAGTAGGCAGTTCTGCCAGCAGCGACGTGAGCGGACCCTGGGTTGCGGCGAATGCGATTGGCTCTACCAGGAAGACCACCAACGCAAGCAGACCTGCCAACCAACGACCGAAAATCACCTCAAACCCGGTGGGAAATGAATCCTCAAGTTCGTGGAATTTCATCCGATTCGAGCGTGAGGAGCTGATCGCTGCCAGAAAAAGGCTCACTAGTGATATCAGCCCGATGGCAGTTCGTCCCAAAGTCGTTTCAAGCAGCCCCTGCGCGGAGCGATTGTCATGGCCAAGGAACATCAAGACAAGTGCAGCCCATAAAACATGCAGCGAGAGATACATCCAATTCCCAGCCAGCAGACGAAATTCTGTCCGGAAGGCAGTCCATAAACGGTTGAGAGTCAAGCTACCCATAGTGGACCTCTTTCTGGACCAGGGTCGACTTGATGACAGCCATATAACCGTCTTCCAGGCCAGGTTCGATGGGTTGTGCGCCATTGAACGGGGAGTGGATTGCCAATAGCCGGGCCTGCATGTGTCTGTTCAGCATTCGGGAGGATAAAACAGGATATTTTACTTCCAATTTTGGCCACGCATCTAATGGAACATCCACCTGCCATACGGCTCCTTTGGCCTGGTCTATCAATGCTTCGGGCGTGCCGTTGAAGACCAGTTTGCCCTGATACAACACCGCCAGCCCGGTGCAGCTGGCTTCGATGTCGGCGACGATGTGGGTCGATAGCAATACGGTGCGATCCTGCGCCAGGCGGGAGAGCAGATTGCGGAATCGAATGCGTTCCTCCGGGTCTAGCCCGGCGGTCGGCTCGTCGACCACGATGAGTTCGGGATTTCCCAACAAGGCCTGGGCGATCCCTAACCGCTGGCGCATCCCGCCAGAAAAGGTCCCGACTTTTCGCCGCGCTTCTTCGAGCAGGTTGACTTCCGTGAGCGTTTTCATGACCTGTTCCTTCCGCAGGCTGGCGGGGACGTTTTTCATCGCGCCGATGTAGTCCAGCATCTCGAATGCAGTAAGGCTGCGATAGAAGCCAAAATCCTGGGGGAGGTAACCTAAGCGCTGCCGCACTGCTCCCGGATTTTGCACCACGTCGAACTCCCCAATCCTTACTTGGCCACTGGTAGGCGCGAGTAGGGTGGTCAGGATGCGCAGCAAGGTCGTCTTCCCGGCGCCGTTTGGTCCTAGGAGACCGAACATACCTCCAGGGATGTGCAGTGAAATGCTGTCGAGCGCCCGAAACTTGCGATAGTTCTTCGTCAGTTGATGAATAGAAATTTTCACGCTTTTCTCCATGATCCTTTACTGTACATTAACAAGACGAAATACCGCAAGGGAAGGTTTAAACGACCTTCATGAAAAATAAACCTACAATATGAAATGTTCTCTCTATGATGTCACTTATCTTGGGCACGATGGGATGCATAATTTTGACGAAGTGGTTCCAGTTCCTCATTGCGGGAAAAATTGCCACGCGCATGCGCGTTTGGGATAGAGCGATGGAAAAAAGCGTTGGATCATATCCAACGCTTTTTCATAATTACCTGGTTTCTCGTAAAGCAGTTACTTTCCAGGCGACCAGGAGCCGATGAAACTGATCAGGTCGCCAAGGACTGCCGGCTGAGAAACGCGCACGGTTAGCATGCCGGTCGGAATTTGCGAGTACATTTCTGCCTGGTAGAAGTGGAAAGGGTCACCCGGGTTGAAACTGCTGCCACCGCCCATGTTGGTTTTGTACCCAACCAGGCCGGCCTGGCATTGGACGACTTTCCCTTCGGCGCCATCGAAGAGGAAGGAGTAACCGCCATACGGGTTCTTCTCGACGGCACTCAATGTGAATTTGACTGAACCGAGCTGGATTTCCTGGTTGATCTCAACTGGATTGTCTGAGGTTTGTACCTTGCTTCCATCAAATTCAATCTCAGCATAAGCCTCTTTTTCGGGGAAGGAACGTTCATAAACGTTTTGCTTGGCATAAACAGGGAAAGCAACACCCGATTTCGGTACGGCAAACGTGTACATCGAGCCCAGGTATTTCAGTTGGTCTTGACCTGAAAGCTGGCTGCGCAGGCTCTCTTCATATTTCCAAAGTTCAAGTTGGGTTTCATGGTCTGGCTCTTGCAGTTCCGCGCCGTTCGCATCGTAAAGGACAGGATTGAAGGGTACGGCATAGAGTTCGCCATTGATCTGAATATCGTTATCGCGTTTACCGGGGTAAGCCCAGGTCACCCAGTAGGCATCTGGTTGTTCGACCATGGCAAGGACGACCATCTCCTCTTGGCGGTCTCCATCGACCATCATCGCCGGCATGGCAGGTGTTCTGGATTCGACCTGAGGTTGCGCGGCAGGTTCCACCTTGGTCGACGCAGGGTTTTCGACCTGAGCCTGAGACGGCATGAGCGTGGCCGGGTAAACCGCGAGGTTCTCAGGTGCTGGCTTGAAGGTAAGAGCGAACTGCCAGTCTTCAGGTCCCTTGCCCCGAGCTGTTCCTTCCAGACAGGGAAAGACCAGAGTAGCCTGGTTGAAGTTCGTCGGGACCGTGTCGCTGAAGCGAATATTATTGGCGTATGACCCGTCCGGCGTGAGGCCGCTGCTGCTTCCCGATGCTTCAACTCTGCTGCCATCCGGCAGGGTCAGATAAGCAGGTGTGAAGCACTCTGGATCGCCAAATTTGGCATGTTTAATTTCAACGGGCAGGTCGGACATAGTGTAGGTGATGATTGTTTGGTCAGCGCTCAGGAAAGCAGATTGGATGTCAAGGGTAACTCCATCTCTCGTATCACTCACCGGTTCAGCCAGTTGCCTGAAGGGTGAACTGGTGTCCACAAGCCCGACATTTGGCACAAATCCGAAAACAGCTTGTATCTGCGCCAGAACCTTCGAAGGGCCGATGGCAAGAACCATGACTCCGATTAAAAGAAAGGCGGCCATAGCGTATGCCCAGCCGCGGGCAAAGTGAAAGGCGGGCCTGGCGCTCACTTCAGGATGGGGCTGCTTAGCCTGTAGTTTGGCTTCGAGTTGCTTGAAGTAGGCCGGGTTGGCCTCCGGCAGTCGGTAGGTTTGCTTGATTTCTTTCTCAAAAGAATTGAGGTTGTTCATGTTAATTCTCCACCTGGGCTTGCAGGCGCTCCAGGAGCCGGTAATATTTCTTTTTGATGCGGGTCTCAGGCTCGCTCAGGATTGAGGCAATCTCGGCGAAGGGAAGGTCTGCTACAATGCGCAGGCGCAGGTACTCCTGCTCGAGCGGGCTGAGCCGGGATATCAGGCTTTCCAGGTCGCACAGACGGTCCTGGTCTGTTTGGGACAGTGTCACTTCCACAGCTTTTGCTGATTCCAGTTCTTCGTCAAAGTCCGCCATAGGGCGGCGCTGAGATTGGCGGAAATAGTCGAAGGCCTTATTGCGGGCGATGGTAAAAACCCAGGGCGTGAATTTCCGCGGGTCGCGCAGCCCGGACAGGTTTTCAAGCGCGGTCACAAACGTCAGTGAGGTCAGGTCTTCCGCATCTGCTACGTTGCGCACGCGACTGTAGAGATAATAGAAGACATTGGTTGCATTCCTACGATAAAGCTCAGTAAAGTCCGCTGTTATCGTCTGGTGGGTTCCTTCGGCTTCGTTCATCATCAAGGCAAGGGATTCCTTTTTAAGGGCTTTGGTTTCATTCATTGATGTTCCTTTTCAGGATCGATCCATTTGATTGTATTGTAGCTACATTAAGTAAGTCGCTGGAAGGGAGAGCAATGTGACAATTCATGCCGCGAGTGTAAAGATAGGTTTTAGATGACCTTACCTCCAGCGCCTTGAAACCTGAAAAGATAACAAAATTGGATATCTCGACCCTCAGCTGGGTTACTAGTTGTTGGCCAGAACGGAAGTTGAGGAGGTGACTCTGGTTTAATCGCCCATTTTGATGTAACAACAGGAGGTCCAATCTACATATGACAGAAAGACACACCAAATGATTGGTGCTTGAGAGGATTCCGCTTTAGATCAGGAAAGGTTGAATTGTTTACCTTGAGTACCTGGCGCAGCCTTCGTTCAGCCTGTTAGTAGATTAATACGGACAACCTTATCACCTTCAAAAAGACCATCAACCGCCTTGGGCTTTTATAAAATTGGCTGTGAGCGAAGAACAAGGGGTCTTTCAGCTCTTGAAGGTGAAACTTGCTTGAGGACAACAAGGTTTCAAGGTACTATCACTTTGGCCACGACATCTAAGATTTCCTGTGGTGGGAAAGAAACTTTTTCTATTAGCAAATAGCGTTCGGTGGATTCTACTCTGTTCGTTCCATCCTCCAACCGCCAGAATGCCTGGAATTGGATTTGTTGGCCTGTAGCCAGGTCGATCCATACCTTATTGCCAGATCCGACAAATGCTTGCGCTTCGCCTGCAAGCAGGGTGGGCTGTGAAAAGGATTCTACTGATGTGATGACAATGCAGGCTTGGCCATCGTCACAGGCTATTTCCTCGCGTGTAAAGGAGCCACCATATTGTACTGCACGCTCCAGGTCACGTGTAAGTATGTCTGCAGAAAAACGGTAAGGCTGACCATTATTGAAACCCGCATCACCGGTCGTGAAGTTGACCGAATAATCGCCGATCGTTGCTGTCAACTGGATTGTATTTCCATTTGCATCCTTATCCATCCAAACGCTGCGGATAACGTAGCCGTTGGCATCCGTCTCGATCCATTGTTCGCTGATTAAATAAGGCAGGGGATACGTTTGACCAGAACGAGGAATCGATGTTCTCTCCGTCACCACATGAATCCATGCCGGGCCTTCCTGGAAAGGTGCATCGAACTGCTGGGCCAGCATCTGGACTTCGAGCAAAACCGGATTCGTTGAAGCAAAGGTTGGGGTGGCATAGGGTGGTTGGGTTGGGGCAGATGTTACAGTAGGTTGCACTGCTGCCCCCTGGGGCGCAGGTGAGGGCTGCCATTGGATCTCCCAAGAACCGTGAGCCGTATAGTATGCACGCGTCACCTGCACTTCAAACGGTTGTGATGGGATTTTCTCAAATCTCATTCCAGCCGAAATTCCCCCGTTTGCCAGTGGGATACCACCACCAGCGCCGCGCACCAAGGGATCTGGAGTGTACAACATGACACCCGTCAGGTTTTCAGCTGGCTCAAATTCAAACAGCAGCTCCGTGGTTGATACGAGACTCGCCCTGGCAGCCCGCAGCGTGAAACCACCAATTTGGATCACATCGTCCAGTGTCCAGATTTGTCCGACCGCCGGATCTGGCCCGGGGTCGAACAGAAAACCATTGGCGTCATCCATCGAGAAGTCAATTGACACAGGCAATTCCTTCGCGGTGGGAAAAACATTCAATGAAACCGTTAACTGCTCATTACCGGAGAAGGGTGAGGTTTGGAATATCTTGGCATTTCCATCCATCGTATCGGGAGTGATATCGATGGCCGGATATATTGCGCCATTTTGATCTGTCAGGACAACATTCCAATCGTTGTTGAGTGACATGCCGGGTTGATCGAAGTGTAGAGAAACTTGAAATACAGTTTTGTTGCTGGCCGGGGCGATATGGTCCAGAACCAGGGTAACCCCATCATGGGTTTCGCTTCTCAATTGCTCTGACTGTTCCGGCTCAGATGGAAGGATTTCACCTGGTTTTGCCAGGCGCAATTGCATAGGCACGCTAAAATTCTGGCCACCCAGGTTTTCAACAAACAAAACCAGATCACTTGTAGCAGTAGGCAATGGTGGAAAGACGTAAGTCAAGTGTGCACCATTTGAATCAACTGCCATGCCGCTGCTCATTTGGAAGGATATTTTTTCACCGTTTGGCAAGAAAACAAAAGCCTGAGAAAAATCCTGTTCTTCAGGTAACCCCGTTACGGTCAGATTTACCCACAACTTACTCTCGTCACTTACCGCCTGATCTACGCTCAGTGTTACACCCCCGCTAATAGCATCAACCGGTTCTGACAGTAGATAGACCGACCGGATATCTGAAGTAAAACCAAAGCCGGGGATAAATCCGGTTAACCTGCCAAGCGCATACACCACTCCAGTTAGCAAGGATAAGGCAATAAGTACCACGATCAACGCAAAGATGGGGCGAGCTCGTAAAGTTTGCATGATTTCTCTCCTATCACTCCACAAAAAATGGAATCGGGGTTTGGTTTTGTGTTGAAGCAATTCACCCTGGCGCTGGCGCAATTCTTGTTCCAGGCGGGCTGCAAAAGAGGACGATGGTTCGAGAGTGGCATAATACTCGGTAATTGCAGCGTCCAGTTCCGGCGGAAGTGCCCAATCTAAGTCAGACATTTTTCGCCTCCCAATTCTCACGCAGCCAGTGGATCGTGCGGTGGACCATCATTTTGACCGCAGCTTCGCTCTTACCATCTAGTGCAGCTATTTCCGCGAAACTTAGTCCACCGGCAAAGCGCAGGCGCATCAGCTCTTGTTTATCTTCATCCAACTCTGAAAGTAATTCTTTAAGACGAGTTTTGTTATCAGAAAATTGAATCTGATCGAATGGATCCGGGTCAAGGAGAGCAGCTTCTTCAAGTGAGACAGCGGGGCGCTGACGATACAAATCGATCAGCCTGCGCCTTGCAATGGTAAATAACCAGGCCGCGAAATTTCCACCTTCACGGTATCGCTGATGGATAAGTCCTTCCAGAGCTTCAGTGAACACTCTGGAGGTGATATCCTCAGCATCTTGAGAATTCCCCAGGCGTATGAGCAAATAGCGATAGACCGGTGTTAAATAACGCCGGTAAAGAGCGGCAAAAGCATCTGGATCGTGCCGGGCATTTTCTACAAGAGCATCATCATCGGGCAATGTTTGCATCATCGTATTAGTATATCGGGGAAATAGTCCGAAAGTAACAAAGGCTCATTTCTTGAATTATATTGTGGAGGACCAGCAAGCGTATGCTGGCCATGTCATAGAATAATAAGGTACTCGTGCGTTGAGTAGATGCCGGATGTCCGCAACATTCATCTTCTGTAGCGATTATCGGTTTTTGGGCTGCCTGGGAATTGAAGTGGTGGGGTGGCGCGGATGCAGTGAGTGCAATTACAGTTTGTCTAATCTGGCCAGGGATGTCATTTATTGTATCGTTTTTGGTTATTCACTTTATCGTTGTGATTGCTACAGGATTGGTTTCAATGATACGGGAACAGAAAATCAAGCTTCATCGATTACCGGGATTGCCGATATTGTTAGCCTCTGTATTAATCTTGAAAGTAGGGATAACCTTTTTAGGTTAATCCGCAATGCCTGGATTATGCTTTTGTGTTCAATACAAAACTTTCGATGTCTTCCTCTCTTACGCGGACTACTTTACCAATTCTCACAACTGGAATTTCACCAGTTTGCATCAACCGATAAGCACCGGATTTACTTATTCTTAGGTATTTCGCAACTTCCTCGGCTTTCAGTAGCCGTTTTTGAGGATATGTGGGAGGTGTAGCTTTATCTAAGGGAGTTTTTTCAGTGGCTTGGTTTGGAATAACCCGAAGTAGATTCTTAACCCCTCACCGTTCACGCAATTCGCCCATCTTGATTCACAATAATGCGAGGTTGTCCAAAACAATGTAAACAACCTCGCTTGGGTGAAGATTTCTCTTTTTCAGTGAGGAACGTTATGGCTCGACAGTTGTCATTTGTGCTGGTTGAGCTTCGACATTCTGCAGTGAGGAGGCAATTTTCAGCACTTGCTTTAGAGTGAGATTGGAGAGAATTTCCAGCCGGATCTCTCCGATCTGCCAGGTCAACCGAACGCCGTCAGTATATTGGATCGGATTGAGGTAAACTTGCCCATTAGGCTCAGGCTGAACTCCGCCATCCTTGGCCAAAGGGATTCTTGCATCCACTTCTCCTGACAATCCGGTGAATAAAACTGCGGGTAGATCATTTACTTTAATTTCCCTGCCTAGGGGTAGAGTTTCGCCCAATAACGTCTTTCGCTCATTTAGAATTACAAATTGGTCGTCTTTGTTGATGGTGAGTTTTAATGTATCAAGATTTGTAACCTCATCTGTGTAAGAATCGGGGACCATTACCCAATCCCCATATGGCAGATAGTTCGGGTATAGTGGGGTAAATCCCAAAGAGCCGTCACTGAACAAGCCCACTTGCACCTTGCTATGAGGGGTCAAAAAAGAGAATACAGTTATTTGGTCATTAATCCAATCAACTACTTGAGCTCGAACGGTGGGAATAAACGCTGTAGTTGCAACAGCTACAAGTACCAGCAATAAAGTTGCGTAAAGAAAAGCTTTTCTCATAGAGAACCCTCCTTTCAAGTTTCTTGTTGTGACTTCATTTTGGTGTTCATTCGATCTTGAACCAAGGCGCGACTCAATCTGTGGCCACAGGTTAATGGTTTTTCTTGGAGATTGCTCATCAGCAATCTTTTGTATAATCCAGTGAGAGTGATTTACATTCTTCATTTACTTTTCTCCTTTCATTATCATTTGAACGGGGCAAGCAGGTTTCGCAGTCTTTTCCGTGCCACACTCAAATGCCATCGTATTGTGCCAGGCGAACAATTTAGCTGACTGGCAGAGTCCACGGTACTCAGATTTAGAAAATAGTGCATCACTATCGCTGCCTTTTGGGTCGGCGAGAGCTGGATAATGGCCTGTCGCATTTCACTTACCAGTTCTTCCTGCTCGATAGAACTCTCAGGCTCTCGAATATTTTCGGCCAATTTTCGTAACACAAACGCATAATTCTCGTCCCCATCATCACTCAATGCAACATTACGGCTTTGCTGGCTTGACGCCTTTATCGAATCATTGATCACGATCCGGAGAAACCAGGGACGAAATGGGCGTGTCTCATCGAACCCTTTGATCTTATCAAAGGCTCGAAGAAACGCCGTTTGTACGATATCCTCGGCTATCACTCGGTCGCCAGTAATAAGACATGCCGCTTGGATCGCATCTATTTGGTACATTTCCACAAGCATCTGCAACCCACCGATGTCTCCCGCCTTGAGTTGGGTGATAGCTTTTGCTTCATCCATTAATACTCCTTGCATTCTGAAGTTGAGAGCCCTCACTATTAATATCCCTGAAAATGAAAAATGTTGGGGTGGAGGATTTTCAAAATGATTTAATATCTATCTACGCATTATACTAACCAAAGAATAGAAAGTTGTTTTCAGTAATTTTGCCCTTCTGTTCTTTACGCGTGAGCATTCCTTTATAAGTTGATATTTACACAAACTGAGGTGTAGAGAGACCTATCGGAAATGTTTGAAATCGCATATTTCAGGCGGGTGTATATTGACAGCAATACATGGAAATGACATCCATTAATTTCTCACAAAAATATAGTTGGGGTGGTTCTGGTATCTTCCTAAACTTTCTATGGCCATCTTGGATAACGCTTTTTCAGCAATATAATTATTAATAGACAATCTTTGATTAATCGTTGGCTGGACAGAACCTTCTGGGCGCAGAAGTGAGTCCAGCTTTAATTTTTAAGCACTTGCACTGATGCAGAATGGATAGGAGCGCCTTCTGATCGCTACTTTCGCCGTTTTAACCCTGTTTTTTGCCTGTATGGTCTACGATCTCCGCAACCACCAGGTCCCCACACCATTAACCGTTGGCGGGATGGTTGGTGCAGGTTTGTATGCCCTTTTCAACGGCTTATGGGCTCCAGTATTGTTGATGATTGCATTGACACACGTATCAGATTTCAACCCCCGAGAAAAACGTCTGGCATTCGCCCTCACGTTGTCCGTATTTTCTGCAATTTTTCAACCTTCAGCGGCGTTGATTTGCCTTCTTATCCTTGTCGTGTGGGTACTTTGGGAATTTGGTGTTTTGGGAGGTGCGGATGTCAAGTTGATCATTACTGCTGCCCTGGTTCTTGGAAATCCAATTTTTCTGATCCCGATAACAGTTGTCGGTGGAGTGCAGGGCGTAATCGCGAGCCTTCAGAAAAAGAGGGAAATTCCTTTTGTCGTATCAATTTTTTGTGGGACATTGTTGTTCGTTCTCTATCCATATTTCTAAAGAAGGAAGGAGGTGATTGGCATTGCGTTTCCTAAATGATAACCGGGGAATTGAGTCGACTGAGGTCGCATTGATCATTGCAGTGGTTGTTCTGGTGGCTTATGGTGCATATCGGTTGCTGGGTCAAAATATCGCTGCCATCGTGACTGATATTGCTGGAAAAATATAGTCAAATCAATGGTCTGCCAGCAATGCTCCCTTCGGGGATGTTCCATAAACTGGCAGATCAATTATTCCTCAAGGAGGATTATGAGGTTTATTAAAGACACTCGTGGGATGGAATTGCTTGAGGCTGCAATTACAACTCCAATTGCGATCATGGTAATGTTGGCGATTGTTAACCTGGGGATGTTAGTCTATGCCCAACAGGCAGTGCAAGCCGCTGCCAGGCATGGTGCGCGCATGGGAAGTGTGGCGCAGCAATGTCCAGCCTGTTATGCCATGAGTGGAGCAAGAGACGCAATCGCCCAGGCAGGGATTCTGGAAAATACTTCGGTCAGTGTCTTGGCTCCTGGAGGAAGTGCCGGCAGCATTTTAAAGATTCAAGTCAGCGGCAGTGTACCCAACTTTATGGCTCCTCTGACCAGCCTGTTTCCAGGTTTGCCAGGGCAGACGTTTACTGTCCGTGCTGATTCAACATTTCGGCAAGAAGGCTGGTAATATGCTGTGGCGAGATCGACGTGGCTATTCAATGACTTTCTGGGCGGTATTCATTGGGTTGGTGATGATACCTGCCCTGGCATTGGCTATTGAACTCGGACGGTATTTTTATGCCATTTCAGAAGTGGCAAAAGCAGCGGATGCAGCAGCAGTTGCCGCTTCCGCTGAGATCAATCAGCAAGTTTTTCAAGATACCGGAAGTCTTGTCCCTACTTCAAGAACCTGGGGGAACGCTCAGGCTTATGTGACGTCAAATACAGCCAGCTTATCCGCTAAGGGGGTACATGCCTTTGTTACAGGGATTCAGGTCAGTGGGGGAGACAACACTGTACGGGTTTCTGTATCCGCAGATTTATCTATCCTGTTTCCATCAGTAGTTCCCAAGGTGCTTGTCACTCAAACCGGGGTGGCTAAACTACGTGTCTTCACACATTGATCGATTTTTACCCATAAAGGAGCGTGGCATTATTGAAAAGAAATAGACCATCTAGGATAAGCACCTTGTAATTGATATACTCTGATTGATAACTCAATATTCCTTAATCAATCGTTGGCCGGACAAAACCCACTGGGATCTGTCCGGCATTTTCTTTTTAACCCTAGATGACGAAGGTTTCATAAACACGGAGGTCAGATGATAAACGATGTAGTTCTAGAAGGAATCGTGGTACGAGATCCATGGAAATTTATGGATGACCTGTTCTTCAGGTTGGTGATCTATAGAGACAGTGATCTGCCTGCCAAGAAATTGGATCCGGAACGTGATGCAGGTGATTACATCAACGTCCGGGTAAATGGTGGAGCTAATGGGCTGATCCACATCCGACGCGGCATGCGATTGCGAGTGCATGGTTTCCTCCAGTCCCGAGATTTCCGCGAAAGCTTGGAGGAGTTTATCAACAAGGCGCGGAAATCCAAGAATTGTACTGACCTGACGGTGGATATCAAATCATGCGATTTGAAACAAAACCAGGTATTCATTGACCGAAACGTGGTAGAGGCAGTCGCCAGGCGCATTATTGTGTTGGATGCTGCCGCACCGAACGAGAAAAAAGCCAGATCAATTGAGAGAGTTACGACTGGCAAGCACCCTGAAGCGGAAAACGATTCACGTGAGATGGAATCTACTTCTGGAGAAATTGACACAACTGCTGAATAACTCATCCTATCAATAAACCGAAGGTGAGCATGGTTAATTATCTTTTTTGATTACCTGCAAAAGACCTAAGCGTGTACAAAAGATAGATGGATGGGTTCAGACCTGAAGTGAATTCTTGATACTTCAGGGTACGTGGAGGATCACAAGATGACGTCCGAATCCCTTGCATAAAGCAAGCTGGATTTCGAGAACTGTCATCGTAAGCTCCCATTGGTATTGGGAGCGAGTGATCCTCCTTTTTGTTTCCGGAAGTCCCCGGATAGTGGGCTTGCACTTTAACAAACAACCTTTTCCTCCCAGGAGGCGTCATGGCGTGCTGAGAAGCAGAAAGGTTCATATTACAAGGAGAAAACAATACTGTATGGGTGGGATGAGTCATTCATCCCACCCATATATTCTCACATCCATAGGGCTGCAAATGTCAGCGATGAAGAAAAAGTCTTCACCATTGTCGTTTTCTGCCCTGTGTTTGTTCACGGGTAGTAAATAACGTCGGAACACTCCTGGTGCTTAGCCATGAGTTGATCTTTCGAATCGACCTTTTGTTAATCAACGTCGGATATTTCCACAAGGAGGATTATGCAAAAAACACAAGACCTTACCCAAGCACAAGTTGAACGTACTGAACGTGCACAATCTGCGATTCTCGCTGGCAAGTTCCAGGTCACCCGAACCAATCCCCACCAATGGACGGTCAAAAATGGCGACAAGCTACCGTATGTAGTCTCGTTGAGACCATCTCAAGGTGATTCTGAAGAGGTCAATTGGGCGTGTACCTGTATGGACTATCAGCAGCGGGGACCTCAGATTCTCTGCAAACACATTGAAGGTGTCCGCCTTTTAGAAGCGGCGCAACCACAAATTCACATAATTCAAGAAAAGGAGAGTCAAATGAATGAAACCATCCCTTCAAATGATGGGAACCTGAGCGACCGGCTGAGCCGCATCCTCTGGGAACTTCGCCAGCCATTGGACATGTCTCGCGTCAAACGCCGCCAAGCGCCAGGTATGGGATCCGTCCCATATCTGGAAGGATACGACGTTATTGATCGAGCCAACAGTATCTTCGGATTTACCTGGTCATTTGACTTGATTGGTGATCCGGTCATCGTGCGTTGGCAAAAAAAGGTGCTGATCTGGAATCAACATGAAAAACGCAAGGTTCCTGCCCTGGATGCCAATGGGAATGTTCAGACCGAGGAAGTCGGTTTAGTGTATATCACTGGCAAAGTATCTGTCGATCTGGACGGAAAAACATACAGTCACGCCGATCTTGGTCGTTGTGTCTTCACTGGTGATACACCCGAAGCTCTTGATATGGCCTTGGCAGGTTCAGCCACAGACTGTCTGAAGCGCTGCTTCCGCCAGTTGGGTGAACAGTTCGGCAATCTGCTGTATGACAAGGAAATTGCTCAAAACGCAGGTATTGATCAAAACCGATCCAATGGCACCTCATCTACGGCAATTCCAACTTCGAAAGCAAATTCAATGCCTCCCACCACCTCTATCGTACGCAAGTATGGGGATGGTGTCTCCGTGAATGGCAATGTCTCCGAACAAGAGGCATTTGACCAATTCAAAGAGAAATCCGGGAGAGTTCCTGCTTCAAAGGATGAATTGCGTAATTGGCTAGCCAGTCAACGCGCCACTCCGACGCCTGCATCCGTTGCAGCGTAAAAACCATATACCAAAGAGAAAGGAAAAACACAATGTACCAAACGATTATCCTCATCGGAAATTTGGGAAAAGATCCCGAAATGCGCTTTACCCCTGGCGGACAACCGGTGACTACCTTATCGGTAGCCACGAATCGCCGTTACAACGGTCAGAATGGACAGCCAGTCAAAGAAACAACCTGGTTTCGTGTCACTGTGTGGGGAAAACAAGCAGAGTCCTGCAATGAATTCCTACACAAGGGAAGCAAGGTGTTAGTGGAAGGACGTCTAACCCCCGATCCTGAAACTGGTGGGCCACATATCTGGGAAAACAACGGAAAGGTTGGCGCTTCATTCGAAGTAACCGCCTCTACCGTACGTTTTCTTTCTGGACGTGAAGACCAGGAGGAAGCAGAACCCGCGGTAAATACTCAGGTTCCGCCAAACTTAGACCCAAGCGAAATTCCATTTTAGCCAGAGTCAAAACGCACCGGTGAATCACAACGAAGGACATGCCATTCAGGGCATGTCCTTTCTCATTCCTATTGAAAGAACACAGGAGGAACACATGGTAAAAGCGGAAATCACAATCGGTACATGTTATGGAGATGCGGTCATTCCCGTTGAGGTAGTGGGAAAAGGCCCGAGACCTGGAACAGTATGGGTACGCGCGCTCAATGGACTGGAACCATTTACCAAGAACAGTCACGGTGGCCCTTATCAGGACAGCACTACGGTGGTTCATATCCCTCACTTGAGGGATGTCCGTGTTGAGAATGATCCTGAAGAAGCACCAATCTGTGAAACGATTGAACTAGGAGAACTAGAAATCCAAATCTCTCCGCAGGATCACTTGCTTCCAGCGGATTGGTTTCTGGAGAGTGCTTATGAAGACCGAACTTGCTCCGAGTAGAACCGCAGGTACGGTTAGAAGCAGTCAGGGGATCCCAAAAGCGCATGCCAGTGCAATGATCCGGGAAGACTTTATGGTGTTCACGCCATCCGTTTCCATCCAGGGATATCAATACCTGGTTGATTTTGGTTCGGGCAGTGTACATCGTTTTCACAGGGTCAATAAAAACAAGGAGTGCTCTTGTGGTGCAGCTTATTGCGAAGCGATTGATGCTGTTCGTTTTTATCTTCAAGCTGGTGGTGCACGAGCGCCTGATCCAGAAGGGATGCCACCTTGTCCTATCTGTGGCAACAAGACTTTCCGCGATCGAAATTGGGATGGCAAGTACACCAAGGAATTGGGGTGGCGCTGCACAAAAGGCGGCCTGCGTCATTTCCTGGATGCAAAAGCTGAAAGGATAAAAAAGAACCTTGCAGAAAACCCCTGGCTCATACCTCCCGCACCTGGATACCCTGGTGTGCGGCGCGATGAATTGATGACCTGGGAAGAATGCGAAGCTATCAGCCGCAAGGTATTTCTTGAAACCGGATACGATCCGACCGCCTAAGGACATAACCCTATCGGAGGGGACACCACCCACCTGCCCCTTCGGGCACCCGAAGCGGGTCCAGGGGTGGTCTGTCCCCTCAATAACAGGAGACAGACATGAACAACCTACAACCCTACCTTATAGAAAGTGCACACCCTCAAACTTACAACTTCCCCCGGCTCAAGCACCTGCCCGTTCGTGAGCAGCCGGCTTTCCGGGTAAGTAAGGACTCAGATGCCTGCAGTCTGGCTGAATTGCTGGCAGTCATCATTGGTGGTTCAAATCAAATTGAGTCTGCTGAACAACTGCTGGCACAATTTGGCACGATCCAGAAAATTGCCCAGGCACATGTGAATGAGATTGCTAAAGTGCCGGGCATAAGCAATTTGACTGCACTGCGGCTCAAAGCGGCTTTAGCACTTGGACGTAAGCTTCTTCAACCAGAAGATGAACGCCCAACAATTCATTCACCTGGAGATGCTGCTCAAATCTTGATGCCGATGCTGGCGCATCGTGAACAAGAATTCATGGTCGTGATGCCGCTTGACACACGCAACCGCATGTTGGATGTGATTGAGATATATCACGGCTCACTTAATTCCTCGATGGTGCGGGTTGGCGAGTTATTCAAACCGGCACTGCAGCGGAACGCAGCAGCAATCTTGATCGCACATAACCATCCCAGCACAGATCCCACACCCAGTCCCGAAGATGTCAGCGTGACTCGTGCCATTGTCCAAGCCGGCAAACTTTTGGATGTGTCAGTCCTGGACCATTTGGTCATTGGATTATCACGATGGGTGTCCCTGAAGGAAAAAGGGTTGGGATTTTCATAATCCACAGGAGATAAAAATGGATCAACTACCTACACTACAACAACTTGAATACCTTGAATCTGGTTTCGAGGTGTCCAAAATTCTGGCGCATGCTGGGTTTTCAATGGAAAAGCCGGCGTTTTCAATCACATGGGGACAAATTGCCGAAGAGATCGCTCATACCCTGGCCGATCACGGTCTTCCTCCAGATCGGTTGGAAGAAGATTTTTTGATAGACCTGGCACAAGGAGCCCAGAAAGTTCTTCAGAACGATGATGTGCTTTTCTGGCGCAGTTCTATCCGGTCTTTTACAACGGATAACCCAACCGTCACAGCCTTCATAACATCGAATTTAGACAAAGATGACGAAGGTCCTCTCACGGAGCAATACGAAAACGCAATCTGTTTGGGGGATGATGAGGCTTACTGGCCAGATGGTGGTGCTTCTGCAGATTTATTTGACGAATTCTAGGCACTATGAGACACGCAGGGGTTGAACCCCTGCGTGTCGATCAACGTTGGCGCAAATGTATGGATCAACCTTCAGCTAGTTGGTCTGTAGATAGCTTTAACGTTGGTTTATGTAGATGTGTAACGTTGGATTATTTCACCAAAGGAGGAAGAATTGGAGGTTTTGTGCGAAACACAAAAAGATGTGAATTGGGAACTGGTTCAAGTAGAAATTGCCCTAATAGATGAATGCTCCAAGAAGTCTTTGGAAGATTTCATCTTGGGCAAGTTTGATGAAGAGTATCTGGGTGACAACCCGCCCGAATCAGATTGGATTGATTGGTTTCCTCCTCCGTCACGCATGACAGAAGAGGAACTAGACGTGCTCACTGATTGGGTTGAGATTGAAGCGGAAAAGCATGATCTTTTTCCGGACCCGGATACTTATCCACTCGAAGACTATTTTCTAACAAAGGAGATATATGGAAAAACAGATGACCCAACTCAAAATCCCTGTTCCGCCTGCGCCACTTCTAGAACAGGCAGTGGGTTACCGAAATTATCGGGGTGCCCATTATCTTGCCCTCTGGTGGGAACCTCGCGGAGATGAGGTCATGGTTTCAGATGGTCTGGTGACCTTTACTGGTCTCTGGCCAGGTTACCTGGCTTATGTGCGACATAAAATGGTTCATCCTCACCTGACAGATTTCAACCTGGGTTCTTCAGAATGTCCTGCAGACTATCACTTGATCATCGATCTTGTTGATCGGCAGGCTTTCGTTGCGTCATGCAAAGTAGCAGATCGCTTTCAAGCAACCCAATGGAAACAAGGAGTAAAGCAGGAAAAGCCTCTCTCCCTTTCATCAGAAGAAATGGAGAGATGGGTCGAGGAATTGGAGCAACAGCTATTGCACTTCCCTAGCATGGATGAACTCATGTCGCAAATTGCAGAAGACGAGAAGCTCGTTGCTGCGCTTGAACACTGGTTGGACGATCAAACGCCCAGTATATAAACCAACAAGGAGATACAGAATGACATGCAACGTGACTGTTCAAAAGAATACTTTTTCTGAAAGCCTGGCAATTGTTGGGCGAGCGGTAGGTTCTCACTCCCATCTACCGATCTTATCGAACATTTTGCTAAGTAAAGATGATGACCAGCTTCGTCTTTCGGCTACCGACTTGACCGTGGGTGTCACGGTTTGGATGGATGCCTATTTGGACGGTGACCTGGGTTTGACCTTACCTGCCAAAACACTGACCGATGTGATTAACAGTCTATCAGATCCCGAGGTTGTTTTTTCGGTTAATGGGAAACCGGAAGCTTCACTGAAGTGCGGAACCTATAAAGGGATCGTCAAGGGAATTGATGCATCCGAGTTTCCAGCCATCCCGGAGTACCCTATCACCAATGGGGTTTCAATGGACGCAAGTATGTTCAAAGAGATGATCCAAAAGGTTGCGTTCGCTGCCTCCATGGATGATACCCGACCTGTTCTGACTGGAGTCTTGATGAGCATGGATGGAAAGACCGTATCCATGGTCGGAACGGATGGATTCCGTCTCGCTATTAGTAAAGCGATCCTTCCAGAACCGTTCGCCAAGAAGCAATTAATCATACCGGCTGCTGCATTGAAAGAGGTGGTGCGAATCCTGAACGCGACAAAAACAGCCAGAATCACTTTTGTTTTACCTCCGAATGGTAGCCAGGTAGTGTTCCGTTGTGAAAACGTGCAGATGGTCTCACAATTGATCGAAGGGAAATTCCCCGATTACCAGGCGATTCTACCCAAAGGGCACAAGACCAGAGCAGTCCTTGACGCGGGTGACCTGCTCAAAGCCTGTAAACAGGCCAGCATCATTGCTCGCGAAGGGAGCAATGTGGTGCGCTGTCACCTTCAACCCGGAGCTGATCAAACAGGGAAGGTCAAACTATTGGCCGAATCCGATGAGACCGGCGCCAGTGAGATAGAACTTGATGCCACGGTTGAAGGACAGGAATTGGAGATCGCATTCAATGTGAAATTCTTGCAAGATGGGTTGGAAGCCATCACTACCAAAAATGTGACCATTGAGGCGAATGCCCACAACACACCAGCGGTACTCCATTCAACAGGAGATGAGGAGAATTTATACGTTTTAATGCCCATGCATATCGATGGAAGGTAGATAATCACGGGGAAGCATTGGGCTTCCCCGTAAACCTTTCCGATGAAACTCCGGATTCTTGGTTAGAAATAATAGAGTTCTTGATACCAGCGTACCCATTCAGATAAAGCTGGCTCATTTATCTCTTTGGCTCGGTTTATTAATTTTTCCGATGAAAACGCAAAGAACCGGTCGTTGTATCCAATCAATTTTTGAAATTCATTGATGGATGGCCGTAAGGAATCATTTCGAGGATGATATACCACCGAAAAATACACTTTCTTGTAGGGCCACTTGGGTGAAGGCGATATTTCAAGGCTTGTGGCAAGCAGTTGATTCCGCCACAACTGATTCATACCACCTTTGAATGGGCATTCGTCATATTCTCTAATACGGTTGGCAGTAAACGGTGAAGAATCTTGCACCGTAATATCCCAATAACGAAATTTACACTTGCTGTGGTAATAACAAAGATTTTTATTATCCAGGATTGCGGATGCTGGTGCGCAGGCATGAGAGGGAGTACGTCCAAGGCTTTTAAAACCTCCGCAAGTTGTAAACTCCACTTCCGTCAGTTTATGTTCAATCATCCATAGGTTGAGATTGCCCTCATGATCATAGTATGCAATGGCAATATCTGCGTCGGTTCCGCTCACATTTGTATGGTCATTAAGCACATTGTCCGGTTCGTCCCAAAACTCTATCCGAAATCCTCTGTCTAGATGATCCGTCGCAATTGACTTGAGGTCTGTTTTTACCCCACCTAGAACCTTGGCAGCGACCAGCGGATCCTCGAGGAGAGGCAAGAACAAATTAGCGCATGCAGCCTGAGAACTCGCCATATGTCCAAGAAACTTATGGGACTTGAAGGGGAATCGTTGTTGATGATCCAGGAAACGTTCCTTTATTGGGCGATACAGCGGATAACCCTGTGATTTCAATTCGTCTGGTAGCAAAGCATCATAAGGAGAGTTCTTGAAAAATCCCGATTCTTGAGTCAGATGAGCCCATTTCCAATTTATCAAGTGAATGTACATTTGTAACTGAAAATCGGTAAGTTCATTGGGGAGCCGATATTTTTTCCCATCGATTTCATAAATTTTCATAATAAAGTCCGGCTTTCGTTTTTGTAGCGGATATAAAAAGGCCTTCTTCATTTTACATGCGAATGGACAGGGCATGAAACCTGGTTGCTGAAACAATATTCAAGTTTCAGGCACCTGGTTTGATGTTCTGTTATGCAGTGCATACAGAAACGCAAGAACGTTGGCTATTTTTACAATTCAACGTTGGTTATTCAATCCATATCTAATCCAAAGGAGGATCACATGAATGTATACGAAGACAAATACCTGCGCGAAAAAGTGAACCGAATTATTGCCAGGCAGAAGGAGGGCAAGATCATCATCGCTGCTTATAAGGATGGTTGTGGCTTACCTGCGAGAGAAGACCTTGGGCAGGAACTGACACGGGCAGCTTACCCATACGATTATGCAGTTGGTAAAGCCGGCTTCCTTAAGTACGATTCGGAACTCGGAGCTTACCTATTTACTGCAAAATTGGGTGAGAAACTACCCCAAGTGTTAGCTAACTACCGAATTCTTACTCTAGGTGAAGCAATCCTCGATGTAAAGTACAGGAGTATCCGTATTCAATGCGGCGAAACCAGCGTTACCTTCACCGGAGTACAACCCTGGAAAGGTCTGTACGAAGTTCTGAAAGAGGTCAACGAAGAACTGGCTCGAGTCAATTCTGGGATTGTTGTTTGGAAGATTGTTCCGAAGGAAAGCGGGGATTCCAAATCGGGTGATCGTCTATTTCCTGAAGCGGTACCAAAGCTTCGGAACGGGCAAGCAATGGCACATGCCACCGGCTATGCCTATGACACCGATCACAACCTGGCGTATATTGGCCTTGTAAGTTACAAGACCAGCCTGGAGTCACTACGAGTGACTCTTATGTGCGGGAAATCCCTACAAATGACTCAGGACGGCCTAAGCGATGTGTTACTGATTCCCACTGATAAGTATGAACAAGCCTGGCAAGCCATGCCTGAATACACCAGTCATCATGTCGGGTTCGTATCTCGGCTTGCGCTTCCTGGAAAATGGGAACCAGAAGACCTCAGTGCATATCTGCTTATTTTTCGAGGAACACCTGATCCAGGAAAGGAATTGATTCAACTTTTCGTTGAACGAATCAAAGAAGCTCTGGAGGTGCCGATCCTGGATGAATGGTCAGTAGTCCTTTGGAAACAAGCTCGCAGCCGTAAGTTGGTTCAAGATCTGACCACAGGTGGCGATTGTGTCCTTGGTGCCAGAATTGACCTGCAAGCTGACTGGAAAGACCTGTTATCTGAGTTATTAGCTCAGGAGGAAATCTCACTGACCATCTGATTGAACAAGTAAAACAACTCGCTACATCACCCCGGAGGGGGCGCTTTTCATCCCCTCAAGGGGTTGGACGCGTCTCCTGCGGGGATTTTATTTTCGTAAAGGAGTGAACAATGCGTCCACCAGCAATCGAAAGAATGGGGTACTACCCCACGGATGAACCGGTTGTCGAGATCATCCGCACTTACCTGAAACCGCCCAGCGAAAGAGGGCGGTTATTTGATCCCTGCGCAGGGGAAGGAAAAGCTGCTTCTTCCTTGGGTAACGCGCTCAATTGCGAAACCTGGGGGGTTGAACTCTCACCAGAACGAGCAGGGAAGGCTCAAAACGTGATGGATAAGGTTTTCCAGGCTCCCTGGCAAGCTTGTGTTCTGAGCGATGAAAGCATTTCCTGGCTCTATTTAAATCCTCCTTATGACTTTGACCGTTTTGAAGGTCAAAAACGATTGGAATGGGATTTTCTCAAGACGACCTCCTCCAAACTGATCCGTGGCGGGCTGCTGACCTATATCATCCCACAGAAAATCCTAGGAATGCTTGAAGTTGCTCGGCTGTTAGCCGGGCATTATGAAGCTATCACGATCTATCGGTTTCCGGATGGATTGTACGAGAAGTTTAAACAGGTAGTGGTGTTGGCATACAAGCGCAAGCTATACCAGCTACCCACAGACAAGGAGGTTCTTTCGCTCCAAAGCCTGGCATCAACTGAACTGGAACCTATCCATCCCGCTGTTGAACCGATCTATGAACTATTGCCTGCACCATTACGAGGTGCAAATGGCAAACCAGTTATGTTCAAGCGAACGGATTGGGAACCGGAAGAGGTGGTTGAAGCCACGAAGGAAGCAGGTGTCCACAAGACCAGTGATTGGCTTGACCTGATACACCCAACGCGTGGTCTGGCTCAACTCTCCCAACCGGTCATGCCCTTGAAGAAAGGTCATATCGCTATGCTCATGGCCTCTGGCATGATGGGCACAGTAAAGTTGACCGATGAAGAGGGTAAACCAATGCTAATTAAGGGACGGGTGATCAAGGTGGTCGAAAAGACTGAGCAGCCGGATGCCAAAGAAGCCGATACAGTCGTAGAAACCTACAAGGATCGTTTTGTTACTACGGTAGCTGTGTTGAAGCAGGATGGTATCCAGGTGATCCAGGATGTTAAGGGCCTTTCAGAGTTCATGAAAGTTCACGGCGAGAAGATCGCTGCGCACGTACTGGAAACCTATAAACCCATCTACAATCTGGACCCAACTGTAAATGAAATTGCAGTCCTCGATAGGCTTGGTACGCAACGAAAAGCCCTTCCCGGACAAGAGCGTGCTGGATTGCTTCCTGCCCAAAGACATGCGGCAGCGGCGTTGGCTCGTTCAATTCGTAAAAATGGCGTGGCAAACTGCCAGGCAGAAATGGGGACTGGGAAAACGACAATATCGACTGGTGTGATCGAGCTGCTGAATGCTTATCCTGCAATCGTGCTTTGTCCTCCCCACCTTGTACCCAAATGGATCCGCGAAATTGAGGAGGTGATCCCAGGAGCGTATGCACGAGAAATCCGTCGCATCGGTCGGAATAGTGACGAAGCTTATGATGTGAACGAAGTCCGTGAATTCCTGGATCAATATAAGGCAGCTTATGACACTGCTCAAATGAAAGGAGGTCCAAAGTCCAAATGGGTGGCGGTGGTAGCACACACCTCTGCCAAGTTTGGGGCAGGATGGCAGCCAGCAGTTATCACCAGGAAAGCGAGAGACCCACTGACTGGAAAGATTGTGGATGCCTGTGCTTGTCCTGGTTGTGGTAAGGTCGTGATGGTCGAAAAGGACGGATTTGTGGTTCCGATAACTGACGCCTCTGAATTGGCAGAAAAACGCCAATTCTGTCACAATCGAATCCCTGGCTGGGAGTTGGATGCAGACGGGAGGACGAAACTTGATGCCAACGGTGACTCGGTATGGGGCACACGTCCATGTGGGACACCCTTGTTTGAGTTCAATGGGGCGAGGCGACATAGCATTTCGGAGTACATCACCAAACATGCGAAGGGCGCTTTCAAGCTTCTGATAGCCGATGAGGTCCATCAGTTCAAATCCAAGTCATCAGATCGGGGAGTCGCGTTCCATCAACTGGTAACAGCGGTGAAGTGGACGCTAACGCTCACCGGGACATTCTTTGGTGGCAAAAGCACCTCAATTTTCTGGTTGCTGCATCGCTTGAACCATGGTGTCCGTCGTGATTTTGCTTTCCATGACGAGAAGCGCTGGGCGCGGTTGTATGGAGTGCTTGAAACCACCCGAAGACGGAGGCGTAATGAAGATGCCGATGAAGATGGCGTGTACACTGGTAACCGGCGCTACCGTAACCAGGCCAAGGAACAGCCGGGTGTTAGCCCGGCCATTGTTAGCCGGTTATTGGATACCACCATATTCCTGAGCCTGAAGGATCTGAACCTGGCTCTGCCATCGTATAAAGAGGAAGTGGTTGCCCTGGATATGCTTGATGACCAGGGACAGCAGTATCACAGCATGGACAGCAGCTTGAAACAACTGGCTATCCAATCCAGTCGTTACTTATCCACCTGGCTTCAATGGACACTGGCGCGACCGAATTCTGCTTTTCGGGATGAGGTTGTGGTGGTCGATGAGGTAGATGACGGCGAGGGCAAAAGCGTGCGAAAAGTCCCGCTGATGGAGTTGCCGGCAATCAATCCGAATGGCCATAAATGGCTTCCGAAGGAGAACTGGCTGGCTGATTTCTGTAAGGTTGAAAAGCAGCAAGGGCGAAAAGTGCTGGTCTATGTTCGCCAGACTGGTACCCGCGACATTCAAGATCGGGTGATGATGCCGCTGCAAGCCAACGGACTGAGAGTCTCCATCCTGAGTGGGAATGTTGACCCACGCAAGCGTGAAGAATGGATCGCCAAACGTGTGAATACCATCGATGTTTTGATTTGTAACCCCCGGCTAGTGGAAACAGGTCTCGACCTGGTGCAATTCTCAACCGTGGTGTTCTTCGAGATCGAATATTCACTCTATACGTTGTGGCAAAGCGTGCGACGTGTATGGCGTTTGGGACAGACACAGCCGGTCAAAGCGATTTTCTCGGTGTACTCGTCAGCGATGGAAGCCACAGCGCTGGCCTTGATGGGAAAAAAGATGAAAGCCGCGCAGCTCGTTTATGGGGATGAGGTCGGAGGTGCGATTGTTCCGGAGGAAGAAGGCGACTTTCTCACTCAGCTTGCTCGTGATGTGCTGGAGGGTGTAAAGCTCTCTGACCTACAGACCTTGTTTGCTGATGACCTGCAGGTCAGCCACAATCCAATGGGCAGTTTGACGACCCCGAGTGCGGTGATTATTCCTGGTCCGAAAGTGATGACTTGGGATGATTGGGTGAGCCAGAAGACGGTGGTGGTCAGACGGACAAGGAGAAAGGAGGTAGTTCCGGAGGGTCAATTGGGATTCGGTATTTAGAAAAAAAGACCTTGAATGAAAGTTCAAGGTCTTTTTTGTTCATTCCAATCCAAGATCATGTTGAATGTCATTAATTCTGTTCAACCGCAGCTTTTTCAATAGCCGCATCAACAATTCGGAACCAATCTTCTTCGTCAAGAATTACTACTGGATAACCAAATTGTCCAGAAACAAACTGAAAATCTTCTCTCACTTCATCGTTGATTGTGTTGGGAATTGACACCCCAATAATATCTAGATCTACGCCTTGAATTGTTGCTAAATATGCAGAGTGACAATACTGTGTATAAAGTCCTTTGATTGAGGGTACCGACCTTCCAAGACCGCGAACTTTTGATCTCTCTCTGCTTTTTAGGTGGATCCCTATTCGTTTTTCTTCTCCAGTGTTTATCCATACATCTGGATATTGAATATCAGCTATCTCATGGCCATGATGAACGCCGTCAAACTCCTCATCAACAGCATATCCGAACAATCTGGAAAGACATAGATCATTACCTGTTTTTATCCTGGCCGTGGTTATTACTTCTCGCATGCAACCACTGCAAATTTCATTACTGGAGTGACGATTGTTTCGGGCGCACTTTTCTTTTATGCGCCAAAGTATCTGACTATATTGTTTTTTTCTTTCATCAGAAATATTCCGTTGGTGAATATGTGCCCTAGTTTGCCACATTTGGAATTCGGATAGATGATATTCGTTGATTGCCACTCTATTTCTTGGGAGCAATCTTAAAACATGTCCAATGATAATAAAACTACCATCGAATTGTTGATTCTCTATTACGCCTAAAAACCTGTGGATTGCTTTTAGAAGTTGTACCCCGGGAAGAATCCTGATATCTGCCGAAAATGTCAGCTCAATATTGGCTCCACAGTCGCAGGGGAACAACTCATTATCTTGATATTGATGCTCATTAGGATGGGTGGAGCATTGAAAAATGAGCTGGTGATCTACAACAATAGGGGTTAGAGGAGAATTACAAATTGAACAGCGAGCGATATTATCCCCGCAATTTTCACAGTGAATATTTAGTGCTGGAACAATGTCAAGGAAATGATATTGTTCAACCAGGTTCCTAACGAAAACAGGATCGAATTGAAATTCTGAACTACGTGACCTTCGAGCTCCAATTATCGCTTTTATCAATTCCTCGAAATAATACCGTTGTTGAATTTTTAGTTTTTTTCTACCAAGGGTTACAGGCACATGTCGATAGTACGCTATGAACCCATTCGGATTAATATCAGCCTCCCTATTTAGTTCCTGTTCTGTTTTCTGGATTAAGTTGATAGAGAGGGCTAATAGGGAATCTTTTCGTAAGTGTGTTGGCGTCCATATACGGCCGTATTGGCGTGATATTCCCATTCCACCTTGGACTAAATCGGGATGACTTGAATAAAAACCAAAAGTTTGCTGTCGGGAGGGATCATCGGAAAGAGATCGATAGGATCTTAGTTCTCCTAAAGAAGGATCTGAAATTGTGAGAGACTGGGCATCAAAATTACCGATTGGATCATCGTCAATTCGTGAAAAGGAGGCCGTCCTTGGATTTGCTCCTTCTGCTAAACGATCTAGCATTTCCTCGGAAAGATATGGAAGCTGCCAACCAATGTCTAACAATGTTCTACAATAATACAGAATTGGTTTAACCGCTTGGAAATCCGCACATAATAAAAGGGCATGCCTAAACTCTCTGCTATACCAGATAATTGCTTTTTCAAGACTGTAAATAACATTAACTTCTCCAAAGTCCTCCGACTCCGGATCAGAAACCACATATTCAATTTTCTTTTCATAAACGAGAGGAATCTCTTGAAATGGTATTTGTGTAACAAACTCTCTCGCAGGAGTAATGATGTAAACTGACCTTACTGTTCGATCCAAACCAAATCGAATCGCTGCCTCTTGCATCTGTTCTGCAAGTTCAGTAGTCGTCTCAAGAAGGTGCTGAAAATCTGGCCAGGAGTTAACCGACACCAGATAAAGTGTTGGGCTTGAAGATAATGGATAGTTCGCTTTTGTATCTTCAAGAGCATTATGTCCATTTTCTGTAGATTGTAGAACCTCCACTAATTGATTTTTTGAGAAATCATCAAGCCTACGCCTTAAGTCGGTTTCAGCCTGGATATTTAACATTTCTCGAATTTGGTCGCCAGGAATATTCCGGATGACTAATTCTATGATTTCTCGCTTTGGGACAGGGGTTCCACCAATGGGCATATTTTTCCCTTGCTTTGCTTCCATTAGCCATTCAATAGTATTGATTTGAGATGACTAACAGATTCATTTTCTCTTTCTTAGATATCCGTGAATTAAACCTTGTATATATCCACCTTCGTTTCCAAGCATTTCCTCAATGACAGATCATTGGCGCCGATCTCATTCCAGCTTTGTGGTTTCTGGTAGAAATCCAAGCCTCGGCCAATTTTTATCACCCAGCCGTTATCCATCCGAATTTCACGATCGTGAAGGTTCGGATTGAAGTCAAAGTCGAAAACAATATCAACTTCAAGCAGGCTTTGCTTCAGGTCGCCTAATTTTTGTTCAATGTCCAACTTCTGAGTATCATCGTCATAACCGGTGATTAATTCGATGCGTTTGATGCTTGAGAATTTGACTACAGTTTCGCAAAACCGAACAAAATTCTGAATCTGGTGCGGCATACGAATGTAGGGATCTTCAATCTCGATACTCTTTGCACCTGTAAAGTAGGGGCCAAAAATGGTCTCATAGCTATAGCCAGTATCACCATAAAAAATTGTGTAATGCTTTTCACTAAGTTCTAACTCTTTCGGTGAAACAATTTCTGGTTGAACCATTACTGCCACTTCTGAAGGTTGCTCGACCACAGTTCGAGTTTGAGCTTTCCTCGTTTTTGCTTCCGGATCCTCTTTTGTTCCTGAATTCAATGAATGCCGGAATGGATGCTGTGTAGCAGTTGCGTTACGCGATTCCGGACAAAAAACCACGACTTCTTTTCCATCTGAAGCAAAATAAGAAAGGTTAATCCGTGCAAACTCATCATCCGGTTTGCGTTTGTTCATTTGTTCTTTTACACGCCGCCTGGCTTCAACTGCATAAGCTACATATTCGTCAAATTCCGAATCGCTAGGTGGACCATCGGGATGCAGTATTTTTAGAAAAGCACATACAGTCTTTTTGATGCCCTTTTCATCGCGACCTTCGACGTTCTGTCCCAATCGAATTCGCTTGTTGACTTCCTCGTACCGATTGGTGTGAGAGAATTGATGATGAAATGCTTCTGCCAGGTAATCCGTAATGAAGCCATAATTTCCTGTCAAAAAATCACTGCTGTTTTTGGGCATTTCCCAACCGGGTAAATAGGCAGCAAACCGATCCAATATTGCCAGATCAAACTCCCTTGGCATGGGAATGAAGAGATCATGTTCGGTTGAATTAACTAATTGTTCGATGGAATGATCGATATTTCCATTGAATGCAAGGCTCGCGTCCGCAATCACTTCGGCTCCACGTGAAAACCGTCCGTTTGCCATGAAATCTTTCATAATCTGGATGGTTGTGGGGTCTTTGATTTGAATGCCGGCAACCTCATCAAAAGCAACAACATCCCAGAAACCAACCAGGCCCGTTCGTTTTCGGGCATTGTTGTAGAACAAAATTGGGGTTGTAGCCTGTCCGCCGCTGACCAGCGTCGAATAGGGAGAAAATTCGCTAAAGAAGTACGATTTTCCAGTTCCTCTAGGACCTAGCTCGATAAAATTGTAGTTAGGTTCCACTAAACAAGACAAACGGAGTATAAAGTGAAATTTCAGCCGCGTAGAGAGCTTCGTTGGCTCTAATCCGACTGAGCGCAATACGATATCCAACCATTCATCTCGCGAAAACTTGCTTCGACCGGCAGCATACCCATCGAAATCAAACCGGCTCAATTGAATTGGCCGCAGATCTTCAACATAGAACGTGTAATCATCATCTTCGATTTCGTTGTATCCGATGGTGATTTCAGCCCAAATACCACCTTCTAACAAACGATCGTTATCGCGGTAAAACTTTTCATTGATAGCCACCCGCTGCGAATTAAAGTTTTCAAGGGCAGCCCAATGGCGTTTCTCTTTTTCAATGTAGTTGACATGGACCTTATCGATGAAGCGGTGTTTTCCCTTGGTTGCTACCTTCGATTGGGCAGCGTTCGCTTCGTCGGCGCGCACATAGTTGTCCTGAAGGGTTGCCAGGACAGCTTCCAATCCCTCCTGGATTTCTTTGGGATCTTCACTGGCGCAGTACCGCGCCAATAGAAATTCCAAAACAAATGTTGGGACATTCGTGCCCTTTTTAATACGATGTACCAAGTCCTTGCGGACAACTTTTCCTTCAAATACTCCAAGCAGTTTCTCGTCTAAAGCATCCATAATTACACCGTATAGTCCGTTTCTAATTCGAGAGGTTTTCCCAGGGCGGTTTGCGTAATGGGGTCGAGCGCTTTTACAACAAATTTGCCTTCAAAATCCATATCCATTTTTAGTGTAATTGGAATGGTGTCCCCTGGTTTTAACGTTATGATTCGGGTCGCCGGGTTCACAGGCCCCCCAGGCTTCGCTTCGCCGACAACATGCCCCTTTGCATCATACGCTTCAATCAACAAGTCTGTTTCCTGGGCAAAGAGATCCGAAGCTCCGGCTTCAACTTCAATCACTGGTAATCGGGTGGTGATCTTTTTGGAACCGCGCTTGTAGTTTAACAACACGGATAGTTTGCTGCCAATTCCAGTCTCTGCGGCGCGAATCTTTACTGCGATGGCGGGCACAATCGCTTCTTGAAGAGAAAGCCCGCCGTGGAAATACCATTGCCCGGCGCGATACGCTATCAATGCTCGTGGAATTGCGACCTGGCTATAATCCCCCTGAATCCCTAACATTTCAGCGGGAAGAACCAGGTTAGCTGCATCGCCTACCCCATCACCGAGGAGAATTCGCTCATGGACATTGATCCATTTCCCGGATGGTTTCACGCACACATCGCCTGGTTCAATGGCTGTATTCAGGAAAAAGCCATGATCGGTGGCAATGATGACATCTTGAAATCCCAAATCTCGCAATTTATAAATAGCCGACCGGATTTTCTGGAAGGTACGACTGATCAAGCCAGGGGCTGCTTCTGGATTGGCCTCAAAATCATTATCCATATCATTACTACGAATGACCAGAAGTTCTACGGTGCTCTCAATTTTGGGATGATCACGGACAAACCGGACCAGTTCCATTTCTGCAAAACGCTGCCCGTACTTTTTACGCAGCACATCCATGCGTTGCGTGACGGTGGCTAAGGGCTGGTCATCGAAAACGACCAACAACTGATTATCCTTATTCGCGATTTTCAGGTTTTGACCGGCCCCGGGTAACAGTGTCGCCATCCCTACGGGTGTGACCGTAGGCATCTGAGCGCAAGCCATCTGAACATCAATTTGCCCGGCTTCGTTCAAGTGCTTTGCTAACTCAACACCGAGCTCATAGCGCATGGCGTCGATCAAAAGATAAGCCACGCGCCGACCGCTTTCAAGCAATTTCGGTGCGACCAATTTATCAAATACATCCGCATTTGATAAGCGTCCCGTTATCGGCCAGCCGGATTTTTCGATATGGCGTATGAAAACTCCATGGATCTTATTCATTAACTTACGGTACGTTGAGCGCGATTGATTGATCACCTCTATTGAAGCGCCGCCCGAATCGAGGAAATCTCCAGCAGCCTGTTCAAATTCACGCTGGAGGCGATCTACTTCGCGGATAGTGCTGGTGTAAAAGTCCAACAAAGCATCCATTGTACGGGTGTGCTCGGATAGCTGGCGGTCAATGTCTTCGCAGGCCTGGGCCAGGCTGGCAGCCGAATGGAGTAACGCCCACTGCGCTTGATTTTCACCCCGGCTGACCCAGACCGTTTGTTCATGGCGGTTGAGAACACTGCGCAGTCTGTCGACATTATCGCGTCTCAACGCATCGACTGCCTGGTTGAAGCAGGCTCGCTCTTCAAATGGGAAGGTGTCTCGAACACCGAAATCATCAATTTTCTCGCATATGGCTGGCAGGTTTAACTCTTTTTCAATTCCCTCGGCGCGTTCTATGTAAAAAGCCTGGGTGCGCCGATCATTGCGTAACCGGTCGCACAGATCTTCCACCAGGTGACGCGCTTCGTGCGGGGCACAAGGCACAGCCGTCAGGGCTGCCGGCAGGTCACCTGGCAGATCGAAAACGAATTCGCTGAATAGCAGGAATCGCCACAATTCATCGGCAACAGCGGTCCAGGTTTTGATTTTGGTTTTCAGGTTCAGCCCCAGAGCGCTCTGGAATAAAGCTGTGGCTTCGGATACCCAGCCGGTTTGGGCTTTGAGCGCCTCTTTTTGTGCCTCGGAGGGGGTTAGCAGGGCGAACAATATATCGCGAGCTGATTCAACTTTCAGCATCGCCTGCAGGTTCGGCCAGCCGGCTCCACCGCCAACAGCGTCTATGACCGCAAAACCGGGATTGGGATTGTCCTTAAAAATCCGGCGGATTTCTGTAGCAAAATCTGGGCGTGCTTTCAGGCAAAGACTGAGGAATTCATCCCCATCTCCTTCTGGAAAGACGGAGCCGCAAGCGCCGTAAATGGCAAAGGGGTCGCGTTGTTTTTCTTCGTCTGTAATCGGCGGCCTGGCGGGAACGTACACCAGAATACCCTCAAGGGATGGGTTGGGTTGGCCAAACTCATTGAGTGCTTCCAGTGCGGCAAAGCGGCTGGTGATGCTGCTTTCGGATGCATCGATGACCCACAGTTTTTCCGAATTCAGCTCCAAACACAGCTCATGGTAGCGTTGGTCCGGGTCGTATACGATCAAGACCCCCTTTTGTTTGAGGCGCGGCAGGAAAATTTCTTGCTGGATAAACGTTTTAATCTTGGTCAATTTGCTACCCCCGTCAAACGCAGGATAATGGCTTAGCCTGTTCTCGCAAGGCAATGACTAACTGATATACCGTTGTTGAAGGATCATCTCTTCCGGGGCGGGAAGGACGGTATTCTTGCATCAAGCGTTCGGCATTTCGAATGGCAGTGTCCATTTTGCATTGTAAGACCTGATAAATATCAGGGTCGTTCTTTTTATATTTAAACCCCAAATATTGGGTCAACTTCTCCATGTATGCTTTTCGATCAATCGCGGAATTTAGATATTCAAAATGCAGTACATACCATAGCTCAAATGCCTGGTTTGAGTAGGCAACATGCATATTTCTTTCCCGCGCCCGTTGGATGGCATTTTCAAAATTTTCAATCGGGAAATCATCCTTATCAAACACACACCATACCTGGTCATAATCACCCTCATCACAACAGTTTATTGCTTCGTCGACCAGCCGAAGCGTGTTCATTCCAACCCCTTCTACCCTGACAACTAAACCTGGAACCCGGAAGCGTTCAAAGTATTGAGGTTCGGTTCTTGTTCCTTCGCAGACGATCAGAAATCTTTGGCGAACGTCAAACTGATCCAACCGCCTCTGCATGTACGCTCTTTTGCGAGGGGTAAATTGCGACTTACTCGATTTCATGACCATCTTCCTGGCTTAATTCGATCAATGCCCGCCGCATTTCACCAAGAATTGGAATTGCACCATATTTGCCCTGCAAATAATCGCTCTCAAAAGAGGCATCATTACGAACCTTCAGCTCTGCCAGGGAATACAGATGGCTGGCACCTTCTTCGTCTTTTTCAACAAACCAGATTTGGTCGCGCCGGAATAGCTTATTGGATAGCAGATTAGTATCGTGCGTGGCAAAGATCAGCTGGGCGTGTTTTGGATTGGTTTTTTCTGAACTAAAAAGACCGATCAGCTTGCGAGTTAGCAAGGTATGCAAACGCGCCTCAATCTCATCAATTACCAGCACTTTTCCTTCCCGTAAGGTGTTAATCACAGGGCCTGATAAAAAGAAGAGCTTCTGAGTTCCCTCGGATTCCTCATCAAGATTAAAAAGGATATCTTCAATAACGTCATTTTCACAATGCCTTCTATGAATTGCTCTGAAATTAATAAATTCGCCCTCATCTTTTACTTGTTTTAGCAGAAAATCCCGTAACTCTTGCGGCATATTCTTGGGAAATACACCCGCTTCGTGTACATTAATTTTTTCAACAACCACATTATTGATGCCAACGTCCGATTCCTGGAGGAGCTCAACGATGCCAGCTCGATACGATTCGTCCTCGGCGAATGCTTTAGCCGTGAATCCGCCATAGGCAGAATCATCCAGACCGGAGATCACATTTACCCTTTTAAACCAGCCCAGAACTTTTTTCGCGATCTCATTGTTGAATTGAGCAGCAACCGAGAGGAAAAGGGCATTCGGACGAGTTAAAGACTTAAGCGCCTGTCCCCCTTTTAAGGCACGCGAAATTGAGAACTCGCTGTCTTCTCGGGTGAATAATTTGGCTTCTTTTCTATTCGGAGAATAAAAAAGCCATTCTGTTTCTACTTTCTCCGTCGTCACTTCAAACCCATAGCGATATGGAACACCTTCCAGGCGAAAAACCACCTCAAAGTAGGATGGAGCAAGTTCAGTTTGTGAGTCGAGCTTGAACGGAACCGTATCGATGGGTTCATCCGCCTGGGATTCTCTGGATGAGCTGAGCACATAATGACGCATAAAACCCAGCGCCTTAATCAAATTACTTTTTCCGCTGGCATTAGCGCCGTAAATCCCCGCGCTGGTGAGCAGTGATAAATCCTCATCCACCTGGAAGGTGTTGTTAAGATCCAGTTGTGGGTCGCGGGCGTTTAGTTTTGCCGCAACCATACTGAGCGTGGCGCGCTCCTTGAAGGAGCGGAAGTTGCCGACAGTTAATTCGATGAACATGGGTTTTTCCTTCGGACTTGCATAATAAGTGAATATTTTGTGAAATATTCACGTACAAGCCCATTATATCGCAGTTTCAACCAAAGTCAACAAGGAATATCCCATTAATCCTCATCAAACCATCCTTCTGTTTCTTCATCAGCGGCTCTCTTCTTCGGTTTTCCCTTTTTCAAAGGTTTCTCTGGTTCCACATACAATTCTTCCAAATCGTGCGCAATCGCCAGCGATTTATCGGTCTTGCACTTTTCACGCACGCGTTCGGGCCAGATGGAGTAAGCCAGGTGCGCCCAGTCGTATTCGCCGGCTTCCAACTTCTGCCAGGTTTCTTTCAGGCGCTTCTGCCAGGGTTTGTACTGGAAGAGCTTCCACAGCGGCGCAGCAGTGATTTCGACGCCGTCGTTGAGATTCGGTTTCCAGAATTTTGCCACTCGCAGCAATTCCTCACGGAAATCTCTCAGTTCGCGCTCGAAATCCGTCAGGCGCTCCAGCTCTTTTTCATCTGCAGCGCTGCGGCCCTTCTTCAGGCGCAGGCGGGCAGCCTCTTCGGATACCTGCTTGAGTTTGGGATCGACAAAGTCGTTCACGCAGGTATAGAGGGTCTGATCGTTCAGACGATGATAGTATAGCCAAAGGGTATAGGAGCCGGAGGGCGTGGACAGCGGCCAGTAGATGGGCGCCACGCGGCGGCTTTTGGAATAACGTTTTAAATGGAATGCAAAGAACAAATTTGGTTTTTGAATAAACAGACGTAATGAACGAACTTCTAAAAATTGACAAATTTCTTGTTCAATAGATTCATGATTTTTCTGCCAAACATATAGCAAGACCTCTCTAATTCGCTGTTCAATATCATCAACATGTCCTTTATCATCCACTAAGATACCTAACCATGGAATCCGCAAAGGGTATTCTTTAGGTCCATTCCTAGATGATATGTTTTTATTCTCTATTGTTTGCAACATACCTGGAGATAATTCAGGCAATGGATCAAATGGCCCCGGGATTTTTGGTAATAGCTCTTTATTATGTGAAAGACGAACATCCCATCGTCCAAAAGCTACTCCGATACACCACATCACCAAATCAGAAACCAATGAAGTGGGTTTAGATGCAGAGAAGGTTGTTTCGCTTTCTCCATCGGCATTTTCGTCACTTGGCCCATTAATAATTCCGCCATCCCCACTAAGGTTTGGAATCCCATAAAGATCTTCAACAAGCGAATTTATTCGCTGTTGTAATTTCAACAATTTTGATCTGGCTTCATTTTCTTGTTGCTGTATAACGTTCATTTGGTCATTAAGTGAACTCCCAATATGAACTGTTCTAATTAATCCCGGAAAGCAAAATATATTTGTCGTCTCATCATCCAAATAAGGCTGGCGTATAATTTCAAATGCTTGATAAGCATATTGAGCAAGTTCCTTTTTCGCGGTTGAAAGGTTCAAAGGGATAGGAATTTGTTGGATCAAACCAACTTCAAACGATTGTGCGAGTTCTGTTCCTGCTACTAAAATTCTTACCAAATTATGAAAAGATGATGAATTCATTACTGCCAAAAGCGCAAGTAAATCATCAGGATTGTCGTTTTGGCAAAAAGCAGCAGGACCTTTATCAGCAAAAATGCAATTTGATGGTAAACAACGGACACTAAACCTATTAGTTCGTCTAGGCCATGTCAAGCCAGGTCTGAAGTAGCTACTTTCCGGATGTAACAACCAATCAGTTTCACCATTTAGATACGGATATTGTTTTGATATAAATTCTTTTATCTCCTGTGCTTTGTTGTTCCAATTAATACATAAATGAATATCATAATAGTATGGAGAATACTCTCCGCCTTTTGCGAAGTTTATCCACTTTCCCGATGTGATTTTGTAAAATCTTGGGATTTCCCACGTTAATCTCAGAAAACGAAAATCTGAATGAGATGATGCTCCAATTTGAATTGAATATCCTGCTTTTTGTAATGACGGTAGTTTCGAAAAAAGACCAATTATTTGATTATTAACCCAATAAGCAAATGGCGAACCAGGTAAGGCAGAGAAATAATTCGGATCGGACAGAAAAACATCATCTGTTTTTCTGCCTTGGTTTAGCTCTGAGATCTTAATTAGAAGCTCGTCTCCCTTTGTATGAACAGGAGTGGTAATCAATCTAAAGAAGGCAGAATCTCTATTTTTCATTTATTGTTCTTCCTAATTTGCTGCTTGATAGAAAAGGAATTACTCGCATATACCGTTCGGTCCTTTTTACTAGGAAAGTCGTTTAGAGGTATTATGGACATAATAATCAAAGGTTACTCCTTTGAAGTACATATGCGGCCGTCTCCACCATTGCAGTATCCAAGACCCCATAACCAAGATCAGTCATGACCATTACACGTGCTTCCTTTAACAGAATTTCTTCACGCCACAATTGAAACGATTTTAGAAAAAAACCCGTACGGCTGGAAATTGCACCCAATCTGCCACGATGTCCAATTGAGTTTAAACCCCGTTCAACAAAAGCTGAATATAAATCATTTTTTGTACGGGGGTATTCATTTGTTATGTAACCTTTACTGCCTAAACTGGGTGCGCCAAATGGTGGGTTCATCAATACTACATCAAATGATTTTCTACAAAGATCAATAAAATCAAAACCTTGGATAGCATCCCCAGCAAATAAACGACGCTGGTAACTCTCGCCGTTTATCGCTTGTTCTGCGTAGTCTTTAAGCGCAGCCAGCACTAGCACTTCAGACCGATCGAAGAAATCCTGGTCTTCACCCGCTACCACCTGCACATACTTCTCTTTCGGGGGTTCATTCAACCCATATTCCAAAACACGGAAGAGCGGTGATTTTTCCTCGGATTCCTTACGAGCTGTGGCAATCGCTTCGCGCAGGGTCTCTTCAATTTTCAACAGGCTGCCGGCTTCGCCGGCCAGTTCCATTTCCTGCCAGACGGTGCGCACCAGTTTCGCCAGGGCATCCGCCATCTGCGGCGTGGCGCGCACTTTCTGGTCGGCGGGCACGTGCCAGGCTTTGCGCATCAAGGCTTCCAATTTCTCGCCGCGCAGCGTCTCCAAAAATTCTTCCAGCATCTGGCGGTCGCCGGGCATGGGTTCGGCGCACACCACGTTCGATTTACGGATCTGCGGCCGTTCGCCGGGGCGCAGCCCCTGCGCCTGCCAGCTTTTCTGGGCACGCAGCCACAGGCTCAGCCCGGCGATTTGCACCGCGCGCGGGTCAATATCCACGCCGTGGATGTTGCGCTCGATGATCAGGCGCGGCACGTCTTTCAGGTAAGTTTCTTTATCCGGGTAGGTTTTGTGCAACGGCTCCAGGTCCGCCAGGCGCCGCAGGGCATCTGCTCCCAGGCGGTCTTCCAGCTCCCAGGCTTCGGTGTAAATCTGCTCAAACAGGTCGAAGGCATACAGGCCAAAGTGCATCGAACCGCAGGCCGGGTCGAGCATCTTGATCTCGCGCGGGTCTTTCAGCGGGCGGTGGGGAATGTATTCGACTTCAAAGTTCCAGCGCTCACAAATCGCCTGGTAAAGATCCAGAATGGCTTTGGCATCGTCCCCTTTTGGACCCTCGCCAAAATGGTGATACCTGCGCTGTTCAAAGAACAGGCAGCAGCGTAATTCATCGAACGTTCCTTCCCATTTCCCGGTTTCGTGATACTGCTTCAATTTCTCGTTGGCCAGGTCTCCGCATTCGATTCCCCATTGTTTTCGGGCGTAATCGTACCCCCCGGCGGTTAACCCATAGAGGAAAATGGTATTCAGGTCGGTGATCTGATCGTTGGGGGGTAACCACATTTCGTGGGCAAGGTCAGGGTCGGTTTCATGCCGCTGTTCTGGCAGGAACGGTTCAGGAGCTTCCTGACCCTCTTCCAGGAAAAATGTATGTTTGCGCCGCACCAGGTAGCGGCAGGTATCTTTGAGCGCCGTCTCGCCTTTGGTCATCTCGTACCAGATGCGCCCCAGGGTGTTGTCGGTGAGGAATTCCACCACATAGCGCGGGGTGAAAAACTGGTTGCGCACCGCCAGCTCGCGGCTGTTGCGCGGCGCCTGTGAGGCTTCGCGCATGGCTTTACGCTCTTCCTTGCTGTTGAAGTACTGGTAGATCCAGCCGATGGTCTCGTCTTCGGCCCACAGCGCATCAATCTCCGGGTCGTTAATCAACTCCAGGAGCTTTATCAGAGTGGCCTCGCGGGGGAAGAGCCGTCCCTGCGGGCTGAAACGGTCAAACAGCACCGGCAGGTCTACAGCAAATTCATCCATCAAACTGAAGAGATACATCCGGTAGGCTTCGCCGGTTTCTCCCAGGGCGCTGCCCGCCAGGCGGGCATACAGTTGAAAGCCCTTCGACTGGTATCCTTTGGCGACCGATTCTAAAACCAGCCCGCGCGCTTCGGACATGCGCAACGCGCACAACCGGTTGAGGACGGTAAACGCCTGCTCGCGCACGATGCGATCCAAGGTCACCCGGTTATCTTCCCTCTCCCTCTGGGAGAGGGTTGGGGTGAGGGATGCCAGATAGTATTCCAGGGTTTCACGCAATATCTTCGCCGTCTCGCGCCGGCGGTCATCTAAAGCGGTCAGCCTGTCGATCGGCGTCACATCTCCACGGGCCGGGTCAAGGCCGTACTCATTCTGCAACTGGCGGGTAAACTCTTCAGTCAGAAGAGCGCGGGCATCGCTGACGAAACGGGCCAGACGGTTGCGGGTGGTTTGATCAAATGCCATAATGGATCAGTCCTTAAGTTCTATGGTTACTTCGATGTCATTGTAGAGTGCCAATTCGGTCTTCAGCGTCTGAAGCTGTTGAATCAGGGCATCCAATTGACTGCTGCTGGTCACCCGGGTAGGAATATTCAAAGATCGGGTAATCCGACTGCGTCCCTCACGAGCAGCCTGTTCCTTCTCTTCTTTCAAACGTGCTAATTGACGTTCATGCCCGACCTCTTCGATTCTTTTTCGGATATCACTGACGCGTGACTGGATGGTATATTCCTGACCCAGGAGCTGCTTCAACCCGGCCAGGTCCTTGGTCACATCAATTGCCAATGCTTCCAATTGGGCAAGAATCTGCGATTGTTCTTCGTGCGTCAATTCATTCCATTCAAACAACCCGGGAAGGTCTTGTTTGGCGATCTTTATCGTGTTTTTTTGCGCATCCATCATCTGATCAATCGCATCCCGCAAATGATTCTTGATTGAGGTCAATGCAGAGCTCAGGTCGGCGCTGTGCTGATAGAAATTCTCCTGCCCCAGACGTTCACCAATTTGGGCAAGCGATTCCTCAACATCGTTTCTAAGCTGACCTGGTATTCCCGAATCCGGTAGCGCTCTGATCTCCTTCCAATGCTCACGCAGGTCGCGAATGGTCACCTCCAGCCCATTTTTAAGCGCCAGGGTTACATCGGCCGCCCACTTCAGACCGGTATAGAGAGAGGATTCTTCGCTTCCCAACCGCTGCGGGACATCCGAGGCATCCGTTTCTAAAATCTCCGCCAGATCCTTATTGAGCTCACGAATGCGCTCCACACCTGGCAGCCCCAGGTTCTCCAACTTGGAGACCAAGGGACCATATTTCAACTGTAATTGTGGGAAGTGCTTTACTGCCGATTTGCTGATTTCCTGTTCCAGCGGTATGGTCGGTTCACCGGTCAGATCGGTCAGGCGTTGTGCCGCGCGTGCGAGCACCTCGGGTGGAAGCTGTCCGTCGCGAAGTGAAATCCCCACTGTTTTGAATGAATTATTGGTGCGCAGGCCTTCGATTGCTTGTTGACCATTGACTTTAATTTCCCGCCCGGAGATTTTGAGCTTGATTTCTCCGTTGACCAGTAATGCCGCCACCAGGTAGCGTAAGGTATCTGGAGACCAGCCAAAAGGCGCATCGGTAAAATAATCGGTCAGACGTTTCCCATCCACTGAGCCATTGCGGTCGATGAAGTCTCGAATGCTGATCAGAGCTTTATGATTGGTATTGATGCGAGGCGTTCCACCCACCACCTGGACGAGAGAGAGCGGATCGATGTTGGAGTCGATTGCTTTTAAATTGCCGGCTTTCAGGAATTTTTCGGCAATATTCGTATCTGCTCTGACGGGCGCCTCATTGTAGCGATCAAAGACTTGTTCGGCCACTGTGCTTAAATGCTTTTTCGCCGCTTCAACCAGGTCATGATCCAGGCTGTCTGCTGCTGTTACCTGACCGCGGAAGATAAAGGATCCCTGGCTTAAGCAGTTTTTCAACAAATGCTCCAGGTCACCGGTTAAAACATTGGCGCGGTCGGTCTGGGCTGAACAATATTCTTTCACTTCCTGATCTGGGTCATTGCGATATCGTTGAACAATTTCACGGCTTCTATAAATTTCGGATACCAGATCGTTGATCTCGTTGACCGTTCTTCCCAATAAATAGATCGTGTATTGCGAACTACGCTGACGAGATTCCTCAACCAGGCGGGTACGGGCTCCCTCATAGTCCTCAGGAGCGACTAATTCCACCACGGTTTGAATTGTTTCCTTCTCGCCGGCAAGATTCGCTAGGATAGACCCGGTAGATGATTTCAACCCAGAGGTTACCGAGAGAGTGTTGTGCAACCGGACAGAGGGAAGTGGGCTGAACACCTCTCGCAACCCCTCATTTTGAATCCGCCGGGTTTCAATTGAACGTAAGGGAATTTGCGCCCGTTCCTGATCGATATCATTAATCTTTTCGCTGAAAAAGCACAGATTCCCATCTTTTTCACCAAAAGGCACAAATCCATCAGAGATGAGATCCTTGACAGCCGATTCGACCTCATCATGACGGGATGCTGCATCAACCCTGGGATGAGTCAGGCTGGCAATGTTTTGTACCGTTACTGGCATGTTCCCCAATATTTGAAGGATCGCTACAGTCTTGGCGATTTCCTGATGAATTGCCGAATCGGGGAAGCGAATGAGGGCCTTTGCAACCGCTTTATGAATGGATGGAGCGGCCCGGCGAATGTCTTTTTCAAGTGCATCATACAATGTAACCGTCGTGGCCAACCAACCGATTGGTTGGTTCGCGACAGGCGGTTGGCCATCTGGACCTTCAATCAGGATATCCTGGATCACTTTAATGGCGGAGCGAAGTCCAATTCCGCCTGTAGATTTCGCCAGTGCGCCTAATAAGTGCAGCAAAATATCAAAGTGAGCCGGTAGGAATGGGTAGAGATTGGTGAAGGTAACTTTATCGAAGTCTGCGTCGTAATACTTGGCATCTTCGAGTTTGGTATTAAATCTTAATTCCTGACCATGTTTTTCGAAGATTGCGCCAAGGGCTTTTTCCCCATCCGGTGATTTACCCAATAAACGGCGGTAGCAAATTTCGCGGATATCGCTGGATTCAAGGTCGATCTGGATTGGAAAACGATCCTTGAGTTTATACAATTCGGGTGAGTTCAAAGATGCGCGCGGATCATCTTCGGTAAGGGTTTGTTGTGCAGTTCCGAGGATCCACACTTTACCGTTGCCGATATTTTTCAGGTTTTTTGCCAGCCCATCCAGATTTAAGATCAGATTTGGACGTGCGCTGACATATTGACCTACCTCATCAATGATAAATACTATGTATTCCTTTCCAGTCGCCTCTCGAACGATATCGATCATTTCTTTGACGCGTTCATTTTCAAAACGGACGAAATCGGTGGTTTCGGTATTAAAGGCACTGGCCGTTTTGAATAACTGGGGATAAAAGTCATGTGCGATTTCGGGAATCAAGCTGTCTATCACTAAAGGATCGTTTTGAACTTCTTTCCAGGATACACCAAGTTCGTTTTGAATCCGGCTTGTGAACTCCTCATACCGGTTGTCTCTTTTCAACCGTCTTTCAAATGCTGCCACCTTTAAATTTCGCGAATAGCCAGCCCATTGCAGAACTTTATAATACAGAACGGTTGAGACCTCCTCCATCGTTGCGCCGGCCAGCATTTCACTTGCCAGATCGAGAAGGACAACCGCGGCCGGAAAGCGGTTAGCTACCGTGGATAACAACGCTCGCGTCTGTGGCTTGTTCATGCGGTCTTGTAAATATTTCAAGAACCGCGTCCCCTCAATTTGCACGCTCTGGTCCAATGCTAAGCCAAGATATTTCGTGAAGGACGACTTACCAGAACCATAGAAGCCAGAAACCCAGACCCCAACCTCATTCTCGCCGCCGCTATCCATTGCCCGTTGCATTTTGGTCAGCAACCGTTCGAACTGATCTTCAATGCTTTCAGTAACAATGTATTCGGTGATTTCCGCTTTTAGGCGAACTTCTTGCGAAGCGTTATAGGTAATCACCTTTTCGATATTGCGGTAGATGTCTTTCGATGGGTCAAATAATGTTTTGATCTGCATAGCCCCTGATACTCCTTTTTAGCCGCCGATATGAACGGAGCGATAATTGCCATCTTCTGGATAAAAACCCAGGAATTTCAATCGCGTCTTTCCAGTGCGTTCACCCGGGTAAAAAAACACGGTAGGCACATAGAATTTCCCGTACAGTTGACTCTCAATTGCACCAATGCGAGTATAAGGATGAAGCGCTTCGAGATCTGTGACAAGAATAATCGTGCTCTTTTTCCCTTTCACCTGTTCCAGCTTAGCCTCTAATCTGCTTTTTAACGAGCCATTTGTAATGGCATTGGCTAAAGATTGATTGGCTTTATCCCACTGGAGGGGCGATTTTTTATCTGCGGTCAACCAAATCTTCATCATTGGCGAACTATCAAATATAGATCGAATTTCCTGGGCGATTGAAAATTGCTCAACCTCCCAACCATCATTACGCAGTTTCGCGATCCAGGCTGGCAGACTCCTCTTCACATCCAAAATTTCCTTGGGATGGAAAATCAAATAATAGATCGGTTCAAAACTGGCGTGTCCTAATTCTCGACCAGATCGAACTCGTTCTATCAATTCGTCAAAGTTATCTCTTATTGAGGGCATCAATTACTTCCTCCATACTCTGATATTGCCAGCCTATACGAGTCACATCTCCAGCGGATTGAATAATAAACCAACCTTTTAAGGCTAGCTGTTTCATTTCATTCAATACATCACTGCGGTCCATACCAAATAATCCCCAATCTGGATGACTTAGCACACTATTATCGCCGTGGCCGGAGAAATGGAGATCATAGGACAAGAAAATCGATACTTTTGGTTCGATTCTGAAAGGCAGGATTTTTCGAATTGAATTTTTCTTGTTTTCCAGTAACCCAAAATCAGAACATGTGCCGACTAAATAAATGGGAACTCGTTGTATCATACTGGCGCCCCATGGTCTGCTCGTTTTCCCATCTTGATTAGCCCGAATAACAAAATTCCGTGCCTCATCAATTGACAAAAAATTTTGACCCGATGAATATGTAGCCCAATAGATTTCTTTAACAAAATCGTGAAGAATTTTATGATTTCTGCAGGTATATAAATATAAAATTTGATTAATTTCTTTATTCGATAACCCATTCTGCAATGCTTTGATATTCTTCAATGGTTGAGCATCCTGGCATAAATAACGGGGGGCAAAGCCTTCAAAAATTAGATTCTTTAAACGTCGCGCTGAAATGTTAGGGAACAATCCCGATCCAAGTGCCACCTTATAGAGGTCAGATCCATTCATTCCTGGAGACCATAAATTGAGTAGTGCAAAAGTCTCTTCAATGATTCCCTGTCCAGAACCTAGTTTTGTAGTGTACTTTTCATTGATCATAGGACATCTGAAAAATATGGACAAACTACGGTTTTATTTTCAAAACCATACAAGTATGCACCGGCTACTTTTTGCCAGGAATTTAAGTCGCGCAGCGCTACAATGTTTCCAACTCGGATTGGACCGATCTCAATTGGTAATTGAGAACCAACTAACTTTCGCAAGGAATCCAAAGCTGTTTCTGATTTGGTAATATTCTTTTGAACTGATTGGTATAAAGCTGGCTCCTGGAGCGATCGGTGGATTCCTTGCTCAATCTCTTCTGGCAGTCGAAAAAGATGATAAACATGACCAATGCCAATCCGCTCGTCGTGCACTAGAGCTGCAGCGTGTGTCACGCCATTACATTGGGCCAAAGTTTGTGTTCGGCTAAAAAGCGGAGAAAGGAAAGCATTGCTTCCTTGTGTAAAAAATGAACTCTGCCACCAACCGAACTGTTCCCGTTCCCCAAGATACCCAATGATTAATCTTAACTTTGCAAGTCTTTCGACTAATTCAGCATCCATGTTGCTCCTCGTCGTCAATCGGGGTTTGTTTTTTTGATTTGGCTATCGTATCATCCAACCAGTTATCTATTCTTTCTTTTCTAAATCGCCAATGCCTTCCAACTTTTTGGCATGGTATTTTTCCATCCTGCGCAAGTTTATAAAGTGTGGAGAGAGGGATGCGAAGGTATTTTGATGCTTCTTCAATCGTTAGTACTTGTGGAAAGTCGTCCATAATACCTTCTTTTAAATCAAAAGAATGAGTATAAAGAAATTATATACTCATTATTGATAGTTGCTAATCAAATAAGCTAAGAAAATCGGGATTATTGCTCTGGGTTTGGCGCAATACCCCATTTGGTAAATGCAGCACTGAGTATTCCCCCTGCAACCGGCGAACTAGCTGAGATACCCTTCTCTTTCATTTCATTCTCTGCTTCCCAAAGTGCCTGAGCCAGACGACTTCGAAACTCACCATGTAAATGAGAGAAGGCATGATAAATCTTCATTAATTCAGGATCCACTGCAGGAAGACCAAGGGTTGAATAAACCTCTGTTCCGAGTGTCCCCGCAATACTCAGAATTTCTGGACCTTCAGGCAAAAACTCACCATGTAACCAACCCAATACCTTGGAAGGTGGATAGCCTAACAAATCGCAAAAGGCTATGAAATCTTCCTCACCCGCCTGGGATCGGCTCCATCGTTTGTACGCTCTGTTAAACCAGGCCGGAAAGTTGGACATGTGGCTTTACTTTTCAAGGATTTCGATGTGGAATATGAAAAATATGTTCGCCTCTAATCATATAATATTTTCTTCAATCTGACAACGAATCCCCCTTCATTTCATCAGATCATCTCGACCGTGCCTGATCCTCCTGCTGATCATGGACCGGGCTTGTTTCAAAAGGATCGCATAAACCTAATTGACCCGCCATCGCCATCATCTGGTCACGGCTATCTGTGCCAAATTTCTTTTTCAAAGCACTTATATGTAATCGAATGGTCGCTTCGGTTAACCCTAGTTTTAGCGCTATTTGTTCTGGCGTATATGCCCTCGCCAATAATTGCAAAACGCTGATCTGCCGCTCTGATAATGCCGGCGCTTTTCTTTTTGGTTTCGGTGGCTGACCCGCGAGAACAATCAAGCCATTAACCTGCACTTCTGGGCAATCATCCAAAGCACAATCAGGTATATTACTGCCATCCCGGATGATCTTTACCAAATCCTGAACATCTTCGACCACATTTTGGTAAAGAACAGATCCTTCATCATTGATAACAACAATGGATGGCATCGAAGAAATCCTCCCCTAAGTTGACCCGAAATAATGGCTCAGAACGCATAAATCCCCCCTGAACAAGCACGCATCTATCCAGAGAGGACCTTGTAGTTGATGGTATAGGTGGGAGTTGGTCATTCTAGAGTCGTATGCGCAAGTAAGGTAACAGTAGAAAATTTGAGGTTTTATATTAGAACATCTGTTCAGAGAAATTATAGGCGAGATTATCTTATTGTGCAAGTAGAAGAAGGAAAAATCTATATATCAATTTCGATAGGTATCAGGGTGCTTAACCCTATCGAAATTAATAGATTGAGGTAGCTCAGTCTGGGTGTTATCCTACTCGTAAATTCGCCATAAAAGGTGCTCCCATGACTTGTAAATCCAAATGCTCATTGTCTAAAACATTCTCGCAAATTGATAGCATTCAGGAAGATTTTGTTCGTCTTTCCGGTTATGCATCTCAATTATCTGATATTGAGCCATCAGTATTGTGCCAGCCAAAGGCAGTAAAAAAGATCAAGGATATTCAACAGTTTTTGATCTTTATTGAAAATCAATTTTATGAACTCCGTTCTATGCTTGATATTGACGGCGACACTGATTCAGAAATGGCTGCAACTGATGAAGACATCTTTTATTTGGTTGGTGATTTTCCGACCAGCAAGAATGATGCTAAAGAGCAAATTCTTACCTCAGAATTAACGGCATCAATCCTAAATATCCTTACCGGAAAGGGCGACCATCAGAAAAATCGAGACCTTATTTCCAAAATATTCATGTTACGCCGGCTAATTGACTACAGCATGCAAAAAGCAACAATGGAACTAGATCACAGGAATTACTAGTCCCAGATATAAATAGGAGTATCGTTGGATGGAAGTAAGAAATCACCGAACCAAATTACCTCATAACGTCATTATCAAAGCACCAGGGTTATTACCGATGTTATATACCCCGCGTGAAATTTGCGAGGAACTAGGTATTGCTGAAAGCACATTGCGGGATTGGTTGCAGATAGATCTCCCTCACCAAAGAGACAACCGCAATCGGATATGGATCAACGGGGAGGAGTTTGCCAGATGGGTCAACAACCAACGCAAGCCAAGAGCAGCTAAAAAGCTAACCGAAGATGAAGCCTATTGTTTGCGTTGTAACCAGGTATCCAAATTACTTTCTCCCCAGATTCAACCGATCAAGGGAAACCTGGTCTTAATCAAAGGTTCTTGTGCAAATTGTGGAGCCGTTATTAATCGTGGAGCCCATCGTGATCGAACGCCAGAACTATCTTAAAGTCAAAGAGCATCTCAAGTACCTCGAGGAAGTTCTGCAGTTGAACCAAGCCTCTGTTGAACGCTATCGCTTCTATTTGCGTCATCTGCTGCTTTGGGCGGATGATCAGAATTTCCGCCTGGTGCAGACGATTCGCCCGACCCTCCCGTCCTATCTGGCTTCATTACCAGGCAAGGAAGGAAAAGGAAACATGGCCAGCGCATCCCAAAAGAAGATTATAGACTCAAGTAAACGCTTTTTCCGTTGGGCGAAGGTTACATATCCTCGTGAAATGAATAGCCTTTCCATTTCGTGGATTGATACCCTGCGGCGACCGCGCCAACCGCAAATTTCTTCAGAAAACGTTTTTGTTTCTTTGGATGAGGTCCAAAAACTACTCGCCGCCCCTGTACCCGAAAATAACCTGGCCTTATTGCGCGACAAGGCAGCTGCTGCCATGCTCTTCCTTTCAGGCATGCGTGCCAGTGCCTTCACTACATTGCCGATTGAGGCGGTTGATCTTGAAAATCTGAGACTTCGCCAATGGCCAGAACTGGGCGTTCATACCAAGAATGGAAAAAAGGCGACTACTTTCTTATTGAACATTCCTGAAATTCTTGCGCCGGTCCGCCAATGGGATGAATTCGTTCGTAAGTCACTTCCTGGCTCAAGTCCCTGGTATGCACCAATCGCGCATTCCTGGGGAGATCAGTTTCTTTCACAGGATGAACCTGGAAAGACGCGTTCTCAGGCGCTTCAAAAACGCCTGGAGTTGTTGTTTTCCATTGCAAACCTTGAAATCAAATCACCTCACAAATTCCGGCATGGACACGCCGTCTACGGGTTACTTCATGCTCAGACTATGGCGGATTACAAAGCGGTTTCCATGAACCTGATGCACGAGAGTATCGAGATCACTGACAGCACTTACGCTCCCATGCTTTCTTCTGATGTTCAAGAGCGTATTGCCGGGCTGTCTGGGAAGGCGACGTCCACGCCGGGTGATGAGCTTGAGGTCTTCCTTAATAATCTTGATCGAGAAAGCCAGAAAAAGGCATTGATGTTTATCGCAGGAAAGTTAGCTCAATGAAGATTTCTTGGTTACAGACGCATGTTATCAGCTGGGCTGGCTTTGCGATGCGCTTGCTCCACATCTACTTCGGCAATTTGAGCATAATGGCGCACCATATCAAGCGATCCATGTCCGAGCAGCGATTGGAGGGTAAAAACATCTCCTCCAGAGCGCAGGTAGGTGATGGCGAAGGTATGCCTGAATTTATGCGGAAAAGCCTTTTTGATTTCTGCCCTGTCTCCCAACCGATTGATCAAGACACGCAAACTGTCCTTGTTGAACGCTCGATCCGCATGGCTGATGAAGAGGGGGGCGTCGGGATCGTCCCCGTCTTCTCGGCTGGCAAGATAACGCCAAACCGCTTTTCGCGCAACTTTACCCAGGTACACCGTGCGTCCTTTACCGCCTTTCGCGCCACCTGCCACTCCGTGACGGATGGTGACCTTTCCGGTCTTGAGATCCACATCGTTGATGATCAGAGAACACAACTCAGTTGCTCGCAATCCAGTATCCAGCAACATCAACACAATCGCCTGATCACGGTTGGAACTCGGCCGGCGCATTACAAACTTCTTCCTTTCCTCAGTCTGCGATTCGCGCGAATAAACGCAGGCTTTGAGGATTTTTTCAACATCTTCTTTGGAAAATGTTTCAACAGGATGTTTTTGAAACTTCGGGGCAGTGATTTCTTTAGCGGGATTGGGAAACTTGAACTCCACCTGCAGCCATCCGAAAAAGGATCGAAAGGTTACCCACACATTTCGGATGGATTTGGCGGACAGCGGCTCGGAGCTTCCGTTCCAACGTCTCGGTTTATACTCGGTTCTCAACCAGGCCATGTAGCCGGTCAGGTCGGAAGATTGAATATCCGATACCTCTCGATCTCCGATGTATTTCAACCAATGACCAAGAGTGAACTCATAGGAGGTAATTGTGCGTTGGCTTAATCCCTCTGCTGTTTTGAATTTGAGGAAGCCGTCGATGGCTTTGGCTAAAGCAAGTGAAACTTTGGATTTTGACGTACCCGGCGAACTGCGGTTCATAAGAAATTCCTCCATTTTTGGAAAAATGTCTACCGCTGTGCGCCAGGCTAACGAAAAACCAGAGCCCGACGGACTCTGGTTTGACTTTAGTAGCGGGGAGTGGATTCGAACCACTGACCTCCGGGTTATGAGAGATTTTCCTGGTTTCGGAGCGTTTTTCACTCAGGCTCCGCATTTTAGCCTGGCCTGAGGGACGCTCTTCTGAAGAGGCCGGAGGATCTTTGGTTACGAGTTATTAGTCGTATGATAGCCACTTTTTATGGCAGGGTCAAGTAGTAGTTTTTTCGCGACCCGGAGGACGATGGTTGAGTTTTGATGAAGGAACGTCAAAAATCCACGACCTTTTCGTTCTATCGTTCTTATGTGATTTGTTAAGATTAATCAAGATTTTTGTTGTCACAAAAGGTCAATCGTTGTCCAAAATGGATGTGAGTATCATTAAATAAACCATTTCCTAAATCGTCAATTTTTCCACAATTTGACGATTTAGGAAACTTTAGTTATTTGAACAATATTCCGAAAAACCAGGTTTGTTAGAACTTGATAGATACTATTTGTTTAGGTTCGAAAGATAGCGAATGAACCGAACAATAGTCATCAATTTTAAAGATTACCTACTTGATCTAATGTCATCTTGCCTTACTGGTCTCGTTGACACCCTTTAATCCTTATTCACCTGTCGGCAGAGAATACAGCTCCTCGATCGTCATACCAAAGGTATCACTAATGTATTGCACCATTAAATTCATGGAATGCTGGTAAACATCCTCGATCGCGGGATCGTTGTAAGCTTTGATGAAGTATTCTTCCACGGTCTTGTCAGGATCGCTGCACCATTCATCGATGTGTTCGCCGGTATCCAGATAATAGTAAAAACTTGCACCACCGTTGTAATTATCGTCGGCGCCAATAAAAAGTTTGTTGTCGGTTGTGTGATAGAACAAGTTTACGCGGTAAACGTCAGTAATCGGTTGAAAAAATACGACATCATATTCCTTATTTTCTTTTTCGTTGTGGTCGATGCGGATGTTGGTATAGATGCCTTCGTGCTGCTCATACATGTAAATCCCGGGGGTCTCGTCTGGGACAAAGCCCAGACTCTTGAGGGTCGGCGGTTCATACGGCAATGTGAACAATTTTTCGGGGGTCATTTTGAAGGCGTTCTTAATGGTTTCATTAAAGAAGCGGATGGGTGCATACAGCGGATCTTCGCCATTTTCAACTTCCAAGGCGGCACGGATCATCTGTTCTGAGTTCGCCCGATCCTGCCCATCGATGGAATATTCGCCAGTGGCGATGTCGTAGAGGTAGTTCACGGGCGGCTGGCCTTCCTTATCCATTTGGCAGAGGTAAACCTTGTGTACGTTATAGTAACCGATAGAGGTTTTGTATTCATCATTCAGGTAAAGGGTCATGCGGATGATATTCTGGTTGTCTTCCCTGGATGGTGGCCCCCACTTGTCATGGGTAACGGTGAAATTGGCTAACTCGCTTTCGAAGTAAGCTTCGTGATTGTTGGGATCAAGGTTGAATCCAAGGTCTTTAAGTGTGGTAGGAATGATGAAATCTTTGTTGGCGAGGGTGGTGTAGATGTTTTCGAGGGATGAATAGTCTTCGACGCTGCTTTTGTCGAGGTAAAGGGTCTGGAGGTTCGTCAGCGAATCCAGCGAAGAAACATCTGAAATGGTTGAATTGTCGAGCCACAGCACCTGCAAATTGATCAGGTTGGAGATAGCGCTGTAATCTTGCGCCTGGCAGTTGGAAAGTATCAAGAGCTTAAGGTTGGTTAATTTGGCCAGAGGTGCGACATCCGTGACGGGATTGCCAGCTAGGGATAAGGCGGTTAGTTTGGTGAGCCCGGCCAGAGGGGAGATGTCGGTCACGGCGTTTTGAGACAGGTCGAGGCTTTCGAGGTTGGTAAAGGCTTCCAAGCCGCCGAGGTTGGTGATTGGGGTTAATTCGGAGAGCTGTCGCTGCAAAGAGTCGGTGAGATCCATGCGGGTGACGCCCTGGGCTTCCGCGAAGGTGATTTCGCCTTCAGGTTTGCCCGTCGCGCTTCGTATCATTGCTTCCAACACTGGATCAGCAAAGGTTACGACGACGGGCGCCGATGTCGCAACTGGAGACGAGGTCGTCGTGACCTCCACAGCCGGGTTTGATGAGGTCTTTGTCACAGTGGGCGTGCTACAGGCTGCAAGGGTTATGGTCAGCAAAACGGTTATCAGAATATTATGAGGTTTCATCAATGAAAGTAATCCTTTTTATTACTCCGCGTGAAAACTATAAAGGCGGGTATCTTTTTTAGTTATTTACATAATGAGAATTTTAGTACCCCTTTGAATTTTACACTAACCGTCTGATCACACGTAATGCTATGCAATTCAAAGGACATCACTTGTTGACGGTTTGGTTTACTAAAAAATGACCCACCTCGGTGCGCATGCAAAGCAGAGGCGTGGTGGGTACTGTTGGATTGATTATAACCAGGTTTACCCATAAAGACCCTTTTGGGTAAATTTCCTGGCAATCAAAACTCGAACAAGGTCATTTTGTTTCGGGAATTAACTTAATTTCAATCTTCGCGCCTAACGCCTCGGCGATCTTGGTAAGGAAGGATAAGCTAGGGGCGCTGGTGCCATTTTCCAATCTGGCGATGGAAGGCTGCCGGGTGCCAACCATCTCAGCAAGTTGAGCCTGAGTCAAACCCTTTACCATGCGGAGCCGGGCAACCTGGTAGCCGGGTTCCAATTCCTCTGCAGCAGCCAGGAAATCCGGGTCTTTAATCTTTTCAGCTTCCCAATCTTCAAATTTCGGTAATTTACTTCCTTCCATTCTATATCCTTTGAATTATTCAGGTCTAGATGATCCATGCTCACAAGAACTAATCCACCTATACTAATCAGATCTGTCGATAAAGAAATCCAAATTATCATAATCCAAATTTCCTTATTCGCGTCATTTGCATAAAAGCTGACAAAACTCATATTTGTTGCCTTTCACGAAAATGATCTTATGTTACATCCGGCAATTAACACCGTCTGCGTCCAGGCTGACGTGACGCAGACGCCTTGCTGACACGCCGCAGACGTTGACGCAGACCCTATTGTTGACGTTGATTCAACAGGACGGTTTCTATGGCGTTGTTTCTTATGGTGAGGTAGGAAATATCAACTGAAGAAGAAACGCGGGAAAATGGTCACTTTTTGCCGAGGGCAACTGCAAAAAATCTGCGTTATTCTGGATCAAATCTTTCGATCGAGCGGTTGTAAATTGACTATTTTTGTGCACAAACAAATCGCCCGCTTTTTTTTGTGCACAAAATATCTCCAACTAGCCACCTGACACTTTAACAAAAGAATAGTTGATCGGCACCAGATCTCCACTAAAATAGGTTTTCCGGAAGCATTTTAGAAACGGAGTAAACCAATGCCGACCGACCTCCTTTATCATAACTGG
>NZ_LGCM01000058.1 GCF_001306035.1 Levilinea saccharolytica
AATGAGGCTTGGTGCATCACGTAGGGTTTGAATACGGGCGCTGTTGGTCTTCTTTTCATCCCCCTATTGAATCACGCTTGCTTTATTTTGGGAAGGGGCTGCCCATTGTTACTTTTTGGACAGCCCCGTTTGGTGTTTAAGGGAGGGGCCAACCAGCCTCGGCCAGGCGTACGGGAGCATAGCTGCGGCGGTGTTGAGGGCAGGGACCCAGGGTGCGCAGGGCAGTCTGATGCAGCGCCGTGCCGTAGCCCTTATGTTGGGCAAAGCCGTAGCCGGGGAATTCTGCTTCCAGCGCCGTCAAGAGCGCATCGCGGGCGGTTTTGGCCAGCACCGAAGCCGCGGCGATGCTCAAACAGGTGGCGTCCCCGCGGATGAGGCAGGTTTGCGGCAGAGGCACGCTGCGCAGGCGTACGGCGTCAATGAGCAAATGTTGGGGGGGGATGCAGAGGGCGGCCAGGGCGCGCTGCATGGCCAGGCGTGTGGCGGGTAAAATTCCCTGGGCGTCAATTTCTTCAGCGGAGGCAAACCCCACCCCCCAGGCGGCAGCCTCCTGGCGAATGCGCTCAGCCCACTCCCCCCGCTGCCGCGCCGTCATCTGCTTGGAATCGCGCACACCCTTCAGCCGTTCCAGCACCGCCGCATCGGGGGGTAAGATGACCGCCGCCGCCGAGACAGGCCCAGCCCAGGCGCCGCGGCCAGCCTCGTCTAACCCCGCGGCGCGCACCACCCCCGCCGCCCACAGGGCGCTCTCCTGACTCAGGTCGGGTGAACAGCGCATGGCCGGATCAACGTTGAATGCCGCGCCGCATGAGCAGCAGATAGACTCCAAACAGGATCATGGCCAGCGAGCCGGTGTTGCCGATGAAGGCCGCTGCGTTCGATGGGTTGCCGCCGATGTACAGCCCCCAGCCCACCATCGCCAGCACCCCGCCGGGGATGAGCGGCCACCACACGAACTGGTGAGTCACCCGCCGCGAACACACCGTGATCAGCACCCAGCCCAGGGCAAAGGCCACCAGCATGATGCCGGTGCGCGCCAACGGGTTTTCCGGCGTCTGCGAGCTCCAGGCCAGGTACACCCCCGGCCCAATGCTGGACAGCAGGCAGCCCGGAATGATCAGCCCAAACAGGCGCTCGCCCAATCCCCAACCGAGAAAAGCCAGCCCCAGCAGGAAGCCGATGTAGAGGATAAAATCCACCAGTTTGAGCGAGCTGAACAAAAAGGTCAGCCCGGTTCCAGCCAGGGCTGCACCCGGGATGAGCGCCCACCAGGCGGTGCGCGCCGTCATCCGCAGCGAGGCCAGGGTGATCAGCCCCCAACTGAGGCCGAAGGCCAGCAGCCCGGCGCCGATGCGCTGTTCAATGCTGAAATTCAGGGCCTGGCTGAGCGCCAACGAGATTGCCAACCCCAGGCCGCCCAACAGGCTGCCGGTGATCACCAGCCCAAAGCGTTGGCCGCGCCAGCCGCCTGCATATAACAACACACCGGGGATTGGTAAGAGAATCAACGTCAGCCATCCTGTCTTGAAGTAGAAATCGAGCAAGAAAATGACGCCCAACAAGATCAAAAAGATGCCGCTGAAAGTGCGCAGCAGTTCGCCAGCACTCTTTGGCGAGCTGGGGGTGGGGGTGATTTCAGGATTTTCGGTGCTCATCGTGTCACTGTTCGTAAGGATAGCAAAAGGTGAATGGAAAACCATGTGTCTCAAGTCATACCCCCAGGCATATGCCGCCTGCGGCGGCGCGGCCTGCGGTTATGACCTTTTTTAACTCAGTAGCCCCAATTCACGCGCCTTCAGCACGGCTTGCAGCCGGTCTTTGGCGCTCAGCTTGGCCAAAATATTGGTCAGGTGATTTTTGACTGTGCCTTCGGCAATCACCAGCATTTCGGCGATTTCCTTGTTGCTGGCGCCGGTGGCCACCAGCCGCAAAATCTCAATTTCACGCGCGGAAAGCGGGTCTACCAAAGGTTCCACTGGCACGCGGGCCACGGGTGAAACCCGCGCGAATTCCTCGATCACTTTGGCGGTGATGGAGGGCAGCAGGAAATATTCCCCGCGCGCGGCGGCGCGCAGCGCCTCGAACAGCTTATCGGAAGACACGTCTTTCAGCAAATAGCCCACCGCGCCTGCCCGCAGACCGTCGAAAACAAATTCGTCATCGTCAAAGGTGGTCAAAACGATCACGCGGCAGTCGGGCAGCAGCGTGCGCAGCCGCCGGGTAGCCGTCACGCCGTCCAGCACGGGCATGCGCAGATCCATTAAGATCACGTGCGGCTGAAGCTGCACCGCCAGGCGCAAAGCCTCTTCACCGTTGCTGGCTTCCCCCACCACCTCAAAGTCGGGCTGCACAGACAGCAGGGTGTTCAACCCTTCACGAAACAGGGCCTGGTCGTCAACCAACAGAATACGGATGGGATGGTTCATAGGGGTAGGGTGATCTCCAAGAGAAAGCCGCCTCCAGGGCGGGTGGTGATTCGAAAATCGCCGTTCAAAAGCTGCACGCGTTCGCGAATGCCAATCAGACCAAAGCCGCCGCCGGGGTTTTCGGAGCTGCCCAGCCCGTCATCGCGGATGTTTAGGCTGACGCTGTTTTTCTGTGTGTAATCCAACACGACCCACAGGTGTTTGGCCTGGGCGTGTTTGCAGGCGTTGTTGAGCCCTTCCTGCGCGGCGCGGTAGAGGGCCAGATGGGCGGCGGGCGGCAGGTCGGCCGGGGTTCCGCGCACTTCCAGCTCAGCCTGCATGCCGCTGGCCTCACAGGTGCGCAGCATTTCGCCGATGCGCTGGGCCAGGGGCAGGTCCTCTTCGGGGGCGCGCAGGGCTGAAACCGAACGGCGCACATCCGCCAGAGCCTCTTGGGCCAGATTCTGGGCTTTGGAAAGCGATTCTTGGGCGCGCTGGGGCTGGCTGTCGGCCACCGCCCGCGCGGCTTGAATCTGCATATAGATTGAAGTCAGGTAATGCCCCAGGCCGTCGTGGATCTCGCGCGCCAGGCGGTTGCGCTCGCGGCTGATGGTCAGCTCTTCCACCTGGCTGGCGTAGATGCGCAGCTGCTGGTTGGCGTTTTCCAGCTCGGCCAGCAAACGTTCCACCTGGTTGCGGGAGCGCTCTTCGCCCACAGCCATCTGCGTGAAGGCCACGATGAACACCTGACCGGCGATGAACACCGGCATGCCCGCCAGCACGCTGGCAAAATCACCGTTGGCCAGGCCGATGGCGGCCACATAGGCCAGGGCAACCCACGCGTTGCACACCAACATCCAGCCGGAGGTGAGCAGAAAGACGCTGTGTCCGGCCAGCGGCAGCAGCACCATGGCGTTAAAGCCCGCTCCTTTGCCCAGATACACCATCGCCGCGCCCAGGGGAATTTGCAGCACAAAATAAGCCAGGCGCAAAGCCCGCGATGGGTGGCGCGAGCAAGCCATATAGCCGTAGGTGCCCACCGTGATGTACACAATCCCGATCACCACCAGCAGGACGATTTCCAGCGTGCTGGAGGTGGGCAGCACCGAAAACGTGGCAAAATAGGAGGCCAGCACCACCACAGTGAAGGCCACATTGATGCTGTCGCCGGTGGTATTGATGATTCTCTCCTGGTGTGCCATACCGTGGATTATAGCATGTCCCACCCCCGCGCAGCCCCGTTGATGGCAGGCGGGCAGGCATAGCTTTTTTTTTGAAATTAAGGTATGCTTAACGCATCTGGCCGTTAAAATGGGCCGGACAGCCTGGCCCCCATTTAAAGCACCGAGGAGGTAAATGTGATCAAAGAAACCCTCAAAGAAGCGGAAGTGCGCATGAAAGGTGCGATTCAGGCGCTCGAAGAAGACCTGGCTGGAATTCGCACGGGCCGCGCCTCACCCGCCCTGGTGGAACGTTTGCAGGTGGAATATTACGGCTCGCCCACACCCTTAATGCAGGTGGCCAGTATCAGTATTCCTGAACCTCGCCAGATTCTCATTCGCCCCTTTGAAACCAATATGATCAAGCCCATTGAACGCGCCATCCTGGCTTCGGATTTGGGCCTGACTCCCAACAATGACGGCAAGGCCATCCGCCTGAACCTGCCGCCCCTCAACGAGCAGCGCCGCCGCGATTTGGCCAAGGTGGTGCATAACCGCGCCGAAGAAGCCCATGTGGCCGTGCGCAATGTGCGCCGCGACCTGATCAAAGACCTGCGCGAGTTCGAACACGAAAAAATGATCTCCGAAGACGATCTGAAAAACGGGGAAGAAGAGCTTCAGAAGTTGACCGACCGCTTCGTCGAACAGGTGAACGTGGTTAAAGAACGCAAGCAAAAGGAAATCATGGAGGTCTAACGCACACCCGCTCATGAGTGAAGAAGCTCCCCATCTTGAGTTAAAAATCCCCAATCACATCGCTGTGATCATGGACGGCAACGGCCGCTGGGCCGCTGCCCGCGGGATGCCGCGCATGGTCGGCCACCGCGCCGGAACCGAAAACCTGCGCCGCATCATCACCGCCTGTGTGGAATTTGGGGTCAAATACCTGACGATTTACGCCTTCTCGACCGAAAACTGGGGCCGTCCCCAGGAAGAAGTGGACGGCTTAATGAACATCCTGGCCCAGGTGATTGAGCAGGAGTTGGCCGAGCTGCACCAGGAAGGCGTGCAGCTGCGCCATATTGGCCGCCTGGAACGCCTGGAACCCAGCCTGCGCCAGAAGGTGGAAGCGGCGGTGGAAATGACCCGTGATAACCAGCGCCTGGTGCTTTCGGTGGCCTGGAACTACGGCGGCCGCGATGAGATCGTATGCGCTATCCGAGATATGATCCGTGCGGGCGTGCCCGCCGAAGCGGTGACCGAAGAAACCGTCAGCCAACACCTCTTCACGGCTGGGATCCCCGACCCCGACTTAATCATTCGCACCTCTGGTGAAATGCGAATCAGCAATTTCTTAATCTGGCAGGCCGCTTACTCGGAATGGTACGTCACCCCCACCCTGTGGCCCGATTTTGATAAAGAGGCGCTGCGCTCCGCGTTAGAAGATTACAGCAAACGCGACCGCCGCTTTGGGCGCCTGTCCAAATGCTTCGAGGACAATGCAGCCCATGCTGGCAAACCGGCTTAAAGTCATCATTGTTTTGGTTCCCCTGGTGGTGGGATTCACCGCCTGGGGCGGTTGGCCCTTTGCCGGGCTGATCGCCGCGGTGATGGCTGTGGCCGCCTGGGAATACGTGCGCATTTTTCACCCCGGCGCCCGCGGTTCGGCGGCGGTGCTGCCCCTGGCCGGGGTGGTGGCCCTTATCCTGGCGCGTCAGGCCTGGGGGTTCGCCCATTCTGATTGGATCCTCGCGCTGATTGTTCTGCTGGCGATGGCTTTTCAGGTGGTGGCCCAGCAGCGCGGCAGCCAGACTTCCGCCAGTGATTTTGGCATGGTCCTCTCCAGCGTGCTGTATCTGGGCTGGTTGGGGGCCTATTTTATTTCCCTGCGCAGCCTGCCCGACGGACAGTGGTGGGTGTTGGTGGTGCTGCCTGCGGTGTGGGTGGCAGACGCGGGGGCGTATATCATCGGCCGCCGTTTTGGCAAGCGCCTGCTGTGTTCGCGCGTCAGCCCCAAAAAGACCTGGGAAGGCTACCTGGGCGGTGTGGCCGCGGCGGTCTTGCTGACCCCGCTTCTGGCTGCCCTGTGGCATCTGCGCGCCCCGGCCGTCACCCCCCTGCACGGCTTGCAAATCGGCCTGGTCATGGCCGTCCTCACCCCCCTGGGCGATTTGGGCGAAAGCATGCTCAAGCGCCAGTTCGGGGTCAAAGATTCTGGAAAACTCCTCCCCGGCCACGGCGGCATCATGGACCGCGTGGATTCGTGGATTTGGGCAGTCACCCTGGGGTACTATCTGGTGCTGTGGCTGAGTTAGCCCTTTTTACAGCTGAATATTAGTGTTGCCTCAATCGAACGCCATTGTCTGCATTGTAACGTTTCCCAACTGATCCAGTTCGCCCGCGGGCTGGCCTATGGAAGAGGAGGATTGCAATGATTGACACTCGCCCCACTCGTAACCTGGCTCTGGAATTGGTCCGGGTGACCGAAGCTGCTGCCCTGGGGGCCGGCCGTTTTATGGGCCGCGGAGATAAAATCGCCGCGGACCGCGCTGCGGTCAACGGCATGCGCCTGGTGCTCAATTCCATCCAAATGGATGGAGTCATTGTGATCGGCGAGGGCGAAAAAGATGAGGCCCCCATGCTCTACAATGGCGAAAAGCTGGGCACTGGCGACCCGCCGCTGGTGGATATCGCCGTGGACCCCATTGACGGCACGCGCCCGCTGGCGCTGGGGCTGCAAAATTCCATCACCACCGTGGCGTTGGCCCCGCGCGGCACCATGTTTAACCCCGGTCCCTATGTGTACATGAAGAAAATCGCGGTCGGCCCTCAGGCACGGGATGTGATTGATATCCGTGCTTCCATTACCGACAACCTCCATGCCGTCGCCAAGGCCAGAGGGGAAGATGTGAAAGATTTGACGGTGGTCATTTTGGACCGCCCCCGCCACGAAGATATGATCGCCGAGGTGCGGCGCTGCGGCGCGCGTATCCGCCTGATACCCGATGGGGATGTGGCCGGGGCCTTGATGACCGCCCTGCCGGATTCGGGCATTGATGTGCTGCTGGGCATTGGCGGCACCCCCGAAGGCGTTTTGGCGGCCTGCGCCCTGCGCGCGGCGGGCGGCAATATTCAGGGTCTGCTGGTGGCGCGCAACGACGAAGAGCGCCACCGCGGGGACGAGGCGGGCATTGATTTTCACAAAGTCCTGACCATGGATACCCTGGTGTCTTCGGAAGATGTCTTTTTCGCCGCTACCGGCCTGACCAACGGCGATTTGCTGCGCGGGGTCGATTACTTCGCGGGCGGGGCAGTGACCGACAGCCTGGTGATGCGCGGGCTGACCGGCACGGTGCGCCGCATCACTTCCACCCACCGCCTGTCCAAGCTCACCCAAATCAGCGCCATCGAGTACTAGCGCCTTTGCGCTGAAAACGCCTGTTTGCCCCCTGGCGCAAATCCGCCGGGGGGTTTTCTTTAATCTTCTTCTTGAATTTGCAGGGTCACGTACCAGGTGCGCAAAGGACGTTTTTCCGTCTCCCATGCGCGGCGGTAGTGCAGTTTCAGGCGCGTGCGGCCCGAACCCACCGCGCAAAAATGCAGCCGTACCTGCCCGCCGCTGCCCACATACGGACTGGCCGGCTGGAACTGGCGCTCTTCCAGGTTCAGAATATCGGGGTTCATCTCGGCAACGGTCCAATCAAAACCGGTAGAGGGGTTCCCGGTGAGCACCACGGTGATGCTTTCACCTGCTTGGAGCTCAATCTTCTTGCCGCGGTCGCTTTCAGCCAAAATATGGGTTGTATCGAGGTTGGAATCCATCGTCCATCCTCCTTCCATATTCATTATAGGGAGGTTGCAGCGGATGCGTCAAGTGCCTTTGTGTTCATTTCATGCGATTCTGTATTTACAGCAAATACAGTTGTTTCAGTATTGACAGAAACAACGGGAACAACTATAATACTACCGGGTGAGAGTGCCCAAGCGTTGTTAGCCAGAAAATAAACAAACATTTTTTGGATTTTGTGAAGGAGCGTTTGGATGGAGCTGGAAAGCTCGGGTGAGTCTGCGGATAATCCTCCCTCGAAGGGGGAGGATAGACAGACGTTATCCCAGTTCGTTGAAAATATGGGGTTGCTTTACCAGGATTACGGCGTGTCCCGCATCGGCGGGCGCATCGTTGGTTATCTCCTGGTAACGCCGCGGCCGGTATCTTCAGAAGAGATGGCTGAGGCCCTTCAGGTCAGCCGCAGCAGCGTTTCAACCAATTTACGCACGCTGCTCATGGCTGAACTGGTCGAGAAGGTGTCCCTGCCGGGGGATCGGGTGGACTACTACGTCCTTTCGGATCTCGCCTGGCAGAACACGCTCGAAATGCGCCTGGCTGCCATTCTTCCCTTGAAGGAACTGGCGGAAGAGGGCCTGGAGGGCTTATATCCAGACCATCCCGCCCGACCGCGCCTGCAATCGCTCATGGATTGGGTGGGCATGGTGGAAACCATCCTCCAGCGCACCCGCGACGAGTGGCAATCCCGTTCGGAGGTCTTGGCCGGTCCAGGGTCCTGATTCGCCCTGCCGCCCCCTGCGCGTTTCCAGCGCCGGTTGGACCTCCGCTCCAACCGGCGCTTTGTTTGAAACCGCAGTCCCTGTGAAGGAGGCGAGCGATGCGCTATCTGGTGATCCGCACCGAAAATTTGACCAAGATGTACGGCCGCCATCTCGGCGTCCGCGATCTGATGTTAGAGGTTGAACCGGGAGAGGTTTTTGGCTTCCTGGGCCCAGACGGTTCCGGCAAAACCACCACCATCCGCTTACTGCTGGATTTTGTGCGCCCCACCTCGGGCCGCGCTCTGGTGTTGGGCCTGGACAGCCGTCAGGACAGCCTGAAAGTCCGCCGCCAGGTGGGCTATTTGCCGGGGGAATTTGATTTCTTCGCCCATCAAACCGGCGGCGCGGCTTTGCGCTCTTTTGAGACTCTGCGCGGTAAGCTGGATTGGGCCTATGTGGACGGCCTGGTTGAGCGCTTTGGGTTGGATGTGGACCAAAAGATCGGCGACATGCCCGCCCTGGAACGCCGCAAGGTGGGGCTGATTCAAGCCTTCATGCACCGCCCCGAACTGATTTTGCTGGATGAGCCCAGCCGCGGCCTGGATTTGGCCACGCAGCAAGCCCTTTATCAACTGATCGCCGAGGTGCGCCAGGAAGGGCGCACGGTGTTCCTGGCCTCCAACTCGGTGTGCGAGATGGAACGTCTGTGCGACCGCGCTGCCGTGCTGTACGGCGGACAGGTGATGGCCGTGGAACGCGGGGTACACCTGCGCGCCCGCGCCCTGCGCCGCATTGAAATGCGCTTCGCCACGCCGGTTCCGCTGGGTGCCTTTGACGCCTTGCCCAATCTGCAGGATCTGCACATCACCCCCCATTCCCTGTCCTGCACGGTGCGCGGCGATCCCGATACCCTGCTCAAATTGGCCAGCCAGTACCGCATCACCGATATGCTCAGCCAGTCGCTCAGCCTGGAAGAGGTCTTCCGCCGTGACTATGGGATTACCTGTGCTGCCTGATCTGCTCCACAGCGCTGTGCAGCGCGCGCGCTGGCCCCTGCTTGCCTGGGGGCTGGCGCTTTTCTTCTGGACGGGGCACCTTTTGACCAGCTTTCACCTGTCCGACGGGCCGCTGGCGCAGGGCATGGGGCAGGTGGTGGCCTTCTTGGGGGCTGTTCCCACTCCGCCTGCTGCGTTGGAGGGATGGCTGTGGGCGGGCGGTTTTGCTCTGCCTTACCCGCTGCTGACCTCTTCCTTCGCCGTCTGGCTGGCGGGGGGGCTTTTGGCGGGCGAAGAGCGCCGCCGCACTCTGACCCTGCTGCTGGCCGCGCCCATGCCGCGCAGCCGCCTGCTGCTGGCCCAATACGCGGCCCTGTGGCTGGCGATGGCCGTTTTGGGGGCCTGGCTGGCGGGGGTTTTGCTGTTGGCCAACCTCAGCCTGGCGCTGGGGCTGGCGCCGGGGTTTTTGCTGCGCGCGGTGGGGTTGAATACCCTCTTGGCGCTGGTGTGGGGCAGCGCGGCCTTTTTGACCGGGGCGCTGACCGGCCGCCCCAACCTCAGCCGTTGGGTGGGCGCGGGAGCTTTTGTCCTCTTTTATATCCTGCACCGCCTGAGCCCCGCGGAGGGCGCGCTTTCCTTCTTCTCCTGGCTGTCCCCCTTCCACTATACGCAAACCAGCCTGCCGGGGGCAGGCTGGGTATTGGCGGGTCTTTCGGGGCTGTGTTTGGCGGCGGCCTGGGTGGGCTTTAACCGCCGCGATCTGGAACTTTAGTCCACCCCCAACAGCGACATTCCCAAACCGAACAATACCAAGAGCATTTGCAGGCCAAACAGACCGGCCAGCACGTAGCCGACGATCACCCAGGCCGTCAGCGGCGCCGCCGTGCGCACGGGCTGGCCTTCGGCCATCTGCCGCACCACTCGCGCCGTCTCCACGGCCAGTTCGCGCGGGCTGCGCAGGGGCGTCCCCGGCCAAACCCAGCCTTCAGCTTCCAGCGGGATGAGCACCCGCTGTCCTTGATATTCTTTGAGCCACAGGCGCAGGGCTTCGGGCGGGTTGGCCGCCAATGCGGCGGGCAGCAGCACGGCTTTGGCCTGGTAATACTCGTCGCTGAAGGCCTGGACGCCCAGCTTGAAGAGGGTCACCGGCAGACGCGGGGCCTGCTGCTGCAGGGCGTGGGTCAGCGCCTCATTGAAGCTGTCTTCGCCCTGCGGCTGAATCACCAGCACGGGGAACAGCGCCTGGCGTTCGTGTACCGCCTGTTGGGCGGCGCGCCCATCGCTGCGCAAAGCTCCCAGATGGTAGCTGAGCCACACCAGCAGCAGGGCCAGCACCTCGGCGCGGCGCGCAAATTCCAGCCAAAAATTGGGGTCGGGGCTGCCCAGCACGGCGGAGAGCACCAGAAAGAACAGCGCCCCGCCCGCGGCCATGCCGCCCACCACGCTGGCAAACAGCACCAGATATAGGTAAGCCTTGCGCACCACCGACCGGCGGGCGTGATCGCCCTCATCGCCAAAGGCGCGCGCCTGGGCCTGCAGCCGTCCCCAGGGCCGCAGCCACAAGGGCAGGCCGATGGCCAGCCCGGCCAGAGAATAGCTCAGCGTGTCGCGCAGACCGCCCAGGGTGGCGGGCTGGTTGATGAGGATTTCAGTGACGGTGCTGAGCAGACCCCACAGGCTGAAGAAGGTGGCGGCTGTCCCGCCCAGCGACAGGAGGGAATCGTACAGCCGCTCCAGCCCCTCGCGCCGCCGAATTTCACCTTCATCCCGCACGGCCTGCCGGCACTGCCGCGAGAAATAGGCCCACACCACCCCGGCGATGATCATCACCGCCAGCCAGTTGGCCTTTTCGTTGAGCCACAGTTCCAGCTGGTTGGCTTCGCCCAGGCCCCAGCGGATGAGCGAAGCCGCCAGATTCCCCAAAGACAGCAGCCCCAGCCCCAGCGAGACCCAGCTGAGGGCAAAAAGCACCCCCAGACGCAGCAGGGAGCGGCGTTCGCTGGGGTGTTCGTCCAGCCCGCGGCGGATGACCAGCCAGGCGTGGGCAAACAGGGGCGCCCCCACCGCGCACAGGGCAATGCCGTTGGCCAGCCAGGCCGCGGTCAGGTCGCTCAGCCCTTCGGGGGTGGTGAAGATAAAGCGGATGAGCTGCTGGCAGCCGAAAACTGCCAGCCCCAGGCTGTAAATGCCCCAGGCGTAGCGGTACACCCGCCGCACTTCGGGCAGTTCCCCACTGGGCGCAGCCGCCTGCCAATCGCCGCGCAGCACGCGTTCGATATAGGCCCATGCGATCAAATTGACGGCCACAGCCGCCAGGTTATCCGCCAGGGTTTGCCCGCCGCCCACCAGGGGGGAATCCAGGCCGCGCCCCATCCACGTGATCAGCGCGCGGTTGAGAATGGCCAGCACGTTTTGGGCCACCGGAACCAGCAGCCCAAAGCGGGCCGCGTATAAGAACAGGGCGCGGATGCGCGAGGTATGTTCTTCCTCGTCGCTGCGGGCGTCTCGCTGCACCACGGCCCAATGGATGCCGAAAATGGGCACGCCCACCAGCACCAGCGAAAGCCCCCCCGCCAACAGGTTGACCCCGCCCAGCGGCAGCACATCAAACAGGGTGCGGGCCAGGTTAATCACCCCCCACACGATGACTTCCAGGCTGATGAGGGCGATCAGGTAAAAATATAAGCGCCGAACGGTGCGCATGGGCTGCTCCTTGTGCGTGATGAATCCAGACGGCCGCTGCGCCGCTTACTTTTTAAGCTCTTCCTGGAACCAATCCCAATTGAAATAGGGATACGGCAGGTAACGGATCTTCCAGGTCCCGTTCTGCTGTTCCAGCGTGGCGCGGTCGTTCTGGCGGTAGCTGGAACCCATCAGCCCCGAATCGCCCTGGATCACGGTGAGCTGTACGGTGGCCTGCTCCCCGCTGATGAAGGTTTCGCCGAGCTTCAGGCTGGCCTGGCCGGGCTGCAGCTGCTTTGTCAGGAAGACATCGCGGAAGGCTTGCAGGCTGGGGCGTCCGGCGGCCTCGGCCAGATAGCCGTGGGCGCGTTCAAAATCACCCGATTGCAGGGCTACCACGTAATTATGCACCACCGCGCTGGGGGTATCTTCGGGCAGGTAGGTGATCTGTTGGCGGCGCACCAGGAAGATGGTCAGGGAGATAACCACCAAGATGCCAATCCCGGCCAGGATGGCCATGAGAAAACGGTCCTGTTTCATAGAGACTCCAGATAGGGTACGATCGATGGGTCACCCGTTGACGCGCTGCGGGCGCGGGGCATGGGCAGGGGCGGAGGCACGCGGGCGCCCAGGGCGCAGGGCGATGACCAGGAAGGGGCCTAAGAGCGGCACCAAAAGGGCCAGCACACCCAGGCAGCAGAACTCTAACAGCCCCACTTTTCGCCGGCGCAGGGAGAGCATCGCCAGGATAAACAGGACAGCGATCACGGCGATTAAAAGAAACCGGATGACATCGGCAGAGTCCATCGCACCGCTCCTCTTGTAAAGTACCGTAATTGTAGGATATTTTTTCGAATTATTCAAGTGTTGATCTACGAGCGCACCTCACCTGCCGGGCGGCACATCCGGTATAATGTGGCCATCTTTGCTGTGCAGAGGCGCGTATGTCCGCACCCGAACCCCAACCGAAACGCAAACGCCTGGAAACGATCGCCGCCGTCGGCTTGCTGGCGCTGCTTTCCGCCCTGGCTTACCTGCCTCTGGCGGCCCAGTTCGGCTTTTATAACGATGATTGGTACCTGATGTACGCCGGTTTTACCCAAGGGGCGGCGAAATTTACGGATGTCTTTGCCATTGACCGCCCGGCACGCGCGTTTTTGGTCTCGGCGGCCTATCAGCTTTTCGGCACGCAGGCCCCCTGGTACAGCTACAGCGCCTACGCGCTGCGCCTGATCAGCACCCTCAGTTTGCTGTGGACTCTGCGGCAGGTCTGGCCGCGCCAAAACCGCCTGATGCTGCTGGCGGCGGCTCTCTTCGCTGTGTACCCCGGCTTTTTGGATCAACCCAACGCGGTGGATTACCAATCGCACCTGGTCAGTTTTGCGCTGATTCTGCTTTCGACCGCCGGGTCGGTGGCGGCTCTCACCACCGAACGGCGGGCATTGCGCGCAGGCCTGATTGTGCTTTCGGCGCTGTCTTCCCTGGCGGGGCTGCTGCTGATGGAGTACTACATCGGCATGGAGGTCTTCCGCTTCTTGATTCTGGCGGCCCTGGGGCAGTCGGGCGTGCGCCTGCTGCCGCGTCTGCGGCGGGGCGCGCTGCGGGCAGCTCCGTATTGGGCGGTGAGCGCGGGCTTCTTGATCTGGCGCATGTTCTTTTTCAGCAGCCAGCGCGCCGCCACGGACATCGGTTCCATGTTCAGCCATCTGGCTGAATCGCCGCTGATGCGCGGGCTGTGGTTTGGGGTGTATTGGCTTCAGGATTTTTGGAATGTGACCGTGTTGGCCTGGGGCGTGCCGCTGTATCAGAGCGCCTTCCGGCTGCGGCTGCGCGACAGCCTGATGGGCATGGCTCTGGGGGCGGCGGCGGCGCTGCTGCTGGCGGGCGTGGTGTGGTGGCTCAACCGCTCCAAAGGTGCGGACAGTCCCCAAGCACAGGAGGAGGATTCCTCTTCTAATAACTGGGCCTGGGAAGCTCTGGCGATCGGCGCGCTGAGCGTGCTGGCCAGCCTGGCCCCCGTCACCCTGGGCGACCGCCACATTCTCTTCCCCACCTACAGCCGCTTCACCCTGCCGGGTTCTTTGGGCGCGGTATTGATGTTGGCTGGCCTGCTTTCCATGCTGAAATCACAGCGGCTGCGCCTGGGCCTGGCCGCGGTGCTGGTGGGCGCGGCTGTCTTTGCCCATTTCGGCAACGCCACCCAATATGTCAACGAATGGCGCTCGCTGCGCAATTTTTGGTGGCAGGTTTCCTGGCGCGCCCCGCAGATCCAGCCGGGCACGGTGTTGGTGGCCGATTACCCTAACAGCGGCATCGCCGAGGATTACTTTGTGTGGGGGCCGGCCAACCTGATCTTTTACCCCGAAAAGAAAACCGGCAGTCCCACGCCCATCTCTCTGCCCGCGGCAGTGCTGAACCGCACCACGGTGCAAAACATCCTGCGCGGTGAGGGCGTGACCGAAACGGTGGACCGCCGTGGCCTGGAAGTGACCCGCGATTATGGGCGGGTGCTGGCCCTTTCGATGCCGACCGAGGGCTCGTGCGTGCACTTGATTCAGGGCGCGCAGCCGGAGCTTTCCGACCAGGAAGGCTATGAGATGCAGATCATCGCCCGCCGCTCTGACCCGTCGGCGGTGCTGACCGAGGCCGACCCGCACCGGCCCCCTGAGGCCATTTTTGGGCCGGAGCCGCCCCACACCTGGTGCTACACCTATCAGCGCGCCGACCTGGCGCGTCAACGCGGCGATTGGGAGGAAGTAGCCCGCCTGGGGGATGAGGCCATCCAGGCCAAGCTTCACCCTGTGGATTGGGTGGAGTGGATGCCCTTCATCCAGGCCTATGCTTACCTGGGGCGGGAAGACGCCTTGCGCCAGCTGGCGGTGATTGTGAAGGATCAGCCGTTCCTGCGGCATCAGGCCTGCGCGCTGTTTCAGGCGGACGGGGCCGGATGGGGGGAACAATATCCGCAGGGGCAGGCCCGCCTGGTGGAGACGTTTTGCCCCTAGGGGCTGAGGCCGCCGCGAAACGTTAAAAAAATCCCATTGAAAGGCAAGTTGGGGGATTGACAAACCTTCAAAAATCTTTTATATTAATGTTACCGGTCACGTGACCGGTAACATATCCCCACTGCTTGTTTTCATAGGCGACCTGTACGGATGAAACGTTCCAGTCCCACCATTCGAGATGTTGCTGCCCTGGCCGGGGTTTCGCACCAAACGGTCTCACGGGTGATTAACGGGATTGAACGGGTCAACCCCGAAACGCGCGAGAAGGTTGAAGAAGCCATCGCTGCCCTGGGCTACCGCCCCAACGCCATCGCCCGCTCGATGGCCCAGGGACGCACCTGCATGTTGGCCTGCGTGGCCCCCAACCTGACCGACTTCACCTTTGCCAGCATCATCGAAGGGGCCGAAGGCGAAGCCCGCAAGCACGGTTACTTCACCCTGGCGGCGGCCGCCGCTTTGGACAGCGATTTCGAGAATGTGATCGAGCAGTTGGTGGGGCACCAGCGCATTGACGGCATCATCGTCATCAGCCCCTGCCTCGACAGCTACCAGGCCACCATCGCCGCCACCATCCCCTCCGTGTTTGTCAGCGCCCCCCACCCTTCGGGCGCGCTGCAAACCGTGGACATTGACAACTACCAGGGCGGCTACGACGCCACCACCTACCTCTACAGCCTGGGCTACCGCCGCGTGGGGCTCATCACCGGCCCGCAGCAGGAGATCACTTCGCAGGAGCGCAGCCGCGGTTACGAAGAGGCCGTGCGCGCCGCGCAGGAAACCCTGGACGCAGATTTGATCGCCGAAGGCGACTGGTCGGCCACTTCGGGCTACCACGCTTTTCAAAAAATTTGGAACTACCGCCCCCAGGCCATTTTTGCTGAGAACGACCGTATGGCCGTGGGCGTCATCCGCGCCGCGCGCGACGCGGGACTGAGCATCCCCGAAGATTTGGCGGTGGTCGGCTTTGATGATATGCCGCTGGCTTCCTATTTTGACCCTTCGCTCACTACGATCCGCCAGGACACAGAAGGTTTGGGCCGCGAGGCTGTGCTGCGCCTGGTGGAGCTGCTGCAGACTCCCGAACTCCCCGGAAAGCACACCCGCTTGGCCACCCAGTTGGTGGCGCGCGGCTCTACCGCCCCGCATCAAAGGAGGTGATGATCCTTTCGTTCGAGTGCCTTTTCGCTGTTCCCATATTGTGTAAAGTTGGGCCTGACCCGCTGGGGATGACCCAATTCTCAATCGAAAAATTTTTAAGAGGAGAACCATGAAGAAGAACCTGTTGTTTGCCTTAAGCCTGATGGTTATGGCGGCCATGCTGTTGGCGGCTTGCGCCCCGGCGGCCACCCCCGCCCCTGCGGCCCCCGCCGAACCCGCTGCCCCCGCGGTTGAGCCCACCAAGGCCCCCGAAGCCGCTGTGGAACCCACCAAGGCTCCCGAAGCCCCTGCGGAAGTGGCCCTGCGCTGGCGCACCCGCCCCGACAACCAGGCTGAAATTGATCTGTACTCCAGCATCAGCCAGGACCTGGACGCTTCCCTGGAAGGCATCACCCTGGCCTACGAACCCGGCGGCTCGGAATCCTCCAGCTACCAGGACGTGCTCAAGACCGAAATCGCCAACGGCACCGCCCCGGACGTGTTCTGGATCCCCGGCACCGACGTGGCTGATTTTGCCAAGCGCGGTCTGATCATGGACCTCAAGGCCATGGCCGACAAGACCGAAGGCTTCAAGACCACCGATTTCTACGAAGGCCCCATGTTCCACATGACCTTCAGCCCCACCACCAACAAAGCTGGCGACGCGCTGTGGGGTCTCCCTCGCGATGTTTCCACCTTCGTGCTCTACCTCAACCTGGACCTGATTGCCGAAGCCGGTGCGGATGATCCGCGCGAACTGGCCAAAGAAGGCAAATGGGATTGGGAAGCGTTCCTGGATGTGGCCAAGAAAGTCACCGCCCTCGGCTCGGACATCTACGGTTACGGCGCCAATGCCTGGTGGGGCCCCTACGGTGTGTGGCTGAACGCCGCTGGCGGCGGTTTCTTTAACGAAGACCGCACGGCCTGCGCCCTGGATACGGATGCCTCCATCGCTGGTTTGGAATTCGAACGCAAGCTGTATGTGGACGAAAAAGTGGCCGTGCCCTACGGCGAAGACTCCGAACCCCCCTTCATGGCGGGTAAGGTTGCCATGTTCCAGAACGGCCGCTGGGCCACCCCCGGCGTTCGCGCTAACGCCAAGTTCAATTGGGACGTGGTGGAACTGCCCACCGGCGCCAACGGCCAGGGTAACTGGCTGTTCTGGGGCGCTTATGTGGTCAACGCTAAGACCGCTCACCCCGAAGAAGCCTGGAAACTGGTGCAGGCTCTGACCACTGCCGAAACGCAGGGCAAGATCTCGGCTCTGGGCGCCAACATCCCCAGCCGGGTCAGCCAGGAAGCCTTTGACGCCTTCTTGACCTTCACCCCGCCTGCCAACAACCAGGCCTTCTTGAACGGCATTGACCCCAAGAACAAACCCACCGCCGAAGGTCCGCTGTGGGCTGGCTCCTGGCCGGATTATGATGCCGTCATGGGCCCCATGATCAGCTCGGTCATGAACGGCGAAATGACCATCGAAGACTTCAAGGCCAAGATCTGCACGGAAGCCAACAAAGCTTTCGCTCAATAAGAATTTCACTTCTCTTCCTCCTTCCCTGTCCGGTTTCGGGCAGGGAAGGAAATTTCTTTGAACTGCTGTAAACCCCACTGGTATTGCACCGCTGTATAATGTTGTTGGTCTTGTGAGCTTTCTCGAATCTCATGGAGGGCCGCCTGATGACCCCTGCTTTGGATGTGCGTTCTACGCGTCTCACCCAGCGTTTGATCCAATCCGCCACCCTCTGGCATATTGTGGCCGCGCTTGCGGGCCTGGCCGCGGTGGTGTTGATCGCCGCTGGGGTGATCGTTCTCAACTTACCCGCCTGGCTGCGCATCACCGCCGGGGTTCTGCTGCTGGTTTTTACCGGCGCTTCCGCAGCGGCCGCCTGGTTCCTGCACCAGCGCAAACGCGTGGGCCGCTCGCTTTCTTTGGTGACCAATTATCTCGGTTTCATCGTTTCGCTTTTGGCTCTGTTTCAATTTTTGGGGATTTTTACCGGCGTGGACGCCCTGGCAGACACCTTCAGCCGCGGTCTGTGGGCGCTGGCAGGCGTGTTCCTGGGCTATCTGATCTCCGCCAGCGGCGACCGTTTTCACGCCAGCATTGATACGGAGATTCTGCTCAAGAAGATCGGCAAATACGTGGCCCTGGCCAGCTTTATCGTCTTTTTGTTTCTGGTGGGTCTGGTGGACGGCTTGCTCTATCTGGCGCGTCAGTTTGCCCAGCCCACGGCCGCGGCCGCGCTGTTCTTGACCCTGGTGTTTGGGTTCATGGTGTGGGCTTTATGGCGCGAGGATTCGGGAATTGCGCTGAACCGCAGCAACGCACACACCGAAACCCTGGAAGGTTACCTCTTCCTCTCCCCCAACCTGCTCGGTTTTTTGGTGTTCTTTGCCTTCCCGCTGCTGTTTTCCTTCTTCGTTTCGCTCACCGATTGGGACGCCTTTGGCAACCAGAATTTCATCGGACTGCGCAATTATGCCAACATTTTCACCCTGAATTTGCAGCCGCTGGACTACGCCGGTCAGTTGATGACCGAGGTCATGGACGGCTCGATCTTTTCGGAATTGCTGCGCTTCAACTTTTTTGGAAAAGAGTTTTTGCTGGGTGCCAAAGACGCCCTGTTCTGGATTTCGCTGCGCAACACCCTCCTGTTTGTGATCCTCACCGTGCCGCTCAGCGCCGTGCCGGCCCTGCTGCTGGCCAACATCCTCAACAGCAAAATCCCCGGCATGAAGGTCTTCCGCGCGATTTACTTCGTGCCTTCCATCGCCGCCACCGTGGGCATCGCTCTCATCTGGCAGTGGCTGTATAACGCCTCCATCGGGTACATCAACTACTTTATCACCCTGGCGGTGACCTTCTTCAACGGCACCTTTGGGGCGGCTCTGGTGGATCCGCAAATCCGCTGGCTGTCTGAGGCGCGCACCTCCATGCTGGCCATTGTGATCATGTCCGCCTGGCAGACGATGGGTTTTAACACCGTGCTGTTCCTGGCGGGGCTGCAAAACATCCCCAAAGAAATTTACGAAGCCGCCACGGTGGACGGCGCGGGCTCCTGGGCGCGCTTCTGGCACATGACCTTGCCGCTGCTGGCTCCCACCACGTTTTTCGTGATCACCACCACCACCATTCAAGCCATGCAGGTCTTTGAACAGGTCTTTATCATGACCAACCCACCGGGGGCTCCGGCCAATTCCACCCTGACGATTGTGCTGTATCTGTATCAGAACGGTTTCCAGCGCTTCCGCCAGGGGTATGCCGCCGCCATCGCCTGGGTGCTGTTCACGGTGATTTTCCTCGTGACCCTGCTGCAGTTCCGCAACCAGCGCCGCACCGGCGGCGGGTACGACATGTAGGAGGCCGCCATGAACTCATCTCGCTTCCATTCCCCTACCAAGACCCAATGGAGCCGCTGGCTGACCAACGCCCTGGCCTACATCATCCTCTCGGCTTTTGCCCTGGTGATGCTCTTCCCCTTCTTATATATGTTCGCCACGTCTCTGAAGACGCCGGACGACACCTATAACTATCCCCCGCGCTTCTTCCCGCGCGAACAATCCACCGTCCAGGTGGAAGGCTACCCCGACCCCCTGCCGATGTATTATGTCGAAAAGGATGGGCAGCGGCTGGCCTTTGCCCTGGCACAGCAGACGGTTCCCGCGGGCGTGTATGCGCCCCCCGATGCGCTGGATCAAACCGTGGCGGTGCCGCTGGAGCTGGCGGTTCCCAACGGCCAGACCGCTGTGGTGGACGGCCAGGAACAGCCTTTGCTGGATGTGCCCGTGGATGGACAGATCGTTTCGATGGTGCAGGTGGGCAAAACCGCCTTGGGCCGCTTTATTAACCCCGATAATCCCAGCGAAGAAGTCTTTCAAAATGTGCGCAAGAGCGAACCGGTCAACCGCATCACCTGGAACCCGGAAAACTACGTGCGCGTGATGACCCTGGAAAACATGGGCCGCAGCCTCACCAACACCACCCTGGTGACCCTCTTTGTGGTCATTGGGCAGGTGACCACCTCGGTGCTGGGCGGCTACGCCTTTGCCCGCCTGCGTTTCCCGGGGCGCGACAAGCTCTTCGTGGTCTATCTGGGCACGATGATGATCCCCTTTGTGATGCTCATCATCCCTCTGTATCAATTGATGGTATTATTTGGGTGGGTAGACAGCCTGGCGGCCTTGATCTTCCCCTGGGTGTTCACGGCTTACGGTACCTTCCTCATGCGCCAGTTCTTCATCACCGTGCCCAAAGAGATTGAGGAAGCCGCGCTGATTGACGGGGCCTCGCGCCTGCAAATTCTGTGGCGCATCTTCTTGCCCGCGGCCGCCCCGGCCCTGGCCACCCTGGCCACCTTCACCTTCCTGTATGCCTGGAACAGCTTCTTCTGGCCGCTGGTGATCATTAACACAGGCAATTACGACAATCACGTTCTGACCCTGACGCTGAACATGCTGCGCGGTCGGGCGTCGGATCAGGGCAATATCATCCTGGCGGGCGCGGCCATTTCCATCCTGCCGCCCATGATCCTCTTTATCCTGGGGCAGCGCTTCTTCATCGAGAGCGCCATGTCCTCGGGTGTCAAAGGCTAAAATACTTCGGGGTGGTTCTACGCTGTTAGCCTGGGGTTGGCCTCCACCAACCCCAGGCGCATTTAACCCCGTCTGCTAAGTTTCCCCCCATCTGAGAAGTCCGCGCAATCTGCGGATCTATCCTGTCGTCATCAATCCCAATTGCGCCTCAGCCCGGCGGCGCAGGTGGGATTTGGCCTTGAGCGCCAGCACCTGCTGAAAATCCTGTCGGGCCTCTTCCACGCGGCCCAGGCGCTGGTACGCCGCCCCGCGCCGCAAATACAGCACCGGCTGCCGCGGGGCCAATCGGACGGCCTGGTTGTAATCTTCCAGCGCCCGCTCTTCCTGCCCGTTCACCGCCAGCGCATCCCCGCGCCCCTGGTAGGCCATCCACTGTTTGGGGTATTTTTCCAGCACCCAGCCGAAGAAATCCAGCGCCCAATCCAGCTCATTGCGGTACAGGGACAGGTTGACTTCGTTGACGGTCAGCGCCTGCTGGGGGGAAATTTTCAGGGCCTCGGCTTGATCGCGGTGGGCGGCGGCCCGATCCCCCAGATGGTAATGGGCCATGGAGCGCACCAGATAGCCCAGGGGAAACTCCGGCATCAGCGCAACGGCCTGATCCAGCTCGCCCAGGGCTGCCGCGGGGTCGCCTTGCTCCAGGTATGCCCCGCCCATGTCTAGATAGGGCACCCCCCAATCGGGTTTGAGGGCTTTCACCTGCTGGTAGTGCTCCAGGGCGGTTGGGTAATCTTTGTCCATCGCAAAGAGTTCCCCGCGCAGTTCCAGCGCCAGGATGTTTTGGGGGTCCATTTGCAGCACCTGTTCCAAATCTGCTTTGGCCTGGGCGATTTCGCCCAGGTTGATATAGGCCGCGCTGCGCGCCAGGCGGCTGTTCACGTCCTGGGGTTGGGCGGCCAGTTTTTGGGTGTACATTTGAATGGCGGCGTCGTAATCTTCCTGAAGGTAATGGTACGAGGAGCGGCGGAAGAGGTAATTCACCGCCAGATTCAGCCAGCGCTGCGAATGCGGGTTCAGGCTGGCCAGCCCCAGGGCCATCAAAACGCAAAACAGCAGCATAATGTAATCGCGCTGCACCACGCTGAAGGCCGTCAGCCCGATGAGAACGGGCACGCCCACCACCAGGCTGATCAGGTTGGCGGTGCGCTTGCCAAACAAGCCCTCGCCCAGGGCGTGCAGCATGCCCCCTCCGTCCAGCGGAAAGATAGGCAGCAGGTTGAAGACCGCCAGGATGCCGTTTGTCAATGCCAGGACGTTGAGCAGATCATGCAGCCGCAGTTTCCATAGGTTTTCCAGCAAATACCATTCCCCCGGTACGGCGGAGAAGGCCCAGGCCGCCCAAAAGGCCGCCGCCAAAACCAGGCTGACCGCCGGCCCGGCGGCCGAGATGGCGAAGCGCTGCCAGGGTTTTTTGGCCTCCCGGCTCAACTGGGTGATGCCTCCCAGCGGCCACAAGACGATCTTTTTCACCTGAATCTGAAAAGCCTGGGCGGTCAGCGCGTGGCCCAGCTCGTGCAGCAGAATGGAAGCGAACAGCCCCAGCGCCCAGGTTAAATCAATCAGCACGTCTTCCCACACCCGCGGGCGGAACAAGAAGTAAATCAGGGGGATCACCAACAGCATCGAAATATGCAGGTGGATCTCAGTGCCGCCCACCCGCCCGATCTGCCACGTTTTTTTGGCTATATTCATCCATCCTCCCATGAGCTGATCGCCCGGTGTCATCGCCTCAAACAGTCCCCACCGCTTAAGTGTACCCAGAAATGCCGATGGAGGGGGCGCTGCGGCCAAATTGACCGGTGCGGGGCGGGTTTGTGCGCGCTATAATAACATTACACACCCACACAACCGCTTTCGCCCGGAGGGACGCCGTGGATTCAATCACCCTCTTGCTGGTTGCTGGAATTCTTGTGTTGGCCGTCATCTTTGTGCGGCTGCTGCTCTACATCTGGGAGCGGATGAACCCGCGCTCCGCCTGGCCCACCACCCACGGGCACATCACCCATGCAGTCATCGAACGCTGGCTGGGAGATGACTCGGGGGCCTACCGCGCCCACATCGCCTACGAATTCAGCGTAGGCCATTTTATTTACCGGGGCGAACGCCTGCGCTGGGATCAGCCGGTGCTGAATGGAACCAAGGCCGAAATGCAGCGCGTGCTGCGCCGTTACCCGGTGGGGCGGCGGGTGATGGTGCATTACAACCCCAAAGACCCGCACGAGTGCTGTTTGGAGATTTAGCCCGCGTGGCGGCGGGCCAGCTCGGCCTCCACATCCTGGGGGGTCAGCCCGCGCGCGGCCAGCAGCACCAGGGTGTGATAGGTGAGATCGGCCAGCTCTTCCACCAGGCGGGTTTGTCCCTGTCCTTTGGCCGCCAAAATCACTTCCACGGCTTCTTCCCCCACTTTCTTTAAGATTTCATCCTCACCGGCGGCCGTCAGGCGGGCGGTGTAGGATTCTTCCGGCGGGGCGCTGCGCCGCGCCTGGATGACAGCAAATAACTGGTTGATGTTCATGCTCATTCCTCGTTCTGGTGCTGGGTTGGCAGGGATTGAAAGAAACAGCTGACCGCGCCGGTGTGGCAGGCTGGGCCGTTGGGACGCACGCGCACCAGCAGGGCATCGCTGTCGCAGTCCAGGCGCAGTTCCACCACCTGCATGGTGTGGCCGCTGGTGGCCCCTTTGTGCCACAATTCCTGGCGGCTGCGCGACCAAAAAACCACCTCCCCGCGCGCCTGGGTCTGCTGCAGGGCCTCGGCGTTCATCCAGGCCAGCATCAGCACCTGGCCGCTGTCGGCGTCCTGCAAGACGGCCGGGATCAGCCCGCGGTCGTCAAATTGGATGGGGGGCATCAGCGCACCTCCCGCCGCACCGGCAGGCCAGCCTCGGCCAACCGCTGCTTAAGGTCGCCGATGGCCAGCACGCCGTCGTGAAAGAGCGAGGCCGCCAGGGCTGCATCCGCGCCGCCGCTGGAGAGCACATCGGCAAAATCCTGCCAGCGCCCCGCCCCGCCCGAAGCGATGAGGGGCACGGGCACGGCCTGGGCCACGGCGCGGGTCAGCGCCAAGTCGTAACCTGCCAGGGTGCCGTCGCGGTCCATGCTGGTTAAAAGAATCTCGCCCGCCCCCAGAGCCACAGCCTGCTGACACCAGTCCACCACATCCAGGCCGGTGTCGGTGCGCCCGCCGTCAATCACCACCTGCCAGCGTCCTGGGCTGTGCTGACGCGCGTCCACCGCCAGCACCATGCACTGGCTGCCGAAGCGCTCGGCCCCCGCGGCGATCAGCTGCGGGCTGCGCACGGCGGCGGAATTCAGGCTGATTTTGTCAGCCCCGGCCAGCAGCAGGCGGCGCATATCCTCCACCGTGCGGATGCCGCCCCCCACCGTCAGCGGCATGAACACCCGCTCGGCCACGCGCTCCACCACCTGCACCAGCGTGCCGCGGCCCTCCACCGTGGCGCTGATATCCAGAAAGACCAGTTCATCCGCCCCCGCCTGATCGTAGGCCGCGGCCTGTTCCACGGCGTCTCCGGCGTCGCGCAGGTGGACGAAGTTGACCCCCTTCACCACCCGACCGGCGTGAATATCCAGGCAGGGGATGATGCGGCGGGCTAACATGCGGGCGTTTCCAGGGCAAACAGCGCCTGGGGATCCACTTGGCCGGTGTACAGGGCGCGCCCCACGATGACGCCCGCCAGGCCGGCGCTGCGGGCTTCTTCCACCTCGCTCAGGCTGCGCACGCCCCCAGAGGCCACCACGTTCAGGGCGGTGCCGCTGGCCAGGCTTTGGGCCACGCTCAGGTTCAGTCCCTGGTTCAGCCCGTCGCGGGCGATATCGGTGTACAGCACCCAGCGCACACCCGCGTCCTGCAGGCGGCGGGCCACCGACAGGGGGTCAAAGCCGCTGCCCGTGCGCCAGCCGCGCACATACACCACCCCGTCGCGCGCGTCCACGCCCGCGGCGATGCGCTCCGGCCCCCAGCGTTCCAGCACGCCCGCCAGCATATCGGGGTTTTCAACCGCGCTGGTGCCCAGCACGGCGCGCTGCACCCCGGCCTCCAGGGCGGCGCGTACGGCCTCTTCGGTGCGCAGGCCGCCGCCGAACTGCACGGCTGCACCCAGTTCCGCGGCAGTTTTGACAATGCCGCTCAGGGCAGCGCGGTTGGCGACATCGTCTTCACCAAAGGCGCCGTCCAGATTCACCACATGCAGCCAGCGCGCTCCGGCCTCAATCCAGCGCCGGGCGCAGTCGGCCGGGTCGCTGCTGAAAACGGTTTCGCTGCCGGGGGCGCCGCCGCGCAGCCGCACCACCTGTCCGCGGCGTAAATCAATGGCGGGGAAAGGAATAAATACGCTCATGGGTCACCTCATCCTTGGGTTAAAAAGTTATCCAGAATACGCAGCCCCACCCGCTGACTCTTTTCGGGGTGAAACTGCACGCCGTACAAACGTCCGCGCTGCACCACGCTGGCAAAAGCCCGGCCGTACAGGCTTTCGGCGGCCTCGTCTTCTGGTGTGGCCTGGCACAGGTAGCTGTGGTTAAAGTACACATAAGGCTCTTGCCCCAGCCCGTCCAGCAGGGGGCTGGGCTGGGTCTGGCGCAGGCTGTTCCAGCCGGTGTGGGGGATTTTGAGCCCCGGCAAATCGGGGAAGCGCACCACTCGGCCCGGCAGCAGCCCCAACCCGGCGCATTCGCCCATTTCTTCACTGCTTTCAAACAGGGCCTGCATGCCCACGCAGATGCCCAAGAGCGGGTCGCCGCGCTGTACGGCCTGCCGCACGGCCTGATCCAACCCGGCGGCACGCAGCCCGGCCATAAAGCTGGCGAAGGCCCCTACCCCCGGCAGCAGAATGCGCTGCTCAGGGCGCAGATCTTCGGGGCGGCGCACGATTTCAATCTCGGCCCCCACGGCGCGCAGGGCTTTTTCCACCGAACGCAGGTTGCCGGTTCCGGCATCCATCAGAGAGACTCGGCGCGGGTTCATGGCTGCAGGCTGCCTTTCGTGGAGGGGATACCCGCGCGGCGCGAGTCAGGCTGCACGGCCTCGCGCACGGCGCGCGCCAGGGCTTTAAACAGGGCCTCGGCCTTGTGGTGATCATCGCGCCCGGCGCAGATGCGCGCGTGCAGGTTCACCCCGGCCTCGCGCGCGAAGGAGTCCAAAAAGTGGGCGATCAGGCTGGTGGGCAGGCTGCCCAGGCTGGGCGCGCTGAATTCGGCCTCAATCACCGCTACCCCCCGGCCGGAAAAGTCGAGGGCGACAAAGGCCAGAGCTTCATCCATCGGCACCCAGGCCGAGGCCATGCGCTGGATCCCGGTGCGCGCCCCCAGGGCCTGCCGGAAGGCGCTGCCCAGGGCCAGGGCGCAGTCTTCCACCGTGTGGTGGGCGTCAATGTGCAGGTCGCCGCGCGCCTCCACCTCGATGTCCACCAGGCTGTGGCAGGCCAACTGCGCCAGCATGTGATCCAGAAAGCCGACGCCGGTGGCGAGCTTGTGCTGGCCGCTGCCGTCCAAATTAATGCGCACGGTGATATCGGTTTCGGCGGTTTGGCGCCGCACCTCGGCGCTGCGCTCAGATTCAGGCGAAAGGGTCATAGCAGTTCCTCCAGTGCGTCCAGCAGGGCGCGGCTGTCTTGGGGGCGGCCCACGCTGATACGCAGATAGTTTTGCAGGCGGGGGGCAGCGTAGCGCCGCACCAGAATGCCGCGTTCCAGCAAGACCTGGTACAGCTCGGCCGCCGGGCGGGCCGACACGCGGCAGAGGATGAAATTGGCCGCGCTCGGCAGCGGTTCCAGGCCGGGGAAGGCGCTCAAGGCCTGGCGCAGGCGCTCACGTTCCGCGCAAATCTGCCCCACGCGCTCACCCAGCAGGACGCGCTCTTCCAGCGAGGCCAGGGCAGCGGCGCTGGCGGCGGCGTTGACGTTGTAGGGCTGCTTGGCCTTCCACAAGGCGGGCAGCAGCCAGCCCGGAAAGGCCCCGTAGCCCACCCGCAGACCGGCCAGCCCCGCCCATTTGCTGAAGGTGCGCAGCACGATCAAATTATCGCGCTGGGGCACCTGCTGAATGCAGGAACGGGCCGCGCCCAGGCTGAGGCTGTGGCTGAACTCAATGTAGGCTTCGTCCAGCACCACCAGGGTGGGCAGCGCCAGCAGGGTTTCGATCTCCTCCGGTCCCAGGAGCTGACCGTCGGGGTTGTTGGGGTTGGCCAAGAAGAGCACTTTGGGCCGCTGCTGCGCGCACACGGCCTGCAGGGCGGGCAGATCCAGCGAAAAATCTGCGCGGCGGGGGATATCCAGCTCCTGACCGGCGTTCAGGCGCGCCCCGAAGGCGTACATGCCGAAGGTCGGCGAGCAAAAGGCCGCCCGGTCGCCGGGTTCCAGCAGCACGCGCAGCAGCAGGTCAATCAGCTCATCCGCGCCTGCCCCCGCCAGGAGATGCTCGGCGGGCACACCGGTGAAATCCGCCAGGGCGGCGCGCAGGGCGCGGCTTTCGGGGTCGGGGTAAATATGCACCCAGGGCAGCTCGGCCAGCGCCTGCCGCACGCGCGGCGCGGGGCCGTAGGGGTTCTCGTTGGCGTCCAGCTTGACCAGGGAGTCCACCGGGCGCCCCCAGCGCGCCGAAAGCACATCCAGCGGCTCCACGGGGGTATAGGGCGGTAGGTCCAGAATGCGGGCGGGCAGGGGCATCATTGGCGCATCCTCGCGGCGGCAGCATGCCCATCCAACCCCTCCGCATCGGCCAGGCGGGCGGCCGACCGGCTGATTTGGGCGGCGGTTTGCGGATCCAGCGCCACCAGGCTGATGAGCTTGACGAAATCCCACACGTTCACCGGCGAGGAAAAGCGCGCCGATCCACCCGTGGGCATCACATGGCTGGGGCCGGCGGCGTAATCGCCCAGGACTTCGCAGGAGTGTTCCCCCAGGAAGACCCCGCCCGCGCAGGTGATTTTTTCCGCCAGCCGCCAGGGGTCGGCCACCGACAGGCACAGGTGTTCGGCGCCAAAGGCATTGGCCAGCGCGGCAGCTTCGTCCAGGTCGCGGGTCAGCACGGCCCCGCTGCTTTGGCTGAGCGAGGTTTGCAGGATGCTGATGCGGCTGAGGGTCTGCATCTGGCTCAGCACCTGACTGCGCACGGCTTCGGCCAGGCGGGGCGAAGGGGTCAGCAGCACGGCGGAGGCCAGCACGTCGTGCTCTGCCTGGGCCAGCAGATCGGCGGCCACCCAATCGGGGCGGGCGGAGTCATCGGCGATGATGAGGGTTTCGGTGGGCCCGGCCAGGGAATCGATGCCCACCAGGCCGTACACCTCGCGCTTGGCCAGGGTGACAAACAGGTTACCGGGGCCGAAGATCTTATCCACCGGCGGCACGCTGGGGGTGCCGTAGGCCAGGGCGGCCACGGCCTGCGCCCCGCCCATCACATAGACCTCGTCAATGCCCAGCAGGGCGGCGGCGGCCAAAATCACCGGGGCGATGCGCCCCGTGCCGCGGGCGGGCGGCGCGGCCAGGACGATCTCTGGAACACCGGCCACCTGGGCGGGCACGGCGCTCATGATGACGCTGGAGGGCAGCGGGGCGGTTCCGGCGGGCACGTACAGACCCACGCGCCGGATGGGCCGCACCCATTGGCCCAGTGTCCCGCCGCTGGCGTTGGTGATCCATGAAGTCAGCGGCTGGCGTTGGTAAAAAGTGCGCACACGGTCGGCCGATTCCTGCAAAGCGGCGCGCAGGTCTGCGGGCAGCTCCGCCAGGGCCTGGCGCAGTTCTTCGGGCGGCACGCGCAATGAGTCGGGGGCGGCGCCGTCCAGCCGCTGACCCCAGTCGCGCACGGCCTGGTCGCCGCGCGTGCGCACATCGCGCAGGATGCGCTGCACAGCCTGGGCGGGGGTCAGGGCTTCGCCAAACAGCTCGGCCAGGCGCTGCGATACCGCGGGCGGCACGGGGATTTCATCCGGCGGGCGGCGCAGCAGCAGGCTGGTTTGGGCGGTGGGTACATCGAGAATGGGAAAGAGGGTCATGGCGGTCTCCGTATTTAAGCGTTGGGGTCGTTCAGCGCGGCCAGCATGGCGGTGTAGCGCGGCGGCTCTTCTTCAAAAATGTAGGTCACCGGCACGGCCACCACGCCCGAACCGCCGATGCGGCGCAGATCCTGGATGGTTTGGAACAAATCTCGCCGCGGGACGATCAGGTTCACGGCGTACCAGCTTTGCGAGTCCTGGGGCAGGATCACGCGCGAGATGGTGGGGCCTTGCAGGCCGTGGATGTGGCATTCCTGGAAGATGCGCTGGGCGATGGCCTCGGGCGAATCCCCGCGCATGTTGACGAACACGGCCAGGTTGTCGCTGGCGCGCAGGTAAGCCTCAAAGTATTCCAGCAGCTGGCGGGCGGCGGGCAGGGCGGCCGGGTTGCGCCGCAGGGCCTCGCGGTTGGCGATCAGCACCGCCTGCGAGGTCAGCAGCACCCCATCCGGCAGGGGCCGCAGGCGGTTGTCGCGCAGGGTTTGGCCGGAGGAGACGATGTCGCAGATCAGGTCGGCGTAGCCGATGGCGGGGGCGGTTTCCAGGGTGCCCTCAGCGTGCACCAGCTGGTAGGGCACATTGTGCTGGGCCAAAAAGCGCCCGGCCAGGCTGGGGTATTTGGTGGCCACGCGCAGCGGGCGGCCCAATTGGCGGGCGCGGTCCGTCAGATCGGGCACGCACAGCACGTTCTGCCAGTCTTCCGGCACCGCCAGATTGAGCGTGCAGCCGCCAAAATTGAGCGCGTTGTGCAGCAGGATCACGTCGCTGTTTTCGCCTTTAAATTCCTCCACCACGTCGCGGCCGGTGATGCCAAAGGTCACAGAGCCGTCCCGCACCGATACGGCGATATCCACGGGCCGCTGGAAGAGCACGTGCAGGTCGGGAATCGCCGGCAGCACGGCTTCGTATTGGCGCGGGTTGGGCTTATATACGGGCAGCCCGCAGGCCGCTAGAAAAGACAGGCAGTCTTCAGCCAGGCGGCCTTTGGAGGGCAGCGAGAGGCGTATGGCGGGGTTGGGTTCGGTCATCCTTCGATCCTTTCAGAACGGAACTTCGAGAAAATAAAAACCCCCCGGCAGACCGGGGGGTTAGATGTGCTTTGTCAGGTACGTAAAACGAACCAGACCTCCGGTCAGGCAGGGGGGCGGCTGGTATGATGATGGAACTGGCAGAAAATGGCGTTCATTGTGTGGCATTCTACTGCCCGCGGGTGGATTTGTCAACCGCTGGCGCGATTTTGGATGATTAAGCCTGTACACAAGATTGGATCCGCCGGAAAAGTTCCCGGCTCAGCGCGCAGCGGGCGGGAATCCTCCCCCCTTCCGGCGCAAAACTGGTTATACTTATGCCAGCAACTTCAACCGCGCTGCGGTCTTTTTGAAACGGGAAGGGAGCCGCGATGAACGACATGGATCTGTATTATTTGCGCTGGGCCGTTTCGGTGGCCCAAAAGGCGCGCCAGCACGGCAACCTTCCTTTTGGCGCGGTTTTGGTGGATAAAAACGGCGGTCTCCTGCTGGAAGCCGAAAGCACCGTGATCACGGAGCGCGACTGCACCGGGCACGCCGAAACCAACCTGATGCGGGAGGCCACGGCGCGCTACTCCCCCGAAATTCTGCGCACCTGCACCCTGTACGCCAGCACCGAACCCTGCCCCATGTGCTCCGGGGCGATTTATTGGGGAGCGGTGGGGCGGGTGGTGTTTGCCCTGGGTGAAGACCAACTGCGCGAGATGATCGGCCCGAACACGGAACACGACGCCCTGGTGCTGTCTTGCCGAGAGGTTTTTGCGCGCGGGCTGCTGCACACGGTGGCGGTGGAAGGCCCGGTGGATCTGCCGGAGGCTCGCGAGGTTCACAGCGGTTTTTGGTAAAACTGCCTGAAATTCTTATCTCATAGGAGTTCGTATGTCGGATACTGCTTTTCGCCGTTGGCTCGGCCCAATTTTTGGGCTGGTGCTCGGCTTGATCTACGGTTTCACCACCCAGTACGCCAATCAGTTCGCCTTACCGGGTTTATCCCTGTATCAGCCGCCCTTTGGGCCTGTGCTCAACACTGCCCTGGCGGGCGCCATCGGCCTAGTTTTGGGCTGGATCACCGGGTGGCCGCCCACCGGCGCGGTGGGCTGGATTTACGGCAGCATTGTGGCGGCTTTGTTTGTGGGCATTGGCCTGCTGGTGTCGGGCAGCACCCCGCCGGAGCTGCGCATGGGCAAAATTGCCACGACTCTTTTTCTGTATATCCCCCTCACGGGCATGGTGGCGCCGGTCTTAATCATCTTCCGCTGGACCCTGGACAAACTGCAGCTGCACCGCGGGCAAAAGGTCAACTTTTTTGTGCGCATCTGGCGCACGGTGGCCGTGGTGGCGATGGCGGTGGGCCTGGGGATGATTTCCTTCCTGCCGCTCGAAGGCCGCGAGGCCTTGACGCGCATGGATGCCCTGCTGCGGGCCGGGCTGCAAGCCGCTTCGCCCGAGACGCTGCCTGTGCCGCTGCAAGCCCCGGATGTGCCCGACTTCCTGAGCCTCGCTACCCCCCAATATCAGCTGGCCTGGGAATCGCGCAACCTGGAGCGCTTTGCCATCCCGCGCCCCAACCGCCCCGATTACGAAATGTCGGTGGTGGTGGCGCATTTTGACAACGGTCGTTTGCTGGCCTGTTTGTACGCGGGCGCGGATCTGGAGGCGGAATGCCGCCCGTACCCGCCTTTGAGTGCAGAGGAGATGCCGTGATGAAAATGCGTTGGATGGGATTCTGCGTGATTTTGGCGGGGGTCAGCCTGGCTTGCTCGTGGAGCGTGCCCCACCCCCCGGCTGCCGCCGCCACCCCCTGCCCCCAGGTGGCCTGCGCGCCTTGCCCGCCCCCCGCCACCGCTGCCCCCACCCAGGCCGCGCCGCGCCTGCGCATCACCTCCCCCCAGCCGGGGGAAGAGATCAGCGGGGGCGGCTTCACCATGATGGGCTACGGCGGCCCGGCCTTTGAAAATACGGTGGTGGTGTATTTGTGCGGCGAGGGCGGCGAAGGCGCCCCGGATGCGGTGTGCGGCACAGAGGACAACATCCTCTTCAGCGCCCCGGCTACCATCCACGCTCAGGATATTGGCTTTCCCGGCCCGTTTGATCTCAACATCCCCTACAGCGTCAGCCAGCGCACCAACGCGCGCCTGTCTGTGGCGATTTTCTCCATGCGCGACGGCGGGCTGGAAGACCTGGTTTCCAGCTGGGTGATTCTGCTGCCTTAGGCGGCGGGGGGAAAGCGGTACTCGTCAAAATCGCCCACGGGCACATAGCCGATCTGCTGGTAGATGGCGTTGGAGGTGGGGTTCGACAGGTCGGTGAACAGGGTGCAGAACTGGCGGCCTGAATCCAGCATACGCTGGCTGACGGCGGCCACCAGGGCGCTGGCGTAGCCGCGGCGGCGCTGGGCGGTGGGGGTGTACACCAGCCCAATGGTGATGCCGCTGCGCGTGGGGCGCGTGGTGGCCGTCATGCTCACCGGCTGGCCTTCATTTTCCCAAACAAACAGACTGCCGTCCTCAATGCGAAAACGCGTCCGCCGCAGCAGGTCTTCCCAATCGCGGGCGGCGCCGATGGCTTCCACCTCAAAGGCCTGCGACCAGTCCGCCAGGAATTCGATCTCGGCTTCCTGCGCCAGGCGCATGCATCCGCTGGGGGGCTGGGGCGGCGGCACCACCCGGCGCAGTTCGTACACGCGCTCGTGCATAGCCAGCGCGGGCGTTTGACCGGTGCGCTGGGCCCATAGGCGGGCAAACGCGCCGCTCAGCTGCGCCGGGCCGTTGACCCCTGGAACTTGCCACCCCGCGCTTTGCAGCGCATCGGCCAGGGCAATCTGAGCCTCGCCCAGGCCGTCCTGCTGGGCCGCATGTAGGATCAAATTGTGCGGCGGGGTCATCAGCGCGGCCAACACCAGATCTCCGCTGGCGTTTTCCACCGCGGCGCGCAGCACATCCGGGGCGTAGCGCTCCGGGTGGACCATCACGTTTTCCGTCAGTCCCAAAATCAGCCCATTGAAGGCTTCCTGCTGAAGAAACGAATCCAGTGTGCGTGCGCGGAAGGCGCGGGTATCGGTATAAAAGGTCACTTTCATAGTGGGGTGTTCCTTCGGGGGTGGGGGTTAGCGGATGGTCAGCACCAGCCGGTCTGAACTGACGCCGGTATAGGTGGCGGGGCCGGGGTAGCCGTAGTGCACCTCACCCGTGGCGCTGATCCACAGCTCGGCCTCTCCGGCCGCCGCGGCGCGCAGGGTGAAAACCGCCTGGCGCATCTCGGCGCTGACCTCGATCACCTGCAGGGGCAGCCCCGGCGGGGTGGACAGGCGGGCTTTGTTCTCATAATTCACCGAGGCCATCATCACCCCCGTGCCGTCCTTGCCCAGGGCCACCAGGTTGTACACGGGCAGCCCCAAATCCACGGTGTAGACGCGCACGGTGACGGTTTGCCCAACCTTCAGCTCCAGGCGGTCGGCGCACAATTCCAAATGGGGGTCCACAAACACGCCCGGCTGGCTGGTGGGCGCGCTGGGCGGCGGGGTGCGCGTGGCCAGGATGGGACAGGCGCGCGCCAGGGGGACGGCCGTGGGGGTGGCGCAGCGCGTGCCGCAGCCGCCTGGGCAGTCGCCTGGGCAGTCGTAGACCTCACCCGGCCCGCAGGGCGGCGGGGTGCACTGCAGCACCGGCGCGGCGCTGGGGGTGGTGGGCGGGCTGTTGAGTTCGGGGAAGAGCTCCAGGTAAGGCGGCAGGCCGGGGGTGGGGCGGGCGCGCTGGGTGGGGTAATTGCAGGCAAGGCCCACCCCAAGCACCACCAGCAGGGGGATCAGAGCCGTCCACAGCGCGCGCCAGCGGGCCGGCATGGGCCTATCCTCCGCTGGGGCAGCCCAGTTCGGCCAGCAGACCGCGCAGGGCCTGGGGGGTGGGCGGGCAGTGTACCGGCGCGTGCATTTCCCACACTTCGCTGTGCTGCACGGAGGCCCCCGGTTCCAGGCGGGTCAGCGGCCCCTGGCTTTCCAATTCGATGAAGGCATCGTTGACGTACACCTGGGCGTTGCTGTTCAGGTCGGTGTAGGCGGCGCCGGGTTGGCGGCTGAAGCGCTTGATGAAGAGGGTCTCCCCGCGCAGATAGGCCAGCCAACCGGCGTGGTTGGGGAAGCCCACCTTAAAGGGCGGCAGAGCGGCCTGAGCCTGTACCAGCAGCAGATCACCGTGCAGGTTCAGGCGCGGGTCGTCCCAGCGGGTGTAGGGCCACAGGGTCAGGGTGCGGTTGGGGGTGAATTCGGAGGTCACCGGCGCGCCCTGGGGTAAGACGGCCGTGCCGCCCAAGGGCAGCTGGGTGATGCCCCAGGGGGCGGCTTCTACGGCGAAGAGGTTGCGATTGGTGAGGGTGTGCAGCACGGTCAAGCGCGGGCGCTGGGCGTCCAGGCGCAGTTCCAGACTTTTCTGCAGGCCGGTGGGGCCTTCGGGGGGCTGCACCAGCCGCACCCCGTCCGGCAGGGGGGTGATGTCCATTTCGGGGGCATCGGGAACGTAGGTGCGGGGGTGCGCTTCAGGCGCGTGCCAAAAGCGGTGGCCGCCGTAGGCCTGGAAGGGGCCGTAGGGGGTCTCCCAGGCGGTGGCGGGCAAAACCGCCAGCCAGTTTTCGGGAGCAGCGGGGGTAGACAGGCCCACAATGCGCATGGCGCCGCGGGTGAGGTAGGTGACGGTTAGGCTGGGGTTCTGGAGGGTGTTCACAGACCAGTGGGCGGGAAAAGCGGACATGCAGGCAACCTCGTTCAGGATTTTCATTCATTATACTTCGCCTGCGGGGAAATCCGCCCGGATTCGGCGGGGTGGATGGGGACAGGCGGCGGTAGGGTGCCGTTCGGGTGGATCGAACGCACCGCTGGGGGATCGCGTTGTAGGGGCGTGTTGTAGGGGCGCGTCTCAGACGCGCCCGTGCTGCCCCGAGAGAAGGGAGAAAGCCGAGGTAGAGATCGCTTCGGGCAAAAAACGCCCTCGCGATGACATGGTGGGCTGGGTCGCGATGACATTTTATTTGCATGTCACTGCCTGCCCTCGCTTTTTGAGGGCGAGACCGGTGGGTTTCCGGTCGAAGCAATCTCTCCCCCGAGGGAAGAGGATGCGCCGAGGTAGAGATCGCCACGCCCTCGAAGTGCGAGGGTACGGGCAAAAACCGCCCTCGGGATGACATGGTGGGCGGTGGTCGTGATGACATGCAAGGGAAGAGGTGTCACTGCGGGCACGCAACGGGCAAACCCTGTCGTTAATAGGGTTTGCCCGCTGGAATCACGCGATTCTCAGACTGGATATTTCCGCAATAATTCCTTCGCCTTATTGATAATGTCGTCATCCAACTTATCAGATTGGAGGATTTCCCTCAGGATCTTAGGCCCGTTCCCAGACCGGATGATTTTTCTCGATAGCGACACCCTGGTCCAGCTGGCTTGTTCTGCATACCTCTCTTGCCTCATCAACAGCTCGACCAGATCTCCGTTCGATCGGGTTGGATCCCGAAAGAGTTCATAGTATTTAACAAAGCATGCCTTTCCGGTCGATTTTATGGCCTTTTCCAGTTCCATGTCGTCCATTTTGCCTCCTGATTTCAATGTCCGTTTATTTGTTCACTTCATCAAACCAGACGTCAAATTGTGACCTCTGCCCTTCAAACCACTGACTGCAAAAATAATAGGATAATCCTTGAATTTGCCATGCTTTTGCGTAATATCTTGAGCGGCCCTTCTTATCCTTCCGACCTTCTGCCACTCTGCGCAGAAATGGGAAATTGAGATTAAATTTTGCTTTACTGTACCCTGCGTCCAATAGCTTCCCAATCATATCCCCATCAAGCATGTTTTTTTCAATCAAGGTTCGTAGACGGTTCTGTACATGCTGGCCAATTTTCTCTTCACCGTTTTCTATCAGCGAATCCACAGGAGCCGTTGTGGATTTTGGTGGCATGGTTGACTTTGGTTTAATCGGTTTTGGCCCGTTCTCAAACATTTTCCAGAGTTGGTAACTGCGCAGAAACAACTCGCTTGTGTCCGCGATTTCACCACTTAACTCCATCACCGGTGTGAGGACATCCTCGCAAAAATCATCATTGGCCAACACTTGAAAATCAGGTTCTTTTCCTAACTGATGAAATACCTTTAACACACTCGAAAGATGGTCCTTCATGGGCTGCCACAAAGTTTCATCGCTCATTTTCGGGGTAATAAAGTAAAAAGTCCCCTTTGAGCCGTCATCAAAATAAGTCAGGTAGATAAAATACGACCGGATAAATTTCTTTAAAACACGCGAAGTCGTTTCTTCTTTTGACCCATATCCTAATCCCCCTTTATGGAACGCAACATCCACAAAATGATAGCAGCGCTGGATCTGCCCATCATCGCCGTGCACATGCGATACGCCGATGGCATCAATTTCGGCCTGCTGCAACAACTGGGGAGTGGAACTGCCATGGAAGATATTTAACCCTACAGCATTGAATTTATCTTCAATCGCTTTTCTCATGGGGGCCAAAGAATCAACATCTTTGGTTGGCCATTTCGGAGATGCTTTCCAATTGGTTTGAACTACCTGGCATTGTTTGACATGCCGCAGCCATGAATAGATGAGTGACTCGCCAATTTCAATTTTCATTTTCGCCTCTGTATTGGATCCGGTGGTGGAAAAAATCGCAACAATTCCCAACGTGGTTAAAGGTTGTCACAAAATCAAGCGGCGGATGCCGGCGTTCTCAATCTTAACTTCTTCAAAGGGAAATCATAGGCCACAACAAATTTATGCAACAATTCAGCCCCGATGATCCCATTGCGTTTATCTTCAAATAGCTCCCGCTCAAATGGTTCTGGAAGTACGCCGCAGCGCAGCTCAAAATTGATCCCCCCCAGGTTGACCGGCACCTGGTAAATGGGCGTCGAAAATTCACCCGTCTCCAGGTGATAGCCAGTTTCTTCTCTGAGCGGGGTAAGCCCTGCTGTTAAAGATCGTTCAACGTAGGAAAGCCTGGAACTGCTGTCCAAAAACATACGGCAGGGTGTTTGGGCAACCATGCAGGGGGCGACCTGCGCTCTCCAGGTGGAGACCATAGTTGCATCATGATCCGAATCCATCAACGGCCGCCCGGAAAAATGTACCCTGCTGTTGACTGCATCCATGGTTACAAAGTATTCATGCAAAATATCTGTGCCCAGTAGAATATCCACGCGAGTATGCAGCAGGCTGCTCAGGTATTCCAATTTTCCCGCCTTAAAGTCGGGCAGCAAGGGATAAATGCGGTCGAGGAAAAACCACTCCGGCCGGTTTCCCGTGCTTTTGGTGGTGCAGGTGTCAATCAGCACATTTGCGCCGTCAATTTTGACGATCGGGTATCCCTTGTCAAACACCACCCGATAATCCCGAAATCTTTCTCGCCCGCGCCTGGTTTCGTATTCCTCTTGATGACGGCGTTTACGAATCTCCTCGCTCATCCTGGATTGTAATTCCCTGGACAGATGAGCATATTTGTCTTTCAGGTTGGTGGACATATGGGATTGGCGTCTTTGAACAGAATCATTCAATCGCAGTGCAGCGGCCGCTCGATCCCCACTTCTTTCTAATTTCAGCGCTTCGTTGGCCACCTCTGCCAAATCAACAGAAGTGAAACGTTCCATGAGGTCCGAATCAAACTTTGTGTTGGCTTCTTCTTCAGAAGAAACGGCCTTGAGTGTAAGCTCCATTCTTTCTTCATAGAAAGCGTCTCCCTCCCCTCTGCCGCGCACAAGAACTGGAATTACCAGTTCGTCACAATCCAAACCCTGATCAAAATGAAGCTCAATGTAAATGGATAGCGTTTGGCCAGAATATAGGTTGCCAGGAAAAATCATCAAATGGTCATAATGTTTTTCGAACGACCAACCGGAATACACCTTCGTTTTGACGGGCTGGGGTAAATCTACTTTAATTTCAACACTCCGCGCTGAAACATCCATCAGCTCTTCAAATTCGCGTTCGAACACCACGGGAATGGCGTTAAGCGTCTCCAAGAAATGGAAATTTCCTCCCCCATTGTTTGCCATGGCTTCCAGCATATGCTCATTATAGTGCAGGCCCACTCCGAAGCAGGACGTCGTGACTCCCCGTTTGAACAATTCACGGCAATGGGTCGAAATCTCCTCAACGTCTTTGATTCCCACATTGGCCAGGCCGTCAGTCAGCAACAAGGTGCGGTTGATCGTCTGCTCTGTGGCTGCGGTGGCAACTTCGTGACACCCCCTCAGCCAACCCTCGAATAAATTCGTGCTGCCGCCAGGGAAAATACTGTGGATGTGGGTCTTGACCAGGGCTTTATTCTCTGCGCTCATTTTCTGGGATGCGCTTATGACCGTGACATGGTCATCATAGGCGACCACGGACGCATGATCCTGCTCACTCAGCAAATCAATGACATGAGCGGCGGCCTGTTTCACAAATTGCAGCTTCTCCCCCGACATGGATCCGCTTCGATCCAGAACAAAACTCAAGTTGAGGGGGGCGCGTTCCAGTTTTTCACTTCTTTTCGGCGCGGTTAGAGTTATTTCCAGAACGCGCTCACAGCATCCGTCCTGAGCAATTACCGGCTTATCGGTGAATACTTGCAGAGTCATCTTTTGGTTCACTACATTTTCTTCTGGCATGAGCTACCCCTTTTGTGCTTTGTCATCAAAGAGTTGGTCGATATACATCAATAATTGCTTGATTTTTGGATCATCTTCCGCACTTATGCCTTCCAGCAAGTGCAGTTCAACCCCTTCGCAAATTATGATCTTGCGCCAATTTTGCTGAACCCTACCTGCCAAAATTTGTTCGTTCTCGTTCGCCAAACCGCTGCTTGCCGGTCTTTTTTCCTGGGATGTATTTGATTCTGACGCCTCCCCGACTAACTGAATGTTTCTACGCGCCAACTCAAGATTCCGGATGTATTCAAGAGCACTTGCCCCGGCACCAGAAGCCGGCAAAGGTTTCGATTCCACTTCAGCGCCCTGTCTCGCGTAAGGGCTCTGAACATCCTGTTCGGGATACAGGCGGTTAACTTCCTCTGGCGTCATGGAAGCTAACAGGTTGCGAATTTCCTGAAGAGGAAGTCTTAATTTTTTTAATCGCTTAATGACTTGAAGGCGATCCAGATGTCTTTGAGAATAAAGAGAAAACCTTCCCCGCGTATCTGGGCCTTCGAGCAAACCTTCTTGTACGTAAAAGCGAATCGTACGGAGAGGTAATCCGCTGAGATTTACGAGGTCGTCTAATGTGAATTCATTTGACATGACTTTCTCTTCGGGAGTTGATAATTACAGTATAACTGTAATTTTACACTTATACTGTAAAATGTCAAGTGACAATTTCTATGGATTGCAACCCTGGTTTGTTTCTAATATGACCAGCGGGCAGGGTGCATTTGGGTGCATCGAACGCACCGTTTGGGTTGGGCGCATGATCGGGGCGTGTTGTAGGGGCACGTTGTAGGGGTGTGATGTAGGGACACGTTGTAGGGGCGCGTTGTAGGGGCGCGTTGTAGGGGCGCGTTGTAGGGGCGTGTTGTAGGGGCGTGTTGTAGGGGCGTGTTGTAGGGGCGCGTCTCAGACGCGCCCGTGCTGCCCCGAGGTAGAGATCGCTTCGGGCAAAAACCGCCCTCGCGATGACACGGCGGGCAGGTCGCGATGATATGCAAAGGGGGGCGGTGACAACAAGCCCAGATGTCATTGCGAACCCCCGTTCTTTGGGGGTGAAGCAATCTCTACCCTGAGGGAAGGGAGAAAGCCGAGGTAGAGATCGCCGCGCCCTCGAAGTGCGAGGGCACGCCGCTTCGCGGCTCGCGATGACATGGTGGGCAGGTCGCGATGACATGGTGAGCTGGGTCGCGATGACATGCAAAGGCCCCGCGATGACGCCCTGCTAAATGGTCTGGCCCTTAAACTGGCTGAGGTACAAATGATGGTAAAACCCGCGCGCAGCCAACAACTGCGGGTGGCTGCCCTGCTCCACAATCTGCCCGTCGTTAATCACCACCACCCGATCCGCGTCGCGGATGGTGCTCAAACGGTGGGCGATGACAAAACTGGTGCGGCCCTCCATCAGGCGCAGCAGGGATTTCTGAATGCGCAGCTCGGTGCGAGTGTCCACGCTGCTGGTGGCTTCGTCTAGAATCAAAATGGCCGGATCGGCCAAAATGGCGCGAGCGATGGCCAACAGCTGGCGCTGCCCCTGGCTCAAATTGTTGGCCCGCTCCGACAGGCGGGTTTCATACCCCTGAGGCAGCTGGCGGATGAAGTGATCCGCGTCCGCCAGGCGCGCGGCGCGCATCACCTCCTCATCGCTGGCCTCCAGCCGCCCGTAGCGGATGTTTTCCATCACGGTATCGGCGAACAAGAAGGTGTCCTGCAGCACCAGCCCCAACTGGCGGCGCAGGTCGGCCTTGCGAATCTGGCGGATGTCCACCCCGTCCACGCTGATTTGGCCGGATTGGATATCGTAAAAGCGCGTCAGCAAGTTGATGATGGTGGTCTTGCCCGCGCCGGTGGGCCCCACCAGGGCGATGGTCTGTCCGGCGGGCACCTCCAGGCTGAAATCGTGCAGCACGGGGTGATCGGAATGGTAGCCAAAGCGCACATGCTCAAAGCGCACATGCCCCTGGGCGGCGCGCAGCGGCTGGGCCTCGGGGGCGTCCTCCACCTCGGCACGCACATCCATCACCTGAAACACGCGCTCGGCCCCCGCCAAGGCGGCCTGAATGGCGTTGTACATGTTGGCCAGCTGGCGGATGGGCTGGGTGAAGTTTTGGCCGTATTGAATGAAGGTGGCGATGGTGCCCACGCTGGCCAGACCCAGCAAAGCCAGCCAGCCGCCCAGCCCCGCCAGCACGATCACAAAGAAATTGCCCAGCACACTGGTGAGCGGCATCAGCAGCAAGGCATAGCTGTTGGCATACACACCCGCCTGATAAACGGCCTGGTTCTGCTGGCGAAAGGCCTCCAATACAGAATCATTGCGCCGGAAGGCTTTGACCACTTTTTGGCCGCTGATGGCCTCTTCCATCACCCCGTTCAGCCCGCCCAGGTGCTGCTGCAAGTCGCGGAAGCCCTTGCGCGTGTAGCGTGCCACAAATTCGGTGAACCAGTAGGTGAGGGGCACGATGATCAGGGTGGCCAGGGCCAGCCAGGGGTTGAGAATGAACATGGCGGCCAGGATGCCCACCAGCGAAAGCACACTGGCCAGCAGGGCGGTAACGTTTTGCGAGATGGCCTGGTTGACGGCCTCAATGTCGTTGGTCAGGCGGCTCATCAGCTCGCCCGCGGGGTGGGTGTCAAAAAAGCGCAGGGAAAGGGACTGCAAATGGGCAAACAATTCGCGGCGCAGGCCCTGCAGGGCGCGCTGCGACAGATTGGCCATGACCCAGTTGGCCGCCGCCTGCGACAGGTTGGCCGCCGCGTACACCCCCAGCATGGTCAGCGCTGTGCGCGCCAGACCGGCAGCGTCCCGCTGGCTGATGAAACGGTCAATGGCTACGCCCAGCAGGTAGGGGGCCACCAGACCCAAAAGGGTGTAGGTGAGCACCAGGGCCAGAACCCCCAGCAGCGCCCCCCGGTAGGGGCGCAGGTAGGGCAGCAGCCGCAGCAGGGCGTGGCGCGGGTTTTGGGCTTTTTCAATGCGGGCGGCGCCCGCCGGCATGCGCCCCTGCATGCGGCTGCGCAGATCGTTGGGGCGGGTGGTGACTGGTAAGTTGCTCATGATTGCACACTCCCCAGGGTCGGGGTTTGCGCTTCCTGCAAGCCCCCGCCCAGCTGTGAATCGTAAATTTCCTGATAAATGGGGCTGGTGCGCATCAGCTCCGCGTGGGTTCCCTGCGCGGCGATGTGCCCCTTCTCCAATACGATGATCTTGTCCGCGTTCAGCACGGTGCTGATGCGCTGGGCCACCACAAAACTGGTGCGGCCGTGCAGGTAGGTTTCCAGCGCGTTTTGAATTTCGGTTTCGGTCTCCACATCCACCGAGCTGGTGCTGTCGTCCAAAATGAGGATTTTCGGCTGGGTGATCAGGGCGCGGGCGATGGCGATACGCTGCTTTTGGCCGCCGGAAAGGTTGACGCCGCGCTCTTCCACACGCGTGTCGTAGCCGTTGGGCAGTTCCAGGATGAATTCGTGGGCCTGCGCGGCGCGGGCGGCGGCGGTCACCTCTTCATCGCTGGCCTGGGGGCGGCCGTAGCGGATGTTATCGCGCACGCTGCCCGAAAACAGCACGCTCTCCTGCGGCACAATGCCCACATGCGCCAGCAGCGAATCCTGCTGCAGGCTGCGGATGTCCACTCCGTCAATGGTGATCTGCCCCTGGGTCACGTCATAAAAGCGCGGAATCAGGTTCACCAGGGTGGTCTTTCCGGCGCCTGTGGCCCCCAAAATGGCCACCGTCTGGCCGGGTTCCGCCCGCAAGTTAATCCCATCCAGCACCACGGCGCTGCTGCTGCCCTGATATTGAAAACCGACATCGCGAAACACTACTTCCCCGCGGATGTCCTCCGGCAGACGCCCCGCGTTAGGAGCTTCCTGCACCTCCGGTTCGGCGTCCAGCACCTCATGAATGCGCTGGGCCGAGGCGATGCCGTTGGCCCAGGTGTTCGACAGCACAGTCATCATCGTCAGCGGGGTCATGGTGGTCATCATGTAGTTGGTGAAGGCCACAATCTCGCCCACGGTCAATTCGCCGCGGATGCTCTGCAAGCCGCCCGCCCAAATGACGGTGACGATGCCGGCGTTCACGAACAGGGTCAAAATAGGCGACATGGCCGACATGAACTGCATCACGCGCACGGTGCGGTCGGTGAAATCCTGGTTAGCGGCCCCGAAGCGCTGGCTCTCGAAATCGGCGCGCACAAAAGCCTTCACCAGGCGCGCCCCGGCGATATTTTCCTGCAGCACGGTGTTGAGCCGGTCCAGTTTTTGCTGCACCACGCGGAACAACGGCTCCATGCGGATGCTGAAGACCACAATGATGGCCAAAGTGACCAGCAGCAGCGGAACCATGGTCAGCGAAAGCTGGCGGTTGGTGTTAAACATCAGGATCAGGCTGCCGATCATCAGCATGGGCGCGCGCGTGCCAATGCGCAGCGAAACCTGAAGCAGGCGCTGCACCGCGCCGACGTCGCTGGTCAGGCGCACCAGCAGGTTGCCGGTGGTGAAGCGGTCCAAATTGCCGTAGGAAAACTGCTGCACCTTCACAAAGATGCCGTCGCGCAGGTCGCGGGCCACGCTTTCGCCGGTGCGCACCGAGAAAATGTTGTTGCCCACCGCCACCAATGCGCTGAGCAGAGAGATCCCCAGCATAAGCAGCGAAGTCTGCCAGACCACGGTCAAGTTGTTTTGCTTGATGCCCTGATCAATGATGCGCTGGATCAGGCGCGGGATGGCCAGTTCCAGAAACACCATGATGAACAGCAGCAGCAAAGACAGCAGGGCATAGTTGGAATACGGTTTTACGAATCGCAGCAGTTTTTGCAAAGCGCGCATGGGTCTACCGCCTATTTTGGATGGCCGCCGGTCGCGGGCGGCTTCATATTATCGAATTGAGAAGAGGGGTTGAACACCTGGTGCAGCACGGTTAACCCCTGAATGACGGCACGCATCTCTTCCGCCGACAACCCGGTCAATTTCTCCGCCATCCAGGCGCGGTTGTGTTGGAAGATGGTGTCCAGCAGGGCCTCCCCGGCAGGGGTCAGCTCCAATTGGGCGCGGCGGCGGTCCTGGGCATGGGTGCGGCGCACCACCAGGCCGCGTTCTGCCAGCCCATCCACCGCCTGGCTGACGGCCGGGCGGCTGATCTGCTTGACCTCGGCCAATTCGCTGGCGGAGGTAATGCCTTTGCGGATCAGGCGCAGCACATGGAACTGTTCCACGGTCAGATCAAACTGGCGGGCAGCCAGCGCGCGGATGTTGACCCGAATGTGGTTCCAGGTGGGGGGAAAAGTATCCCAGAATTGATCCAGTAAAATGTGCAGCAGTTCGTCTGCGTTGGGCGGGTTTTCGGGCATAAGGGGCGGCTCGGAGGGCAAAGTAATTAAGGTACTTAACTATTATAGCATTCCATGTGAATCTGTCCAGGGGAATGGGGGCTTTCCAGCGCAGGGTTCTGAGCAGAGGCAGCCGCCGTTCGCGCAAATGGGTGAATGAATTGCCCCATACCCAAAGAGCTCTTTTCCGCGATTCAACCCTATAATAAAGATACCGTTTCATTCCCCACACCCACATTTGATCACAGCCGCCCGCATGTTTACCCGCAGGTTAGGGAGGGTTCGATGGCAAAAAAAGAGAAAGCGGCTCACAAGAAGTCAGCAGAGGTAGCTCCTGCGCGCGCCCCGGCCGGCCCCCCGCCGCAGCCCGACGCCGTGACCATTGACAAAAAAACCTACGAAAAAGAGCTGCGCCGCCTGCAGATTGAGCTGGTCAAATTGCAGGAGTGGGTGCGTTCCCAGGGGCTGAAGGTGGTGGTGATCTTTGAAGGCCGCGACGCCGCCGGAAAGGGTGGGGTGATCAAGCGCATCACCGAAAGCCTGAACCCGCGCGTGTGCCGCGTGGTGGCGCTGCCCACCCCCACCGAGCGCGAAAAAACGCAGTGGTATTTCCAGCGCTACGTGGTGCACCTGCCCGCTGCGGGTGAGATGGTGCTCTTTGACCGCAGCTGGTACAACCGCGCCGGGGTGGAGCGCGTGATGGGCTTCTGCACCGACGATGAATACCGCGAATTCCTGCGCTCCGCGCCCGAATTTGAGCGCATGCTGGTGCGCTCCGGCGTCATTTTGATCAAGTACTGGTTCTCGGTCAGCGATAAAGAACAGGAAAAGCGCTTCCAGGCGCGCATCGCCGACCCCACCAAGCGCTGGAAGCTCAGCCCGATGGACGTGCAGTCGCGCTCGCGCTGGGTGGAATATTCGCGCGCTAAAGATGAAATGTTCGCCCACACCGATATCAAACAGGCCCCATGGTATGTGGTCAACGCGGACAACAAAATGTGCGCCCGCCTGAACTGCATCCGCCACCTGCTGAGTTTGATCCCTTACCAGGACCTGACCCCCGAACCCATTCAGCTGCCCCCGCGCCAGGAAGAACACGGCTATGTGCGCCCGCCGATCACCGACCAGACCTTTGTTCCCGAGCTTTACCTGCCGGAAAAAGCCGCCTGAGGCGTGCTTAAATCCAAAGCTGGGGCGGCCGCGCCCCAGCTTTGGGTGAGATCTGCTGAATGGAAAGCAGGGGGCTAATCTACGGCGAAGCCGACCTTCACCGTCACCTGCCATTGGGTCACCTGGCTGCCTTCGATACGGCCGCGGGTTTCCACCACTTCGAACCAGCTCATCCCGCGCACCGATTCGCCCGCCTTATGGATGGCGGTTTGCACGGCGTCTTCAATGCTGACCGACGAGGTGCCGGTTAACTCAATTTTCTTATACACACTGGTGCTCATGAGTTTTCCTCCGTAGGGGGTTGAGAATTGGGGGTTTCCGGTGGGGCGCTGCGGTACTTGCGCCCTTCAAAAAATTCCAGCAGGCCCGCCCAAACCAGCATAAAGGCGGCGCCTTCATCCAAATTGCCGATGAAGGGGATGTTATCGGGCAGGAATTCGAGGATTCCGGCGGTGGGGTTCAGCAGATACAGCGCCCCCAGCGCCGCCAGGGTGTACACCACCCACACCGGCCAGCCGCGCTGGCTGAGGGGGGTAGTGAGCAGGGGTTTGTCGATTTCTTTGGATTCGCTCATATCCGATCTCACCTTTCCGCCGGAGGTCTGGCTTATTCCACCAAACCGCGCGGCGCATTGTCCAAAAGGGCGTTCACCTCGGCCATTTCGCTCTCGCTCAATTTCCAGTCCGCGGCTTTCACATTGGCCAGCAGTTGATCCAGCCGGGTGGCGCCGGTGATGACCGAGCGCACCTCGGGGCGAGCCAGCAGCCAGGCCTGAGCCAGCTCGTTTAAGCCGCGGCCGCGGGCTTTGGCCCAGGCGTCCAGCTTTTCAATGCGGTCGTAGTTTTCGTCCGTCATGTACTGCTGCACATAGGTGCTGCTTTCCCCGCGCGAACCGGCGGGGGCGGCCTGTCCGCGCTGATATTTGCCGCTGAGGAAGCCGCCCGCCAGGGGGAAATAGGGCACAAAACCGGTGCCGTGCGCGCGGCAGTAGGGCAGCACCTCGGTTTCCACCCCGCGCTCCAGCATGTGATAATGCGACTGCAGGGCGATGAAGGGCGTCCAGCCGCGCACTTCCGCCAGCAGATTGGCGTGGGCCAGCTGCCAGGAGGCAAACGCCGATGCGCCGATGTAGCGCACCTTGCCCATGCGCACCAGGTCGTCCAGTGCGCGCAGGGTTTCTTCAATCGGCGTGGTCTCATCCCAACGGTGCAGGTAATACAGATCAATGTGGTCGTGCTGCAAACGCCGCAGGCTGTCTTCCACCGCGTTGAAAATGTTGTAGCGCGAGGCCCCGCGCTCCATGATGCCCTCGCCGGTTTCGAAATAGAACTTGGTGGCCAGCACAAAACGGTTCCAGCGGCCCTTGAGGGCCACGCCCAGGGTTTCTTCGGAGCGCCCATCCGTGTAGATATTGGCCGAATCGAGGAAATTGATGCCGTGATCCTGCGCCGCGGCGATGACTTCGTTCACCCCCGCCTGATCCAGCTTGGAGCCAAAGCGGTTGGTGCCCAGTCCGATGACGGATACCCGCAGCCCAGAGGGGCCTAAATTGCGATATTCCATGCGGTTATGCTCTCCTTCAGGTTCAAAATCCAGCGCGCGCTCAGCGCACCTGGTTGGGATCAATCACATACAGCCACCAGTTATTGGCCACGCTGCCGGTGAAACCTGCCTGGCGCGGAAAATACCCCAGCCACCACAGGTGGTGCTGACGGATGTCGCCGCCGCCCCATTCGGCGCAGCCCACTGTCACCGCCTCGCCGCGCAGCTGGGGAAAATCGTTCCAGGTGCGGCAGCGGGTGAGCACGGGGGTGGGGTTGCCCCATTCATAATCGGTGCGGCTGTTGGGGGCGTAATGCACAGTGCCCACCTCGGCCTGTCCGGGGTGGCTTTTGTCGTAGCGTGTGAAGCGCTCCCAAAAGTTGGGCGTGCCGCTGGCAGTGCTGTACACATGCTGGAGGATCGATTCCGCCCGGTGGCCAAAGGCCTCTAACATCTCGCCCACCCCGCGCTGCAAATTGAAGCCCATCAAAATCACGCGGCGGTTAAAGCTGCCCGCGTTTTCCAAGGCGGGCGCGTTGCACCAAAATGCGTCCGGCCCGGCCATGCGCGATTCGTAAAAGCCGGCGTAGGGGTAGCCCATCAGCCAGATCTCGTCCGCGTCCCCGCGGTTGACGCGTTCCACCAGGTTAAAATCGGCCACCAGACGGTGGTAATCGAGCCAGTCGGGCTGGTGGGCGCTGCTTTCCCCGCGGATCACCGCCAGATATTCCTCTGGGGTGTAGCGAAACCCGTCGGCCTTAATGGGGAAGGCATGCGTGGTGATGCGCTCCGTGATGGTATAGCGCACATAGCCGCCGCTGACCGTCTGCAGGTCTTGAATGTAGGCGTTCATCAGGGCTTCGGGGTCGTTCCAGCGCATCACTTTCGAGAGGGGCTGGTTGTCGTGCGAAGGCACCAGGGGGTCAAACAAAATCGCCAGCACCTTGCGTTCCACCGGCTGAATCTCCCATCCGGTGGGCGGCGGGGGTGCGGGCGGGGTGGGCGCGGCGAACAGCGAGCGCCACCAGGCTTGCAGCTTGCGCAGAAATTCATCCATACACGCCTCCTGGCTGACTCAGCCGTAGATCTTGTGATATTTGTCCAAATCTACCGAGGCGATATAGGGCAGATTGCGGCCTTTTTCATCAATATCCAGGCCGTAGCCCACCACAAAATAGTCCGGCATTTGAAAGCCGCAGTAATCAATGGGGATGTCCACCTTGCGGCGCTCCACCTTGTCCAGCAGGGCGCACACCTTCAGGCTGCGCGGTTTACGGTCCAGCAGCAGCTTGCGGATGGTGGCGATGGTGTAGCCTGTATCCACAATGTCGTCAATCAGGATCACATCCCAACCGGCGATATTGGTTTTATGGTCGGAATCGATGCGGATGAAACCGCTGGATTCGGCCCCGGCATAGGAAGACACCGACATGAAGTCCATGGTCAGCGGCAGCTGCACCTTGCGCATCAGGTCGGTGATGAACATCACGCTGCCGCGCAGCAGGCCCAAAAGCAGCAGCTTTTCCGAGCCGCGGTAATCGTGGGTGATGGTGTTGCCCAACTGCTGCACACGCCGCTCGATTTCTTCTTGCGAAAAGAGAATTTCGCCGATAAAGTCGTAGGAAAAATCATGAGCCGTCATCGCTTGCTCCTCATCTAAAATTGCGGTTCCGCAAAATGATTGTATCAGCGAATCCCTTTCGATGGAAATCATTGGGTTTATTTCGAGTACAATGCTCCATATACTCACCCATTCCCCCGGAGTGCGCCATGCGAAAACTTACCCTCTTCATCCGTGGTGTTGCCGTCTTTGCTTTGGCTTTCGGCCTGCTTTGGCAGGCTGCCCTGCCGGTTCAGGCCGATGTGGCCCCGCCGGATTGGCCGCCGGGGGCCAACCCCGCCCCAGGCGCAGAGATCACCCAGGTGCGCATGGAATCCGAAAAGGTGACCCTGACGGTTCTGCCTAAGCCCAATGGGGCTGCCCCAGGCTCAGCCACGGTGGAGGCGGTATTTAACCTGCGCAATTTGGGCAGCGCCGAAGAGAAAATGACCGTGCGCTTCCCGCTCTCCTTCTGGAATGGCTCTTCCGACGGCTTTGGCCGCTTTCCAGAGATCCGCAGCATCGAGGTCAAGGTCAACAACCGCAGCGTCCCCACCCGCCGCGTGGAAAGCCCCAACCCCAGCGAATACGAAGACACGCCCCTGCCCTGGGCCGCCTTTGACGTGACCTTCCCGCCCGGCGAGGAAGTGGTGCTGTGGGTGCGCTACGGCTGCGACGGCATGGGAGAATTCCCCAACGTCTCCTTCCGCTATATCCTGGAAACGGGCGCGGGCTGGCAGGGGACGATCGGCAAAGCCGAGCTGGAGGTGCGCCTGCCCTACCCCGCCAGCCAAGAGAACGTCATTTTCGATGAAGGCGTGGGCTTTGGCGGGATGACCCCTGGGGGGGTCTTTACCGGGCAGTCCATCCGCTGGGTGTTCGAAGACCTGGAACCCGGCCCGCAGGATAACCTGAACGTGCTGGTGACCATGCCCGACGCCTGGCAAAAGGTGCTGAAAGAGCGCGAAACTACCCAGCGCAGCCCGCGCGACGGCGAAGGCTGGGGACGGCTGGGTAAGGCGCTGAAAGACGTGCTGCGGCTGCGGCGCGGCATGCGCATGGACGCGGCGGCACAGGAAATGTACGCGGAAAGCGTCAGCGCGTATGAAAAATCCGTCGAGCTGCTGCCGGAAGATGCGCTGTGGCATTACGGCTTTGCCGATTTGCTGTGGCTGCGGGCCTATTGGAGCGACCAGGGCATTTTCGCTTCGCAGTACAGTGACGCCCGCCGTGCGGTTCTGGAACTGCGCCGCGCGCTGGAAATTGACCCCAAACTGACCCAGGCGCTGGATCTGCTGCAGGAGGTGGGGCTTTCGGCCCCCGATCTGGTGCGGTGGGACGGTTCCCGCGCGGATTATTTGATTCTGACGGCCACGCCCACAGCCAAACCGACCGAGATCCCCATTGAGGCCCTGCTGGCCAGCCCCACCCCGCCCGTGCCGCCCAGCGCCAAAGGTCCGCGTCTGCCGGGCTGCGCATCCGCCCTGGCCCTGCCGGCGGCCGCGGTGATGCTGTGGGGGCGCGGGCGAAAAGTTCGGCCCATCTAGAAGCGTCTGCGCGGCGTGTCAACCAGTTGGTTTTTTTGTGCGCCGTGCTACAATAAAAAATGATGAACTGGCACCTCACGCCTCTCTCAGGATTGATCCTGCTGGCAGCCGTCATCCCGCTAGGTTTGCTGGTGCTGGCTCGCCTGCGCCCGGCCATGTTGGCCCGGCCGCAATTTTGCATGCTGTTGGTGGCGCTCATCGCCTGGCAGGTGGGTTACAGCCTGGAGTGGGGCACACAGGTTTTCACCCAAAAGCTGTTTTGGGCACAGGTGCAGTATCTTGGCATTGTGTGGGTGCCTTTGCTGTGGGCGCTGCTGGTGGCCGAAGCCACCCATCAAAGCAATTGGCTGCAGCTCCCCCGCATCCGCTGGCTGGCGGTGCTGCCCATGGTGACCTTGATCCTGACCTGGACCAATGACGCTCACGGTTTGGTTTGGAGCCGGGTGACTCTTTCGGCGGGCGGCGCCACCGGGCCTCTGCACTTTGAACACGGTCCCTGGTTCTGGCTGAACGTGTTTTACACCTATTTTTTGGTGGCCCTTTCCTGGGTGTGGATGGTGCAGGAGCTGCGCCGCCCGCTCAGCGTTCACCGCCGCCAGGTGACTTTGCTGCTGGGCATCAGCACGCTGCCGGTGGCGGCCAACCTGGCTTACCTGATCTTTCGCCAGCAGCTCAACGGCCTGGATCTGACCCCCGCGGGTTTGGGGCTGGCTGCCCTGGTGTACGGCCTGGCGGTGGCCTGGGACAGCAGCTATGTGCTGCTGCCGGTGGCGCGCGCTGCGCTGATTGAAGCCTTGCAGGACGGCGTGGTGGTGATGGACGCCGCGAACCGCATTTTGGATATCAACCCGGCGGCACGCTCTATGCTTTCAAACCCCAAAGAAGAAGTCATCAGCCGGCCAGTAGGCGCCGCCCTGCCGTTTTTGGACTCATTGGTGGCCAACCCCGTGCCGCAAAGCGAAATTGAGCTTTCCCCCGGGCGGTTTGTGGAAGCGCGCACCATCCCGCTGAAAAATCGCAGCGCTTTTGTGGGGCATTTGATCTTGCTGCGCGATATCTCCAAGCGCAAGCAGGCCGAACTGGCCCTGCAGGACAGCGAACTCAAGTTCCGCACCCTGGTGCAGGTCAGCTCCGACGCCATCTTTATCATTGACAATGAAACCGGTCAGATACTGGATGTGAACGAAGCCGGCCCGCCCATGTATGGGTACACGCGCGAAGAGCTGCTCAGCCTGAAAAACACGGATGTCTCCGCTCAGCCGCAAGAAACCCGCACCGCCACACACAGCACCGAAATCGGCCAGGTGCTGGTTCCCGTGCGTTACCACCGCCGCAAAGACGGAACGGTGTTTCCGGTGGAGATCATCGGGAAGGCTTTTGAATGGAAGGGACGCATGGTACATGCCGCCGCCATCCGCGACATCAGCGAGCGCGTTCGGGTGGATAAACAGTTGGAAGGACTGCTCAAAGCTGAACGCATCCGCGTGAAGCAGCTGGACGCGCTGCGCATGATCTGGGTGGAGCTGGCCACAGAATTTGACCTGAAATCTCTCCTTTCAAAAATCCTGGAAAACGCCCGCAGCCTGCTTTCTGCTGACACTGGTGAGCTGGTTTTATATGAGCCGGAAGCCGACCATCTGCGGGTGGTTTCTTCTTGCGGTCTAGAGAAGGACACCAGCGGCGATATTGTGGAAATGGGCGAAGGGTTGATGGGGCTTGCCGCGAAAACCAAACAGCCGCTCTTGGTGAAAGGTTACCAAGGCTGGGAGAACCGTTCTCCACGCTACGCCACCATCGCGCTGGAAGAGGCAGTCGGCGCGCCCATGCTGTCGGGCGGGGTGCTGTTGGGCGCGGTGGCATTGGGCAGCTACCGGCCGAGCACCTTTGACGCGGCCAGCATGGATTTGCTGAATCTGTATGTGCAGCAGGCATCGTTGGCCATTCATAACGCACGCCTGTTTGAGCAGCTGAACGACCTGGCGGTCACCGACACCCTCACCGGCCTGTTTAACCGCCGTCACTTTTTCTATCAGGCGGAGAGCCTGGTGATCCGCGCCCAGCGTTACGGCTCGCCCCTTTCGGCGGTGATGATTGACCTGGACCACTTTAAAGACATCAACGATACCTTCGGCCACTCCGCGGGGGATCATGTGCTGCGCGAGGTGGCGCGGGCGCTGTCGTCGGCCCTGCGCAAAAGCGATCTGATCGGGCGTTACGGCGGCGAAGAATTCTGCGTGCTGCTGCCCGAAATTGATTTGGAAGAAGGGCGCACGGCCGCCGAACGGCTGCGGCAGGAAGTCTTTAACCTGCAAATCCCCACCCTCAAGGGCACGGCTGCAGTGACGGCCAGCCTGGGGGTTGCCGCCTTGAATCTGCACGGCGAAACCCTCGATCAGCTTCTGCAGCGCGCCGACGCCGCCCTGTACCGTGCAAAACGCGCCGGGCGCAACGCGGTTTCGGTGGAGGTGGGCGGGGGCACGGATGTGATGGTGGATGGATCATTATTGTAAAGAAAGGGCTTAGCGATGCCGCGCTACCCCTACCCAACCCTCCCCTCGGATGTAACCATTTCAATCCTATCTGCGATGGATGATGAATTGGTTTCGGCTTTTCAAATCTTGATGCCGCAATTGAACCCCAGCCTGCCCGCGCCGGATGCGGCTGCGCTGGCCTCCATCCTTTCTTCCCCCGCGGTGAGCCTGCTGGCAGCCCGCCTGGAGGGCAGGATCGTGGGCGTGCTGACCCTGGCGGTGTTCCCCGCGCCTACCGGTGTGCGCGCCTGGGTGGAGGATGTGGTCGTGGATCAGGCGGCGCGCGGGCGCGGCATTGGCGAGGCCCTCACGCGCTGGGCTTTGGCCCTGGCGGCCGAACGCGGTGCAAAATCGGTGGAGCTGACCTCGCGCCCCGCCCGCGCCGCGGCCAACCGCCTGTACCAGCGCCTGGGGTTTACCCAACCGCAGACCAATTATTACCGCTATCCCTTCACGGAGTGACCGCGCCCTATGAACATGTTTCGTATCCGCACTCCAGAGCCGCAGGATGAAGCTGCATTAGTGGATCTTTCGCTCCATTTTGCCAGTGAATCCGATTGGGCCAGCACCATCCCCATCGGGCAAATTGACACCCTGGAAAAGGCGCACCAGCGCTTGTTCGGTGAACAGGCCCTCTCGGTGGTGGTGGCCGAAAGCGCGCAAGGCCAGTTAATCGGGTATGTGGGCATTTACCGTTCCGAGGGAAACCCCTATGCGTCCATTCTGGTGCACAAAGAGTACCGCCTGCGCGGGTTGGGGCGGTCTTTGGTGGAACAGGCCTTTGAAAAGCTGCCCCCCGGCCTGACAGTGGAAGCCTGGGTGGGGGCTTTTAACCATCTCTCCCTGGCCGCCACCCCCCGCCTGGGGTTTCATTGGGATCACAGCATCGAAGTGGATGGGCGCACCCTGAACGTGTTCGTGCGCCATTCAGATTAAGCCCTGCCGGACGAAAAGTTAAAAAAACGCCAGCCCGCGGTGTTCTCTGCCGCGGGCTGGCGAATGGTTTCAGCAGGGATGCGCCTAAGACAGCACGCGCACCAGATGGTAGTTCTTTTTGCCCTTGCGCAGGACGATGAACTGCCCGGCCAACAGATCGCTGACCGTCACCATCTGCAGCGGATCTTGAATGCGCACGTTGTTGATGGACAAACCGCCCTCGCTGATGCTGCGGCGGGCATCGCCCTTGGATTTGACCAGGCTGGTTCCGGCCAACAGGTCCACAACGGCCAGCCCTTCGCCTTCCAACTGGCTCTTGGGCAGCTCGCTGGCGGGCACCTCGGCGAACACGTCGGCGATATCCGCGGCATCCAGGCTGCTGATGTCGCCCCCAAACAGGGCCTGGGTGGCCTGTTCGGCGCGCGCCAGGGCGCTGGGGCCGTGGACGGTATCCGTCATCACCCGCGCCAGGCTGCGCTGGGCTTCGCGCTGTTCGGGGCGCTGCGCGGTGGCCTCGGCCAGGGCTTCAACCTCACCCTTGGGCAGGAAGGTGAAGTACTTCAGGTAGTTCACCACATCCCGGTCGTCCGTATTCAGCCAGAATTGGTAGAAACGGTAGGGTGAGGTGCGTTCCGCCGAAAGCCACACACTGCCCGATTCAGTCTTGCCAAACTTGCTGCCGTCGGATTTGGTGATCAGCGGATACACCATGCCGAAAGCCTGCCCACCGCGCATGCGCCGGATCAGCTCCACACCCGCGGTGATGTTGCCCCATTGGTCGCTCCCGCCGGTCTGCAGCACGCAGCCGGCGCGGTCGTACAGATAGAGGAAATCGTAGGACTGCATCAACATGTAAGAGAATTCGGTGAAGGACAAACCGTCCTCCCGTTCCAGGCGAGTGCGCACGGAATCTTTGGCCAGCATGTAGTTGACAGTGAAGTGCTTTCCAACGTCGCGCAGGAACGATACCAGATTGAGCGGTACGAGCCAATCGGCGTTGTTCCACAGGCGGGCAGGGTTCGATTTCACTTCGAAATCCAGGAAATGCGCCAACTGGCCCTTGATGGACTCCACATTGGCGGCCAACTGCTCCAGACTGAGCAGCTGACGTTCCTGCGCCTTCCCGCTGGGATCGCCGATCATGCCGGTTCCGCCCCCGGCCAGCGCGATGGGATGGTGCCCATAGCGCTGCAGGCGCGCCAGGGCGATCAACGGGACCATATGGCCGACGTGCAGACTGTCGCCCGTAGGGTCAAAGCCGTTGTAGACCGTGATCTTTTGGCTGTCCAGCAGCTGCTGGACGCCTTCGACATGGTCATACACCATACCGCGCCACTTCAAATCTTCAAAAGCGTTTGCAAACATGTTTCCCTTCCTACGATGGGCCGCCCGGGGCAGGGCTGGCCGGAATATCGTTTGATTTTAACACGGTTTCCCGCGCCTGAAACCCGCTATCCGGCCAGGTTTTAAACTGCCCACTTCGCGCAGGGCGGTCAAAGGTCGTATAATGGTCTCATTAACATTAGATCCGGCGAAACAGGAAGGGAACGGCATGCACGACTCTCGCGTGGCAATTATTACCGACAGCACCTGCGACTTACCGCAGGAGATGATTGATCAGTACGGCATTTACGTCCAACCGCTGCGGGTCATTTGGGGCGAAGAGCAGCTGCGGGACCGCATCGACATTCAACCCCAGGAGTTCTACGACCGGCTGGCCCAGGGCTACCCCATCCCCACCTCCTCTCAGCCCAGCGTGCTGGAATTTGTGGAGCTGTACCAGCGGGCGCAGGCCGAGGGCGCCGAGGAAATTGTGACCCTGACCCTCAGTTCCGGCATGAGCGGCACCTACCAAACCGCCTTGCAGGCCGCCCAACAGGTTTCGCTGCCGGTGCATGTGATTGACACCAAAGGGCCTACCATGACCCTGGGGTGGCAGGTGCTGGCGGTGGCGCGGGCGCGGCTGGCGGGGGTGAATGTGCAGGGCATGCTGGCCGTTGCAGAAAAAGTGCGCCGTTCATTGGTGCAGTATGTGTGCATGGACACAGTCGAATATCTGCGCAAGGGCGGGCGGATTGGCAAAGCCATTGGCTTGCTGGCCAATATGCTCGACATCAAGCCGATTATCCAGGTCAATCACGAAAGCGGGGTGGTAGAGCCCATCGCCGTGGCGCGCACCCACCGCAAGGCTGTGGAAGTGTTTTACGAGAAGTTCTTCAGCCGCCTGGATACCTCGCTGCCCATGCGCATCGCCGTGCTGCACGGCGGCGTGGCCGAGGAAGCCCAGCAGCTGGCGGAGCGCATCACCGCGGATTTTCACCCCGTGGAGATCATCGTCAACACCACCGGCCCGGTGCTGGGCATTCACACCGGCCCGCGCGCCCTGGCTTTGGCGGGGTACTGCGAAGAGGCGGGCGGCGCTTAAAAAAATCAGCCCCCGAAGGGGTTGATTTTTATCGGTTAAATTAGCGAGCGCCGGGGACGCCGACCCCGGCGCTCTCTTAAGGAGGAGAAGAAGAGAAGTCGCCCTTGCAAATATATTACCAATACCATCAGATTCCTGCATGACGTTTACCCTACGTTTACCCTACGCCCTCCCAACAATTCTGCAAACAACTGCCAGATTCGGCCGGATGCCGCGCCAAAAACTCCCCCCACCGCCGGGTGTGCGCTGTGGGGGTCTCTGATATACTTACCCTCAGCACGGAGGGACGGCATATGAACATTGGGGATTTGGGGATTCCAGTTTGGTCGGGTGAGTTGGCGGAAACGCCCATCGGCCCCATCTGCGTGACGGTCTCAGAAGTGGGATTGCGCCAGGTGGCTTTTGCACCCCTGAGCGCCTGGGTTCCACAGCCCGGCGAGCATCCTCAGCCGCCGGAAACCGCGCCCGCCTGGTTGGGCCATGCCCTGGAGCAGGTGGGTGACTATTTGCAGTGCCACTGCCGCCTGTTTGGCCTGCCCATTGATTGGCGCGGCGTGGGCGGTTTTCAGCGCGAGGTGTTGGAGCTGACCCAGCGGATTGCCTTTGGCGAGGTGCGCACCTACGCGGATTTGGCCCACGACCTAGGGCGGCCTCGCGCGGCCCGCGCCGTGGGCGGGGCGTTGGCGCGCAACCCCATGCCCCTGGTGCTGCCCTGCCACCGCGTGGTGGGCAGCGACCGCCGTCTCCACGGTTTTGGCGCGCCCGGCGGCATCGCCACCAAGGCCTGGCTGCTCCAGTTAGAGGGTGTGCGGATTGTCGATCAAAGACTGGGGTAAATTTGCCCTGTTGGGTTTGATCTGGGGCTCCTCTTTCTTTTGGATCAAGCTGGGTCTGCGCGAACTGCCGCCCCTCACCCTGGTGGCGCTGCGCATCCTCCTGGCGGCGGTGGTGCTGACCCTCGTGGCCTGGGCGGGGCGCGTGCCTGTGGGCGGGCTGCGCCGCTGGGCCGATTTTTTGGTCATCGGCATTCTGAACGCCGCCTTGCCCTTTTTCTTAATCACCTGGTCGGAGCAGCACATCCCTTCGGGGGTGGCTTCGATCTTAAACAGCACCGTTCCCCTCTTCACCATTCTGCTGTCGCCCTGGTTTGTACCGGAAGACCGCTGGACCGCGCCGCGCGTGGTGGGGATGGGGGTGGGCTTTTTGGGGGTGATCGTGCTGCTGTCGCCGCAGGCGTTTTCCAGCGGGCTGAGCGGCTCGCTGTCTGGGCACATCGGCATGCTGCTGGCGTCCATCTGCTATGCCGTCAGCCCCATTTACGCCCGGCGCCGGCTGAGCGGGCTGGACCCCCGCGTGCAGGCCTTGGGGCAGATGTGGGTGGCAGCCGCTTTGATCATCCCCATCGCCGGGCAGGTGGAAGCGCCGCTGACGCTGCCGCGCCTGCCGCTCTCCTGGCTGGCTGTGGGCTGGCTGGGGATTGTGGGCAGCTGCGCGGGCAATTTGTTGTTTTATTCGCTGTTAAATTCGGTAGGCCCCACGCGCACCGCCCTGGTGAGTTACCTCTTTCCGCTGGTCGGCGTGATCTTAGGGGTGGGGCTTTTAGCAGAGCCGCTCACTTGGCAGATCTTCGCGGGCGGGGTGTTGATTATCGGCGGCGTGTTGTTGGTCAATGCGCGCCGCCTGTGGTTCTGGCCGCCGCGCAAGGCGTCAGGCGTGCATCTATTGGAGGAGTTATGAGTCAAGAGTCATCCTTTCGTTCTGGTTTTGTCACCCTGGTGGGCCGCCCCAACGTGGGAAAATCCACCTTGCTGAACGCGCTGCTGAAGCAAAAAGTGGCCGCGGTTTCGCCCCGTCCGCAAACCACGCGCCGCCGCCAACTGGGCATTTTAACCCTGCCCCAGGCCCAAATGGTGCTGATGGACACCCCCGGCATGCATTCCCCCCGTCACAAGCTAGGGGAATTCATGAACGCCGAGGCCGCCGACACCCTGGGCGACGCGGACGCGATTGTGTGGCTGGTGGACGCCAGCCAGCCGCCCACGCCCGAAGATGAGGCCATCGCTGCCCGCATCACCGCGCTCAGCCAACCCCCGCCGGTCTTTTTGACCCTGAACAAGGTGGATACCTGTTCTGCGGCGGATGTGGAGCTGCGCCGGGGGCAGTTTGCCGCCCTGCTGCCGGGGGCAAATCTCTTCTTGATCTCAGCGGCCCGCGGCCAGGGACAGGATGCCCTGCTGGCGGCCCTGGTGGAAACCCTGCCCGAAGGCCCGCCTTATTACGACCCGGATCAGATCACCGATTTGTACGAGCGCGACATCGCCGCCGACTTGGTGCGCGAGGCCGCCCTGGTGCTGCTGCGCGAAGAAGTGCCCCACGGTATCGCCGTGCGCATTGATGAATACACCGAGCGCAGCGAAAACAACGCCTATATCGCCGCCACCCTCTTTGTGGAGCGCGATTCGCACAAAGGCATTGTGATCGGCAAGGGCGGCGACATGCTCAAGCAGATTGGGTCGCTGGCCCGCCAAAAAATCGAAGAGATGTCGGACCGCAAGATTTTCTTGGAGCTGCGCGTCAAGGTGGATAAAAACTGGCGGGATAACCCCGATGCACTGCGCGGGTTTGGCTATTCCACCGAAAAAGATTCCTGATCAACCTCGATTCATTTACGAAAGCAGGGACTATGCTCAATTTTTGGTTTTGGCTGGCATTGGTGATGGCGGCGGCAGATTGGTTGGTGGTGGCGCGCGGCGGGGGGCGGCTGCGCTGGCTGACCAAGCCCGGGGCGCTGCTGCTGATGATTGTGTGGTTCACCACCGTGGGCGCCTGGCGCGGCCCGCTGCTGTGGTTTGGGTTGGCGCTGGTCTTCTCTATGCTGGGGGATATTCTGCTGCTGCCGCCGCGCTTGTTTTTAGGCGGGCTGCTGGCCTTCTTAACCGCCCACGCTTTTTATGTGGTGGGCTTTAACATCTCGCCGCTGGCGTTCCGCTGGACGGCCTTGTTTTTGCTGCTGCCGGTGCTGCTGCCCATGGGTCTCTTTAATCAGCGCCTGCTGAACAAGATGCGCCGCGGCCCTGAAACCCGCCTGACCATCATCCTGGTGGTGACCTACAGCCTGGTGATCGGCCTGATGCTGATTTCGGCGCTGCTGACTCCCTTCCGCCCGGCCTGGCCGGTGGGCCCAGCCTGGATGGCGGTGGCCGGGGCGCTGCTGTTTGTGCTCTCCGATTCCACCCTGGCGGCGGCGCGTTTCATCCGCCCGCTGCGCTACAGCGAACTGACGGTGATCATCACCTATCACGTCGGCCAGTTCCTGCTGGCGGGAGCGGCCTTGTGGATGTTTGCCTGAGGCCCAACCGAACTTTCTCTATCTAAACTATTGACTCAGCCCAGATCGTCTGATATATTGGACTTAAGTCCAACATCTCAGACGATAGGTGCTGCATGTCCGATTCTTTACCCCTTGGCGCCGCGGTCGAACGCACCATGCGCCTGGTGGAGCTGCTGCTGTCTGCTCCAGACGGCCTCACACCCCAGGAACTGCTCTTACAGCTGGATATCTCCCGCAGTACCCTCTTTCTGCTGCTGCGCAGTATGAAGGCATTGGGCTATGTGGAGCAGGCCGAGAAACGCGGCCGCTACTATCCTGGGCCGCGCCTGCAGGCCTGGCAGCAGTCCAGCTCGCCCCTCTCCCGCGATCTGCTCACCGCCTTTTATCAGGAAGGTGCGCGCCTCAACAGCCCTGAAACCCTGGCGCTGACCGTGCGCGCCGAGGCGGGCGTGCTGGTGGTGGGCCAGGTGGAGGGCAGCCAGCAGGTGCGCAGCGTGCTCCAGCCCGGCCAGGTGTACCCCGGCCTGTGTGCCGCAGCCGAAGTGCTGGCGGAATTCCCCAATGCCGAGGTGCAGACCTACGGCTATCACTTTTGCGAAAATGAGGACAGCCTGGAACTGGCCCTGCCGGTGTGTCCCGACGGCGCCACCCCCCAGGCTGCCCTGCTGCTCAGCGCCCCGCGCTTCCGCTGGTCTTCCGAGGCCTTTCTGGAGCGCCACCTGCCCGAACAGCGCGCCCTGGCTGCCCGCCTTTCGCACCAGATGGGTGCGCCCGCCTACACCCCCTTTCACTATCACCCCGCTGCTCAGCTTCAGCCTTCCGGCCCGCTTTCGCCCGAAGAGATCTCCAGCTTCCTGCAAGGCCCCTGGACGGCGCGCCTGGCCTGTGTGCGCCCCGACGGCCGCCCGCACGTCATCCCCGTCTGGCAGGAATGGGACGGCAGCGGGTTTTGCGTGGTGGCCTGGCAGGGGTCGCAGTGGGCCGATTACGTTGCCCAGGACCCCAATGTTTCGCTGACGGTGGATGAACCCTGGCCCCCGCTGCGGCGGGTGGTGGTGCGCGGGGTGGCCGAGCCGCTGGCGGTGGGCCAGCCAGAGGCCCTGCACAAACTGGTGTGTTCCCTGGCCAACCGCTATTTGGGTCAGTTGACCCCCGGCCTGCTGGAGCAGGTGCAGGGGGCTTTCCGCATCCGTCCCGAGGCGGTACGCGGTTGGATGGGCGTGCCGGGGACGCCCGCGCGGGGATTGGCGCATGCATCTGGAAATTGAGCAGCTCTCCCACACCTTTGCGGGCCGTCCGCCGCGCGCGGCCCTGGCGGAGCTGAGCTTCGCGGTGCCCTCCGGCCAGTTTACCGCCGTCATCGGCCCCAGCGGCTGCGGCAAGTCCACACTGCTGCGCCTGGCGGCGGGGCTGCTGCCCGTGCAGGAAGGGAGCCTGCGCCTGGGCGGGCAAACCCCGGCCCAGGCAGGCGCCCAGCGGCGCGTGGCCTGGATGGCGCAAAGCCCGGCCCTGCTGCCCTGGCGCACCGTGCGCGATAACGTTTTGCTGGCCCTGCGCTTTTTACCTGCCGGTCATGCCGCCCGCCTTTCGGCGGATGAGGCCCTGGCGCGCGTGGGGCTTTCCGATTCAGCCAACGCTTACCCTTTCATGCTCTCCGGTGGGATGCAGCAGCGCCTGGCCCTGGCGCGCACCCTGATGCTGGACGCCGGGCTGTGGCTGATGGACGAACCCTTCGCCGCTCTGGATGAGCTCACCCGCGAGCGCCTCACCCACGAACTGCTGGATTTGTGGCAGGCCCAGCGCCCCACCGTGCTGTGGGTCACCCACCACATTCAAGAGGCTCTGCGGTTGGCCGACCGGGTGGTGGTGCTCTCCCCCCGGCCTGCGCGCCTCATTTTGGATCTGCCGGTGGATCTGCCGCGCCCGCGCCCCGAAAGCTCGCCTGCCTTCCAGGCGCTGCTGAGCCGTCTGCGCGCCGCCCTGGGCCTGGCCGCCGCACCAGCGGAGGAGGGCGCATGAAGCCTCGCGCCGTCTGGAACCCCCGCGACCTGCTCAGCGCGGGTGTGATCGTGCTCACCTTCTTCCTGCTGTGGGAATTGGGCGTGCGCCTCCTCGATATGCCGGTGTACCTGCTGCCCGCCCCCAGCCGGGTGATCCTCACCCTGTTCCAAAATACCTCCCTGTATGCTCAGGCTACGGCTCTCACGTTGGGGGAGGCTCTGGTGGGGCTGGTGCTGGGCCTGTCGGCGGGCTTCCTGCTGGCCAGCGTTCTGGTCTTACGCCCAGGGCTGGAAGGCGGCGTGATGACCCTGGCGATCCTGGTCAAATCCACCCCTATGGTGGCCATCGCCCCCCTGCTGACCCTGTGGATGGGCTTTGGGGTGCTGCCTAAAATCGTCATCACCGCCCTGATGACCTTTTTCCCCGTGCTGGTCAACATCCTCACCGGTCTGCAGCGCACCGATCCGGCCCTGCTGGACCTGTTCCGCGCCTGGCACGCCAGCCGCTGGGAGACCTTTATCTTTCTGCGCCTGCCCTCTTCGCTGCCCTATCTGTTCGCCGCGCTGAAGATCAGCGCGCCCCTGGCCCTCATCGGCGCGGTGGTGGCCGAATGGACGGGCGCCTCCGGCGGGTTGGGGCGCACCATGTGGCTGGCCTACACCAACCTGAACCTGCCGTATCTGTTCGCCGCCATCTTCATCCTGGCCGCCGTCGGCATGTTCCTGTATCAGTTTTTAGCCTGGCTGGAGGCCCGCGCGGTCTTCTGGCAGGTGCCCCGGCAAGACTGACCCTTATCCATAAAGAAAGGTAATGAAATTATGAATACGAAGACGCTGTTTCGTTGGTTCCTGGGGATGGGAGTGCTGGTATCGCTCATGGGCTGCCGTCCGGCCCAGCCCGCTGCGCCCGACACGCTGACCTTTATGGCCGGCTACAAGCCGCAGGCCAACCTGCCTTTTGTGGGGGTGTATGTGGCGCAGGAGAAAGGTTTTTTTGCTGAGGAAAATCTTCAGGTGGATATTCAGCATTCCGCCGGGCAGGGGCAGCATTTGCAGTTGGTGGCGGCCGGCGAAGTGCAGGTGACTACCCAGGACGCGGGTATTTTGCTTCAGCGCCGTTCCTCCCCCGGATTGCCCCTGGTTTCCATCGCCCTCATCGGCCAGCGCGGGCAGCAGGCCTTTGCGGCCCTGCAGTCCAGCGGCCTGAAGACGCCCCAGGATTGGGTCGGCCGCACGGTGGGGTACAAAGGTTCCCCCCCGCCGGAATTATTCGCGTTGATGGCGGCCAACAACTTGAGCCAGGACGACGTGCAGTTGGTGAATGTCGGCTTTGACCCGCGGATTTTATCGGAAGGCAAGGTGGATGTTTACCCCGTGTTTAAATCCAACGAACCCGATATGCTGCGCTCCTGGGGCTACGAGTTGACCCTGTGGGACCCCGCCGATTACGGCGTGCCCAGCCTGGGGCTGACCTACGTCACCAGCCAGGAAACCCTGGACACCCAGCCGGAGAAATTGGCGCGCTTCCTGCGCGCGGCCCTGAAAGGTATAGATTACGCCAGCCAGAACCTGGATGAGGCCGTGGAAATTGTGATGAAATACGCCGGGGAACAGGCCGACCCGCAGCACCAGCGCTTTATGTTGGAGACCGAGCTGGCCGATTACCGCAGCCCCGTCACCGAGGCGCACGGCGCGGGCTGGCAGACCGAGGAACAGTGGTCAGCCCTGGCAGAGATGCTGCTGAAATATGAACTGGTGAAAGAAGTCAACGTGGCAGGCGCGTTTACCAACGCGCTGCTGCCCCAAAATAAGTAATCCTAAGGCAGCCAGCGACCGATATCCGCCCAGGCATACTCCAGGTGAGCCGCAAGGTTTTTACCGGCCTTGCGTTTCACCTGGCGGTGGGCGAATTCCATCAGTTCCAGTCCGCCGATCTCATCCAGGCGGCGGCCGATCTGACGCGCGCCCTCGTGGCGGCACTGGGCGTTAAACGGGCGGCCGGGGCGTTCGGAGAGATAATCTTCCTTTTGACCGATGGTGATCAACTCGCTGATCAGGCGGTTGACCTCTTCGCGTTTCGCGGGAGGGCAGGGGGCCAAATTGAAAAAATCGCTAAAGAAACTCATGCGCGCTTCTCCTTCAACGCCGGTCCTTGCGGCGCGGTTAACATTTGATTTCATTATACTTTATGGTAAAACAAAGCCATGCGATGGATTTATCTATCCCCTCATTTAGATGACGCCGCCTATTCCTGCGGCGGGCTGATCTGGGAGCAGGTTCAGTCCGGCGCCCAGGTGGAAATCTGGACGATCTGCGCCGGGGATCCTCCCGACGGGCCGTTTTTCCCCTTCGCCGAGGAACTGCACCAGCGCTGGGGCACCAGCGGGCAGGCCGCCCTGGCCGTCCGCCGCGCCGAGGACCGCGCCGCCTGCGCGCGCCTGGGGGCCGTCCCCCGCCACTTTGACCTGCCGGACTGCATTTACCGCCGTCAGCCGGGCAGCGAGCTGCCCCTGGTGGAACGTTCGGAAGATTTGTTCCGCGGGCTGAACCCGGTGGAACAGCCCCTGGTGGACGCCTGGGCTCAGCGCCTGGGGCAGGCTCTGGAAGGGGAAGCCGTGCAGGTGGTCAGCCCGCTCACCCTGGGCGGCCACATGGATCACGCCCTGACGCGCGCCGCGGCCGAAAAGCTGGGGCGGCGGCTGTGGTATTACCCCGATTATCCCTACGCCGCCATGCACGCGGTGGATGTGCCCGCCTGGCTGGGGCCGGGCTGGGAGGGTCTGTCCCAGGCCCTTTCCACTGCGGGGCTGGAGGCCTGGCAGGCGGCTGTGGCCGCCTACGCCTCGCAGATCAGCTCTTTTTGGCCGGGGCTGGAGGCCATGCGCGCCGCCGTGGCCGCTTACGAGCAGTCTCAGGCCGGTGTGCGCCTGTGGCGCAAGATTGGAGAAAGTGGATAAATAATCACCTTGCGATTTGTTCTTGTGCTATACTGGAAACATGCAAGAACGTTCATTCTGGTTATCCTGGGCGCACATCTTGCAACATTGGGGGTTGCGCGAACCCGTTGCAGCCTTACTTGAAGCTGGAGGGCCGCTGTCTTTCCTCCTGGCGCAAATGGTTTATTTGGGTCAACCTCTGTTAAGCGGATCTTCCTCGGCTGGGGCCTGGCAGGCTTTGGCGGAGATGTTGGAGGACCCGCTGCAAACTCGTTCTTTTGCCGCATTCTTGCGGGAGGAGGAGGTTGCGTAATGGCATTATCCAATATCTTCGGGATTGGGCTGGTGGGCCTGGGGCTGGCGCTGCTGTTCTTCTTTGCGCTGCCGGGCCGCCAGCGAGAGGCGCGCGCCTGGCGCCCCATCCCGGCCATTCGCCGCCTCCGGCGCGCCATTGGCTTGGCGGTGGAGGACGGCAAACGGCTGCACATTTCTTTGGGCAAGGCCAACCTGCTGACGCCGGATAACGGCTCAGCGTTGACGGCTTTAAGCACCCTGGAACGCATCGCGCGCATGAGCGTGGTCAGCGACCGCCCGCCGGTGGTCACCAGTGGGGATGGGGCTTTGGCCGTGCTCAGCCAGGATACCCTGCAGGCCGCCTACCGCACCAGCCACGCCCTGGATCAATATGACCCCGACCGCGGCCGCTTGAGCGGGCCGACGGCGCTTTCGTATGTGGCCGGTTCACTGCCCGTCATTCGCGATGAGCAGGTTTCTACCAATATTTTGATCGGTAATTTTGGCCCCGAAGTGGCCTTGATGACCGAAGCCAGCGAAAAGGCCCGCGCCTTCACCCTGGCGGCCAGCGATTCCCTGGCGGCTCAGGCGGTGCTGTATGCCGCCGCCGAAGAGACTCTCATCGGCGAAGAACTGTTCGCCGCCCCGGCCTACCTTCAGGCCGGCGCCGCTCACCAGGCCAGCCTGCGCGTTCAGGATGTGCTGCGCTGGGTGCTGGTGGCCCTGCTGATCCTGGGGGCGCTGCTCAAGATGGCGGGGGTGGATCTGCTATGAGAGCCCCCGTCGCCACTGCCGTCGCCATTGGGTTGGGCATTGTCGCCCTGCTGGGCTATTTTGTGCCCCTGCCGTTTTTGGTGGATATCCAAAGCCTGCTGCTCAGTTGGGCGGTGATTTTGGCCGCGGTGGCGGCTTTGGTGGCCATTTTTAACCTGGTGCGCGTGCACGTGCGCAAGCTGCGCGGCAGCCCGCCCAAACAGCGCGGCGATGGGTACAGCCTGCTGGTGTTGGCCGGGTTTGCGGTCACCTTCCTGGCCGGGCTGCTGTTGACGCCGGACCATCCGCAATTTCAGCAGGCGGTTTTGGCGGTGCAAACGCCGGTGGAAACCAGCCTGATCGCGGTGCTGGCGGTGACCCTGGCTTACGCCAGCCTGCGCCTGCTGCAGCGCCGCCCCAACTGGATGGGCATCCTGTTTGCCCTCAGCGCAGTCTTTTTCCTGATTCTGGCCAGCGGCGCGCTCTCAGGATTGCGCGGTTTGCCGCTTTTGGGAGATTTGCTGGGCGTGGTGGAGCGTCTGCCCCTGGCGGGCGCGCGCGGGCTGTTATTGGGCATCGGCTTAGGCAGCCTCTTGACCGGGCTGCGTATCTTGATGGGCGCGGACCGCCCATATAGCGGGTGAGCATGGCTGAGAAGCATTGTCCGATTTGCGGAAGCAGCAATACCGAGGCAGCCAGCAACTGCCAGTTTTGCGGCGCGCCCTTTGGGGACCTGCCGGCTCGCTCCGAGCCGGACGACACCCCGGATTGGCTGAAAGATTTCCAATCCACAGACAGCTCCGCCGCTGAACCCGAACCCGCCGCCCCGGCTGAGTCGGGCTTGCCCGATTGGCTCTCCTCCATCCGCCAGCGCTCCGCCGCGGAAGAAACGCCGGGGGTGGAGGGATTGTTGGGCGCGGAAGAAGAGGAACCGGGCGCGGTGAAAGCTGACCTGCCTGACTGGCTTTCGGATCTGCGCCCCGCCGCGGCCGAACCGCCCGCCCCAGCGGCGAGCGAGGCCGAGTCCGAAGAAGAGGATACCGCCTGGCTGAAGGGCCTGGGCGATTGGCAAAGCAGCCCCCTGGGCGGGGATTCCAGCGCCCAGGCTGCCGAGCCCGATGGGGATGATTGGCTGCGAAACCTGGGAGGCGGGTTGGACGAGACCCCCGCTGAACCGCCTTTACCGGCGCAGCCGGCTGGAAACCAGGATTGGCTCGGCGGTCTGCGAGATTTGTCAGCGGAACGTGCCGCCCCTTCTTCCGAAGAGGAAGCGCCGTTGGAAGGGCTTCCCGCCTGGCTGGAGGATACCTCCGCGCCGCAAACCCCTGCCGCATCCGGCGATCAATTCCAGGATTGGCTGGCGGATGTGCCTGAAGAATTGCCGGCGCAGCCGAGCGCGGCCGCCGCCGGGCTGGGGGATTTGCCGGATTGGATGCAGACCCCCGCCGAAGAGGCCCCCGCCGCCGCCGGAGACACCCCCGACTGGCTGAGCGCTTTTGCCGCCGAGACCCCTGCACAAGAGACCCCGGCCGCCTCGGATGAAGCCCCTGACTGGCTGAACACCTTCGCGGCCGAGACCCCTGCGCAAGAAACCTCGGCTGCCTCGGATGAGACTCCTGACTGGCTGAATACCTTCGCGGTCGAGACCCCTGCACAGGAAACCCCGGCTGCCTCGGATGAGGCTCCTGACTGGCTGAGTGCCTTTGCGGCTGAGACCCCTGCGGAAGAAACACCTGCTGTTTCTGAAAATGAGCCGGATTGGTTGAGCGCCTTCGCTGCTGACGCCCCCGCGCAGGAAATTCCCGCTCCCCGAGGGGAGGAGACCCCCACCGCCGGAGACACCCCCGACTGGCTGAGCGCCTTCGCGGCCGAGACGCCTGCAGAAGAGACCCCGGCTGCCTCCGATGAGACCCCCGACTGGCTGAACGCTTTCGCAGCTGAAAGCCCCGCTCCCCAGGGGGAAGCCCCCTCTTTCCAGGGGGAAGCCCCGGCTGCCGCGGATGAAGCCCCCGACTGGCTGAGTGCCTTTGCGGCTGAGACCCCTGCACAAGAGACCCCGGCCGCCTCGGACGAAGCCCCCGACTGGCTGAATGCTTTTGCGGCTGAGACCCCTGCACCAGAAACGCCCGCCGCCGGAGACACCCCCGACTGGCTGAGCGCTTTCGCCGCCGAAACCCCCGCGGAAGAAACACCTGCTGTTTCTGAAAATGAGCCGGATTGGTTGAGCGCCTTCGCCGCTGACGTCCCCACGCAGGACGCCCCCTCTTTCCAGGGGGACGCCTCCTCTTTCCAGGGGGAAGCCCCCGCCGCCTCTGGCGACACACCCGATTGGTTGAGTGCTTTTGCTGAGGAGACCCCCGCTCAGGAAATCCCCACCGAATCAGCACCGGCCGCTGCCGAAGACGGAACACCCGACTGGCTCAAAGAATTCGCGGCCGACTTTTCCGCCCAGGAAACGCCGGACGCTGCCCCCCAGGCCCCCGATTTCCAGGGGGAAGCCCCCGCCTTCCAGGGGGAGGCCCCCGCTTCTCCAGATGGGACCCGCATTTTCCAGGGTGAAACCCGCGCGTTTGACCTGCCGGAGAGCCAGCCGCCCGACGGTGAGACCGCCGACTGGCTGCGCGCCTTTGCCAGCGAGGACAGCGCCGTATTCACCTCGCCCACCGACACCACCCCCGTTAGCGGCGAGCCGGTTCCGGCTTTTGCCCTGGGGGAAGGGACTGATTTGCCCGATTGGCTCTCCGAAGTGGACCTGTCGGAGATGAATCTGGAAACCGATACCTCCGGCGACGCTGCCCTGGCCTCCGCGGATCAGGTCCCCGATTGGCTGCGCGACAAGGCCAGCCAGGCCGGTGTGGAACTGAGCAGCGAAGCCGAGGCGGAAGCCGAAGCTGCGGCAGCTCCCGCGGGCGAACTGGCCCCGGCGGCGCTGCCCGCCTGGCTGCAGGCCATGCGCCCGGTGGAAGCCGTCATGCAGACCGGGGCCGAAGGCGCCCTGGTGGAAAGCGACCGCGTGGAAAAAGCCGGGCCGTTGGCTGGTATTCAGGGCATTTTGCCCACGCTCGACCTCACCCGCCAATACCGCAAACCCCCGCGCTATTCATCCAAACTCAAAACCTCCGAAAAACAGCGCGAACATGCTGAATTGCTGGATGCGCTGGTCTCCGGTGAATCGCAGCCGCAGCAGGTGCAGCGTGAATTTGTGCAGGCCCCCCAGCGGGTTATGCGCATCGGCATCGGCCTGCTGCTAATCCTGGTGGTGGTGCTCACCTATATGTTCGGGGGCGTTCCGGCCAACCCCGCCGCGCCCGTGGAGGTGCTGCACTTCAACAACGCCGTGGGCGCTTTGCCGCCGGGCAGCACCGTGCTGCTGGCGGTGGATTATGCCCCGGCCTATTCGGGTGAAATGCGGCTGGCCGCCACACGCGTGGTGCAGCTGCTCATGGAAAAAGGCCTGCGCCTGGCGTTGGTTTCCACCCAGGTGACCGGGCCGGTGCTGGGCGCGGATCTGCTGCGCAGCGCCGCGGCGGAGCTGCCTGCGGGCAGCTTTAACCCCGCTGAACAAAGCGCCAACCTGGGCTATTTGCCGGGCGGCATCGCCTCGCTGCGCGAATTTGCCAACCAGCCGCGCCGCGCCGTCCGCTGGCCGGGCATGTGGGATCTGCCCGCGGTGCAGAATGTGAACGCCCTGACGGATTTCTCCGCGATCATCGTCTTGACCGATCAGGTAGAAGGCGGGCGGGCCTGGATGGAACAGGTGCAGCCCCTCTTTGGCGAAAGCCCCTTCCTGCTGGTCTCCAGCGCCCAGGCGGCGCCGGTGCTTCAGGCCTATGTCAACGAGGGTCAGGCGGATGGATTGGTGGCCGGTTTCACCGGCGGTATGGCGTTCGCCGGGCTGTCCGGGCAGACGCCGGCTGGTTTAGGGGGATGGTGGGGCAGCTACCGCGCCGGGTTGTTCCTGGCAGTGGTGCTGATCTTCTTGGGGGTGATCCTTCAGGCGCTGATCCGCCTGAGCACCCGCCGGAAAGCGTGAGGCCCAGATGTCAATGGATTGGATTTGGACGGCGGTGGGCTTTTTGCTGACGGTGTGCGTGTTGAGTTACCTGTTTGGGGACAACCCGCTCTTCCGTTTGGCCACCTCCCTGTTCGTGGGCGTGGCGGCGGGGTACGCGGCTGTGCTTCTGATTTATCAGGTGCTGCTGCCGCGCCTGGTGCTGCCTTTGCTGCAAGGTTCGCTGGCCGAACGCGGTCTGCTGGTCATTCCCCTGGTGCTGAGCGTTTTGCTGCTCTTCAAGCTCTCTCCCCGCTTCACCCGCCTGGGCAATCTTTCGATGGGGGTGATTGTGGGCGTGGGCGCCGGGGTGCTGGTGGGCGGCACGGTGTTGGGAACCCTGCTGGGTCAAACCCGCGCGGCGGTGGATGCCTTTGCCCTGCAGGGCACAGCCAGCCCGATGGTGCTCTTGTTCGAGGCGGTTCTGTTCCTGATCGGTACAGTATCCACCCTGGTGTACTTCCATTTTGGCGTCAAGTCGCGCCCCAACCAGCCTGCCCGGCGGCCTTCGTGGATGGAATTCACGGCGAGCATCGGCCAGGTGTTCCTGGCGGTGACTTTGGGCGCTTTGTTTGCCGGGGTGTTCGCCACGGCATTGGCCGCATTAATTGACCGTGCGGATTTCCTCTTCCGTGCGGTTCAAACGCTTTTCTGAGTGTAGCCCATGAGCCCTTCGATCATTGACGCTCAATCCATCCTGGCGGTTGAAATTGGCACGGTCACGACCCGCGCGATCTTGTTCGACGTGGTGGATGGGCAGTACCGTTTCATCGCCCAGGGCAGCGCACCCAGCACGGTCAACGCGCCCTTCCGCGAAGCCGGGGAAGGCATTCACCTGGCGGTCAACCGTCTGGAGGAAATCACCGGCCGCACCTTTTTAAACCTCAAGGGTGAGCTGATTCTGCCGGTGCAAAGCGACAGCAGCGGCGTGGACCGGCTGGTGCTCACCTACACTGCCGGGCCGGTGCTGCGTGTGGTGGTGGCGGGATTGCTGGCGGATGTTTCCCTGGAAAGCGCGCGCAACCTGGCGGCCACCCTGCCGGTGCAGGTGGTGGAAACGTTGGGCCTCAACGATACCCGCAGCCTGGATTTGCAGATGCAGGCCCTCATCGCGGCGGAACCGGATCTGGTGCTGCTGGCGGGCGGCAGTGAAAGCGGCGCCAGCCGCTCGGTGTTCAAGCTGGCCGAGCTGATCAGCCTGGCTTACCGCGTGCTGCCGCCGGACCGCCGCCCGCACGTGCTCTACGCGGGCAATCAGGCCCTGGCTAAGAAGATCAAAGAAGGTTTAGACCGCACGGTGCACACGCTGACCGCTCCGAATGTGCGCCCGTCGGTGGATATTGAAGATCTGGCCCCCGCCGAAAGCGCCCTCAGCGAAGCGGCGGCCAATATCCGCTACGCACAGATCGGCGGCCTGCAAAATTGGGCTTCCATCAGCAGCGCCCTGCCCCTGCCGGGTTCTTTGGCCTTTGGGCGCATGATCCGCTTCCTCAGCCACATTGGGGACGCGGTGAAGGGCGTGCTGGGCGTGCAGTTGGGCTCCGGCAGCACCACCCTGGCGATGGGCAAGGGCGGCAATCTGGCGCTGGAGGTCTTCCCCTACAGCAGCGGGCGCGGAGCCTCTTTGGTGCTGGAACACAGCGCCTTAGAAGACATCACCCAATGGCTGCCGATGCACATGCCGGATGTGGTGGCGCGGGACTATTTGATGCAGAAGACCCTCCACCCTCAGGTGATCCCCACCACCAACGAGACGCTGGCTCTGGAATTGGCGCTGACGCGTCAGGCCCTGCGGCTTTCCATGCAGCAGATGCTGGCCCGCCACCCGCTGTATAACCTGGCCTACGAACCCATTCTGGCGGGCGGGGCGGTGTTGACCCAGGCCCCCCAGCCAGCCCACGCCCTCTTGGCTCTCTTAGACGGCCTGCAGCCGGTAGGGGTGACCACCCTGTTCCTGGATCAAAACGAGCTGCTCACCAGCCTGGGGGCCGCCGCGCAGATCAATTCGCTGCTGCCCGTTCAGGTGATCGAATCGGGTGCGCTGCTCAACCTGGGCACGGTCATCTGCCCGGTGAGCGATGCCCGCTACGGCACGCCCATCCTGCGCGCCCGCCTGGAATATGAGCGCGGTGGCGAAAATGTGGTGGAGGTACGCCAGGGTTCTTTGGTGACTCTGCCCCTGCAAAATGGGCAGGTGGCCAATCTGCACCTTCAGCCCCTGCGCCGGGTGCAGATTGACCCGCGCGGCAAGCCGGGCCCGGCCAAATTCCAAATTGTGGGTGGGGCCTGCGGCGCGGTGATTGACGCGCGCGGCAGACCGCTGGTTCTGCCCAAAGATTCGGCCCGCCGCCGCGAGATGATCAAGAAATGGAGCCTGGCGTTCGGCATCTAGCCTGAGGCAGATCCGGCTGATGCACGGATTGGTACAAAGATTGCACCTTATCCTTTGGGATTAAACACTATGCAAGCACCTGTCACCCACATTTTGGCCCTCACCAACCTGCGCCGGGCGCGGCTGCTTCCGGCGGCAGGCAAAGTGTTGGTTAAGCAAGGTCAAAAGGTTTCACCCAACGATGTCATCGCGGAAACCGTGCTGCACCCGCGCCACATGGTGTTTGACGTGCGCCAAGCGCTGGGCATCACCCGCCCGGCACAGCTCAGCCAGGCCATCGAGCGCCGCGTGGGCGACAAGGTGGAGGTGGATGACGTGCTGGCGCGCTCCGGCGGCCTGTTTAAGCGCGTGCTGCGCGCGCCGGTGGCCGGGCAGGTTTCCATCATTTCCGGCGGGCGGATCGTGATGGAGGTGGACAGCCCCCTCTTCCAACTGCGCGCCGGGCTGGCGGGCATCATCACCGAGATCATCCCCGAGCGCGGCGCCATCCTGGAAGCCAGCGGGGCTTTGGTGCAAGGAACCTGGGGCAACGGGCGCACCGATTCCGGCGTGCTGCTTTCGCTGGCCGCCACCCCCGAAGATGTACTCACCCGCGAACGCCTGGATGTGAGCATGCGCGGCGCGGTGGTGGTGGCTGGGCACTGCGCCCAGGCAGATGCGATCCGCGCGGCCAACGAACTGCCGCTGCGCGGCTTGATCCTGGGCAGCGCCACGGCCGATTTACTCCCCGTCCTGCAAACCGCGCTCTTTCCCATCCTCTTAACGGAAGGTTTCGGCCGCATTCCTATGAATCTGGCCGCCCACCGCATTTTGACCACCAACGAGAAGCGCGACACCGCGGTCAACGCCACCGTGTGGAACGCTTTTACCGGTGAGCGCCCCGAAGTGCTCATCCCCTTGCCCGCGGCGGGCAGCGTGCCCGCCGAAAGCGTCACCCTGAAAGAGGGGCTGAACGTGCGTATTTTGGGGATGCAGCAAGCCGCGCGGGTGGGGATGATTGTGTCCCTGCCGGCGGAGCTGGTGCATTTGCCCAACGGCGTGCGCGCACGCGTGGCGCAGGTCAAATTAGAAAATGATGAGCAGTTAGCCGTGCCGCTATGCAATCTGGATGTGCTAGAATAATCTTGCACGGGCCTGCCGTGCCCTGGCAGTGCGCCGGGCGGGGCTGTCTGGCAACCTGAATTGGAGGAGGACAAGCATGAGCAACTTTGATGACAGCGTTTTTGAGGGTTTTGAAGAAGAGCCCCCCGAAGCCCCCAAAGATAGTAAGGGCGGCGGCGGCAATAACCGCACGTTCCTAATCGCCGTGGGCATCATCGCTGCGGTCACCGTTCTGGTGGTGATCGTGGGCGGCATCTTGTTGGTGGCGCTGCGTTCCGGCGGGTCGGGCACTGCCATGCAGCAGGCTGCGCAGATCAACGCGCAGAACACCGCCACTTCGATGGCAGCCACCAGTGTGGCGGCCACCGAGGCCTTCATGCGCATTCCCACCAATACCCCTCAGCCCACCGCCACGCCCGAACCGACCAAAACGCCGGTAGTGGTCTTCCCCACGGACACCCCGCAGCCCACCGAAGAACCTCCGCTGGCAGCCGCAGACGCGGCGGCGGTGGAATCCTCGGCGCGCACGCAGACGGTGGCGGCCTTGCTGACCCAGGCCGCGGCGGGCACCACCCCCACTGTCCCAGGCCCCACGCCCACCGCCCTGCCCAATACCGGTTTCATGGATGAAGTCGGCCTGCCGGGCATGCTGGGCCTGTCGGCGCTGCTGATTGTGGTCATCTTCCTGGCGCGCCGCCTGCGCTTCTCGGCCCACCAATCCTAAGACCCTCCCTTCTCAGGCTGCCCGGCTCCTGGCGCTGTGCCGCGCCGGCAGACGAAATATGTACCCTCGCTTGGGCGCCCGTCGCGGCGCCCAAGTTTTTTATTGGCCTGAACGGCAAAGAAAAAGCCCCGCCGCGGCGAGGCTTTCAGGAACATTGGAGGGATGGGTTAGGCCACGCTGTTGGCCACGGATTCGCCAAAGCCTAGCAAAGCCTTCACCATCGCCTGACTGCGCCCTTCGGCGTACACGCGCAGCACCGGTTCCGTCCCCGACGGGCGGATCAGCAGCCACGAGTCATCCTTCATCACGTATTTGACCCCATCCAGGGTGCTCACCTGGGCCACGCCCTCGCCGCCGATTTCGGCTGGGGCTTCGTCGCGCAGGCGCTGGGTGATGGCCGATTTCGATACCGGGTGGCGCAGGCGCAGGTCTTTGCGCTCGTAAAAGGCCGGGCCGACATCTTCCAGCAGGTCGTCCACCAGCTCGTTAAGAGGCACGCGCGCGGCGGCCACAATTTCGGCCAGCAGCAGGCCCATGATGGGGCCGTCGCCTTCGGGGATGTGCCCCTTGAAGGAAATGCCGCCCGATTCTTCGCCGCCGATGAGCACATCCTCGTTCATCATGTAATCGGCGATGTGATTGAAGCCCACCGGGGTTTCATACAAAGGCAGCCCATAGCGCGCCGCCAGCCGGTCCACCATGCGCGAGGTAGATACCGTGCGCACCACCGCGCCGCGCCAGCCGCGTTTCTCCACCAGATAGCGCAGCGACAGGGCGATGATCTTATGCGGATCCACGAAATTGCCGCGCCCATCCATCGCCCCAATGCGGTCGGCGTCACCGTCCGTGGCCAGGCCAAAATCGCCAAAACCGGAGCTGATGGCCCCTGCCAGGGGAGCCAGATAGCGGGCGATGGGCTCCGGGTGTACCCCGCCGAAACCGGGGTTCATCTCGCCGCGAATTTCATACACCTCGCAGCCCGTGCCTTGCAGCGCCCCGCGAATGACCCCGCGCCCCGACCCGTACATCGAATCGACCACCACACGCAGCTTGCCTTCGGCGATGACGTCAAAATTGATCAGTTGGCGCACGTGATCCAGATAAGACGGGATGGGGTTAAAGCGCTGAATGCGCTTCATTTGCAGGGCCTGATCGTAATCCATCAGGTTTGGCCCGCGGCTCTGAATTTCGTTGTCGTTCAGGTACACTTCCACTTGGCGGCACTGTTCTGGCGAGGCGGAGCTGCCGGTGGCGGCCTTCAGCTTGACGCCGTTGTAGCGCGGCGGGTTGTGCGAAGCGGTGATCATCACCCCACCCACCGCCTTTTGCTGGTAGACGGCATACGAAATGGCCGGGGTGGGCGCATCTGACTGGGCCAGCAGCACGTTAAAGCCGTTGGCCGCCAACACGCGGGCCACATCCGTGGCGTAGCGGTCGGAAAGAAAACGCGTATCGAACCCGACCACGATCTTGCGCGGGTCAAACCCATTGGTAGGTGGGTTTCCGTTGTGCCAGGTGGAAGAGGCGATGGCGTCGGCAATCGCCTGGGCGACCATACGCAGGTTATTAAAGGTGAACGTGTCTGAAATGACAGCACGCCAGCCGTCGGTGCCAAAATGGATTGGCATAGGGAATGATCTCCTCAGTCAAATAGAGTTAGCGGTCTACCAGCCAGGCATGGGCGTGGCGGTAGCCAGGAGAGAACGTAAAATCCACCCTTCCACCCCGTCTTCTGTGCGCACATACACCCACAGGCTGGTGCCCTTTTGCACCACCCGTTCGGTCACTTCCACCAGCATACCGTTGAGCAGGGTTTTTACCACCGGGGAAGTTTGATCCGGCTCAGCGCGGATCACAGCCCCATCCGAGCCGCGCGCGTTGATGCGGGCATACACAGGGGTGGGCACAGGGCTGAGGGTCAGCGTGGGCGTGCGCGAGGGCACCAGGGTGTTGGTGGGGGTCAGGGTGGGGGTTTCCGGCCCAGGGGTGAGGGTGAGGGTGGCTGTGGGGCTGGGACTGGGGGTGAGGGTATTTTCCAGCACCGGCGGGGAGGGCTGCGCGCTCAGACCGCCGCGCAGGGTGGCTCCGACCCCCAAAAGCACCACCACACCCGCGATTCCGGCCATCACCAGGGTGGTGCCCACGGTGTACCCAAACACGTTGCGGGGACGCATGCCGCGCAGCACCAGCAGCAGCATGCCCAGCAGGGCCGTCCAGGCCAGATGCACGGCGAAGACCATCAGCCCGCCCAGCGCTAGACCCATGTCGCCGCGGCCCAGGCCAAAGCCAGCCACGCCCAGCGGCAGGTACAGTTCGTAGGCCACAGCCGCGCTGGCCGGAAGCGAACGCTGCCGGGCGCTGCGCGCCAGCAGCAGGGTGGTGATGGTGATCCCCAGGGTTAACACGGCCAGATCCGGCCAGGTGAAGCCCGCGTGCAGGCGGGCCTGATCGAAGCTCAGCTGCGGGAAGAGGCGCGCAATCCAGCCCGCGGCCAGCCCCGCCCCCCAAACCAGCCCGCCGCCAATGCCGATGCCGCCCAGGCACTGCAGCAGAAACCGCACCGAACCGGCGGCGGTGGCCAGCCCCAGGCCCACAGCCGGCGTCAGGAAGGGCGCCAGCAGGGCCGCCAACACGTACAGGGCCGGGGCGTTGAGCAAAATGCCCAGGCCCAGGGCGACGCCCGCCAGGCCGGAGAACAGGAAGAAATCGGCTGAGGGAATCAGCGATTGGGCCAGTTCTTCCACCGCGGGGGGCGCGTCGGGGCCTAAGGTGCGGCGCTGACGGCGGCGGCGCGCGGGCGGCAGGGCGGAATCATCATCGCCGGGGAGGGGTTGGCTGGTGGGTAAGCTCATGTGCGCAGCGTAGCTACAATTCGCAAGGGTTTTTCCAGCAGTTCTAAGGCGCTCAAAATATCGGGCGCCACCAAATCGGCGGCCTGCAAGGTCTGGACGGCCAGCCCTTCACGGGAGAGTACCGCGATGCCCAAAGCCGCGCTGGACAGCATCAGGGCGTCGTTGGCTCCCTGGCCAACAGCCACCACATTGGCTGCCCCCAAACGGTGCACGAATCGTTCCTTTTGGGCGGCTTCGTCTTCACCGGGGATCAGGCGCTCGGCCCGCAGGTTGAGCTGCTCGTCAATGCGCTGCTGGCGGCCGTGCGTATCCGCGGTGATCATGTGGATGTTCAGGCGGTCGCGCAGAGTGCCCAGCGATTTGGCCACGCCGTCCAACAGCACGCCGTCCAGGGCCAGCGTTCCGTTCACGTCCAGCACCAGATGGTTCAAGCGCAGAATGCCCCGGCCGGGGATGTTCAGCTCAATCATGTGATTATTATACTTCCCCCCAGCCAAAAACGGCAGCCCAGCTTCTGAGTCGCCGTAGCCTCCAAGACGATTGCATCAAGCCAGTTTTTGAAGGGCTAATTCCCAATCTAATCGAATTTTGGGTGAGTTTGTGGGGCTTCGCCCCACAAACTCACCCAAAAACCATACCTATTGTGGGAAGGAATACCCAGGATGCGATTGCCCTGCCGCGGCCCCCGCCCCGGCCAAATTTCGGGTAAAATTCATGCCATGATGCGAACCCTGCCCCCCGCTGCCTCTTGGACGGTCCGGCTTGCCCTGACCGCCGTGCTTTGCCTGTCTGCCCTGGCTGCCTGCAGCCCGGCGCCCACCCCCACAGCCCCAGCCGCCACCGAAACCCCGGCGCAGCCCCCCACCCCCGAACCCACCGTGACCCCCACGCCCCTGCCGGCAAAGGCGGTCTTGATCACCGCGGGGGCCGATGCACAAACCGCCCAGCAAGCTGCGGAGATGCTCTCCGCCGCGGCGGCTTCGGCCGGACTGCTCAGCGAAACCCGCGAACAGGTACAGCCCGCCGAGATCGGCCCCGAATGGAAGGCGGTCATCTTTTTATCCGCCCCGCAGAACCTGGCCGAGCTGACCGCGGCGGCCCCGCAAACCCAGTTCCTGGCCGTCACCGGGCAGGACACCCAGGCGGCTGGCAACCTGAGCGTGGTGCGGGTGCGGCCCGAATTTCAGGCCTTTGTGGCTGGCTATCTGTCGGTCATCACGGCGGCCGATTGGCGTTCGGCGGCCCTGCTGCCCAACGACGGCCCGCTGGGCACACGCCTGGAAGAAGCCTATAAAAACGGCGGCGCCTATTTCTGCGGCATCTGCAATTCGGTCTACGGCCCCATCATGCGCTTCCCTGCGGCCATTTCACTGCCCTCCAGCAGCGATGCGGTCGCCTGGCAGGTGGCCGTGGATGAGCTGAATAAGAACTACATTTACCTGTATTACGTGTCGGCCGAAGCGGCGCGCGACGCGCGTATTCTGCCCTATCTGGCCTCGCAGAACATCATCCTCATCGGCGCGCAGACGCCCCCGGCCGAAGTCATGCCGCGCTGGGCGGCCACCCTGCAGTTTGATATCCTCACCCCCCTGCAAGAGGCCCTGCCTCAGGTGCTGGCAGGCCAGGGCGGGCAGGCCCTGAACGCCGGGCTGCGCCTGGTGGATACCCAATCAGGCCTCATCAGCCCCGCGCGCCTGGGGATGGCGGAAAAAGTGATCCAAGAGCTGAGCGAAGGCTGGATTGAGCCTTTCACCCCACCCTTGCAGTGAGCCAGAGTTACCTAAACAAAAACGGGTCCTCGCGTGGGGATCCGTTTTTTGATGCATGAGATGACCTGGGGTGAGGCTGCGCCTCAGGGGGCGGCGCTGGGGGGCGGCGGGCTGCCCATGAACTCTTCAGCGGTGGCCTGCCCCGGCGCGTTGATGCCCTCCCGCCGCAGCACCTTCCACACCGTCAGCGCCAGGATTTTTATATCCAGCCACAGCGACCAGTGATCCACATACCACACGTCCAGCTCAAATTTTTCTTCCCAGCTCAGGGCGTTGCGGCCGTTCACCTGCGCCCAGCCGGTGATGCCCGGCAGGCATTCGTGGCGGCGGGCCTGCTGGGGGGAATAGCGCGGCAGATACTGCACCAGCAAGGGGCGCGGCCCCACCAGGCTCATCTCGCCGCGCAGCACGTTGAACAGCTCCGGCAGCTCATCCAGGCTGAGCGAGCGCAGCCTGCGTCCCAAGGGCGATAGGCGCTGCGCATCCGGCAGGGGTTGGCCGTCGGGGCCGACCGCGCTGCGCATGGTGCGAAATTTCATCAGGGTGAAGATTTCTCCGCGCAGCCCGGGGCGCGGCTGGCGAAAGAGCACCGGCGGCCCGTGCTGAATGCGCAGCAGCAGGGCGATGCCTGCCAACAGGGGTGAAATCACCAGCAGACCCGGCAGGGTCAGCAGCAGGTCAAACAGGCGCTTGTGCGGCGGCACACCGCGGGGAAAGAGGCGCACGGGCATGGCACAATTGTAGCATGGTCTGCCTCGCGCGCTGCGCTCAGGTAGGGTAAAATAAAGAAAAGTTCGCCCTTCAGGAGAAGAACCCATGCTGTTGAAAATTTCAATCGAATACTGCACGGTTTGACACTACACCAGCCGCGCGACCAGTTTGGCCGCCAATTTGCTGAAAGAGTTTGAACCGGAGATTGAATCCATCACCCTGATTCCCTCCGATGGGGGGCGCTATGAAGTGCAGGTGAACGACCATCTGATCTATTCCAAGCTGTCCACCTTCCGCCACGCCGAACCGGGCGAGGTGGAAAAACTGGTGGAAACTTATTTGAAAGAAGGGAAGCGATGACCAAAAAGGGACGTGTTTTTTCCGGCGCCCGCCCCACCGGCCGCCAGCACCTGGGCAATTACCTGGGGGCCATGCGCAATTATGTGGCGCTGCAAGACGAATATGAATGTATTTACTGCATCGTGGATATCCACGCGCTGACCACGGTGGAAACCACCCAGGAACTGCGCGCCAACACCTACGACATGGCCCTGGATTGGCTGGCGGTGGGCATCCGCCCGGAAGAATCGATCATGTTCGTGCAGTCGCACGTTCCCCAGGTGACCGAGCTGCACACCATCCTCTCGATGGTCACGCCGCTGGGCAAGCTGACCGATTTACCCACCTTTAAAGAAAAGGTGCGCCAGAACCCCAACAACGTCAATTACGGCCTGGTGGGGTATCCCGTGCTGATGACCGCCGATATCGCCCTGTACCGCGCCGGGCTGGTGCCCGTGGGCGTGGATCAAGGCCCGCACATCGAATTTGCGCGCGAAACGGTGCGCTCCTTCAACTACCGCTTTAACACCAACGTGCTGATTGAGCCGCAGATGAAGGTCACCGAAGTGCCCAAGGTGCTGGGGATTGACGGTGTGCAGAAGATGAGCAAGAGCCTGGATAACCACATTGAGCTGGCCTCCACCCCCGAAGAAACCCAAAAGCGGGTGATGATGATGGTCACCGACCCCCAGCGCATGCGCCGCAGCGACCCTGGCAACCCGGATGTGTGCAACGTCTTCAGCCTGCACAAGATCTTTTCCTCTGCCGATGAGGTGGCCAATATCAACGTGGAATGCCGCCGCGCGGGGATCGGATGTGTGGACTGCAAGAAGCTGCTGGCCAAAAACCTCAACGCCCACCTGGAACCCTTCCGCGCACGGCGCGAGGCGCTCAACCAGAACCCCCAACAGGTGTGGGATGTTCTGCACGACGGTGCCAAGCGGGCGCGGGAACTCGCCGAAAGCACCATGCGCGACGTGCGCGCCGCGGTGGGTCTGGCGGAATGAGCTCTTTGCGCTAAATAGAAACAAACGATAGAAACAAACGCCGCTCGGTGGAAAATTCACCGAGCGGTCTTTTATGGATATATGGCGAGAAAGCGGCTCTTAAACAGAAAAGTGGAAGCGTCCCTCGGCGTCTGACTCCAAAGGCAAAACGCGCACCACCGCCGCGGTTTCCAGCGGCCCGTACAGGTGCGGGAAAAGCTCCTGCCCGCCAGAGGTATTCTCATACACCACTTTGGACTGCGTTTTTTGCTCGTCCACTTCCAACACGATTAAAACGCGCTGGCCTGCGAAATGCAGATTCGCCGAGCGCTCCACCTGTTCGGCCAGCGAACAGTGGATAAAGCCTTCGCTTGTCAGGCTGGCGGCCTGGTATTGACCGCTGCTTTGGGCGGCCTGCCAATCGGCTGGGGTGGTGATGTGATAAATCATGCGCTGGGGTCTCCTGAACGGTTCAACGTTGGCCGGTGATCAGGCGCAGCCCAACCACCCCGATCACAATCATGAGCAGAAAGAGGATTTTCCAGGGCGAGACCTGCTCTTTCAGCAGGGTGATGCCCACAACGCTGACGATGGCTGTGCCGACCCCCGACCAGATGGCGTACGCCACGCTGAGATCCAATACACGGATGGCCAAAGTGAGCGGGATGAAGCCCAACCCATAAAACACAAACATCAGAATGGTGGGCAGCATGCGGGTGAACCCCTGAGACAGTTTCATGCAGATCGTACCGGATACTTCTAATAAAATCGCCAGAAACAGGAGCGCCCAGGCCATAGATTGTCCTTGAAGTTTCACAGAGTTACTTTCCTAACAGAAAAATGGAGCGTCCTTCCTGCTTGAGGTACAGGTGCAGTGAGACGATGGCATACAGCAGCGGGAAGGCCAGAGAAGCCCACACCAGGCGGATATCCAAATTATTCCAGGTGGCCAAGATGGCCGCCAGGAACAGGCCGTACACCAGAGAAATCAGGTAGGCGGCTGCCCGCAGCGATTTGGTGCTGTAGCTGACGTACTTGATGGGCACGAAGATCATCAACGCAAAGAACAGCATGATCACGGCCGTCAGGGTGGGCGGCACGCGGAAGAGGAACAGGTAAAACACCAGCAGATTCCAGAAGTTGGGGAAGCCGGTGAAGAAACCGTCGGTGGTTTTGGCTACCTTTTGGGTAAAGCCGTAAGCGGCGCAGATGAGCACCAGCCCCAAAACCGCCACGCCCAGGTCCTCTACCATTCGAAACTGGTAGGCAAAAAACACCGGGATGAAGGCATACGTGATGTAATCGGTGATATCGTCCAGCTTGCGGCCGTCCAGGCCCGCCGCCCAGGTGGTCACACTCCAGCGGCGCGCAAAAACGCCGTCGGTGGCGTCAATGAACATGGCAACGCCCAACAGAAGAAAGGTATGCAGGGCATCCCCACGCGCCACGGCTGCGACGGCAAAGAGGGCCACAACCAGCCCCAGGCTGGTGTACAGATGCACCGCCCAGGCGCGCAGGGTGTAGAAGTGGTGTTGAGACAGTTTAAGCATACGTTTCTCCTGAAAAAACAAAAGGGGCTGGTGAAGGTTTAGGGCTGAACCACAATGTTAACTTCAAAGGTTTCCAGCGGGGGGGTGTCGGTCTCAAAGGAGCGGTGATAAATCATTTTTAACACGGTTTCCCCGGCAGCAGCGGCTTTAAAACGCCAGCGGAATACCCCGCTGGCCCCCAAAGCCTGACTGTCGCTGCGGTAGTCCATTTCACCTTCCGTCTGCAAAATGCGGGTGTCCAGGTCTTGCGGCTCCCAGGCATAACCCGTGGTCATATTACCGTTCAGGGCCACTTCCAGGAGGCCGCCGGTGTGCAGGGTGATGGTGCTGCCGGCATCCTCCGCCTGAATCTGCACCGTTTCCGGCGCAGCGGTGGCGGGTGGGGGCGCAGGTGCGGGCAGAACACTGCAGGCGCTCAGCCAAACGATCATGAAGGTCGCGATGAGCCAATTGCAAGTGCGTTTCATCATTCCCTCGGATCGGACAGGCTCCAAATCTCCGCGCGGCAGCCTGTCGCTGAACACAAGCCGCACGGAACATCCAACTGGTCGGCACCAAAAAGGCCGCCAACCCGCGGTGACCTGTTTCGATTATACATGATACTTCAGTCTTTGCATCGGGTGGAAATGGCTGTTAGCCGTTTGCAAAGCCTGTCCTCAGCGCACGGAAATGCCGGCGCCGGGGACCACCTCGCCAATTTCCCACAGGGGTTGGCTCACCTCCTGCGCGCGGCGCATCAGGTCGGGCAGGCGCTCGGCCTCCACTGCCATCAGCAGCCCGCCGCTAGTCTGCGGATCAAACAGCAGCATCATCTGGTTTTCACTGATCCCCTCGGCAAAGTCCACGCGCTCCTGAAAATACAGGCGGTTGTCGGCGGCCCCGCCGGGGAAGGTGTAAGCGGCGGCGTAGCGGGCCGCACAAGATACAAAGGGGATGCGTTCGTAGTCCAGTTGGAAGCGCACCCCGCTGGCCTCGGCCATCTCCAGGCCGTGGCCCAACAGGCTGTAGCCGGTGATGTCGGTGCCGGAGCGCACGTCAAACTCGCGCGCCAACGCACCGGCCTGCCGGTTCAGGCGCTGCATCCAGCTCACCACTTCAGCCACATCTTCGGGAGCAGCTTGCTGGCGTTTGAGGGCGGTGGTGGTGACCCCAAAACCCAGGGGCTTGCTCAGCACCAGCCGGTCGCCCACGCGGGCGCCGCGTTTGGTGATCAGGCGCTGCGGATGCACCATGCCCACCACCACCAGGCCAAATTTCGGCTCCTGATCCTGCACGGTGTGCCCGCCGGCAATCACCACCCCGGCTTCGCGGGCTTTTTCGGCGGCTCCGCGCAGAATTTCCGCGCCGATCTCCGGGGCCAGATGCGGGGGCAGGGCCGCCACGTTGAGCGCCAGGAAGGGCTGCCCGCCCATGGCGTACACGTCCGACAGGCTGTTGGCCGCGGCGATGGCCCCGTAGTCGTAGGCGTCGTCCACCACCGGCGTGAAGAAATCGGTGGTGATCACCAGGGCGCGCTCCGCATCCAACTGCCACACGGCAGCATCGTCCGGTGAATTCAGACCGACCAGCAGGTCGGGGTAATCCGCGGACTGAAACACGTCTTTCATGGGGCGCAGAACCTGCGCCAGCGCTTCCGCGCTTAATTTAGACGCTCAACCCGCGCAGGAAGACAGGCTGGTGAGGCGAATTTGTTTGCCGGAGGGGGCCAGGGTGGGGTTGCTCATGGGGGAACCTCAGTTTGTTCAGAGGGCGGGCTGATGCGCCCGCCCCCTGAGAATTTCACGTGACTGTACTGCTTACGGCTGGGTCGTTACCGCCGGGGCGGGGGTGGGGCCGATGGACGGCAGGGTGAAGATGAAGGGGCTGGCGTTTTCACCGCCCGGCAGCAGCATCACCTGCACATTGGGCGACAGTTTGGTGATGTACTGGTAGCTCAACAGGTTGGGGTTGGTCTTCAGGGCTTCGGCGATCAGCTTCAGCGCTTCGGCCTCGGCCTGGGCCTGAATGACGCGCGCCTTGGCGTCCGCCTCGGCAGCGATGATCACCGCCTGAGCCTCACCTTGCGCCCGCGTCACCGAGGCATCCGCCGCGCCTTTGGCCACTTCACGGGCCTGATCGGCTTCCTGGCGTTTTTGTTCCACCACAAACTTGGCCTGCTGCGACTGCTGCTCGGCGATCTGCTTCTGCTCCACCGAAGCGGCGTAATCGGACGAGAAAGCGATGTTGCGCAGCACGAAATCATCCATCACCAGGCCGTTATCGGCCAATTTCTTGCTCATCACCTCACGGATCTGGCTCACCAGATCGAAGCGTTTGCTGCTGACCACTTCTTCGACCCCATACTGCGAAACGGCGTCGCGGATGATGCCGCGCGCCTGGGCGCGCACCAGATCATCGGTGTAGCGGTCCTGCCAGGCGATGTGCACTTTCACCACATCCGCCGGGTTGATGGAGTAGATCACCGAGGCGTCGACGTAAATCTCCTGCCCGTCCGCGGTGCGGGCGGCGATGGAGTCATCCCCCTGGATAGCGCCTTCGGCCCCAGCGATGGACATGGTGTAAGTCTGTTTGTACACCGGGTAGCGCACCACCGACTCGGCAAAGGGGATGATCCAGTTCAAACCCGGCTGCAGGGCTTCGCTGCGCACGCCGCCGGGAGATACCACCGAAAGCACCACGCCGCGTTCCTGGGGGGTGATATAGACGATCCCAGCGCTGACGGTGCTGAACACGATGGCGATGATCAGCATGGCCATGATCCACACGCCAGAGCGCGGCAGCGGACGGTTGCGAGAGGCGCGCACCACAGCGAAGATGACGATGCCCACCACGGCAAACCATGCAACTGTGGCCATTCCTTGGAATAAGACTGCGATATTCATACCTGCTCTCCTTTAGGCGAAAAGACGATTGCCGAAATTATACCTTGAAGGGCGGTGCAAATCACGCATTTGCCGAAGGTGAAGCCGGGCGCGGCTGGCGGCGCTGCCAGGCCTGGGTGATCAACCCGCGGCGGGGCGCAAACAAAAAGGCCAGCAGGAAAACCAACGTGGCCACCAGCACAACCGCCGAGCCGGAAACGATGTTGGCATAATAGCTGATGTACAGCCCCGTCAGGCTGGAAAACGCGCCGATGAGAGCCGAGACCGCCATCATGGCCGGCAGACGGCGAGTCAGCAGGTAAGCCGCCGCGGCGGGGGTCACCAGCATGGCCGCAGCCAGCCCCACCCCCACGGTTTGAATGGACACCACCACCGTCCAGCCCAGCAGGATCAGCATCAGATTGCGCAGCAGGCCCACCCGCAGGCGCAGGGTGGCCGCCAGCACCGGGTCAAAAGATACCACCAGGAACTGGCGGTAAAAGACCACCACCACCAGCAGGGTCACCATCCCCAGGATACCCGTGATCCACAGATCGCTGCTGCTGACCCCCAGCACATTCCCAAAGAGGATGTGGCTGAGGTCCACGGCGTAGGTGCGGATGGTGCTGATGAGGGCCACCCCCAGGGCCAGGGCCGCCGCGAACAGGATGCCGATGGCAGTATCTTCCTTGATGCTGCCCTGACGTGAAAAGAAGCCGATGCCCAGAGCCACCACCAGCGCCGCCGCCAAAGCCCCCACCGTCAGGTTGCCGCCCAGCAGGTAGGCGATGGCGATGCCGGGCAGCACGGCGTGGGCCAGGGCGTCGCCCAGGAAAGCCATGGAGCGCAGCACCACATAGGAACCCACCACCGAACACAGCACCCCCACCATCAGCGCCGCCAGCAGGCCGCGCTGCATAAACGCATATTGAAGCGGATCCAGCAGCCAGTTCATAGGGCCTCACCTCCCCCCTCGGCGGGCGGGCAGCATTGATCCACCACCATGACACCGCCAATGTTCAAAACCTGCCCGCTGAAGGCTTCATGAATGTGTTCGGGGGTGAAGACCTCGGCGGGGGTGCCAAAGGCCAGCACGCGGCGGTTGAGCAGCAGAACCTGCTCAAAGCGGGTGGCGGCCATATTGAGATCGTGGGTGGAGACGATGACGGTCACGCCCTGATGGTGCAGATCCTCCAGCAGGTTCAGGGTGGCTTCCTGGGTGGCGGCGTCCACGCCGGTGAAGGGTTCATCCAGGAGCAGGATGTGCGGCTGCTGGGCCAAAGCCCGCGCCAGGAACACACGCTGCTGTTGGCCGCCGGACAGGTCGCCGATGGAGCGGCGGGCCAGATGGCCGATGCCCATCTTATCCAATCCCAACTGGCAGGCCTGCACGTCCTCTTTGCTGGGGCGGCGGAACCAGGGGATGCGCCCGTAACGCCCCATCATGACCACGTCCATCACCGTCACCGGAAAGCGCCAGTCCACTTCCTCGCGCTGGGGCACGTAGGCCACGCAGTACAGGGTCAGCCCGGCGGGCTGGCGGTGAATCAGTACACTACCCCCGCGGCGCGGCAAGAGCCCCACCAGGGCTTTGAACAGGGTGGATTTGCCCGCGCCGTTGGGCCCCACCACTGCCACCAAGCCCCCGGCGGGGACCGTAAAGGTGACGTCAGCCAGGGCGGTATGTCCGTTATAGCCCACCTGAAGGTTCTTCACCTCCAGGTGGGCGGGTTCTAAACTATGTTCCATCGTGACTCAATTTTACTCGTTTTTAGCGCAGAGCATCCAGGATCACCGCAATGTTGTGACGCATCATCGCCAAATACGAGGGAGCCTCGCCGTTGGCTTCGGTGATGGAGTGGGTGTAAAGATTTGTGACCACTTTAACACCAGCATCGGCGGCAATTTGCTCGGCCAGTTTGGGGTTGGCCCCCGTTTCCACGAAAATGGCCGGGGCGCCGCTGGTGCGGATGACGTCAATCAACGTGGAAAGTTGTTTGGCAGACGTTTCGGCGCTGCTGTTGGCGCTGGGGATGACCGCCCCCGCCACGGTGAAGCCGTAGCGGTCGGCGAAATAGCCGAAGCTCTCATGATTGGTCACCAGCACCCGCCGTTCGGGGGAGATGGTTTCCACCTGGGCGCGAATATCCGCGTCCAGCGCGCGCAGCGCTTCAATATAAGCGGCGGCGTTTTGGGCGTAGGTTTCTTTGCCCTGGGGGTCGGCCTGCGACAGGCCGTCGCGGATATTTTCCACATAGACGATCACGTTGAGCGGATCGAGCCAGAAATGCGGGTCGCCTTCGCCGTGGTCGTGCTCATGGGCTTCTTCACCCTCGTGCTCATGGGCTTCTTCGCCCTCGTGAACTTCCTCTTCCGTGTGTACTTCTTCAGACGGGTCAGGCGTTCGGCTGGTCAGCCCGGCGCTGGCCTCAATCACCGCGGCATTCCCGCCGGCATTGTTCAGAACCTCATCCAACCAACCCTCAAACCCGCCGCCGTTGACGATGAACACATCGCTTTCGGCGATGCGGGTCACATCCCACGGGGTGGGTTGAAAGGCGTGCGGGTCCATGCCCAGGGGCATGAGGGCCTCCACCGTCACGCGTTCCCCGGCCACCTGCTGGGCGATGTCGGCCAAAAAGGTCTCAGCGGCCATCACGCGCATCGCCCCATTTTCGGCCTGTGGGGCAGGGGCGGGCTGGCAGGCGGCCAGGCCAAAGAAGATCAAAAACATTCCAACGGTAATGATAACCTTTTTCATTTTTGCTCCAATAAAAAAAGAAATCCCCTCCCCAGGCTCAGTTTTCGCCGGGGTTTTTTTGACAGGCAGCGCACAGGCCGAAGAGCTGTAACCAGTGGTCTTGAATGTCAAAACCGCTGCCCTGCGCCACGCGTTCAAACAAAGGATGCAGGTCATCGCCCTCAAAATACACCGCCTGACCGCAGTGGGTGCAGATCAGCAGGTGTTGGTGGCCCTGGGTGGCGCGCAGCACCATATTGCAGCCGTTGGGCTGGTGAACGCGCTGCACCAGCCCCAGTTCTTCCAGCTTTTCCAGGGTGCGGTACACCGTCACCAGCCCCAGGCCGGGGTACTGTTTGCGCCCGCATTCGAAGATTTCCATCGGCTCCAGGGCGCGCTGTGACGCGAGGATGACTTCCACAATCGCGCGGCGCGCCGCGGTTTGGCGGTAGCCTTCGCGCTGGAGCAGGGTCATCCATTCATCGGCTCGGGTTGCGGTTTTCATAACGCTCCTTACTGAAATTGAAAACGTTTTTCAATTATAACTTAAGCAATAAATTTTGCAAGGGGATGTCTCAGGCGAAAAACCGATCCTTGCCCCCTTTCAAAGCTGTAAATCCGCAGCCCTCGCGGGGGCTTTATGGTATAACCATTCTAACGGTGCGGCATGTACGGAATCGTCTCCCTCCTCCCAGAACCCTATCAAAGCGAAGCCAGCCGCCGCATGCAGCGCGCGCTGGAATTCGGCGCTGAGCCTGCGCGCCTGCCCGCGCATGTGAGCTTTCACGTAGCCGCCAGCTATCCGATGGAAGAGACCCGCGCCGCCCTGCAGGAGATCGCCGCGCAAACCGCCCCGCTGACGGTGCACACCGGCGGCTGGGGGGTCTTCCCTGGGCCGCAGCCCGTGGTGTTCATCGCCTTGGCCAAAAATGAGGCCCTGGTGACCCTCCATCAGCGCATCTGGCAGCGCCTGGCCCCCTGGGTTCCAGACCCACACCCCCTGTACGCTTTGGACGCCTGGGTGCCGCACATCACCATCGCCTGCGAGGGGCTGACCCCCGCCAGCGCCAGCCGCATGCTGGCCTCCTTGGCCTTTGAGCCGCTGCAGTGGCATTTTGAGCTGCCCGACCTGACCGTGCTGTGCAATGACCCGCCGCCGGTGCGCCTGCGCGTGCCGCTGAATACGATATAATGGCTGCGGACGCGGCTTTGCCCCTGCCCGCGTGTCGAAAGAGAGCCCCCTTGACCCCAACCGCTGCCCCCCATTGGAGAACCTATGCCGCCTGAGAACCTGCTGGCCATTGACAACGGCACCCAAAGCGTGCGCGCGTTGTTATTTGATCCGCGCGGGAACCTCCTGGGCAAACAGCGCGTGATCATTGAGCCGTATTATTCCACCGCCCCCGGCCTGGCCGAACAGCGCCCCGGGGTGTTTTGGGAAGCGGTGTGCGCCGCCTGTCAGGGCCTGTGGCAGCAGCCCGGCCTGCGCCCTGAATCGGTGGCGGCGGTGTCGCTGACCACCCAGCGCTCCACGGTGATCAACGTGGACGCGGCGGGCGAACCGCTGCGCCCGGCGATCGTCTGGCTGGATCAGCGCCGCACCGAGGGACTGCCGCCGGTGAGCGGGTTGTGGGGGCTGGCGTTTTGGCTGGCGGGGGCCTCAGAGACGGTGGCCTATTTGCAGGCCGAAGCCGAAGTGAACTGGCTGCGCACCCACCAGCCGGAGATCTGGGCCAAAACCCACAAGTACCTGCTGCTTTCGGGCTACCTCACCTACCAACTCACCGGGCGCTTTGCCGATTCCATCGGCTGCACGGTGGCCTACATCCCCTTTGATTACAAATCACACACCTGGTCGAAGCCCTGGGATTGGAAATGGAAAGCTGTGCCGATTGACCCCGCGCTGCTGCCGGAGCTGGTGCCCATCGGCCAGACCATCGGCCCCATCACCCCCGCGGCGGCGGCGGCCACCGGCATCCCCGCCGGAACGCCCCTCATCGCCGCGGCCGCCGACAAGGCCTGCGAGGTGTTAGGCTCTGGCGGCCTGCACCCCCACATCGGCTGCCTGGGCTACGGCACCACCGCCACCATCAACACCACCCACCGCCGCTACGTCGAGGTCATTCCCCTCATCCCGCCCTATCCGGCGGCTGTGCCGGGGGCCTATAACCTGGAGATCCAGATCTTCCGCGGCTATTGGATGGTCTCGTGGTTTAAGCAGGAATTTGGCTTTCAGGAAATGTTGATGGCCGAAAAAAACGGCCTGGCCGCCGAGGACCTGCTGGAAGAGATGGTCGAAAGCGTGCCGCCCGGCTCGCAGGGGCTGATTTTGCAGCCGTATTGGACGCCGGGGCTGCGCTTTCCGGGGCCCGAGGCGCGCGGCGCCGTCATCGGCTTTGGGGATGTGCACACCCGCGCGCACCTGTACCGCGCCATCCTGGAAGGGGTGGCCTACGCCCTGCGCGAAGGGGCCGAGCGCACTCAGCGCCGCAGCGGGGTCACCATCACCGAACTGCGCGTGGCGGGCGGCGGCAGCCAGTCGCGGGCGGCCGTGCAGCTCACCGCCGACATCTTCGGCCTGCCCATCTCCCGTCCGCACATTTACGAAGCCTCCGGCCTGGGCGCGGCCATTGACGCCGCGGTGGGCAGCGGGATTCACCCCGATTTCGACACGGCCGTGGGCGAGATGACCCACCCCGGCGACACCTTTGAGCCCAACCCGCAGGCGCACGCCGTGTATGACGAGCTGTATAACGACATTTATCTGAAAATGTACAGCCGCCTGCACCCGCTGTATAAGGCCCTCAGCCGCCGCAGCGAATCTTGAGCGGCACACCGAGAAGGTTATACACGCGGTTGCCGGGGGTAGGCGATCTTTTTATAATGACCATGCGCTGAAAAATGAGCGCATTTACCGGTATCTGTTCTGTACGCTGGCGAGGTGATGAGCAAGCCCTCGCCAGCGTACCGTTTAAGCCGGGGCGGGCAGGTCTTTGCGCAGGAGGATCTCCAGCGGCTCACCGGGCAGCAGCAGCGCGCCGCAGTCCTGATAGCCCCATTTGCGGTAGAGGTGCTGGGCGTCTTCATTGGAAAGGGTCGAGGTGAGCACCTGGCGCGCGCCTTGCTCCTGCATCTGCGCTTCCCAGGCGGCAGCCAGCCGCGCGGCCGTCCCCTGGCGCCGGTAGGCTTCCAACACGTAGAGCAGGTTCATAAAAGGGATCTCATCCCAAAAATAACCCCAGCGCAGCCAGCCGATGATCTGGCCGTCCTGACGCGCCGTCAGAATTTCGCCCTGGGCAATTTTGTGCGCCAGCCTGTGCGGGGGAATGTGCCCGTCCAGGCGGGCCAGTGCTTCCAGATCCGCCGGAACAGCGGGGGTAATTTCAATCGTCATGCGGGCCTCCGTAGGTTAGGGGTAGCGGCGGGGTTGCAGGGTGTTGTATAATATTTTATGTAAAGATGTCATCACTTTTTGAAAGTTGTGTTCCATAAAATATCATGTCTCTGAGCAAGCAGGAAGCCGAATTTTTAACCACCTTTTCTGCGGCTGGCAAGCGGATTTTCACGTCCCAGCAGGCTGCGGAGTATTGGCGCTCGCGTACCGCGGCAACTAACAGCTTGAGCCGCCTGGTGCGCAAAGGATGGCTCCAGCGCCTGGAACGCGGCTTATACATGATCATTCCCCTGGAAGCTGGGCCTGAACGGCTTTGGGCAGAAAACGCCTTTGTTCTGGCGTCTAACCTGATCTCGCCAGGGGCGGCGGCTTATTGGTCTGCGCTGCGGTTTTGGAACATGACTGAGCAGCTTCCGCAGGTTCATTTTATCCAAACCACCAAACGAAAGAAAGCGGTTACGCTTCAGGGCGTCCAATTCCGGTTTATTACGGTTTCGGAGCCGCGCTATTTTGGAATTTGCACCCGAAGAGTGGATGATTTTCCCATCACGGTCACCGACCGGGAGAAAACCATCCTGGACGCCGCCAGCCGCCCGGAGCTGAGCGGCGGCATTCTGCAATTGGCACAGGCCATGCGCTCATCCGTTGATGCGCTGGATTGGGAAAAACTGAGCGGGTATTTAACCCAATGGGGCGGCGGGGTGGTGGCCAAGCGCTTGGGGTATCTTCTGGAAACGCTGCGCCTGCCCATTCCCGCGCGAGAAGCCACCCTTCAGCATTGGCAGAGCATGATCTCCAGCGGAATCAGCCCGCTGGAGCCCGGTTCCGGGCGCACCGGCGCGGTGGTGACGCGTTGGCAGCTTCAGATCAATATTCCATTCGAATCTCAGGAAATCCACTTGGGGGTGTAAATGATCCGTGAAGCCGAAATCCGCCGGGCGGCAGCCGCAGCGAAAGTTGACCCGATGGTCATTGATCTGGATTACAGCCTGGGGTGGTTCTTATTGGGTCTGCGCAAAACCAATGATTCATTTGGGGGGCTGGTGTTCAAAGGCGGCACCTGTTTACGAAAGTGCTATTTCCCCGACTATCGGTTTTCGGAGGATCTCGATTTCACCGCAGCCCGATATCTTTCACCAACGGAGTTGGAGCGCTGGATCGCGCAAAGCGGCGAATGGATCAGCGCTCACGACGGCCCTGATTTTGGTGTTCAGCCGGTGCGCTTTGAAGTCGTTGAGGATGAATACGGCAGCGAGAGCTATCAGGCGCGCGTGTACTATCGCGGCCCGCTGCGCTGGGGCGGTTCGCCGCGCACGGTCAAGTTGGATATCACCCGGGCTGAGCCTGTATCCTTGCCGCTCCAAGAACAGCCAATTCTTCATGCTTATTCCGACCAGGCGAGTTTTTCTTCATCTGTCTTGCCTTGTTATGGTTTAGAAGAGATCGCCGCCGAAAAAATTCGAGCCGTCGGGGGGCAGCGCCGGTTTGCCGTCTCCAGGGATATTTACGACCTGTACCACCTCATTTCGTTTGGGATCCAGATGGAACGGGTGCGGGAAATTTTACCGGTGAAACTGAACGCAAGAGGATTGGGGCTGCAAAGTATAGATATTCAGCGGCTGCAGCAGCGCCGCTTCGAATTTGAAAAAGATTGGGAGCGCCGACTCAATTATCTGGTTGTCCATCAAAACGTGCGTTTTGAAGACGCGTGGGATTGTGTTTTGAACCTTCTGAACGATATTTCTGGCTCCCCCGGCACATAAACCACCCTGCGCGCTTTACGCCGCTTTCCAGCGCCGCACCAGCGCCCAGGCGGCGGCCAGCAGTATCCAACGGACGGCGGGGCGTTTGTTCATGCGCGTGTACCCTGGGAGGCTTATAGAATGATCCGATTAAGAAGTGTGCTTTTTAAAATCGTCTCTTAATCTCTTAGCACTTCGATAAAGTAAAAACTACTTGCTATTGATAATACTTGTACCACTGGTTGGATAGTGCAACCTTTTTTCTGTAAATTCGAGTCAGAAATATCCATCGTTCTTTAACAATCGAATGACTTGCCAACGCAATAGTGCTTACCGATCTGCCACTCTTCTGAGATCTCCATCAGAAGGGCT
>NZ_LGCM01000037.1 GCF_001306035.1 Levilinea saccharolytica
GGTGAGCGCAGCCTTTGCTGTGGGGGCAGCCCTTTTGGGTGCGGTGCTGCTGTGGAAGCCGGGCTGGCTGGCATGGGCGCTGCGCTTGCGTGCGAGCCTGCCGTTGGCGCTGCTGTGGGCGGCGGGGCTGGCCGTGAGCGCGGCGGTGTGCTGGCTGTTCCTGTACACCAAATGGAGCGGGGTGCTGAACGGCCCCTATTTCCGCACGTTGGCCTACGGTTTTGCCCTGGTGGTGATGGCCTGGCTGGCGGCGGGCAAAGCTCCATCCCTTTTCACCTGGAAGGGCTGGCTGAGCGCCGGTGTGGCTTTGGGGATCGTCTTCGCGGCCCTTTTGGCGGCCCAAGAGGTGGTTTCGTATCCTTTCCGCCTCTCCTGGTCGGAGGGCAACCGCCTGTGGGATTATTCGCTGATGTACGGGCGCGATATTTACAACTATCCGGCCCATCTACGCATTCCGGCCTATATTGACCGCGGGCGGCAGAGCCTGTGGGGCCTGCCCTTCATTTTGCCTTCCGTGTCCATTCTGGGCGTGCGGCTGTGGAGCGCGCTGGTGTACAGCGTGCCCTACATCTTGCTGGGTTGGTTTGCGTTTCACGCCGGGCGCGCACGGGGTTGGACTTTGCTATTTTTGGGCTTATGGACCTATCTGTTCCTCAATCAGGGGCCCATTTATTCGCCCCTGGTGCTGGCAGCCATCCTGGTGGCGGCAGCCTGGCGCGCACCGCTGGCGGCTGCGGTTTTGCTGGTGGGCCTGGCGGGGTATTACGCGCGGGTCAGCCGCTACACCTGGCTGTTTGCACCGGCCATGTGGGCGGCGATGGTGGCCTTTATCAGCACGGGTATCCCCGGCGTCACCACCGCGCTGCGCCGTTGGGTGCGGGCGGGGGTCCTGGGCGCGGCGGGCGTGTTTGGCGGCTATCTGCTGCCGGAACTGCTGGCCTGGGTTCGCAGCCTGAGCCGCGGGGTGAGCACCGGCGGGGGCGGCGGGGTGGTCAGCATTGAGGGCATCACCTCCACTTTAGAGCGCCAGCCGCTGCTGTGGAACCGGCTGTGGCCGAACCCCACCTACGCGCCGGGGATTGTGCTGGGCCTATTGATGGCCGCCGGCCCGCTGGTGCTGCTGTTGGTGCTGTTTGCGCGCCGCCAGGGCTGGCGCTTGGACGTGTGGCAAAAACTGGCAGTGGCGGGGGTGCTTTTGGCCTTTTTGGGCGTGGGGCTGGTGATCAGCGTCAAAATTGGCGGCGGCAGCAACCTGCACAATCTGGATATGCTCCTGATCGGCCTGCTGTTTTGGGCGGCGCTGGCCTGGGAGGCGGGCCTGGGCGGCTGGCTGCTGGCGCAGCGGGATCGCCCCTGGTGGGCCGCGGCCCTGACCCTGGCGGTGGTGCTGTACCCCGCCTCTCAGGGCATGCTCAAGGCGCATCCGATGGATTTACCCTCGCATGAGCGCGCCGCTGAGGTGCTGGCGGTGGTGCAGCAAAAGGTCAGCCATTTTGCCCAGCAAGGCGAGGTGCTCTTCATTGATCAGCGCCAACTGCTGACCTTTAACCTGGTGGAACAGGTGCCCCTGGTGCCGCAGTACGAGAAAAAGCTGCTGATGGATGAAGCTATGGCCGAGAATGAGGATTATTTTGAGGCCTTCTTTGAAGATTTGGCCCGCCAGCGCTTTTCTTTGATCCTGAGCGAACCGCTGTGGGTGAACTATCAGGGGGAGACCTACCAGTTCGGCAATGAAAATGACGCCTGGGTCAAATGGGTTTCGGTGCCGGTCTTGTGCTACTATGAACCGGTCGAGACGTTTATGGATGTGGGGGTGCAGCTGCTGACCCCCAAACCGAACCCGGAACCCGGCCCAGAGTGCCCGCGCCCCTAGGGTCGGGCAGGAAGCTGTGCATGGAGGAGAATCGGTGAGCGTTTTACTGGAAGCGGCGAGCCTGGCGGCCTGGGGGGGCATGTGTTTCCTGGGCGGGGTGTGGATTGTGCGCGGGGCCTTCCGGCTGCGCGATAATGAAGAGGTGCTGGTGGGCCTGGGGGTGGGGGTGGCCCTGGAAATCTGGCTGGCTAACCTGTTGGGCCGCTATATGCCCGTGCCGCTGGCGTTTTGGCTGGCGGCGGGGCTGGTTTTGACAGCGGGGCTGGCGCTTTCGCTGCCGCTGCGCAGTTGGAAAGAGGTCGCGGGGCTGTTCCGCATGCGCATTCTGCCTTTGCAGTGGCTGGCGCTGGCGGTTATGACCCTGGTGCTGTTCTCGGCGGGGCGCGGGCTGGCCATTTTGGATGATTACCAGAACCTGCCCACCACGTCCATGCTGGCGGCTGGGGATATCCCCCCGCGCTTTGCGCTGGACCCCAACGTGACCTTTGACTATCACTATTACACCCTGCTCTTCGCTGCGCAGGTGATGCGCCTGGGCGATTTGTTCCCGTGGAGCGCGCTGGACCTGGTGCGCGCCTTTGCTCTGGCCCTGTCCTTGCTGATGGGCGGGCTGTGGGTGCAGCGGGCCACGCGCAGCGCCCTGGCGGGGTGGATGATGGTGGTGTTTGCGGCTTTTAACGGCGGCACGCGCTGGCTGATGCTGCTGCTGCCGGAGGGCATCCTGCGGCGCTTTTCCGATCACATTCAAATGATCGGTTCGGCGGGCCAGAGCGCGCCGGATTTCTTCACCGCCATGCAGGGCACCTGGTCAGTGGACGCTGGATCGCAGTGGGAATTTCCCTTTGCCTATGCCAGCGGGATGAACGCCCCCAGCATCTGGACCTATCACTCCGGCGCGGGGGCCATGAGCGGCGTGCTGGGAACCTTCATCCTCCTGACCCATAACCGCTGGCGCGGCTGGCGGGGCGGGGTGGTGACGGCGGCGGTGCTGGCGGCGCGCGCGCTGGTGGCCGAAACCAGCCTGGTGCGGCTGCTGGTGGGCTTTGGGGCGGTGGCCGTGCTGTTTATGGCCCTCAACCGCACCTGGCGCGTGCCGCGTTCGCTGTGGCGCTGGGGACTGGTGCTGCTGCCGGTGTTGGCGGCGGCGGCGGTGCAGGGCGGGGTATGGAGCGGTCTGTTTTCCGGCTTGGTGGGCAAGGTGTCCGGCGCCGAAACGGGCGGCGGTTATTTCACCTTTGGCTTCCAGCTTATGTGGCCGCCAGCTTTCCTCTCCAGTCATCTGGGTTTCCTGTCGCTGGCCAATCCCTACCAACTGCTGACGGCGCTGTTTGAAATTGGGCCGATGCTCTTCACTCTGCCTCTGGCGATCCTGTGGGGCATCAAGGCTTTTCGTGCTCAACGCTGGTACGAGGCCGCGCTGATCGTCATGCCCATCCTCAGCCTGTTCACCCTGGTGGTGCAGTACACCGGCAACGCCGGGCCCACGGCCATCAACCGCGTGCAGGCCCAGCTCATCGGCATCACCAGCGGCGGCTTTGCCATGGCGGCGCTGTGGATGTGGATGGAACGGCGCAAGGCCTGGGTGCGGGCGGCGGTGGCCTCGGTGCTGTTTGTGGCCTGCTACGGCGGCTTTGTGCTGTTTGGCATTGAGCTGCTTTCGGCCACCCGCCCTATCAATTCCACCTTCATTCAGCTGCTGGACGCGCGTGTGGCCAAGGATTACTGGAACCGGCTGGAGCCGGAGGCGGTGGTGTTTGATCCCGGCTCGTGGCGGGCGGTGACGGTGTTGGGGCGTCCCACCAATTCGCACCTGACCTGGTATCAGGAAAAGCCGGAATGGCCGCAGCTGGTGGAAAATCCCCGGCCGGGCGTGCTGCGCGCGGCGGGGTTTGATTATGCCTATCTCGATTATGCCTATTGGAATCAACTGACGCCGGAGATCCAGCAGACGTATGAAAATTCGTGTGCGCGGTTGGTGGCGGAGTATGAATACGACCGCTTCCCCTATGATTTCCGCCGCCTTTATGATTTGAAAGATTGCCCGGCGGCCCCCTGAGGGCAGGGCGAACTGTGAGGGCTTCCTATGAAAACTTGGATTCAGCGCGGATGGGTGCTGCTGGGGGTGCTGCTGCTGGCGGGCTGTAATTTGCCAGACCTTACAGCTCCGGCGGGCGGCTCGGCCCAGCCGACCCCGTTGATCATTTCTCTGCCCCAATCGGGTGAAGCTGAAGGGGGTGCGCCCACGGCCCCCGCCGCGGAAGATACCGTGCGGGCTTTCCTGAACGCTTATCAGGAAAACCCGGACCAAATGAAGGGCTATCTCAGCCAGAACCGCGTGCAAAAGCTGACCAAGGGCGGAGCGTTGGAGCTTTTGCAGTTCAACGGGGCCTTGGAAGGTTTTTCCATTCAGGCGGCCTCGGTCAGCCCCACCACGGGGGTGGCCCAGGTGGAGGTGGAGGCCAAGGTGGGCGGCGCGGAGGTGCGGCGCACCTTCATCCTCATTCAAGAGGGCGGGCGCTGGATGATTGACGCTGTGCGCAAGCCCAAAAAGAAGTGACCCGCGGGGTATATTCCGCCCCTGACGTCAACCGAGAGGTACACTCACTTGCCTGGACAACCGCAATTCGTCCAGGCAATTTGTGATAAAATGCAGTGTCAAGCTGCTGCTGTGCAGTGGTTTGTGGGCGGTTTCAGACTGTCCAACCTTAGAGAGAGGTATCATTCAAATGAAAACAATTCGCAGGGAGATCCCTAACCAATTTCGGCTCCCCCGCCGTATCAGCCGCCTCGGCGAGCTGGCCTACAACTTGTGGTGGGTGTGGAACCCCGATTCCCAGATTCTGTTCTCCTTCATTGATAAGAATCTGTGGGAAGGCGTGTCGCACAACCCGGTGGCCTTTTTGCAGCAGGTGGAACGCCCGTACTTGAACGCGGTCACCAATGACCGCTGGTATTTGGAGCTGTACGACAAGGTCATGCAGCGCTATGATGATTATCTGCGCGGCGCCAACACCTGGTACAGCGAGAAATACCCCAAGCTGAAGCACAAATCCATCGCCTATTTCTCCTTTGAATTTGGCCTGCACGAATCCATTCCGGTGTACGCAGGCGGCCTGGGGGTGCTTTCCGGCGACCACCTGAAAGAGGCCAGCGATTTGGGCCTGCCGCTGGTGGGCGTGGGCTTTATCTACAACCAGGGCTATTTTGCCCAGCACATCACCGAAGACGGCTGGCAGGAAACTCGCAACCTGATCCTCAATTTTGATCAGATGCCGGTCATTCCGCTGACGGACGAAGATCATCAGCCCCTGACCATTCAGGTGGACCTGCCCGACCGGGCGGTGACGGCGCGCCTGTGGCTGATTCAGGTGGGGCGGGTTCCGCTGTACCTGCTGGACACCAATGTGGACAGCAATTCCCCTGCTGACCGGCAGCTGACCGCGCGCCTGTACAGCAACGACCCCGAGGTGCGCATTTCGCAGGAAATCCTGCTGGGCATTGGCGGGGTGCGCGCCCTGCGTCTGTTGGGCTATCAGCCGGACGTCTGGCACATGAACGAAGGCCATTCGGCTTTCCTGACCCTGGAACGGCTGCGCGAGATGATTCAGCAGGGCAAGACCTTCGAGCAGGCCGCCGCTGAGATCCGCAAGGGCAACGTCTTCACCACCCATACCCCCGTTCCGGCAGGTAATGATCAGTTCCCCCTGTGGCTGGTGGATAAGTACTTTGTGCAGGTGTGGGATCAATTGGGCCTGACTCGCGACCAGTTCATTGATCTGGCGCGCCACACCCAATCCTGGGGCGACAACTTCAGCATGCCTGTTTTGGCCCTGCACCTTTCCAATCAGGCCAACGCTGTCTCTGAGCTGCACGGTCAGGTTTCGCGGGCCATGTGGCAGTTCCTGTGGCCGGAGCGCAAAGAGGCGGATGTGCCCATCACGCACATCACCAACGGCGTGCACACCGGCACCTGGCTGGCGCGGCGCATGGGTTTGCTCTTCCAGCAGTATCTGGGACGCGATTGGCGCGAGCGCGCCGACGACTTGGATTTCTGGTCGCAGGTAGAAGCCATCCCCGACGCCCAGCTGTGGGCGGTGCGCGAGCATCTCAAGCGCAAGCTGATCATGTTCGCTAACGAGCGGGCGCGCAAGGCCTGGCATGAGGGCGGCAGTCACCCCGTGCAGGTGGTGGCGGGCGGCGTTTTGTTGGAGCCGTATTCGCTGACTATCGGGTTTGCCCGCCGTTTTGCCACCTATAAACGTGGCAATTTGATCCTGCGCGATTTCGACCGACTGATGCGCATCATCAACAACACGCGCATGCCGGTGCAGATCATCTTTGCAGGCAAGGCTCACCCGGCGGATGAACCCGGCAAACTGATCATCCAGCAGGTGTACCGCGCGGTGAAAAATGCCAAGACGGCCGGCCGGCTGGTTTTTCTGGAAGATTACGATATGAACGTGGCACGCTACCTGGTGCAGGGTGTGGATGTGTGGTTGAACACCCCGCGGCGGCCCAACGAAGCCTCGGGCACCTCTGGCATGAAGGCGGCCTTGAACGGCGCGCTGAACTTCTCGGTGTTGGACGGCTGGTGGCATGAGGCCTACAACGGCATGAACGGCTGGTCCATCGGCGACGAAACCGAATACAGCGACCCCAATTTGCAGGATGACGCGGAAGCGCGCGAGCTGTATGACACGCTGGAGAACGAGATTGTGCCGCTGTATTACAGCCGCCGCTCCAGCGACAAATTGCCTGGGGATTGGATGGTGCGCGTGAAAGAATCCATCCGTACCCTGGCTCCGCAGTTCAGCATGAAGCGCATGGTCAAAGAATACATGGACGAGCTGTATCTCTCGGCGATGGGTGTGAAAAAAGCTCCGAACGCGGCGGAAGATTAGCCGGAAAGGATCAGGACACCATGCAGTTTATTTTGACGCCAGAGGCTTTTTTGGGTGCGCTGCTGATTTTTGCGCTGCGCATCGGCGACATGTCCTTGGATACCATCCGCGTGCTGTTTGTGGTGCGGGGGCGCAAGGGACTGGCCTGGGGACTGGGGTTCTTCCAATCCCTCATTTTTGTGATCGCCATCAGTTCGGTGCTTTCGAACCTGGATAATTTCCTGAACGTGCTGGGTTATGCGGGCGGTTTCGCCACGGGCAACGTGGTGGGCATGCTCATAGAAGAGCGTCTGGCGGTGGGACACATTCATTTCACGATCATGTCTTCCACCCGCGGGGCGTCCATCACCGAAAAACTGCGTGCCAGCGGCTTTGCCGTCACCGAAATTCCGGCGCGCGGCAAGAACGGCACGGTGTTTGTGCTGCATGTGGATGTGACCCGCCGCGACAAGGATAACGTGGAGACGGTGGTTTTGGAAACCGACCCGGAAGCCTTTGTCACCGCGGAAGACGTGCGCCCCATCCGGCGCGGCTACTGGCGGGCCTGAGGCCCGATTAAAAAAGGAGTCCCCAATGCCTGTGAAAAGGGTGTTGGGGACTTTTTGGTTTGACCGCGGGAGGCAGCATGGACGCTTTGGTGGGTTTGGACCTGGGAACGTCGAGCGTGAAGGCGGTGGTCATGCAGCGCGACGGGCGTTTGTTGGCGGCGGCGGGCGAAGAAACTGCCCTGCACACCCCGCAGCCCGGCTGGGCGGAACAGGACCCCCAGGACTGGCTGGCGGCCAGTCTGCGCGCCCTGCGGCGGGCGGTGGCCGAGAGCGGCGTCTCGCCGCAGCAGGTGGCCGGGGTGGGGGTGACCGGCCAGATGCATTCGCTGGTGTGCCTGAGCGGCACGGGAGAGGTGCTGCGCCCGGCGATTTTATGGGCCGACAGCCGCAGTCAGCCCCAGGTGTACGCGCTGCTGCGCAGTCCCGGGGCCGACGCCCTGGCGGAATGGACAGGTAACCCGCTGGCGGCGGGGATGATGTTGGTCTCTTGGCTGTGGCTGCGCCAAAACGAGGTTGATACCGCCCGGCGCACACGCTGGCTGGTTTCCCCCAAGGATTATTTGCGCTGGCAGCTCAGCGGCGACCTGGGTACTGAGGACAGCGACGCTTCGGCCACGCTGCTGTTTGACCCCTTTGAGCGCTATTGGAGCCAGCCGGTGCTGGATCTTGCGGGTCTGCGGGAAGAAAACCTGCCGTATGTGAACCTCTCGGCGCGGGCGGCAGCCGGGCTGCGGCCGTCTATGGCGGCGGCCTGCGGACTGCGGGCGGGCACGCCGGTGGTCTTTGGGGCCAGCGATCAGGCGGCGCGGGCGGTGGGTCAGGGGTTATTAGATGAAGGCTGGGCGGCGGTGACCATCGGCACGGGCGGACAGATCTTTGCGCCGGTTGCGGATGCGCGCGCGGCGGCCCGCCAGGCTCCGCACCGCAAAGCCGTACACCTCTTCTGCCACGCCCTGCCCGACCGCTGGCATTTGCAGGCGGCCACCCTTTCGGCGGGGCTTTCGCTGCGCTGGCTGCGCGATCAGCTCTGGCCGGGCAGCGATTACGCCAGCCTGGCGGAGGCTGCTCAGGGGGTGGAGGCAGCCCAGGAGGGGCTGTTTTTCCTGCCGCACCTGGCCGGGGAACGCACCCCGCACCTGGATTCATCGGTGCGCGGCCTGTTCGCGGGGCTGAGCCTATCGCACCAGCGCGCTCATCTGACGCGGGCGGTGATGGAGGGGGTGGTGTTCAGCCTGCGTCAGGGGTTAGAGGCGCTCACCACGGCGGGCGCGCCGCTGGAAGGGCTGCTGCTGGCGGGGGGCGCGCTGCGCCATCCCCTGTGGGTGCGGCTGGCGGCGGATATTTTGGGGCAGGCGGTTTACACCACCGAGCGGGAGGAAATCACGGCGTGCGGGGCGGCCATGTTGGCGGGGGTGGGCGGCGGCGTGTACGCAGATGTGCGCGCGGCAGTTCAGCAGGCTGTTTCCCCGCTGGGGCAGCCCGTGCTGCCTGACCCGCAGCGGGCCGAGTTGTACACGCAGGCCTATGCGCGTTACTGCCGGCTGTATCCGGCATTGCGCCAGGCGGGGTTTGCGCGCCCGGCTTAGCTGGGCGGGTTCACTTTGCGCACTGTCAGGCGTAAGCCGTTGACGGACAGCACTTCCACACGCTCCCCTTCGGCGGCGTGCGGCTGGCCCTCTTCCACCTCGGCGGCCCACAGCTCGCCCGCCACCTGCACGGTTCCAGCCGGGTGCAGCGCCGTACGAACCACGCCCACCTGACCCGGAAGGGCTTCTCGCCCGGTGAGTACCGGTGTGCGCTGGGCGCGCAGGGCAAAGGTGACGATGGCCAGGAAGCTGGCCGCCAGGACGATGGAAGTGACCACCACCAGCACAGGCGAAATGCGCGGCAGGCCGGGGATGCGCACCGAATTAAAGAGGATCAAGGCCCCCGCGATGAGCGAAATGGCCCCCGCGGCGCTGAGCATGCCCACGGTGGGGGTTTTCACCTCCAGCACGAAGAGCACAAAGGCCACGCCGATAAAGAGAATGCCGAACCAGTTGACCGGCAGAATCCCCAGGCCGTAGACCGCCAGCAGGATGCACACCACGCCGATGAAACCGGCCACCCAGCCGCCGGGACTGGAGAGTTCGATCATCAAGGCCCAAATGCCGGTGGAAAGCAGCAGAAACACCAGATTGGGGTTGATCAGCAGTTGCAGTACGTTTTCGATCAGCGACGCGCGAATTTCCACCAGCTGCGCCCCGGCGGTGGTCAGGGTCACGCTGCCGCTGTCTAGCTCCACCGTGCGGCCGTCCATCTGCTCCAGTAAATCCTGCACATCGAAGGCTTTGTAATCCACCAGGCCGATGGCCAGGGCTTCTTCCACAGTCACGGCTTTGGCGGAATCAATCATATCTTCCGCCAGACGGGTGGCTTCGGGCGGGCGGTTGGCGGTCAGCGCGCGCACAGAGGCCTTGAGCGATTCCTTCACCTTGGCCTGCATGGTCTCTTCAATATCCTCACCCTGCCCGCCCACCGGGCTGGCCGCGCCGATGGTCGTTTCGGGGGCCATCGCAGCGACGTGCCCCGCCATCGTGATCAGCGCACCGGCTGAGCTGGCGGCGGCGTTGCGTGGGGAAACATACACGGCCACCGGCACGGGGCTGGAGCGGATGGTCTGCACAATGCGTTCCATGGTGTCAATCGCCCCGCCGGGGGTGTCGAGCTGCAAGACCACCACGCTGGCGTTTTGCTCATCTGCGGCGCGTAAACCGCGTTCCAGATATTCCACCAGCACCGGGGTGATGGGCCCGCGGAAAGTGAGCACCACCGCCTGGGGGGCGCTGCTTTGAGCCTGGGCAGGGATGACGCTCAGAACCCAAAAGATGCAGAAGAAGACCAGCCACAGCCGTGAAGCCATTCGTGATTTCATAACGTCCTCCGCTTTCATTATAACGTGAAGTTGTCCAAACCCCATGCGCCGTGTCACACCTTGGGCTGGCAGGCCGGGCTTAACAAATTTCCTATAGATCGTTAATACCCTTCGTATGGGGGGCGGGTAAGCTAAACCTGAGAAGTTCTTTGCGAAAGGAGTGCAGAACAATGGGAAAAATTATCGGTATTGACCTGGGAACCACCAACAGCGTGGTAGCCGTGATGGAAGGCGGAGACCCGGTGGTCATCACCACCGCAGAAGGATCGCGGCTGTGTCCATCGGTGGTGGCGTTTAACAAAAATGGAGAACGACTGGTGGGGCTTTCTGCCAAGCGCCAGGCGGTGATTAACCCGGAAAACACGGTGTTCTCGGTGAAGCGTTTCATGGGCCGCCGTTACGATGAAGTGCAGCAAGAGCGTCAGATGGTGCCTTACCGCGTGGTGAGCGGCCCGGCGGGGGATGCGCGCGTGTCCATCCCCATGAACCGGCGCGAATACACCCCGCAGGAGATTTCGGCCATGATCCTGGCCAAGCTGAAGGCAGACGCCGAGGCTTATTTGGGCCAGCCGGTGACCCAGGCGGTCATCACCGTTCCGGCGTATTTTAACGACAGTCAGCGTCAGGCCACCAAAGACGCGGGCCGGATTGCCGGTCTGGAGGTACTGCGCATCATCAACGAGCCCACCGCTTCAGCCCTGGCGTATGGGTTGGAAAAGAAACGCAACGAAAAAATACTGGTGTTCGACCTGGGCGGCGGTACCTTTGACGTCAGCGTTTTGGAGGTGGGCGAAGGTGTGTTTGAAGTCAAAGCCACCCACGGTGATACCCACCTGGGCGGGGACGACTGGGATGAGCGCGTGGTGCAGTGGCTGGCCGACACCTTCCAAAAGAACGAAAGCATTGATTTGCGCGCCGACCGTCAGGCCCTGCAGCGCCTGCGCGAGGCGGCCGAGAAGGCTAAGATTGAGCTTTCCAGCGTAATGGAGACCGAGATCAACCTGCCCTACATCACCGCCGATGCCAGCGGCCCGCGCCATTTGCAGATCAGCCTCAACCGCGCCCGCTTTGAAGAGCTGACCCGCGATTTAGTTGAGCGGCTGCGTGCCCCATTGGAAAGCGCGCTGCGCGATGCGGGTCTGAAAGCGGCGGAGATTGACGAAGTGGTATTGGTGGGCGGCTCTACGCGCATGCCCATGGTGCAAGATTTTGTGCGGGGTTTGGTGGGCAAAGAGCCCAACAAGAGCGTTAACCCGGATGAAGTCGTGGCGGTCGGCGCGGCCATTCAGGGCGGCGTTTTGGGCGGTGAAGTGCAGGATGTGCTTCTGCTGGATGTGACCCCCCTGTCGCTGGGTCTGGAGACCCTGGGCGGGGTAATGACGCCCTTGATTGAACGCAACACCACCATCCCCACCCGCAAGAGTCAGGTGTTCTCCACCGCCGAAGACGGCCAGACGGCTGTGGATGTGCATGTGCTGCAAGGCGAGCGCCCGATGGCCGCCGACAACATGAGTCTGGGCCGCTTCCGCCTGGACGGCATCCCACCCGCCCCGCGCGGCACGCCGCAGGTGGAGGTGACCTTTGATATGGACGCCAACGGCATTTTGAACGTTTCGGCGCGCGATCAGGCCAGCGGACGCGAACAGCGTGTGACCATCACCGCTTCGACGCAATTGAGTACCGCCGAGGTGGAACGCATGGTGCGCGAGGCGCAGACCAACGCCGCCGAAGATCAGCACCGCCGCGAACTGGCCGAAGCCCGCAACCTGGCCGACAACCTGCTGTATCAGGCCGAGAAGGTTTTGGGCGCAGGCGGCGTATCGGGGATGCAGCGCACCGAGCTGCAAAACCGCATCAACGAACTGCGCCAGGCGTCTGGCGGCAGCGACCTGAGCCGCATTCGTCAACTGAGCGAGGCCCTGCAGCGGGCTTTGCAGAACCAACCCGCCGCGGCCGCCGATCAGCCCGCAGCGGAGAATGGGGAGCCTGAGGTGGTGGACGGAGAATTCCGCGACGCCTGAGCTGCCGCACGGCAGGGCGCGCGTCAATTCAGTTTATCGGTAAGCACCGCACGGGTCCGGGCGTTCCCTCAGGGGGGCGTCCGGACTTCGTGATTCCGGCGTTTTCTTGAAGATTTCGGTAATTGTTGACCCAAAATGCGCATTTTATCGCTTTTTACCCGCTTTCCCTGATTGATCTATCCAAAATAATAGCTACAATAAAAATGGAACAATACTTGCAAGACTTTTTTTTCGGTCTTGATTAAGATAGAATTTATCAACGTATCGCGCGGGAACTGTCCGGGGTGTTTCAGCGTCTATGAGGTATCGGCTGCCAGCGAATGGATCGCCCTTGCAGCCCATTTCGAAAGGAGAATGTGATGTTGAAGCGAATTTCCCCCACTTTCTTAATGGTACTGGTGGTGATTCTGAGCCTATCGGCCTGCAACCTGCCGGGCATGCCCGCCGACGGCGGCAGCCTGGATCCGAACGCGATGAACACGGCGGTGGTGCAAACCGTGTCTGCCCAGCAGACGCAGTTTGCTTTTGACTCTTTGGTGCAGGAGCTGACCCGCGTGGCACAGACCACGCCCGACGCAGGGGAAGCCCCCAGCGGCGGCTTCACGGCCACCCCCACCTCCATTCCCAGCATGACCCTGGCGCCTTCGCAGACCCTGCCGCCCACTCAGACTCTGGCCCCCACCTCGACGGCGGTGCCGACCCTGACCGCGGTCCCCTGGACGCCGACGCCCATCGCCACCAACACCATTGCCGTGCCCTGTTACCGGGCGCAGTTCATCTCGGATGTGACCATCCCCGACGGCACCAAGATGCAGGCCAACCAGTCCTTCACCAAGACCTGGCGGCTGAAGAATTCGGGCAGCTGCAACTGGACCAACGAATTTGATCTGGTCTTTGACAGCGGCAACGCCATGAGCGGCCCGGCTTCGCAGAAGCTGCCCGCCACCATCCGCCCCGGCGACTCGGTGGATCTGTCGGTTTCGCTGAAGGCGCCTTCCTCCAGCGGCTCATACACAGGCAACTGGAAACTGCGCAGCTCCAACGGGGTGCTCTTTGGGCTGGGCGCCAACGCCAACAACCCCTTCTGGGTCAAGATTGAAGTCGGCGACACCGACCCCGGGAGCTGGGACAGCGACCACCCGCGCGATTTTGCCTATAACTACTGCCAGGCCATCTGGCGCACCAGCAAGGGCCAGATCTCCTGCCCCAGCGATGGGGATAACACCTCCACCGGCTCGGTGCGGCGTTCCAAGACCCCCAAGCTGGAAGACGGCTATCAGGAAGATGAAATGGCCATCATTGTAGCCCCCAATTCGGGCGACAGCGGCTACATTGTGGGGCGCTTCCCCGCCCTGAAGATCCGCGACGGTGATCACTTCCGCACGACCGTGGGCTGCATGAACGAAGCCACTGACTGCGACGTGACCTTCCGGGTGAGCTACGCGCTGGAGGGCGAGACCTCCACTAAAAACCTGGGGTCGTGGGATGAAGAATACGACGGCGACTGGACCACGATTGATATTGACCTGTCGGAATTTGCGGGCAAGCGCATTGAACTCTATCTGCGGGTGAACAACAACGGCTCTTCCAAGGATGACCGTGTGTTCTGGCTGGTTCCGGTGGTGTTCAAGCCTTAATCGTATCAAAATAGCGCGGCGCTCTTGCCCCTGGGTCAGGGCGCCGCGCAGGGTTCAAAAGTTAGCAAGGCAAGCTGCGGATCAGCCCGCTGCGGTGGGTGGGCTGCCGGTGAACAAACCTGAAAGGGTTTGTGCGAGACCTAAGGAGGGCCAAATGTTTTCCATTTTTAGCAAAAGCAGTTTTAAGCTCATTCAGGGATTGGTGGCTCTGGCGGTGGTGTTGGGGGTTTTGCTCCCCAATCCTCAGCCGATCGCGGCCTACACCATCCCCACCTTTTCCATCCTGGAAGTGGTTGAAGACGCCAGTGTGAAGATTCAGACCGCCAATTTCCCCGCCGGACAGATTTTCACCGTGCGCATGGGGAAATACGGCACGCTGGCCATTGGCGGCGTGGTGGTCGCCACCACCAATTCGGGCGCGGGCGGCGCTTTTCAGGAGACCTACACCATTCCCGATTCTCTCAAGGGCGATTACCGCATCGCCATTCGCATGGACAGCCCGGACGGCTACTACAGCTATAACTGGTTCGTGAACAACACGGATGCAGCCCCGACCCCCGGTTCGGGTTCCAGCTACACCGGCATCCCCACCTTCTCCATCCTGGAAGTGGCGACTGATGACACGGTAAAGATCCGCACCAATAATTTCCCCAAGGATCAAACCTTCACCGTGCGCATGGGCGTGTACGGCACCCTGGGTGTGGGCGGTGTGGTGGTTGCCACCACCAATTCGGGCGCGGGCGGGGCTTTTGAAGAGACCTACACCATCCCCGATTCGCTCAAGGGCGATCAGCGCATCGCCATCCGCATGGACAGCACCGCCGGGTACTATGCCTACAACTGGTTCTGGAATAACACCACCAGCGGCGGCTCCAGCGGCGGCAGCGGCTCCAGCTATACGGGCATCCCCACCTTCTCCATTCAAGAAGTGGCCGCGGATGACACCGTGAAGATCCGCACCAATAATTTCCCGGCGGGCTATGAATTCAAGGTGCGCATGGGCGAATACGGCACCCTGGGTGTGGGCGGCGTGGTCGTGGCCACCACCAATTCGGGGGCGGGCGGGGTCTTTGAGGAGACCTACACCATCCCCGATTCGCTCAAGGGCCGCACGCGCATCGCCATCCGCCTGGAGGCGGCTGAGGGCTTTTATGCCTACAACTGGTTCTGGAACAACACCACCAGCGGCGGCTCCAGCAGCGGCAGCGGTTCCAGCTACACGGGCATCCCCACCTTCTCCATCAAGGCGGTGGTGAAGGATGACACCGTCACCGTGACGACCAACAATTTCCCGGCGGACACGGATTTCACCGTGCGCATGGGTGCGTACGGCACGCTGGCGGCGGGCGGCGTGGTGGTTGCCAGCTTCAATTCGGGCACGGGCGGGGCCTTTGAACAGACCTTCACCATCCCCGACGGGCTGAAAGGCAGCAGCCGCATCGCCATTCGTGCCGACAGCTCGCTGGGCTATTACGCCTACAACTGGTTCTGGAACAACTCCACCGATTAATCGACACCATCCAACCGGTGAATCCAAAGGGCTGCCCGAGTAGAATTGGGCAGCCCTTTTTGATTTAAATTTCCGTTAGCCGCGGGTCAGGGCAGATAGGCAAAGTACAGTTCGTTGCCGTAGGCCAGCAGCACCAGGCGGTTGGGGGTGATGGTGAAAGCGGTGATTTTGCCGCGCAGGGCGGGGTAATCGGCGGTGGCGCGGGGCTGAATCTGGCGCACCAGATTCAGGCGCAGGCTGAAGGTGAAGACGGAGCGGCTGGCGGCATCTAACAGGTAGATGGCGGGTTCCGGCGGCGGGGTGGAGCGCATCTGGGTGATTTGCGTTCCGGCGGGGAAGGTAAAGACCGGGGCTTGATTTCCGCTGCGCGTATCTTGCAGGGGGGCGTTTTCGTCACAGGTGGTTTTGCCGCTGACGGTGAAGGTGCGGAAGGTGCAGTTAATGATGCGGCCTGACGGCGTGCTGAGGAACAGATTCTGGTTGTAATACACAAGATCGTTGACCTCAGCCAGGTCGGGCACTTGCTGGTCAAAGAACAGCCCCGGCGGTGAGAACACCAGCCCGACCACGCCTTCGTCCTGGTTGCGGGGGTAGACCCACACCTGATCTTTCTCTTGGTCCAGCACATACAGCACCTGCTGGCGGAAATCAATGGCTGAAATGGAGCCCCATTGGGTGTCGGGCGGGGTCAGGGATTGGCTTTCGGGGGGCTTGTTGGCCCCGCAGTACACCAGGTTGCCGCCCGCGTCCATGGCCAGCAGGGTGTAATCGCTGATCCCGGCGGGGATGAGGGCCAGATCAATCAATTTATCCACGGTGATCAGGCCGTAAGAGCCGGGGCCGCAGGTGAAGCTGTTATCCACTTCGTAGGTCTGCCCCGAAAGGTACAGCCGGAAAACCCGCCCGCTGGATTGATCCAGCAGGAAAATTTCGCTGTTGTTGGCGGCGATACGGATGAATTGGGCTGTGCTGGTGAAGCCGGAGGACACTAGGGGGACGAAATCCAGGCGGGTGATGCCGTCCAGTTGATCCAGGGCCTGTGTGGCCTCGCTGCGCAGGCTGCTGGCCTCGGCGCTTTCGCCGTATTCCTGGGCTTTGTCCAACAGGTTAACCACTTGCGCCCAACCGATGCGTTGGGCGTCGCGCTCTTTGCTGTCGCGGGCTTGCTGGGCCAGGGCAGCGGCCTGCTGAACGTAGCTTTCAAATTGCTGCGTCCGTCCGCTGGGGCCGAACAGGTACACCGTGGCGGCGATGGCCACCACCACCAGCGGCACGGCGATGGCAATGAAGAGCATGGCGTTGCGGCTCGGCCCGCCGCTGCTGTCTTCGCTTTGGGGCAGGGCCTGATTCAGGAATTTCTGCGCGCTTTGCTGGACTCGCTGACCCCAGCGGCTGGCCCCAAACCAGACGCGCGCCAGACCCTTGCGCATTTCGGGGCTGATGACCGGGCCAGAACGGCGCGGGCGGCGCGGGGTGGGCGGGCTGGGGGGCTGCAGGCGTTCACCGGTGACGTATACCCCGGCTGGGGCGGGCTCTTCCGCGGCGGCTTCCATGCGCACCGGCTCCGGCACGGGAGCAGGTTGGGCCGGGGAGGCCGCGCTGAAGGAGGGCTCGGCTGTCGGCGGTGCGCTGATGGGAAATTCGGCTGGGACCGGCGTGCTGAAAGAAGGTTCGGCGGGGGTTGGCACGCTGGCGGGAGCTTCGATGGGGCTCTGCGGCTGTTCACGCGGTTCTGAGGGAGCCGCCGAACCGGCAGCGCGCGGGCGCAGCCGCCGCAGCAGGCCGCTGCCCGGTTGGAATTGCAGCAAGGCGGCTTGCAGGTCTCCGCTGGCCTGGGCCATCACCCGGCGGCGGATATTCTCCAGGGTGAAGCGCTCGGCCGTGACTGTCTGGCTGAAGGCGGGCAAGGGGGTGGGGCTGAGCAGCAGCAATTCGCCGCCCTTGAGCGCGGTTTGCACGAAGCACGGGCTGGCCTTGCGGCTGATGCCCAAACCGCGCCCGCCACTTTCGCTGTCGGCGATTTCTTGAATTTCTGCGCGCGCCAGCAGCCAGGCGCGTGCCGGGCCGCAAATGGCCACCAACAGGCTGTCGCCGCGCAGCACCGCCATGCTCAGGCTGATTTCGCTGGCCGTGCCCTGGGCGCGGTTTTGCTCTAAGAGGGTCAGGTTCACCTGTTCGGCGGCGGCGCGCAGCGCGCCGGTGACTGTGCCGCGCGTGCGGTAAAAGGTATCGCTCAGCTTGCTGTGCAGCATTTCCATGCCCGCTGGGGTGAGGGCCGGCCCGGCACATACCTGAAACAGCGCCACCAGGCGGTCTCCGGCGCGGGTGCGGTCGCAGCGCCGCGGGGCCGCGGTGGAAAGCAAGCCCGGCAGCTCGGTTTGGTCTTCGCCGGAAGCGACATGGATCGGAAGCAGAAACAGGTCTAGCACGGGGAGGCTCCACTTTTCACGGCAGCGCAGCCCAGCGGGCGCGCATGCCTGAGTTGCTTAAAATTATACATCAGCCCACCCTCCTGTGCTTTCCAGCGGGCCGATCCACCCGAAGCGGTTAAAATCCAGCCGCCCCTGCGCGTCAAATTCCACCCCTTCGGCCTCCAACAGGCTGCGCTGCATGGAGCTGCCGTAACCGGCGCCGTGCGGGCTGATCTTGCCCTGGGCGTTGATCACCCGCTGCCAGGGCACCTGGGCGGGGCCGGGGCGGTCTGCCAGGGCGGCCAGGGCATAGCCCACCATGCGGGCAGTGCACCCGCCGGTGATTTTGGCTACCTGACCGTAGGTGGCCACTTTTCCGGCTGGGATCTGGCGCACCACGCGGTAGATTTGTTCATATAAAGGAATATCCTGAGGGGCAATGGGCATACGAAAATCCCTCCTGATAGCTGGGCCTGATCTAATCTTACCATAAGGCCGATTATTCCATGCGCCCATTGGATGCGCGCACTTAAAAACTGTACCGCGGTGCGCTTGAATTTGATAGGAATCGGCATATAATCAAAGTTGGGGGTTGATCCGTCACGAACTTTTGATTCCTACAGTTCTGATCCACCACGTTTAGGGGAAAAGTTCGGTCTTTAATCTTTTTTGTTGGGAGGGATAACGATGCACACCAAGTTTCATAAATTCTGGTTGGTTGGGCTGCTGGTGATTGTGTCCATGTTGGCCAATGTCAGCGGCGTCGCGGCTTTTCCGGAGCCGCCGGATGGCCCGCAGCCGGCGCAGCCGCGCGGCGGTTCGGGGGCGGGAGTGGCGGTGACTCAGGGCGCGGAACCCAACGCCCAGGCCATTGCTTTGGGCAAGCCGGGGACGGTGTTCTCGTATAACTCGGCTTTCGGCGAGGTGGACACGCCTTATTTCGACAGTCCGACCCTGGATGACCCTATTCTGTATCTGAACCGTCCCTTTGGCCTGCGCTACAACGCCGCGGGGGAACTTTTTATCACCGAAGAGGACGGCGCGCGCCTGAGCATGTTGGAAACCGATGGGACGCCGGTGGTGCTGGCTGGTCGGCCCGGCATGCACGACTGGGGAAACTTCGGCATGAATTGGCCCAAGGACGTGGCTGTGGATGCCAACGGCCTTCTATGGGTGCCCAATAACGAAGTGATCACGGTCGTAGACCCCAACGCGCCCGAGGGGGAGCGAGTTGTGGCGCACGTGCCGAATGAACCCTGGAACGAGCCCAACGAGAGCCGTCTAAATGAGTCGATGGGCCTGGCTTTTGACGGCACGCGTCTGTTTGTTTCGGATCGCGGCCGCAACTGCGTGAAGGTCTTTGATGCGGATATCAATAATTTCACTATGACCTGGCGCTATGACATCGGTGTGTGCGATGAATGGGGCGACGCCAGCCAGACGGAACGCTTCAACCGTCAGGCGCATGTGGAATTCTATGACGGCGTGCTGTATGTGGCTGACAGCGATAATAACCGTGTGATGGCCTGTGAAGAAGACCCGGCCGATACCTTCACCTGCTCGGTGTTCCACGGAACCGGCAATCCGGGCAGTGCGGACGATGAATTGAACCGCCCCGCCGGTCTGGGGTTGGAATTTAGCCCCAACCCCTATCTGCTGATCGCAGATGGCGACAATGGGCGTGTGGCGCGCTGCAACTTGAGCGGCGGGCCGGTGACGTGCGACCCCGATTTCATCACGGTGTACGGCTGGCCCGTCATCGATGTGGCTTATGACGCTGTCTCAGGCACGTATGCGGTCAGCGACGGCGAGAAGATTCGCCGCTTCCCAGCCACGGGTGGGGGTGACGCGGACTACACGGTCATTGCGGGCGACCCGGACGGCAAGCCTTATTTGACCGACGACGCGCATTTCTACGGTGTGCGCGGAATTGACACCGATTCGAAGAACAATGTGTATTTCGCCGAAGAGCTGGGCGGGCGCATGTTCAAGTTCGATGCCCTGGGCAACCTGGTGTGGTCGTTCGGCACGCGCAGCGACAACCCAGAAGAGGGCCTGAACGGGCCGATGTCCCTGGCGGTCAGCCGCACAGGGCTGGTGTATGTGGGGCAGAACGGCTGGGCCAGGCTGCTGGTGTACAGCGCCGTGGACGGCAGTTTTGTGCGCCGGATTGACCAGGACTGGGACACCGGTACGGAAGATTACCACCTGACCGGCGTCAGCGGCCTGGCGGTGGATCCGCGCGGGTATGTGTATGTGGCCGACCGCTGGCGGCACCGTGTGATGGTGTACGACCGCTTTGACCAGAAGGTCATGGAACTGGGCGTGAAGGACGAGCCCGGCCAGGACAGCGGCCACTTCGCCGAACCGGGCGGGATCGCCGTGGACGCCAAACTGAATATCTACGTGGCCGATACCAACAACTGCCGCGTGCAAAAATTCAACAAAAAGGGCGTGTATCAGATGACCATCGGCAGCCAGATGTGCGGGCCGGACGGCTTCGACAGCCTGGGTCGGCCGCTAGATGTGGCTGTGGACGCCAAGGGGCGCATCTACGTAGCGGATGAATGGCATGTGCGCACCCAGGTGTTCGATAAGACCGGCGCGTATCTGACCACCATCGGCGGCAACTGGGGATCGGGCACCAGCCAGTTCCGCAACGCCTCGGGCGTGGCGGTGGATAAGAAAAGCAATGTCTATATCGCGGATTGGAGCACGGCGCAGGTGAAGAAGTTCCTGCCCAAGGCCCCCGATTACTTTGGCCAACTGACCCTCAATGGTTTCGGCAGCCGCTGGGCCGACGCGGTGACGGCGGTCTCGATGTATAAGGGCTTGCTGTACGCAGGGGTTCAAAGCGACCGCGGCGCTCAGATCTGGCGCAAGGGCAAGAAGGGTTGGGAAGTGGTGGAAGCCGACGGCTTCCGCAACGGCAACAACGGCATTGACTTCTTGTTTGAATACAACGGCATGCTGTATGCTTCCACGTACAACTACGACCCCAACAGCGGCGGGCAGATCTGGCGCACGATGGACGGGCTGACCTGGCAGATCGTGGTGAACAACGGCTTTGATCAGTTCCAGCGCAACCCCGAAGTCTTCCGCATGATGAAGGTGGGGAATGAACTGTGCGCCACCACCTGGAGCAGCAACTCCGGAGCGCAGCTGTGGTGCAGTCCCAGCGGCGACCTGGGCAGCTGGACGAAGGAAGACCTGGGCGGCGACGGCTTTGGCCACGACGATGGTATCGCCATTACAGATTTGGTCGAATACCAGGGCGCCTGGTACGCTTCGACCTTCCACGCCAATTATGACGATGACGGCGACGGCAACCCCGACGATCTGGATGGGGATGCGGACGGCGGCCAGGTATGGCGGCGGGACAACACCGGCACCTGGAGCCAGGTGAACGAAAACGGCTTTGGCAACACCGGAAATATTGTTATCAGCTCGCTGGTGCCCTTCACGGGCGGCCTGTACGCCATGGCAGTGCATTCCCCGGGTGAATCATCACAGATCTGGCGCTGCACTGACCAATGCGATGATACGGGCGATTGGGAATTTGTGACCGACGGCGAGACCCTGGGCGGCGACTGGAATTACCGCCGCGGTGCGGGGCTGGTGCTGGTCGGCACGCGCCTGGCGGCGGTGATGGGCAATAACGACCTGGGCCTGGGGGTGTTCACCACCCTGGACGGCAACCTCTGGACACAGGCGGGTCTGCCGGGCATGGGCAACAGCAATAACCAGCTGACCTACTACTCGAACAGCCTGTTCCCCTATAAGGGCAATCTGTACATGGGCGTGTTTAATTGGGGCACGGGCGCGAGCCTGTGGAAGTTTTGCCCGACCAAGAAGGTGTGCAAGTAAGCGCATCTGAACGGAAATAAAAAAAGCCCGGCCTCATGGAAAATTCCGTGGGGCCGGGTTTGATTTAAGCGAGAATTTCATGTATCTGCGTTCATCGCTGATTCAAGACAAATTTGGCACCCCTGAACGCTTGCGATTTCCTAAAAGGTACTCTATACTCATTTCAGGGGGTCGAATGAACGGTCGCCAAACACAGAATCAATCGAGAAGACAGTCGTGGGGGAGAATGATTGTCATTAACGCACATCCAATTCCATAAGGGAGGAAGATCTATGCACACCAAGTTTCAGAAATTCTGGTTGGTTGGGCTGCTGGTGATTGTGTCCTTATTGGCCAATGCCAGCGGTGCGGCGGCTTTTCCGGAGCCGCCGGATGGGCCGCAGCCTGCACAGCCGCGCGGCGGCTCGGGGCTGGGGGTGGCGGTGACGCAGGGGGCGGAAATCAACGCCCAGGCCATCGCCTTGGGCAAGCCAGGGACGGTGTATCGCTATGAGAAAACCTACGGGGTCAGCGAACAAGCCTTCCCCTGGTATCATCCGGGCTATTTTGCCTGGCCGCACTCGGTGTGGGTGCATACGGACGGCAGCGTCTTCATCTCTGATCCGTGGGCCAAAGCCGTGCGCAAGTACGATGCCAACGGCAACCACCTGGTTGATTTCGGCCACCCTGGCACGGAGACCGGGTGGATTGAGGACGGTTATTTCCAGGACCCGCTGAAGATGGCCACAGACGCGGACGGGAACCTGTACGTCACCGACCACAACCTGAATATCGTGCGCATCCTCAACCCCTTGGGGGAACAAACCGGGTGGATCGGCGACCCCGAAACTTCGGGGACGGACGATGAGCATTTCAACACCCCCGAAGGCATCTTCATCTCCCCCGTCAACGGCCAGATCTACATCGCCGACACCTACAACCACCGCATTCAGGTGTTTGACAGCGACGTCAATCATCTCTTCACCATCGGTGAGGCCGGCGTCAGCGGTGACGATAACGACCACCTGAACGCCCCCATTGGTGTGGCTGTGGACGCTGCCGGCAACATCTATGTGGCCGACGCCGATAATAACCGCGTGGTGAAGTACGACGCCGACGGCGATTACCTGGCGCAGATCACCGGTCTGGAAGGTCCCACCACGGTCGCGGTGGATAACGTCCGCGGCTATCTGTACGTAGGCGTCATCCAAGATGCATACGTGCCCTATTACAACCTCGCTAATCTCAGCTACGCCGGCGCCTTCGGTGAACTGGATGTTCAGGGAGATGACACCACCCACTTTATGGAACCGCACGGTGTGGCGGTGGATGAGGTTAGTGGTAAAGTCTACATCGCCGACAGCCCCAATCGCCGCGTGCTGGTGTACAACGCGGTTACCAAGGCTTACCTGCGCCAGTTCGGCCACACCAACCAATTTATCCCCACGGATGACCAGCATTTCTTTGAACCCAAGGTTGTGGAAGTGGAGCCGAACGGCTCCGTCATCCTGGGCGAAGGCGGGCTGCGCCTGATCAAGCTCAACCCCGACGGCTCTGCCGCCTGGACGGTGGGACAATCCGGTTTTGGGGGAGATCCCCCGGACTTCGTGGGAACTCCCAACGGTATCGTCTCCGACGGCAAGACCGTGTATGCGGCCATGGACTGTACCATTCATAAGTACAGAAGTACTGACGGCGCTTACCTGGGTGTATTCGCGGGCGGCGGGGATTGCTGGGCGCCCGACAGCCCATTTGAGAGTATCAGCGACATCGCCCGCGATTCGGCCGGCAACATCTACGTGACCGATAGCGCGCTGCACCGCGTGACCCAACTGAACAAATACGGCGTGGTGGTCGCCACCGTGGGTGTGCGCGGCGAAGAAGGTTCAGATAACGCCCACTTCCGCTACCCAGAGGGTATTGGGTTGGATAAGGCCCGCAACGTGTATGTGGCGGATGACAGCAACTGCCGCGTGCAGAAGTTCGACAAACGTCTGCGCTACCTGATGACCTTCACCACCACCCTGTGCGGCGACACACACGACCGCCTGTACGGTCCGCAGGATGTGGTGGTGGATGCCAAGGGCAATGTCTTTGTGGCGGATACCTGGAACTATCGCATTCAGGTCTTCGACAAAACCGGCGCGTATCTCAGTACCATCGGCGGTAGCTGGTACAGCCGGGGCGGCGGTACGGGCCAGCTGCGCGTCCCCATGAGCCTGGCGATGGACAAGAAAGGCAATCTCTACGTGGCCGACCGCGACAACCACCGCATTCAGGTGTACGCCCCTGGCGTGCCCTACTTCGGCCAGCAAAGTCTGAACGGCTTCGGCAGCCGCTGGACTACGGGAGTATATACCGTAGCGATGTTCAAAGGCATGCTGTACGCGGGGAGTGATGGGGAACACGGCGCGCAGATCTGGCGCAAAGCGAAGAGCGGTTGGATGATGGTGGAGGGCGACGGCTTCCATAACAGCGCCGAGGCCATTAACCACCTTTTTGAATACAACGGCATGCTCTACGCCGCCACCTACACCTATAACGACCCCAACAACGGCGGGCAAATCTGGCGCACGGCCGACGGGCTGAGCTGGCAGATTGTGGTAAACAACGGCTTTGACCAGGGACAGCGTAACCCCGAAGTCTTCCGCATGATGAAGCTGGGAAATGAACTGTGCGCCAGCACCTGGAGTGTTGGCGCTGGGGCGCAGTTATGGTGCAGCACCACAGGGGATGCGGGCAGTTGGGAGCCAGAAGGTCTGGGCGGTGACGGTTTCGGCAGCGATGATAACATTGCTATTCTGGATGCAATTGAGTATCAGGACGCCTGGTATGCATCCACATATAATACTGGTGAAGGTGCTCAGGTGTGGCGGCGTAGCCTGAGCGGCACCTGGAGTCAGGTGAACATCAGCGGTTTTGGAGATCCAGATAATACCATGATCCCCTCGTTGGTCCCGTTCAACGGCAGCCTGTACGCCATCACGCATCATCGGGCGGGAGGGTCCTCGGAAATTTGGCGGTGCAGAAACCAATGCACCAAGACGAGCGACTGGCAGTTTATCGCCGACGGCGAGAATTTAGGCGGTGATATCAACTACCGTGTGATGTCATCCTTGGCGGTGGTTGGCAAGTATCTGGTGGTCGTGATGGGGAATGATGTTCTGGGTCTGGGGGTGTTCACCACCCCAGACGGTGTGACCTGGTGGTCGCAGGCGGGGCCATCGGGCATGGGCAACAGCGGCAATGGTCGTGTTTACTATACAAACGCTCTGTTCCCCTATAAGGGCAATCTGTACATGGGCGTGATGAATTGGGGCACGGGCGGGAGCGTGTGGAAGTTCTGCCCGACCAAGAAGGTGTGCAAGTAAGCGCACCGGAACGGAAATAAAGAACCGGCCTCACGGGTAACTCCGTGGGGCCGGATTTGATTTAACCAGAGGATTGGTGTTTCAGGCGGTTTGGGGGGCGAGCCGCTCGGCAAACACCTGCTGCGCGGCGGCAAACCCCAGGGTCACAGCCTGCCCATGAACCTCCAGGGTGACGGTCTGATTGAAGGGCAGCACCTCCACCACCCGCGCCGGGCTGCCCGGCACCACCGATTTTTCTTCCAAAAAGTGCAGCAGCTGGCTATCTTCTTCGGCCAGCTCGTGGATGCGGCGGATGACGACCTCGTCGCCGGGGCGCAGATTGACCAGCGAGACCCAATCGGCGGCCAGATCCTCAAACCCGGGCAGAGGGTTGCCGTGCGGGCAGGTGGTGGGGTGGTTCAGGTCCGCAATCAGCGCGGCTTCCAGCTCGTCCGAGATGGCGTGTTCGATCTCATGGGCCTGCAGATGGACTTTGGACCAGGATAACATACGCGAAAGCAGCCATTCGGTCAGCATGTGGCGGCGCATGACCGTGCGGGCGGCGGCCATGCCGGGGTCCGTCAGGTGCGGGCCGTGGGGGCTGTCCATGCTCACCAGGCCGTCGCGCACCATGCGTTTGAGGGTGTTGGTGACAGTGGGGGGCGAGACACCCAGCAGCTCGGCTAGGCGCACCCCCTGAACCGCCTCGCCGTCGCGCTGCAGGATGAACAGGATCATTAAATAGTCTTCAATCGTCGGGCTAATCTTATCGGTCATGGCGCCTTTATGAAAAACAGGACGTTCTTCCATCTTGACAAATGCTGAAAACAGCATATAAATTAGTGTATACTAATTGTGAAATTAGTCAATGGTCAATCTGTGAAGTAGGACACTCTAATTATAGCCCGGCGGGGCTTTCCGTCAAGATAGGATCTTTATGCAGCCGACAACTTTGAACCAGACGCGATTATTGGATTTGCAGGCAGGTGAGCGCGGATTGGTGATTTCATTGGGCAGCGGTAAACAGCTCATCAGCCGCCTGACGGCTTTGGGTTTCACCCCAGGGGGAGAGCTGGTGGTCAATCAAAACTATGCCCACGGCCCGCTGATTGTGACCGTGCGCGGCGGGCGGGTGGCCATTGGGCGCGGGGAGGCCGCGGCCATTCTGGTGGAGCGGAGGGACGAATGAGCTGCCACAGCGACACCGCAACCTCACCCGCGCTGGATGTGGAAAACGCCCAGCGCACCACCCTGATTGCCCTGGCGGGGCAGCCCAACATGGGCAAATCCACCCTGTTCAACCTGCTCACTGGCCTGAACCAACACGTGGGCAATTGGGCCGGGAAGACCGTGGAGCGGCGCGAAGGCAGCCTGACTCACGACGGGCAGCGCTTCACCCTCGTGGACCTGCCGGGCACTTACAGCCTGACGGCCAATTCCGCCGAAGAGCGCATCGCGCGCGATTTCATCCTGCACGAGCAGCCGGATGTGGTCATCGCCGTGGTGAACGCCGCCAATCTGGAGCGCAGCCTGTACCTGCTGGCCGAGCTGGTCAGCTTGCCGGCGCCGGTGGTGGTGGCGTTGAATATGATGGATGTGGCCCGCCAGGAGAATATCCTGGTGGAGCCGGAGGTGCTGGAAGCCGCCCTGGGTCTGCCCGTCATCCCCATGACGGCCACGCGCGCCGAAGGCGTGCGCGAGTTGTTTGCGGCGGTGCAGGAGACCCTGGCGGGCCGCCGCGGGCTGGTGGCGCGCCTGCCCGAAATTCGCGAAGATCACCGCGAATCCCTGCGGGTGGTGCTGGAGGCCGTGCAGGGCTATGTGCCTGCGCCGTACCCCACCGCCTGGGCGGCCACCAAGCTGCTGGAAGGGGATGAGGAAATCACCCAGCAGATGCGCGCGCTGCTGCCGGCGGAGCGCTGGGAACGCGTTCACCAGGAGTTGATGGCGCACGAGGACGCCTTTTTGGCGGTGGCCACCGGCCGTTATGAGTGGATTGGCCGGCTGGTGCGCGCGGCGGTGGTTCGCCCGCGGGTGGGGCAAATTGGCCTGACCGAACGCCTGGACCGTTGGGCGGCGCACCCATTTTGGGGGCTGGTGATCCTGGCCGCCATTTTGGGCGGGGTGTTTTGGATGACCTTTCAAATCGGCGCGCCCCTGCAGGAGTGGTTGGACACGCAGATCATTGGGCGGGTCAGCGGCTGGCTGGCGGCGGCTTTGGTCAGCGCGCCGCTGTGGGTGCAGGGGCTGGTGCTGGACGGCGTGATGGGCGGGGTGGGCACGGTGGTGACCTTTTTGCCCATCCTGGTGATTTTCTTCGCGGTCTTGGGCCTGCTGGAAGACGTGGGCTATATGGCACGGGCGGCCTATGTGATGGACCGCTTTATGCACCTGATGGGCATGCACGGCAAGTCCTTTTTGCCGCTGTTCCTGGGCTTCGGCTGCAATGTTCCGGCGGTGATGGGGGCGCGGGTGGCCGATTCGCGGGCGGCGCAGCTGCTCACCATCCTGCTGGCGCCCCTGGTGCCCTGCACAGCCCGCCTGGGCGTTCTGGCCTTTCTGGCGCCGGCCTTTTTTGGCGCGGCGGCGGCCTGGGTATCCTGGGGGCTGGTGATGCTGTCGCTGGGCGTGCTGGTGCTGGTGGGTGTGGTGATGAGCCGCACGGTCTTCCGCGGACAGCGCTCGGCCTTTGTGATGGAAATGCCCCTCTACCACATCCCCAACCTGCGCACCATTGGCCTGCTGGTGTGGCAGCGCTCGCTGTCCTTCCTGGAAAAGGCCGGCACCACCATTCTGGTGTTTTCGGTGGTGGTGTGGGCTTTGGCGGCTTTGCCCGGCGGCGACCTGGAAAACAGTTGGCTGGCGGGGCTGGGGCGTTGGTTTGAACCGGTGGGCCTGTGGATGGGCCTGGATTGGCGCCTGACGGTGGCGCTTTTGGCCAGCTTCTTCGCCAAAGAGAATTCCATCGCCACCCTGGGGGTCTTGTTTGGCAGCGCCGAGGATGCGGGATTGGCCAGCACCCTGGCGGGCATCTATTCCCCGGCCAGCGGCCTGGCTTTCCTGACGGTATCGCTGCTCTTCATCCCCTGCGCGGCCACCGTGGCCGTCATCCGGCAGGAGAGCGGCTCGTGGCACTGGACCCTGTTCAGCGTGGCCCTGACCCTGGCCATTTCGCTGGCGGTGGGCGCGGGTGTGTATGCCCTGGCGGTGTGGGGAGGGCTGTAAACCATGCTTCAGGAACTTTTGACGATCTTAAGGTCGGGCGGCTCGTTGGAAATTGGCGCGCTGGCGGCCAAGCTGAACACCAGCCCGCAGATGGTGACAGCCATGCTGGATCATTTGCAGCGCATGGGCCTGCTGACGGCGGCGCAGGACTGTTCAGGGTGCCAGCTTGCCTCGTCCTGTTCGCACGGCTGCGGGAGCGCGCCCGCGCCCATGTGGCAGCTGCACAGCCGCGCGGCTGAAGATCCCCCGCGCTGACTTGCGGACATTATCTTGACGCTTTCCGCGACTTCTGATAGACTCATCACCCGTCGCGGAAAGTATTTTTAACCCAGGGCCTTGTCATTCCGTCATGGGTTTGGTATAATTCCTGCGCTGTAGAGGAACCTTAAAATCATTTTCTGCGCCGACGTAGCTCAATGGTAGAGCAACCGCCTTGTAAGCGGTTGGTTACGGGTCCGATTCCCGTCGTCGGCTCAGTTGACGGCTGGCGAGTGAGATGGATGGAAGGGAGAAATCCCCCGCGATCTCACTTGCGAGCTGGCAACAGTTCGAAAATATCGGGCGGTTACCCAAGTGGCCAAAGGGACCTGACTGTAAATCAGCTGGAGACACTCCTTCGGAGGTTCGAATCCTTCACCGCCCACTCGCTGAAAAAGCGAGAAAGATCACAAGCGCAAAGATGTTACAAGCGCAAAGAGTTGGGATCGGCAAGCCCTCATAGCTCAGTAGGTAGAGCACGTTCTTGGTAAGAACGGGGTCATGGGTTCAAATCCCATTGAGGGCTCTATTTGCCGCCTGCACCTTGATGTCTTTGCAATAGGAGAGGAATCATGGCCAAGCAAAAATTTGATCGAAGCAAGCCGCATCTGAATGTAGGCACGATGGGGCACATCGACCACGGAAAGACGACCTTGACGGCGGCGATCACGAAGTATTGCCAGATGATGGGCAACGCAGAATATCGGGCGTATGACCAGATTGACAACGCGCCGGAAGAAAAAGCGCGCGGGATCACCATCAACATCGCGCACGTGGAATACTCGACGGCGAACCGGCACTACGCGCACGTAGACATGCCGGGCCACCGCGACTACATCAAGAACATGATCACGGGTGCGGCGCAGGTAGACGGCGCCATCCTGGTGGTGGCAGCGCCGGACGGCCCCATGCCGCAGACGCGCGAGCACGTGCTGCTGGCGCGGCAGGTGGAAGTGCCGAGCATCGTCGTGTTCCTGAACAAAGTGGATCAGATGGACGACCCGGAATTGTTGGAACTGGTGGAATTGGAACTGCGGGAAATGCTGACCGCGAACGAATTCCCTGGGGACGAGATTCCGATTGTGCGCGGGAGCGCGTTGAAGGCGCTGGAAAGCACCTCGACGGACGTGAACGCGCCGGAATATGCGTGCATCAAAGAGCTGCTGGATGTGGTGGACAGCTACATCAAAGAGCCGGAGCGGGCGATTGACAAGCCGTTCTCGATGCCGGTGGAAGACGTGTTCTCGATCAAGGGACGCGGCACGGTGGTGACGGGTCGTGTGGACCGCGGCATCATCAAAGTGGGCGAACCGGTTGAGATCGTAGGTTTGCGCGACAAGAGCATGAGCTCGGTGTGCACGGGCGTAGAAATGTTCCACAAGATGCTGGATCAGGGTATGGCTGGTGACAACCTGGGCCTGCTGCTGCGGGGCATTGAGCGCACGGACGTGGAGCGCGGAATGGTAGTGGCGAAGCCGGGGAGCATTCACCCGCACCGCAAGTTCAACGCGGAAGTGTACGTGTTGAAGCGGGAAGAGGGTGGGCGGCACAAGCCGTTCTTCCCTGGGTACCGGCCGCAGTTCTACATTCGGACGATGGATGTGACGGGAGACATTCGGCTGCCCGCGGGCGTAGAGATGGTCATGCCGGGCGACAATGTCAACATGGAAGTTGAACTGATTGTGCCGGTGGCGCTGGAGCAAGGCTCCAAGTTCGCCATTCGCGAAGGCGGTCTGACCGTCGGCGCTGGCGTGATCACCAAAATTCTGGACTAAGCAAGAGGAGAGCCAGCCGGGTTAACTGGCTGCGTGAAACGGTATGGCATCTAAAAAGAAAGATATCCGCCCGGTGATCACCTTTGCGTGCATGGACTGCAAAGAGCGCAACTACACTTCGCAGAAGAACCGCCGTAATGACCCCGGCCGCATGGAACTGAAAAAATACTGTCCTCGCTGCCGCAAACACACTGCGCACCGCGAGACAAAGTAAGGATTGAGAGCGCTGGAAACCCGCCGGACAACCAGCGGGTTTCCAGCCTCGCATAGGCCAGTAGCTCAATTGGCAGAGCGCCTGTCTCCAAAACAGGAGGTTGTGGGTTCAATTCCTGCCTGGCCTGCCTCATCCAAGGCGACGCCGTCTTAATGGCGGCGTTTTAGCCGTAAAGATAAGGAGTACTGCGTGACGGACAAAACCGAGAAAAAAGAGGCAAAACCGAATTTCTTCGAGCGCATGGGCAACAGCATCAAGCGCTGGTGGCGCGAAACTGTCGGCGAGCTGCGAAAAGTGACCTGGCCCACCCGCCAGGAGACTTTCCGTTTGACCAAGATCGTTTTGATGGTTTTGGCTGTGATGAGCCTGGCTTTGGGCCTGCTCGATTTCCTGCTCGCGCAGCTCATGGTTCTGATTTTGGCCTAGCCTGGATGAACTGCCGGGCGTGGACAGCTTTATAAGGAAAAAACGATGGATGCGTTAAACGAGAATTTTCAGGATGACGAAAGCCAGGAAACCCTGCCGGTACAAGCGGCGGGGGATGATGCGCTTCCGGTCCCTGGCGCTTCCAAGGATGAACAGGCTGTCGAAGAAGGCACGGACCGCGCCTGGTATGTGATTCACTGCTATTCGGGGTATGAGAACAAGGTTCGTCATAACCTGGAGCAGCGAATTGAAACCATGAACATGAAAGACATGATCTTTGACGTGGTCATTCCGACCCAGGAAGAGATCGAAGTCAAAGATGGTAAGCGCCGTGTGGTCGAGCGCCATGTTTTCCCTGGGTACGTTCTGGTGAACATGATTATGACGGAAGAGTCCTGGTACGTGGTTCGCAACACGCCAGGCGTTACTGGTTTTGTGGGCATGGGTACTGCACCCACCGCCCTGCGGCCCGAAGAAGTCAACCAGATCTTGAAGCGCATGGAAGCCGAGGCCCCCGTGGTCAAGGTGACCTTTAAGGTTGGCGAGCGCGTGCGCATCATTGACGGGCCGTTCAACGACTTCCGCGGCACGGTTTCAGAAATTGACATGGGGCGCACCAAAGTGCGCGTGATGGTCAACTTCTTTGGCCGTGAAACCCCTGTGGAGCTGGATTTCTTACAGGTGGAAAAAGCTTAGTGAGCGGGCCTGCGCCCAGCGCAGGCTTAGATATTCGTGGGAGGGCGCCCACCCTAATCGCCCGTTATAACCACAAAGGAGTAAAGCTGTGGCAAAGAAACTGAAAGCGATTGTACGTTTACAGCTGCCTGGCGGAAAAGCGACGCCAGCGCCCCCGGTTGGTCCGGCCCTGGCTGGGCACGGTATCAACATTATGGCGTTTGTGAAAGAATACAACGCCCGGACGGCGAACCGGGCCGGGGAAATCGTCCCGGCGGAAATCACGGTGTTCACCGATGGTTCCTTCAACTTCATTCTGAAGTCGCCCCCGGCTGGCTTCCTGTTGAAGCGGGCCGCTGGTGTGGATAAGGGCTCTGCCACGTCGAACCGCACCAAGGTTGGCAAAGTGACTCGCGCGCAAATTCGCGAGATCGCTGAGCTGAAGATGAAAGACTTGAACGCGGTTGATTTGGAAGGCGCCATGCGCCAGATCGAAGGAACGGCCCGCAGCCTTGGGCTGCAGGTGGTCGACTGACACCCCGTGGGAGGGCCTGCTGACAGGCCCGTTTGAACCACAAAGGAGTTCGCATGTCTAAGCACGGTAAGAAGTATACGGCTGCAAGCGCGCTGGTGAATCCGGCGCAGTATTACGCCCCCCGCGAAGCCCTGGAATTGGTCCAGAAGGCCAGCTACACCTCGTTTGACGCCACGGTGGAAGTTCACCTGCGCATGGGTTTGGACCCGCGCCAGGCTGACCAGCAGGTGCGCGACGTGGTGGTGCTGCCCCACGGGTTGGGCAAGACGGTGCGTGTGTTGGTCTTCGCCCAGGGCGAAGGCGTTCAGTTCGCTCAGGAAGGCGGCGCGGATTACATCGCCGACACCGACGAATGGATCAACAAGATTCAGGGCGGCTGGACTGATTTTGATGTGGCCATCTCCACCCCGGATATGATGGGTAAAGCGGGCCGCCTGGGTCGTGTGTTGGGCCCCCGCGGTTTGATGCCGAACCCCAAGGCCGGTACGGTGGTGCAGGCGGCTGACCTGCCGCGTGTGATCCAGGAAGCCAAGGCTGGCCGCGTGGAATTCCGCCTGGATAAGACCGCCAACCTGCACGTTCCGATTGGCAAAGTGTCCTTTGACCTGGAAAAACTGTACGACAATTTGGCCGCGCTGATGGAAGCGATCAAGAAAGCTCGTCCCTCGGCTGCCAAGGGAACGTACATCCGCCGCATGACCATCACCGCTACGATGGCCCCTGGCGTCAAAGTGGACGCCAACGCGGCCCAGATCATGTCGGTCCGCGAGTAAACTTGTGGTATAATCGGGCTGCCAGGCGGGCAAAACCGGCCTGGCGCCCGGATCAAAATTGAATAAGCCCGTATCACCGTAGAAAGCTGGTGCCAACATTGGCTTAATATCCTGCCGAGGTGAAGTGCGCGAGAATGTCCCCCAGCCGTTGCGGCTGATTTCCTGCGTCTTTGCCTGGCAGTTTTCGGGCGAAGACGTTTTATTTTTCAGGAATTTGATTTAATCACGGAAGGAAGGAGGTGAATTCAAGTTGGCCTTCTCAAAGAAGCAAAAAACAGCAATGGTTTCGCAGTACACCGAATGGTTCAACCAGAGTCAAGCGGTCTTCATGCTTTCGTTTTCGAAGATGTCGATGAAAGAGATCGATGCTTTGCGCGCCAAAGCGCGGGAAGCGGGCGGTGAGGCTCATGTGGTCAAGAACCGGCTGGTCGAAATGGCCCTGCGTGAACGAGGTGTGAGTTTCGACAAACCCCTCGAAGGCACGACCCTGATGGGCTTTGCGTTCCAGGATGTACCGGCCCTGGCAAAAGTGTTCTCGGATGCAGCTAAAGCAGACGCGTTTGAAGTCAAGGGCGGCATTTTGGGCGCTCGCGTGATTTCCGCCGCGGATGTGAAGGCGCTGGCGGATATGCCGCCGCTGCCGGTGGTGCGCGCTCAGCTGCTGGGTACTCTGTTGGCCCCGGCGAGCAAACTGGTGCGTACGCTGGCCGAACCTGCGCGTCAGGTTGCGGCAGTCGTCAAGGCATATTCCGAAAAGGAAGCTGCCCCGGCCGTGTAACCGGCTGGTAATGGAAAACCAAGTGGGTTGGCCTGTGGGCCTCCCGACCTTTTTTGAAAACGAACAAACATACGTAAGGAGTATTTGAAATGGCTGATATCGCGAAGCTGGTTGATGAACTGAGCACCCTCACCGTTTTGGAAGCTGCTGAACTGGTGAAGGCTCTGGAAGAGAAGTGGGGCGTTTCCGCCGCCGCTCCTGTGGCCATGGCTGCCATGCCTGCCGCCGCTGCCGCCGCTGCCGAACCCGTCGAAGAAAAGACCGAGTTCGATGTCGTCCTCAAGGACGCTGGTCCCAAGAAGATCGAGACCATCAAGGTCATCCGCCAACTGACCAACCTGGGTCTGGTGGAAGCCAAGACCATGGCCGAGACCGCTGGCACCAAGGTTCTGTCCGGCGTGGGCAAAGAAGTTGCCAACGATGCCAAGAGCAAGCTGGAAGCCGCTGGCGCCGTGGTGGCGGTCGAGTAATTCTCACCGACCTGCACAACAAAAACAGGCCCTCCTGCAAAGGAGAGGCCTGTTTTTTGTTTTGTGCTGAAGTGAAAGGCGAAGGTGCAGCAGCGGTGAGGGGAAAAGATCAGGCGAACTGGCTTTTGACCTGACGGATGACCATGACCACCTTGCCCATGATGCGCAGCCGTTCGGGGTTGTTGATGTAAATGGGCGACATGGTGGGGTTGGCAGGCTGCAGGCGGACGCGGTCGTTTTCTTTGAAGAAGTACTTCAGGGTGGTTTCATCGTTGTCATCTAACCATACGGCCACCATCTCACCATTGGCGGCCTGGTTGGCCTGGCGCAGGACGACAATGTCGCCGTCGTTGATCATGGCGTCAATCATCGAGTCGCCTTCCACTTCCAGGGCGAAAAGCTCGCTGATGTTCTCACGGGCGGGGATCAGGCTGCGGGCAATTTCCACACCGCTTTCTGGGTCGTAATAGGCCAGGTCAGAGGACGGCACGGGGATGGGCTTACCGGCGACGATGCGCCCCAGCAGGGGAACCGAGAAGAAGTCGCTGGCGGCCTGGGCGGCCTGCCGGGCCACGCGCTTGACCTCCCCCGTGAAGGAGGGGTACATGGGCCGCAGGATGCGAATGCTGCGCGAGACGTGTTGGTTGCGCTCGATGTATTTGTGCTGTTCCAAGTTTTTAAGGTAATAATCCACCAGCGAGGTGGAGGTGACCCCAATGCTGTCGCCGATTTCTCGGATGGAAGGGGAGTACCCATTTTTATCCTGGAAGGTGGTGAGGAACTCCATGATCTTGCGGTGCCGCTCACCCAAACCTGCGCTTTTTCGTGCCATAGCCCTCTCCTTTCAGAGGAACCTCGATCATTTGTACTATTTATTATATTACACGAACATCCGTTCTGTGTCAAGACTCAATTTTTAAGAATTCACCACCTAACAAAATTCTTAAGAGATTTTGTTTGACGGACGCCCCAAAGCCCTGTATAGTAAATGGATAAGCTTTTGCGGAGGTTTTTTCGGATGTCGAAAGGCGTTGTGCTGGTCATCGAAGACAATATTGACAATCTGGATCTGGTGCGCTTCTTGTTGGAAGAAGGTGAGTTTGAAGTGCTCACCGCCATGGACGGGCGCGAGGGGTTGAACACGGCGCGGGAAAAGCTGCCGGATTTGATCTTGTTGGATCTGGCCATTCCAGAAATTGACGGTTGGGATGTGGCCCAGTCGCTGAAAAAAGACCCGGCCACGGCGGGCATCTTTGTGGTGGCTATGACCGCCCACATTTTGCCGGGGGACCGCAAACGCGCCTTGGAAGCGGGCTGCGATGCGTATATTTCTAAGCCGCTGGACGTGCCGAGCTTTGCCGAGACGATCGCGGGGTACATCCGTTCGAAACCCGCGGCGGCCTGAGGCGCACATTCATTGATCCATACGAAAAAATCGCCGTACGCGGCGATTTTTTTATTTTCTGGGGAAGGCTGCCAGGGGTCAACGTTTGCCCAGGGTCTGAACAAAAAGGGTCACGGCGTCGCCCTCGTCGCGGGCGTACACATCCCGCCGCAGGAAGTACATCCAGGCCACCACCGCCAGATCGCCCACCGAAGACCCCACGTTGATGCTCAGATACAGGGAAGCCCCCAGCAACCACGCGCCGGGGCCCAGCAGCAGGGCGGCCAGCCCCGGCAGCGACAGCAGTACCACCGGGGCCAGCGCCACCAGGGCGTAGGCACGGCGGGCAAAATACCAGTTGGGTGCTGAGGCGAAGGCGTAGCTGCCGCGGAAGCCAAAGTGCGGCTTTTCACGGCTGAACAGGTAAAAGAAAACGCCGTGAATCAGCTCGTGAACCACCACCATCACCGCCAGCAGGCCGATCAGCACGGCGGTGAAGACCAGCACATTGTCCACCACGAACATCTGAGCGCCGGCTTGCGGGCGCAGCCAGCGGATCAGCGCCAGGCAGACAATTTGCGTCAGGGCGATGAGCACTAGACCCAGCACGTTCAGGCCAATCTGCAAGGCCCAATTTTTCTTCATGTCCAGGCGGCCGGCGGATTTGAAGCCGGCGGGGAGATGGGGCACGGCGAGCATGGTTTGATTATAGCATAGGCGCATCTGCGCGCTGCGCGGGGGTTTGCCGTTAAAATAGGGACAGGTGATTTTCATTTTCCTTCGAAGGAGCGGCTATGCACGCCAGACGCGCGTTGATGTATATGCCCGGGCACGACCGGCGCAAGATTGAGAAGGCCATTACCCTGCAGGTGGACACCATTTGCATGGATATTGAAGACGGCGTGGCGGCCAACCGCAAGGCCGACGCCCGACAGGGGATCGCCGCGGCCCTGGCGGAATTGGATTTTGGGCGCAGCGAAAAGCTGGTGCGCATCAATCCGGTGCAGTCTGGGTTGGCCGAGGCCGACCTGGAGGTGGTTTTACCCCGCCGCCCCGACGGCATCGTCGTTCCCAAAATCCAATCGGCGGCGGATGTGCACTGGGTGGAGGCGCGCCTGGAGCAGGCGGAACGCCAACACGGCTGGGAGGCCGGGTCGCTGCTCCTGATCGTGTTGATCGAAACGCCCCTGGCGGTCATCCGCCTGAACGAGATCTGCCAATCCTCCGAACGCCTGCAGGCTCTGATTTTTGGGGCTGACGACCTGGCGGCCTGGATGCAGGCCACGCGCACCCCGGCGGCCTGGGAGGTGTTTTACGCGCGCGGTGCGGTGGCGCTGCACGCGGCGGCCTACGGCCTGCAGAGCATTGATATGGTCAAGATTGATTTCAACGATACCGAGGGGCTGCGTCAGGAGGCCCGCATGGGCGCGGAGATGGGCTACACCGGCAAGCAGATTATCCACCCCAACCAGTGGCCGCTGACGGCGGAGGCCTTTACCCCCAGCCCGGCGCAAATTGAAGAGGCCCAGCGTCTGTTGGATTCGTTTGACCAGGAGAGCAGCCAGGGCCGCGGGGCCTACGCCGTGGACGGGCGCATGGTGGACATGCCGTTGATCCGCGCGGCCCGCAACGTGATCGATCGGGCTAACGCGGCGCGCTGAGGCGCTCAGGTGGTCCGCTAGGGTACGGACGGCGGGGGGTTGGTGGGCCAGGGCGTCAGCGTGGCGCCGTCTTCCAGGGGGGCGGGCAGCAGGATGGGCGTCAGGCTGGGGGTCAGGGTGGCCCCCGGCTGCAAGCTGGCGGTGGGCGCGGCGGTGGCAAGTCCCGGCGCACCCGGCGGCGGCGTCAGGCTTTGCTCCCACAGAGCTGGCGTGGGGCTGGGAGCACCGCTGCGCTGCTGCCACCACAGGGCGCCCAGGATGGCCACGGCGATGAGGGCCGAGACCAATACCAGCACCATGCAGCCCAGCACCAGCGGTTTAAAGCTGAGCTTGCGCGGCGGCGGCGGGGGAACCTCGGCCACGACCAGGGTGATGTTGTCGTGCCCGCCGCGGGCGTTGGCCAGCTGCACCAGGGCGTCGGCCGCGCTTTGCAGGGGCTGCCGCCGTAAAATATCTTCAATTTCTTCGCGTTCCACCAGGTCCGTCAGGCCGTCGCTGCACAGCAGCAGGCGGTCTTTGGGCTGAAGGAGCAGGCCCTGGTTGGCCAGCGCGTTCTTGTCATTTTCGCTGCCGTTCAGGCGCAGGCGGTGATCCAGCCGCGGCGGGTTGGGCGAACCCAGGTAGCGGCGGATGACGTGCGAATTGGGGTGCCCTTTGACCTGATCGGGACGGATAAAGCCGCCTTCCAGAGCTTCCTGAATCCAGGTGTGGTCGGTGCTGAGCTGACGCAGCACCCCACCGCGCAGCAGGTAAATGCGCGAATCGCCTACGGTGCCGGTGTATAGGCGTTTGCCCTGCACCCATGCCAGGGCGCAGGTGGCCCCCATGCCGTGATAGGTGGGGCTGCTTTCGGCCAGCTCGCGGATACGCTCGCTGCTTTCCACAATGGCTTCATCCAAAATCTTCAAAGGATCTGTGCCGTCGCTGTCGGCGACCACTTCACTGATGATCTCCACCGCCAGCTCCGCGGCCACTTCGCCGGCCTGGTGTCCGCCAATGCCGTCGCACAGCACCGCCAGAAGCACCGGTTCATCGCCGGCCTGAAAAGCCGAAACGGCGTAACGGTCTTCATTGATTTTGCCGGTCATCCCCGGATGGGTGGCGGCGGCGGTGGTCAGATGGGCGTGCTCGGTGCGAATCATTCGAGGTTGTCCTGGTAAGGTTGGGTTTGAATCGTGCGGGCGCGCCCCGGGCGGCTGAGCTGGAAGCGGAAAGACACCCGTCCAAAATGGATCAAATCACCGTGTTCCAGACGGGCGCCCAGGGAGGAAACCGGAGCATAATTCAGCCAGGTGCCGGCCACCGAGCCGGCGTCTGCCAGGCGGTAACCTTCGCTGGTGGTGACCAGGCGCGCATGCAGGGGGCTGACGCTGGGCGAATCGATCACCTGAATGGCCTGGGCAGGATCGGAGCCAAAGGTGATTTCAGGCTGAGTGAGGGGGATGATGCTGCCGCTCAGGGGGCTGCCGTCTTCGCCCAGGCGCTGCAAATAGGCTTTGGCCGGGGTGGGGATGAGCGTGCGCGGCAGGGAGGGCGAAGCGACGGAGGTGTAGGCCGAAGGAGCTTCCTGGGGGATGCGCACCACCTGGGTGAGCGGGTCGCGGGTGGGCTGGCGCTTTTGGGGCAGGCGCGGCAGGGCGCGCAGAATGCGGCGCGCGCTGAGCGCAAACACCACCCCCAGCACCAGTACAGCCGCGCCGACCGCCAGGCCGGTTTGCAGCCCGCGGTCGGTCATCAGGCGCAGCATCAGGCCGCTGGGCTTGGCCGGCACGACCACTTCCACGGGGATGTTGATGCTGGCGCGGCGCAGGCCAATTTCGTCCTCCACCTCCACCTTGAGCTGGTGGGTGCCGCTTTCGGTGTAGGCGGTCAGCGGCCAGCGGAAAACATCAAAGGGGGGTTGGGTATTTTCGGCGGCCACCGCCCCATCCACGTACAAACGCGAAAGGCGCAGCTCGCGCGGGCGTCCGTCGGGGAATTCCACCAAAATGCGCACTTCCACGCTGGGCGGCCCCAAGATGGGGGCTTCGGTGCGCGATACCTGTACCCACTGCTGTTCAAGGCGCACGGGCGGGGCCAGGAACATGGGGTTGGGGGGTTGAATTTGCAGATCAAAGGGGGTTTCGGGGCTGAGAGCCTGCAGCTGCTCTTGTTGAATCTCAATTTGCAGGCTGGCTGTGCCGCTTTGCTGTAAGGCCGAGCGGTAGCGCCCCTGATACAGATAGCGCTGCGACCACAGATAGGTTTCCAGGTTGGGCAGCGGTTCGGAGCCGGTGAAGATGAAAAACTCCCCGCCGGTGCGCCCGGCCATTTCCAACAGCACGTCTGCCGCGGGCGTGCCGGCGGCGTTCGGCGGGGCCACCATCCACACGTAAATGCGCACGCCCATTTGGGCTGCGCGGTTGGTGAGGTTGGGCAGGGCCTGCTGGAGGGCAGCGTTGGGCGGCGTGGTGACGTAGAGGATGGCCCGTTTCATGTTGGGCGTGGGGTTGGGGTCCGAGGCCAGGTCTAAGGCCTGGGTCAGGCTGACCAGGGCGGCCTGGGCGTTGAGCAGATCGGGGTTGTAGGCCCCCAGAGCCTCGGCAAAGGCAGCGGGGTCTTTCTCGCGGATGACCTGCAGGCCGGTATTGGTGGCCAGGCTGTAATCGTTGGGGGCTTCGCTGCCCAGGTTAGTGACCCACACCTGTAAGGCGCCCTGAATCTGCACATAATGGCTCACCCCGGCCACCTGGGTGGCCATCAGCGGGGCGGGATTGATAGCCACGATGAACTGCAGGCCTGGCTCCAGACGGTCGAGGGCGGTCAGGGGCTGGGACTGCCCATTTTCCAGCACGCGCAGTTGGTTGGGCTGCAGATCGGGTAAAAACTGACCTGAAGCGGTGTAGGCCTCGAAAGTGAATTCGATCTCCGGAAAAGCCTGCGTGTTGGGCGGCAGCAAAATAATCCGGCCCGCTTGCTGTGCGCTGGCGGGCTGCGGGTGGGTCAAGATCACGCTTAGCGCCAGCAGCGCCAGGCCGATCGTATGAAAGATACGCCGGTGGGTTTCTGGCTTCATGCAGTCTATTTTACCGACTTTTTGAGGTTTGTGCATCCTTTTTCGGTCGGGCAGCGTATAGCGATTACTCCCCTGGGCGGATGTCCTGCGTGGGGGGATGATGTATAATGATCATGGAAAGGTTTTTGCTCAAATTTGCTGCTTCCGGGTGGAAAGGCTCGGGAAAAATGAATCTCCTTTTAGATCCCAATGTCGCGTATTTGCTGCTGGTGGCTGGCTCTGTCCTGGTACTGTTGGCGCTGCTTTCGCCGGGCACGGGCATTTTGGAGGCGGCCGCTCTGGTCATTTTGGTGCTGGCGGGCTACAGCCTGGCCAGTCTGCCGATCAATATCTGGGCGCTGCTGCTCCTGGTGGGGGCGCTTTACCCCTTCTGGCTGGCGGTGCGGCGCAAAAAACAGGTTCCCTATCTGCTGCTGGCCATTGCAGCCCTGGTGGTGGGCTCGGTATTCATGTTCCGCGGGGCTGACGGTAGCCTTTCGGCGGTCCATCCGGCTTTGGCCGGCGTGGTTTCAGTGTTGGTGGTGCTGCTGCTGTGGCTGGTGGCGCGGCGCGGTCTGGAGGCTGTGGGTATTCAGCCGGCGCATTCCCTGGATCCGTTGATCGGCATGGAAGGCGAGGTGCGCGCCAGCTTTAAGGGAGATGGAGCGGTTTACGTACGCGGTGAAGAATGGACTGCGCGCTGCCCGGTGATGGTAAAGAGTGGGACGCGGGTGCGTGTGGTGGGTCGTGAGGGTTTGGTCTTGTTGGTGACGCCCGTCGAGGCAGACCCGAATTAATCCGGTGGGCGCCCTGCGGCGCTCTGCCGGTGCACATACTCAGCAAGGAGGAGACAAATGCAAGAAGGTGCGATGTCCGTATTATGCCTGATTGGCGTGGTCGCTCTGGTATTTGTGGTGTTTTTGTCCACAGCGCTGCGCATTGTTCCCGAATATCAGCGTCTGGTCGTGTTCCGCTTGGGGCGCTGTATCGGCAGCCGTGGGCCGGGCTTGATCATCCTGATCCCCTTTATTGATCGGGCGGTCAAAGTGGACCTGCGCGAGCAAGTGCGTGAAATTCCGGCGCAGACCTCCATCACGGCCGATAACGCCCCCATCTCGATTGACTTCCTGTGGTACTACAAGGTCTTTGACCCCATGAACACCGTGCTGCAAGTGGGCAACTTTGAACTGGCAGCCCAGGGTATTGCCACCACCACGCTGCGCGCGGTCATCGGCGGTATCATGCTGGATGGTGTGCTTTCGGAACGTGAGAAAATCAATCTGGCCCTGCGCACCCGTTTGGATGAAGTTACCGAACGTTGGGGTGTGAAAGTGACCAATGTCGAAATTCGTGAGATCATCCCTCCGCGCGACGTGCAGGACGCGATGAACCGCCAGCTTTCGGCGGAACGTAACCGCCGCGCCGTGGTGACCGAATCCACCGGTACACGCGAAGCGGCCGTCAACGTGGCGGAAGGTCAGCGCCAGGCGGCCATTTTGCAGGCTGAAGGTGAAAAGCAGGCCCAGCTGCTGCGCGCTGAGGGTTACTCGGCGGCTCTGGAGCGCATCTTCTCGGTGGCGGGCAAGATTGACCACCAGACGATCACCCTGCAGTACTTTGAGACCTTGAAGACCATGTCGGCCAACCCGGCTACCAAGTTCGTTTTCCCGTTGGAATTCACCTCCATGCTGACGGATTTCATCCGCGTTCGTGAGGAAAAGAAATCAGCCTAGCGGATAACAGCAAGATGATGGCAAAATGAAACCATTCCGGTGCAGACAGATTTGTCTGCACCGGATTTTTAAGCCGCAGGCGGACAAAAAGCGTTTAGAATGGAAAATATGACACCCGAACCCGCTTTATTCACTATCCAACCTGCCGGCCTTTTGGATCTGAACGATCTGCGCCGCCTGGAATCGCTGTGCTTTGAGGCGGACGCCTGGCCAGTTTTGGACCTGATGGGGGTGCTGACTTTGCCGGGGATCGTGCGGTTGAAGGCCGTCATCGCCGGACGAATGGTCGGTTTTGCGGCCGGGGATAAGCGCGACCCGCTGGGAATCGGCTGGATCACCACGCTGGGCGTGGACCCGGCGTACCGCCGCCAGGGGGTGGGGCGGGGATTATTGGAGGCCTGTGAAGAACAGGTGGGGCTGCCGAGGGTACGCCTGACCCTGCGGCGCAGCAACCTGGAGGCGTACCGCCTGTACCAGGCGGCTGGATACAGCCGTTATGAGGTGTGGCCGCAGTATTATTCTGGGGGGGAAGACGGGATTGTGATGCAAAAGGTGCTGGGAGAAGCGAAAAATTCTCAAATTGGGTGATTGACAAACTAGAATATCTGTTCTATAATGTGATCAATTAGAACAAATATTCAGTTTTACCCTGCCTGAAAGGAGAATTGTCATGAATCTCACCGGTACCCGCTCTGGTCGTTTTTCGCCCTCCCAGCTGTTTCGGAATGTGTCGGTCAACCCATCGGTCGTATTTGGGTTGATCATCCTCACAGCCCTGGGCGCGTTCGAGATGTTCAATTATTCCACCACCGATTACGCCCTGCGCGACCTGTTGGGCAATTTGAAGTTCGCCGGGATTCATTGGGCAACCATCCTGGCAGTGGCCTTCTGCGGCATTGACTTTGCCGGGATTGCGCGCCTGTTCACCCCCGAACAGGGCAACGAAGAACCCAAAGAGGTCTGGTATTTGTTCGGCGCCTGGTTGTTGGCCGCCACGATGAACGCCATTCTGACCTGGTGGGGCGTTTCGATGGCGATTGCCACGCACAATGTTCAGAGTGCGGCTGTCATGGACTCGAAGATCATCACCAACATTGTGCCCGCGTTCGTGGCCATCATGGTGTGGGTGATCCGCATCCTCATCATCGGCACGATTTCGGTCGCCGGAGACCGCCTGGTCTGGGGGGCGCAGCGCCGCGGAGTGAGCCGCCGCGCACCCGCCAGCCTGCCCGCCACCAGCCGCACGGTCTCGACGCCCTTGGGCACCAGCACCCCCATGCCGCGGCCCACCTTCTCCCGCGCAGTGGAAGCCGCCGCTTCAGCCCGACCTGAACCCACCTATCACAGCGTTTCGGCCAGCTCGCGGGCGGTTCCTCGACCCAGCGAAAACAACAGCGGGTCTTCAGCTCCCCGGCGGTTCTAAAGCGCTTCCGCAGCGCAGGGTAAAATGATCAAATAGCCTCCCCCGCGTTTGGGGGAGGCTTTGATTTTAAGCCGAGGGGTTGGGCGGGCCGCTGAGCGGCAGCCACACGCAGAAGGTGGTGCCCTGACCTTCGCGGGAACTCACCTCAATGCGCCCGCCGTGGCTGCGCGTGATCCAGTTGGCGATGGACAGCCCCAAACCAAAGCCCGTGCCGGAAGCGCGCGTGCGCGATTTTTCGGCGCGGTAGAAGCGCTCGAAAATGTGCGGCAGATCTGCGGCGGGGATTCCGGGACCGGTATCGGTGACCAGGATTTGGGCCATCTGATCGGATTTGCGCAGCGAGAGGATAATTTCGCCCCCGTTGGGGGTGTATTGGATGGCGTTGCCGCCTAAATTCAACAGCACCTGCTTGATGCGGTCAAAATCCGCCACAATCTCCACCTGATCAATTTCGGCAATGCGCAAGCTCACCCGATCCCCGGCGATGGTGCGCATTTGCTGGAAGACTTCCAACAGAATGGTGTCTAACGAGACAGGCATGAGGTTCAGCGGCAGCCGCCCGGATTCGGCCTGGGCCAGGATGAGCAGATCCCCGACCAGGCGGGTGAGGCGGTCCACTTCCGATTCAATACCAGTTAATGATTCTTCGTCCAGCTCCTTCATGCGGCGCATGAGCCCGACATTGCCGCGGATAACGGTCAACGGTGTGCGCAGCTCGTGGGAGACATCCGCCAGGAAGCGGCGCTGGCTGGTGAAGAGCTTTTCCAGGCGTTCCAGCACCTGATTGAAGGAGGTGATGAGGGCGCCAACTTCGTCATCGCCTACACCTGTCATGGGGATGCGGCGCTGTAAGTCGTCGGCGCGGGTGATTTGGGCCGCCACGCGCGTGACGGTGGCCAGGGGCGCCAGGGTTTGACCGATGACCAGCCAGGCCGAAAGTCCCGAAAAGACGAGTCCCAACGCCAGCACCAGCACCAGGATGAGCGATAGGGTGGAGAGGATCATATCCACCAGGGTGATGTTCTGGCTGATTTGCAGCACGCCCACCGGGCCGCGAATGGTTTTCAGGGGGATGGAGAGGACGCGCAGGCTTTTGCCGGATTGGCGGATGGTTTGATAGCGGGGCTCATCGGCCCAGCGCCCGGCGTTATCCAGCGGGTCGCGCTGGGTGGGGGGCTTGGCCAGGAGCAATTTGCGGTCGGTGCTCCACACCTGAAATTCGACCGTTTCCGTGGTGCGCAGATCCACCAAACCGCGCGGGTCGAAGGTGTTAGCGGTGTTCATCCGCAGGCGGGAGATGATGGCAGTCGAGTTTTGGACCAGGGTGCGGTCCACCTGGTCGAGCAGGATCACGTTCACCAGACCGTACACCAGGGCTGAAACCAGCAGCATGGTGCCCCCCAGCAGGCTGGTGTACAGCAGGGTCAGGCGTAAACGCAGCGACATTATGCCGTCTCGCGCATGACATACCCCACACCGCGCACGGTGTAGATCAGCCGCGACTCCTTATCCCCTTCCAACTTCTGGCGCAGGTAGCGGATGTACACATCCAAGACGTTGCTTTCGCCGCCAAAGTCGTAGCCCCACACGCGGTCGAAGATCATTTCGCGGGTGAGCACCTGGCGGGGGTGGCGCATGAACAGCTCCAGCAGATCGTATTCCTTGGCGGTGAGCGAAATGATGCGCCCGTTGCGTTCGGCCTGGCGGGTGGAGGTATCCAGATTGAGATCCATAAAGTTCAGCACCGGCGTACGGTCTTGCTGGGTGCGGCGCAGCAGCGCGCGAATGCGGGCGGTCAGCTCATCCAACTGGAAAGGTTTAACCACGTAGTCATCGGCGCCGGCGTCCAGGCCCTGCACACGGTCGTGAAGGGTGTCTTTGGCGGTCAGCATCAGCACGGGCACATTGCTGAGGGCGCGCAGACGCTGGCAGACTTCCAGCCCATCCATGCCGGGCAGCATCCAATCCAGGATGACCAGATCGGGCTGCCGGTCTCGCGCCAGGGCCAGGCCGCTCTCGCCGTCTAAGGCTGCGTCCACCTGGTAGCCCTCATAGGCCAGCGAGCGGCGCAGCAGCTTCACAATGGCTTCATCATCCTCAATGATCAAAACTTTCTCATTCATAATGCCTCCCAGCCGAAAAAACTGTTCCAGGTTGTTGGAACCGAAATATCAAGCTTATCCTTTAATTTTAGCTGGTTTTTGAAAAAAGCAATCCGGATTCGGGAATTTGATCTCAGTTTGCGCTATAATCACCCGCATGGCATCCTCTTTAATGCAGCCGCCTGTGTGGATAGACCGTTACGCCGCCCTGGAGCGTTTGGCCGGCCAACTGCTGCGCGAAGCGCAGGTGGCGGTGGATACCGAATCAAACTCCTTGTATGCCTATCAAGAGCAGGTGTGCCTGATTCAGATTTCCACCGCTGAGAAAGACTATCTGATTGACCCCCTGGCGATTGACAGCCTGGACCCTTTGGCGGGGGTGTTCTCGCGCGCGGAGATTGAAAAGATCTTCCACGCGGCCGAATATGACGTCATCTGCCTGAAGCGCGATTTTGGCTTTGAGATTCACCACCTGTTTGACACCATGCATGCCAGCCGGATCTTGGGACGGGAAAACGTGGGGCTGGCCGGCATCTTAGAGCAGGAATTCCAGATTGAGCTGAACAAGCAGTACCAGCGCGCCAATTGGGGCCGCCGCCCGCTGCCGCCGGAGATGTTGGCCTATGCCCGCCTGGACAGCCACTATCTGATTGACCTGCGCGCCCGTTTGGAAGCGGAACTGCGCCAGCGCGGACGCTGGGAGCTGGCCCAGGAGGATTTTTGCCGCCTGGAGAACACGGAAGTGCCCCCGCAGGAAAACGGCAACGCCGTGTGGCGCATCCCCGGCGCGCACGATCTGAACGCCACCCAACTGGCGGTGCTGAAATCTCTGGTGCAGTACCGCGATCAGCAGGCGCGGATGGCGAATTTGCCCGTGTTTAAAGTGCTGAGCAACCAGGTGCTGTTTGAAATTGCCCGCAGTTTGCCGCAGACACGGCCCGCGCTGGAGAACCTGGGCATGCTGAACGGCCGCCTGCTGCAGCGGCACGGTGATGCTTTGCTGCAGGCTGTGCAGCGCGGTTTGCGTGAACCCCCCCTGACCCGCGCGCACAACCCGCGCCCCAGCGACGCCTATTTGACCCGCCTGGACGCCCTGCGCAGCTGGCGCAAGCAGACTGCGGAATCGCTGCAAGTGCCTTCGGATGTGGTGCTGCCGCGCGATGTGCTGGAATGGATTGCCCAGAGCTGCCCGGCCACCCTGGAGGAGCTGCGCGGCCTGATGAATACCATCCCCTGGCGTTTTCAGAACTTTGGCAGTGAGATCCTGCGTATCATTCGCCCATAGGAGGCTGTCATGAAGCTGCACATCTTGGGCGCAGCCCATACGGTTACTGGATCGGAATATCTGATTGAAGTGAACGGCCGCCGCCTGCTGTTGGAATGCGGTCTGTTTCAGGGCCGGCGCAGCGATACCTACGAAAAGAACCTGAATTTTGGCTACAATCCCAAAACTGTGGACGCGATGATCCTTTCGCACGCCCATATTGACCACAGCGGCAATTTGCCCAACCTGGTGAAGAACGGCTTTAACGCGCCCATTTACGCCACGCCCGCCACGGTGGAACTGGCGGATATCATGCTGCAGGATTCGGCGCATGTGCAGGAGATGGACGTTGCCTTTGTGAACAAGAAGCGCAGCCAGCGCCGCGAACCCCTGGTGGAGCCGCTGTATACCGTGCAGGACGCCATTGACGTGCGCCCGCTGTTTGTGAAGAAGAATTACAACGAGAGCTTCACCCCCATCCCCGGCGTGCGTGCGAAGTTGGTGGACGCCGGCCATATCCTGGGCTCGGCCAGCGTGTGTTTGGACGTGGAGGAAAACGGGCGCAGCTACCGCTTCTGGTTCTCCGGCGATATTGGCCGCTACCAGCTGCCCCTGCTGAAAGACCCCACCCTGCCTCAGGATGTGGATTACTTATTGATGGAAAGCACCTATGGGGATAAGGTGCACGGTGACCCCGAAGTTGCTTTCCGTGAATTTCGGGATGTGGTCAAGCGCACGGTGGCGCGCGGCGGCAAGGTGATCGTTCCGGCCTTTGCGGTGGGACGCACCCAGGAACTGGTGTACGCGCTCAACCGTATGATTACCAGCGGCGAGCTGCCTGCCATCCCGGTGTTCGTAGACAGCCCCCTGGCGGTGCGGGCTACCGATGTGTTCAAAGAGTTTGCAGACGATTTTGATGAAGAAACCCGCGCCTTTGTGCTCAGCGGCAAGCACCCGGCCCTGACCTTTAAGACCCTCACCTATATCCAGTCGGTGGATGAATCCAAAGCGCTGAACGAGCGCAGCGACCCGATGGTGATCATCTCGGCTTCGGGCATGGCGGAAGCCGGCCGGATTCTGCACCATTTGCGCAACAACATCGAAAACCCGCGCAACACCATCGCGATTGTTTCCTGGCAGGCGCCGGATACGCTGGGCCGCCGCCTGGCGGACCGCGAGCCGCATGTGCGCATTTTTGGCGAAAAATTCACCCGCCGCGCCGAAGTGGCCACCATCGGCGGCCTGTCGGCCCATGCCGACCAGGCTCTGCTGATGCGCTATGCCCAGGCCAGCAATGGGCGCCTGAAAAAATTGATCGTCGTGCACGGCGAGCCGCGCTCTTCGGGCGTGCTGATTGAAAAGCTGCGGCCGGCCCTGCCGGAGACGGAAATCATTTACCCAATTCAGGACGAGATGGTGGATATTTAAGCCGGTCTCAGGTATAATGAACCCGCTTGGAGAGGTGCCGGAGTGGCCGATCGGGGCGGTCTCGAAAACCGTTGTGGCGCTCGTCGTCACCGTGGGTTCGAATCCCACCCTCTCCGCTGTAAACACGAATAAGATGGTAAGAGGTCAGCGTCCCTCCAGGGCCGGCCTCGGATAAAAGCTGCGCGGACGGCCATCCGCGGCGGCTTTTTTCTTTAACTGGGGTTGGCTGGGGGGGAACGGGCATTACAGAATTGAAAGCCTGCACAGAAAGCCATTAACAGAGAAACCAATTGCGCGTATAATCCGGACGATCACTTGGTTAACATGTTAACGAATTTTGTGCCGCCCTTCAGAGAGGGAAAATGTACGATATTCGCGATGTCTGGCAGCGGGCGCATCAGATGCTGCGCTCCGCCCGGAAAATTATCAATGAAGAGCTGCGCCCGCTGAACCTGAGCAGCGCAGAGGGCAACATCCTGCTGCACTTGTTTACCCAGGGGCAGGGGGAGCTGGGGCAGGAGCAATTGGTGGAGCAGCTGGATATCAGCAAGCCGGCGGTCTCACGGGCCCTTGACTCGCTGGAGCAAAAAGGCTACGTGCTGCGCCAGGAAGACCCCAGCGACCGGCGCGTTCACCGTGTGCGGCTGACGGAGCGGGCGCGCACCGTTGGCCCCCAGATTGAGCGGGCCTATAACCAGCTGTATGCGGCTGCCATGCAGGGGATTTCGCAGGAAGAATTGGCCGCCTTCCTTCACCTTTTCACGCGCATGTCGGAGAACTTCACCCGCGCGCAGAAGAATCAAAACAAAGAAGACCGCGATGCTGCCTGATTGGATCGGTATGGGATGTTACTTTGGGTTTCTGATTGCCCTGGGGCTGCCGGTGATCTTGCTCAAGGCGTATGTCAAACTGCCTTTTGAGATCACCCGTAAGCTGTACCACCTTTTGATTACCCTTTCCATTTTTCCCCTGGTGAAATGTTTCACCACCTGGTATATGGCGGTGCTGACGGTGTTCCTGCTGGCGGCCATCGCCTACCCGGCCCTGGTGCTGGCGGAGAAAACCGCCTGGTTCCAGCGCATCGCCGTGGAGCGCAAAGGCGGCGAATTCCGCAGCAGTCTGCTGATTGTGCAAGGGGCAATGGCCGTGCTGCTCTTTGTGTTTTGGGGGCTGCTGGGGGAGTCGTGGAAGTTCATCGCCGTGGTGGCCGTTTTGGCCTGGGGATTGGGCGACGCCGCCGCGGCCCTGGTGGGCAAATCCATCGGCCGCCGCCGCATTCAGCATCCGCGCATTCAGGGGACGAAAACCTATGAAGGCACCTTCGCCATGTATATCACCGCCGGGCTGACCATTTTCATCACCCTTCTGGTGGAGGTCAACCAACCCTGGCTGGCGAGCCTGACGGTGGCGGCCCTGGTGGCGCCGATCTGCGCGCTGGTGGAGCTGTTCTCTTCGCGCGGCATGGACACGCTGACCGTGCCCTTGTCGGCGGCCTTTGCCATGCTGCCGCTGATGTCGCTGTTTGCCTACCTGGGGATCTGACACCCATGAACGCACTTTCCAAAGATCAGGCGGCCAGCCGGGAGAAGACGCTGCTGACCGCCCTGCTGTTGAGCGCGCCGGGGCCGCTGTTTACGGGCTACGCCATGCTGACCAGCCATTCCACCACCCAGCTGGCAGATTTCATCCGGCGGGGGGTGGAACTGGTGGCCCTGTTTCTTTCCTGGTGGGTCTTTCGCCAGCTGCAGCGCAGCGCCGCCCAGAGCGAGGCCGACCGTGCGCGGCTGGAGCGCACGGCGGGGTTCAGCGTGGCGGGGGCGATGATTTGTTCTGGGCTGGTGATGCTGGGGGTGGCCGTTTCGCGGCTTTCGATATTTGAGCCGGGGGGCAAAGTGATCTTCGGGCTGGTGATCGCGTTTTTGGGGCTGCTGGCCAACACCTGGTTCTGGCGGCGGTATACTGTGCTGACGCGCGAGCAGTACAGCGCTGTCATCGCGGCCCAGATGGGCTTATACCGCGCCAAGGCCAGCGTGGATCTGTGCGTGGTGGCCGCCCTGGCCGCGGTCGCCCTCGCCCCCAGCCACCCCGCCACGCGTTACGTGGACATTTTGGGGTCGGTGATGGTGGCGGGCTACCTGCTGTGGAGCGGCCTGCGCATGGCGCGCGCGCAGTGGGACCGCCGCGCAGCTTAGCTTCGTCAATCCCCCAATAGATACTTCCGCAGGGCGCTGACCTGTGCAGCGCGGAAATCGCGCACCACCTGGAACCTTGGGCCGAACTGGTCAAAGCCGTGAAAGGCGCCGGGAACGACTGTGGTTTCACATGCCACGCCGCTGTCTTTTAGGCGCTGGGCGTAGGCCAGGTCTTCTTCATAGAACAGGTCTAACGTGCCCACGCCGATCCAGGCGGGCGGCAGGCCAGAGAGGTCTGCGCGCCGGGCCGCGGCGGCATAGGGGGGCAGGGGGGCTGAACTCACCGGCTGGTGGAGATACAGTTCCCACCCCAGGCGGTTATTTTCTGGCGACCAGAGCAGGTGCTCGGCGCGGTTGATATCTTCGCGCAGCACCGTGCGGTCATCCAGCATGGGATAGACCAGCAGCTGAGCCGCGGGCTGCACCTCGCCGCGGTCGTGGGCCAGCTGGGCCAGGGACGCCGCCAACCCCCCGCCGGCGCTTTCGCCGCCCACCACCAGGCGCTGGGGGTTAATTTTCAGCAGATCGGCGCGGCTGTGCGCCCAGGTGAGGGCGGCGTAGGCGTCTTCCAACGGAGCGGGGAAGGGGTGCGCCGGTGCCAGGCGGTAATCCACCGAGAGGATGACGATGCCCAGCTGCTGCACCAGATAGCACAGGTGCGGGTCGTTTTGTTCGGGCCGGCCGAGGAAATAGCCGCCGCCGTGCATCCACACCAGGGCGGGGGTGGGCGCGGGCCGCGCGGCGGGCTGATAGATGCGCAGGCGCAGGGGTGGGGCGCCGCCCTCCGCGCGGGAGGCCCACACATCTTCCACCAGGACGCCCGCGGGCGGCTTGACCCCGGGCTGCAGGCGTATGAGCCGCTGAAGGAGGGGGATGTTCCAGCGGCGGAAGGGCAGCCGGGGGAGGAATTTGGCCATGGGGCGCAGTTCGGCATGCACGGTGGAAAGGTCTTTTGCCACGGGGACCTCCAGGGAGGGGGATAGGGGAATTATAACCCTCAACACCCGCTCGGTCGCTGCGGGAATTGCGGTACGTCAAATTTGTCATAAAATTATAATAAATCCTATTGAAAATATGACAAACGCGTGCTATACTCAAGTCACTCACGGAGGAGTAGGATGACCCAAATGAATATCGGACAAAAGGTCAAAGGACTGCGCGAGAAGGCCGGCCTGAGTCAGGCGCAGATCGCGCAATTCTTGGGGGTGGATCAAAGCATGATTTCAAAATGTGAAAAGGGTGAACGCCAGTTTCAAGTGGATCATTTGGAGCGGTTGGGCAGCCTGTTTGGCCTTTCTCTGGGTGTTTTGATGAACGCAGAAGATGCAGCGGCGACCTTGCAGATTGCCTTTCGTGCGGATGGTATGCAAGTTGAAGACCTTCAGGCGATTGCCGATATTCAAAAGATCGCCCTGAACCTGGATGAGATGCGCACCCTTTTGCGGGAGAGCGTGCATGAAGCCGCATAAACAAAGCGAGCTGAGTTACCAGGCCAATGAACTGCGCAAACGCTTTGGCGAGGATCTGTTCTCGCCGGTCGAAGTGCTTTCCATCCTGCAGTCGCAGGAGAACCTGACCCTGGTGTTTTACCCATTCTCCGCGCGCATTTCTGGGATGTGCATGCGCACGCACAGCGGCGAGCAGCTGATCGCCATCAACTCCACCAGCACGCTGGGGCGGCAGCGCTTTACGGCGGCGCATGAGCTGTATCACCTCTTCGTCCAGAAAGAGATTGCCTCCGTGATCTGCGGCGGTGAAATTGGCGCCGCCAAAGACGAAGAGGAAAAGAACGCAGACTGCTTCGCTTCGTATTTCCTTGCGCCCAATGACGCACTGCACAGCTTTATTGAGAAGAATTTGCAGAAGGGCTCGCGCCAGGCCTTGACGGTGGAGGATGTGGTGCGCATTGAGCAGTATTTCCGCATGAGCCGCCAGGCCACCCTCTACCGACTGGTGGGAGACGGCTGGCTGACCCTGGATGCTGCCAACACCCTCAAGGGCGGCATTGTCGCCTCGGCGCGCCGATTGGGGTTTAGCGATGAGTTATATGTGCCCGCGCCGGAGAACCGTCAGTATTTCACCAGCGGCAGCTACATTGGGCTGGCGCAGCGGCTGTTGGACGCGGATGTCATCTCCAGCGGCAAATACGAAGGGCTGCTGCTGGAGGCCTACCGGGCTGACATCGTTTTCAACCTGGAAGCCGAAGGCCAGGAGACGTATGACTGAGCCGTTGTTCCTGGATACAGACTGCCTCTCCACCTTTCTGGTGGTCGGCCAGGAGAACCTGGTTCTGCGGCTGTACGCCGGACGCATCGGCATCCCCCAGCAGGTGTACGCTGAGCTGAGCAAAGTGCATTTCATGAAACACAAAGTGGATGTGCTGCGGCAAACCGGCAAAGTGGTGCTCTATCAAATCAGCGCCGGTACAACCGAGGGGGATTTTTATTTTAAACTGACCACCAAACCGGACCCGGGGTATAAGGTCATCGGCAGCGGTGAGGCTGCCGCGATTGTTCTGACCCAACACTACAACGGCATTTTGGGCAGCAATAACCTGCGCGATATTCTGCCCTATATCCGCAGGTACCATTTGCAGCACCGCACCAGCGCCGATATCATGGCTGAGGCGCTGGAACAGCATTTGATCAGCGAAGGGCAGGGCAATGCCATCTGGAAGCAAATGCTCCAGCGCAACCGCAAGCTGCCCACGGATACGTTTTCTGAGTTCCTGGCAAGTCGGGAATCATAGGGGAGGGAGGACTGCTGATTGATGGTCTCATAGAAAAGACCATAAAATCTTATCAGGATGTCTTCACCCAAGACGGTTAAATGCCATTATGATATTCGTCAACAAAAATTTCCTTGCAGACAAAATGAGATTTGTTGTATCATTAAAACCTGAAGAATTTGACTATCACGGTGTGGATTCCATAATCCTGCATAATATTGAACAATTAGAACCCAATCGCCTCCAGAAAATACCTTCAATTGAGGTGAAAAGGTAGGACACGATGAAAAAAATGAATGAAATGCACGTAAATGCAATAATTGTTCGGCAATGGTTAAGGGAATGGGACAACGTGCATTTTGCGGATAAAAAGCATCGACGAATTCCTGAACCCCAGTTCTTCCTGTTTACATTGTCTGCCCTCCAACTACGAAGACTGTCTAAAGTATATCAGCGCAAAGCAGACCGCCCTAGAGCCCAAGATACGTCTGTACAACGCACGCTTGAGAAGCCAAGAGCCGAAGAGATAGGGCGATTCATCCATGGCGGCTATCCTTGGTCTGAGCTTAATGAGAATCAAAAAAAGCAGGACGAATATAGTGATCTTCGAATGCCTGGTTGGCTACCTACTGCTATAGTTGCTAATATCCTGCCAGTAGGTGCAGAAAGAGATGGAAGTAAGTTGTTAGCCGAAAATGCAATTAGGGTTGAGTTGGTAGATAAATCTATGGCTCGGTTGGTATTGCCAAAAGGGTTTTTAGATGATGACTGGAATCCGAATGTGCCACCATTAGAAATTATTGATGGACAACATCGACTATATTCATTTGAAAATAACGAACAGCTTGATGGAGATTTTGATCTCCCAGTGGTGGCTTTTAATAATCTTGATTTTACTTGGCAAGCCTATTTGTTTTATACGATCAACATCAAACCTAAGAAGATTAACACAAGTTTGGCTTATGACTTATATCCATTGCTACGCATACAGGATTGGTTAGAAAAAGCCCAAAATGGTCCAGCTGTTTACCGAGAAACCCGTGCTCAGGAATTAACGGAGATACTTTGGTCGCACCCTGAAAGTCCATGGCGTGGTCGGATTAATATGCTGGGTGAGAAAAGGGGCGGTGATGTAACTCAAGCGGCTTTTGTTCGTTCATTGTTAACTAGTTACGTGAAACGTGGTGCACCGATCGGCGGATTATTTGGTGATGAGCTCCACACAAATAAAGGAGACCTGTTGCAATGGAACAGAATTAAGCAAGGCGCTTTCCTGATTGTAGTGTGGCAGGCGATACAAACGGTAATTCTTGGAATGGATGAACCATGGATGCGACATTTAAGATCAGTAATTCGTCAGGAGAGTTTGCCTCTCCTTAACGCTAATCAAACGGACCTTGCTTTTTCTGGCCCTTATTCGCTTTTGGCAACAGACCAAGGGGTAAGGGGTGTTTTGCAAGTGACAAACGATATGTGTTTCATTGGAGCTGACATTCTGAAATTGAGTGAATGGGTCTTAGATGAATTAAAAAGTGATGTTATAAACGACGATGCGATTTCAGAAAGCGTGAAGACCTTAAGAGAGCAACCGGTATACCCTTTCTTGGAAAAGATAGCGCGGATTATCGCTGAATTTGACTGGAGAGCTTCTTCTACTCCCCAACTAGACGAGGAAACCAGAAGAGGTCAAATGGTATACAAAGGAAGCAGCGGTTATAAAGAAATGCGCCTACAGCTTATTCGAAGGTTATGTGATGCGAAAGATCAAGAAATATCAAGAATTGCAGAACGCTTAAGGGGAGTTCTAAAGTACTAAGACTATGACAATCGAAACCGTTGTTCAAAACTCTTCTCCAAACTTAATCATTTCCTCTGCAGAGAGAATCAAAAAATCAGCTTTTATAAAAAGCAGGTGGTTATATAGAAATATCTACCGTTCCGATGTAATTGATACAATAAAACGAGAGGATAATTCAGCCCCTTCTAAACCAGATCACCTCGCTCAATATATTGCCGCATCAACAGTTCTACATTGTTGTGATGGTTGGAAGTTCTTCTCTTTGGGAATGGACAATCTCCTAAATGGAGACTCAGCTAATTCTGTATTTATGGCTTATTACGCACAATTACGTGCATTGATGGCTTATTTTGCTACAGAAGGAATCGGCATCTTTAATAATAAACATTTCTATTTTGATAATCGTGGGGACTGTTTCTTTTTTAAAAGTAACACTCATGATGTAGTAAAGAACTTGATCAATGCCTGGGCGCAGGATAAAGCTAAAAGCCCTCGCTTTCTTAACGTGCTCAAACTGGAAGGAAGACCATTTTCAGATTGGATCTCAAGCGCAGACGTTGTGCTTGGTTCTCCAACAATTCCTGAAGTAGCCAAGGATTGGTTACAAGCATGGTCGATTGACCTTAAAATTCTTGGAGAAGACCATACTAGAAGAAATGAGGTAAGCTACCGACCTCAAGGTATTACTAAGCTACCAACTTCACGTCACTTTGAGAATGATTTAAGTATGTGCCTTGAAGCATGGAAGGTAACAGAACCTTTTGCAGCAAATCGATTTGCTATCTTAGACCAAATTTTACTCCGAAAAATTCTGCTAGCTGTTTATGAACGTCGTAAAACTACCAGGATGGATTTTGAGCAATTCGTTGCAACCTCCATGGTTAATCTTGGCCTTGGTACAGATTCGCGTCTTTATCGAGTCATGACATCTTCAAATCCTATTACAAATGAGATTTTAAAGAATGCAGAAAAAACAGCCTTCCATAAAACTACGGGGACCGACCCCGTTCCAGTTTTATGTCGAGCTTTTATTTTGCTTCGAATTGCGTCTGCTGCTGTTGAGAATTTTTTAGAAAAAAGTTCTATTAGTAGTTCGGATATCGAATTCTGGTGGTCAAACTTCGGAATTAACAATGGATTATGGACACCAGGAAATCCGCCGGAACAGATGAGCGATTTATGGAGCGATATAGATGAAGCCATTCTAGGTTTGGAGGATTTTCTTGATCAAGCAGATACTAACATATGTGTTACCCAAGCACATTATTCTGTTCCATATGAATTGTGGCAAGTGAAACAATTTACAAAGGCTGGTCTTTGGGCTATCGGATTATGAAATATATGGGATCGAAACGAACGATGTTGAATAATGGCTTAGGGCATTTACTTCTCCGAGAAGTTGAATGCGCTGAAAGGATGGTGGATCTATTTACTGGCTCTGGGTCCGTCGCTTGGTTTGTAGCTGAAAATACTCAAAAACCTGTTTTAGCGGTTGATCTTCAAAAATACTCAGCAGTACTTGCCAAATCCATTATTTGCCGTACAAAGCCAATGAACTTTTCGATGCTTGAAGAGCGATGGATAAAACCTGTTGAAATTCGAAGGAACGAGAGTGACTTATGGATTAGAGGGAAGAAGCTACGTATAGGGCCAAAAGGGATAAAAGCTTATGTTGATCGAGCAAGAGATTTGTGTTCTTTGTTATCGAATATAGGCCCTATATGGAATGCTTACGGGGGGCACTATTTTAGTCCCACGCAGGCGATTACTTTTGACCTGCTATTGGATTCTTTGCCTCACGATGATCAGGAACGAACAATTTGTTTAGCTGCATGTATATCTGCCGCTAGTCAGTGTGTCGCTTCGCCAGGGCATACGGCTCAGCCATTTCAACCCACCAAAGGTGCTGGTAAATATATCCTTGAGTCATGGTCAAGGGATCCAATTGAATATGTCAAAAAGGCATTAGAAAGTTTGTGTCCAAAACATGCGAATGTCGAAGGACAAGTAATTACTGGTAATGCAGAAGACGCTCTTGTGTATGTCCAACCTACCGATCTTGTTTTCATTGATCCGCCGTATTCCAGTGTTCAATATAGTCGCTTCTACCACGTTTTAGAAACTTTTGCTGAGGTACGAAAAACACGTAGCGTCGAGGGGGTTGGGAGGTACCCGCCTATAAACGAACGACCGCAATCAGAATTTAGCAATATTACTCAAGCCAAAGCAGCTCTAAGTAGATTGTTTAGCGCATTGGCGTCAAAGAAATGCACAATTATTCTTACTTATCCAAGTGGACAGTCAAGCAATGGCTTATCAGGGGATTACGTCAAACAAGTTGCGCATCCATTGTTTAATATTGAATGTCATAATAATATCGAAGGTATGTTTAGCACCTTAGGTGGTAATAATTACAATAGAACGGCGAGGCAAAAGTCAGACGAGTTAATTCTTCTATTAAAGCCGATTAATTAAAACTATAAATGATGATTTGTTCGAATGAAAAAAGATTAAACCAATCTACAGCCTGAAGCTAACATTTTTTCTACCCCATCTACAATTCCCCGATGTTACTGCTATCCTAACGATGGGTGTTTCCCCCCGCCCCTCCAACCGTATAGTCTCCTCTCCCCTCCGGCGATACCAAAGGTAAACAGCCTTTCAGACGCTGCTCTGTAAACACCTGTCCCTGGTCTTAAACCCCCTCCCCCTCAACACACACCCCCTCTTACACCTCTGGCGGCCATTGGCCGCCTTTTTGGTTTTCTTTTGGTTGGAAAATTAAGTTGATTTATCTTTCAAAAAGATGTAATATTGAAAGTGCAGTTACATTTCTTTCGCAAAATCACCCATCACACCGCTTCCCCGCGGTCCGGAGGACCTCATGGGCACTTCCAGGTCAAATCTCATCATCCCCCCCGATTTTTCTCAACCCGAATACATCCACATCACCCCGGCCTCAGCCGGCTGGGAACACCTGTCTTTTTCCGCCCGCAAGATGACGGCCGGCCAAAGCTGGGAATGGGACACAGGCGAAAACGAGCTGGCGCTGGTGCTGCTGGGCGGAACCTGCGCGGTGCAATCCAACCGCGGCAGTTGGCCGGTGCTGGGCGGCCGCAAGAGCGTTTTTGGCGGCCTGCCCCACACGCTCTTTCTGCCCCCGCAGACGCGCTTCACCGTGCAGGCGCTCAGCCCCGATGTGGACCTGGCCTACGGCTGGTGCCGCGCCGCCCAGGAGTTCCCCGCCCGCTGGGTGCGCCCCCAGGATGCGGCCGTGGAAATTCGCGGCGGGGGCAACGCCACCCGCCAGATCAACAAGATGCTGCCGCCCGGGTTCCCGTGCAGCCGCCTGGTGGTAGTGGAGGTGTACACCCCCTCGGGCAACTGGAGCTCCTACCCCCCGCACAAGCACGATGAACACCGCACCGCCGCGGACGGCAGCCTTTTGGAGGCCGATCTGGAGGAAATTTATTTTTACAAATTTGACCGCCCGGAGGGCTTTGCCTACCAGCGTATCTACACCCCCGACCGGCGTTTGGACGAGGTCATGCTGGCGCAGGACAGCCATGCGGTGCTTTCGCCGGAGGGCTATCACCCGGTGGTGACCGCGCCCGGCTACCCCTGCTATTACCTCAACATGCTGGCCGGCTCAGCCCAATCGCTGGCGGCCAGCGACGACCCGGATTTCACCTGGGTCAAAGACACCTGGAAAGAACAAGACCCGCGCCTGCCGCTGGTTACCCTTGAGATGGAAACTGCCTGAAGGAGTTTTTACATGTCTGAACGATTTAAGAGCAAACTGCATCAGATTACCGTTCAATACCCCACCGATTACTGGAACGACTCCTGTTCGATCGAAGAGTTGTCCTACGCGGTGGAAAATGGGGCCGTGGGCGCCACCACCAACCCCACCATCGTGCTGGGCGTGCTCAAGAAAGAAATGCACCTGTGGGAAGACCGCATCCGCGAGCTGATCGCCGAGCACCCCACCTGGGACGAAAGCGCGCTGACCTGGAAGCTGTTCGAAGAGATCGCCGTCAAGGCCGCCGCGCTGTTAAGGCCGGCCTACGACCGTTACGGCGGCAAGAAAGGCCGGCTTTCCATTCAAACCAACCCCGCCGCCTACCGCAACGCCGAGGCTGTGGCCCAGCAGGCCGTCCATTTTGACAGCCTGGCCCCCAATATGCAGGTCAAGGCCCCCGTCACCCAGGCCGGGGTGCGTGCCATCGAAGAGGCTACCTATCAGGGCGTGTCCATCAACGCCACGGTCAGCTTCACCGTGCCGCAGGCCTTGGCCGTGGCCGAGGCGGTGGAACGCGGGCTGAACCGCCGCACAGCCGAGGGCAAGGCTGTGGATTTCATGTCGCCGGTGTGCACCATCATGGTGGGGCGCACGGACGACTGGATGAAGGTGGTGGCCAAACGCGACGGCATCGAGATTGACCCGGCAACTCTGGATTGGGCCGGCATCGCCTGCGTCAAGAAAGCCTATGGGATCTACCAACAGCGCGGCTACCGAACGCGCCTGCTGGTGGCGGCCTACCGCCATCTGGGACACGCCTCCGAATTCATCGGCGGCGATCTGGTGCTCTCCATCCCCTACGAATGGCAGGTGAAATTCAACGCCAGCGACATCGAGGTGCGCGAGCGCATGAGCCAGCCGGTGGACGCCAAGATCGTGGCGGAGCTGTACGAGAAGATCCCCGATTTCCGCCGCGCCTATGACGAAGACGGCCTGAGCGTGGAGGAATTCGACACCTACGGCGCCACCGTGCGCACCCTGCGCGGGTTTATCACCTCGGCGCACGATTTGATGGCGGTGGTGCGCGATTTCATGCTGCCCAACCCGGATGTGAAATAACCCCCCTCACGAGGAAACCTATGGCAACCGTTCGACTTACCACCGCGCAGGCGATCATCCGCTTTTTGAAAAGCCAGTACGTGCGCCTGGATGACCAGGAAAACCCCTTCTTCGCGGGCTGTCTGGGCATCTTTGGGCACGGCAACGTGGCCGGCATTGGCCAGGCCCTGCAGGAAAACCCCGATTTCCCCTACATCCTGGTGCGCAACGAACAATCCGGGGTGCATTTTGCCGCCGGGTTCACCAAGATGAAGAACCGCCTGCAAACCTACGCCTGCACCTCCTCCATCGGCCCGGGCGCCACCAACATGATCACCGGCGCGGCGCTGGCCACGATTAACCGCCTGCCGGTGCTGCTGCTGCCCGGCGACATCTTCGCCCGCCGCAAGGTGGCCCCCGTGCTGCAGCAGATCGAATCGCCGTCCAGCCAGGACATCAGCGTCAACGACGCCTTCAAGCCGGTCAGCCGCTATTGGGACCGCATCTACCGCCCGGAGCAGATCATCACCTCCCTGCCGGAGGTCATGCGCGTGCTCACCTCGCCCGCCGACACCGGCGCGGTGACCCTGGCGCTGCCGCAGGATGTGCAGGCCGAGGCTTATGATTACCCCACCGCCCTGTTTGAACGCCGCGTCTGGTACATTTCGCGCCGCCTGCCCGACCCCTACCTGCTCACCCAGGCGGCGGCGGCTGTGCGCGCCAGCCGTAAACCGCTGATCATTGCCGGGGGCGGGGTGCTCTACAGCCTGGCCGGGGACGCCCTGGCGCGCTTTGTGGAGCAGACCGGCATTCCGGTGGGCGAAACCCAGGCCGGAAAAGGCTCGCTGCCCTACGATCACCCGCAAAACATGGGCGCGGTGGGCGCCACCGGCACGCTGGCGGCCAACCTCCTGGCCAAAGACGCCGACCTGGTGATCGGCATCGGCACGCGCTATTCCGATTTCACCACCGCCTCCAAAACCGCCTTCCAGAACCCGGAAGTGCGCTTTATCAACATCAACGTGGCCGAATTTGACGCCTACAAACATTCCGCCCTGGCGCTGACGGCGGACGCCCGCACCGCCCTGCAGGAGCTGGGCGAGGCCCTGGCTGGGTATCAGGTGGAGGCGGCTTACCGCCAGCGCACCGCTGAGCTGAAGGCCGCCTGGGAGGCCGAGGTAGACCGCCTGTTCAGCCTGAACAACCAGCCGGTTCCCGCCCAAAGCGAGGTCATCGGCGCCATCTGGCAATCCGCCGGGCCGCGGGATGTGTTGGTGTCGGCGGCGGGCAGCCACCCCGGCGACTTTCACAAGCTGTGGCGTACGCACACCCCCGGCAGTTACCACATGGAATACGGCTACTCCTGCATGGCCTATGAAGTGCCCGCGGCCATGGGGGTCAAGACCGCCGATCCCAGCCGCGAGGTGTACGCCTATTTGGGGGACGGCACCTTCTTGATGATGCCCTCCGAGATCGCCACAGCCGTGCAGGAAGGCATTAAGCTCATCATCGTGGTGGCCGATAACCACGGCTTTGCCAGCATCGGCGCGCTCAGCCAGTCTTTGGGCAGTGCCGGTTTTGGCACGCGCTTCCGCACGCGCAGCCCGCAAAGCGGACAGCTGGACGGCCAGCCCCTGCCCATTGATTACGCCGCCATCGCCCGCGGCATGGGCGCCGCAGCCGTGCAGGTTGCCACCCTGGCGGATTTCCGCCAGGCGCTGCAGGACGCCCGCCGCGCACCAGCCACCACCGTCATCGTGGTAGAGACCGACCGCGACGCGCACGTGCCGGGCTATGAGTCGTGGTGGGATGTGGCCGTAGCCGAAGTCTCCACCCTGGAAAGTGTGCAGCAGTCCCGCAAGGACTACGAAGAAAACCAAAAGAACGAACGTTATTTCCTCTAATCTTTGATTCTGGCTTGTACTCAAAAGGAGAATGTATGCATACCATCCGTGTGGGGCTAATTGGCGCGGGGCGCATGGGGCGCGTGTTTGCCCAGACTCTGGCATATACCGTGGCCGAAGTGGACCTGGTGGCTGTGGCGGACGCAAACGCCCAGACGAGCGCCGAGGTGGCGGCGCATTTTCACGTGCCGCACCACTATGGGGATTACCGCGAGCTGCTCAAGCGCGAGGATATTGACGCTGTGGTCGTGGTCACCCCCACCGCCACCCACGCGGAGGTCATCGCGGCCGCGGCCGCCGCGGGCAAGCACATCTTCAGCGAAAAGCCCCTGGCCCAGACTCTGAGCGAATGCGACGCCGCTATTGAGGCCGTGGAGCGCAGCGGGGTCAAGCTGCAGCTGGGGTTCATGCGCCGTTTTGACGCGGGCTACCGCATGGCCAAGCAGAAGATCGAAGAGGGTCTCATCGGCACGCCGGTGATGTTCCACGCCGCCAGCCGCGACCCCAAGCGCACCAGCCTGGAATTTGCCCGCCGCGAAAACAGCGGGGGGCTGATCATGGACATGGGCGTGCACGATTTCGATCTGGCGCGCTGGCTGATGGGCAGCGAAGTGGTGCGCACCTACAGCGAGGGCGGCTGCCTGGTGTACCCGGAGCTGAACGAAGTGGGTGATATTGACAACGCGCTGATCAACCTCAAGTTCGCCAACGGGGCGCTGGGCGCCATTGATCTCAGCCGCAACGCCGTCTACGGCTACGACATCCGCACCGAAGTGCTCGGCTCGGAAGGCAGCCTGCTGATCGGCACCCTCCAGCAGACGCCCACCCTGATGCTGACGCGCGCCGGGGTTACGCACGACACCGTACCCTATTTCATGGAGCGCTTTGGCGAGGCCTATACCAACGAAATCCGCGATTTCGTCACCTGCCTGATCGAAGACCGCCCGCCCAGCGTGGATGCGTATGACGCCCGCAAGGCCACGGCCATCGGCGTGGCTGCCACCCTGTCATTGGATGAAGGGCGGCCGGTATCCTTGGATGAGGTGCAATAAGGGAACTATGGAAACGATTAAAAACTACATCAACGGTCAATGGATCGAAGCCGCCGAGGCGGAATACGCCTCGGTGATTAACCCCGCCACGGGCGAGGAAGTGGCCCGCACGCCCCTGTGCGGCCCCGAGGTGGTGGATGCGGCCGCCCAGGCCGCGGCGGCGGCTTTGCCCGCCTGGCGGCGTACCCCGGCCCAGGACCGCATTCAATACCTCTTTAAACTGCGCGATCTGCTCAAAAGCCATCAGGACGAAATCGCCCGCGCCATCGTCATCGAGGCCGGCAAAACCTTTGACGAGGCCAAAGCCGAGATGGTGCGCGCCATTGAAAACGTGGAAACGGCCTGCGGCATCCCCATGATGATGAAAGGTGAAATCGCCGAAGACATCGCCCCCGGCATTGACGAACGCATGCTGCGCCAGCCGGTGGGGGTGTGCGCCACCATCTGCCCCTTCAACTTCCCCGGCATGATCCCCTTCTGGTATCTGCCCTACGCATTGGCTTGCGGCAACACCTATGTGATCAAGCCTTCTGAGAAAGTGCCGCTGACCATGCAGGTCATCTTCCGGCTGATTGACCAGGTGGGCTTCCCCGCGGGGGTGGTGAACATGGTCAACGGGGCCAAGGCCGCCGTGGACGCCATTTTGGATCATCCCGCCATCCGCGCCGTCACCTTTGTGGGCTCCTCACCTGTGGCCCGCTACATTTACCTGCGCGCGGCGGAGCGCGGCAAACGCGTTCAGGCCCAGGGCGGCGCCAAGAATCCGGTGGTGATTCTGCCGGACGCGGATATGGATATGGCCGTGCGCATTGTGTCGGATTCCGCCTTTGGCTGCGCCGGTCAGCGCTGTTTGGCGGTGTCGTGGGTGGTGACGGTGGATCAGGCCCGCCAGCCCTTCCTGGAGCGCATCTGTGAATCGGCGCGCAGCAAGGTGGTAGGCTACGGCCTGGATCAGGGCGTGCAGATGGGCCCGGTCATCAGCCAGGCTGCCCGCGAGCGCATTGAAGGGCTGATCGGTGTGGGCGTGCGCGATGGGGCGCAGGCGCTGGTGGACGGGCGCGGCGCGCTCATCCCCGGCTACGAAAAAGGTTCCTTCATCCGCCCCACCGTGCTGGATCATGTGCAGCCGGGCAGCGAGCTTTCAAAAACGGAGATTTTTGGGCCGGTGCTGAGCCTGACCCATGTGAACACGTTGGAAGAAGCCCTGGAGCTGGTGAACGCGGGGGTTTACGGCAACCAGGCCAGTATCTTCACCGCCAGCGGCGCAGCCGCCCGCCGGTTTTCCTATGAAGCCCAGGCGGGCAATATCGGTATCAATATTGGTGTGGCTGCGCCGATGGCATTTTTCCCCTTTAGCGGTTGGAAAGACAGCTTCTTTGGCGATCTGCACGGGCAGGGCATGGACGCGGTGGAATTCTTTACCCAGAAAAAGGTCGTGGTGGAACGCTGGCCCAAAGATTGGTCGCGGCAGTTCTAACCGCAGCCCACAACGAATCATAGATGAATTGAAGGAGAGTCAGGATGATCAAAGTTGCCAATGCGCCCTGCTCGTGGGGCGTGCTCGAATTTGAACTGGAAGGCGAGGCGGCGGGCTATCAGCAGGTGCTGGATGAAATGGTGGAAACCCACTACGCCGGAACCGAACTGGGGGACTGGGGCTTTATGCCCACCGATCCGGCCCAACTGCGCGAAGTCATTCACAGCCGCGGGTTGACCCTTTTGGGGGCCTTTGTGCCGGTGATGCTGAAGGACCCGGCCGCCCACGCCGCCGGTGTGGAGCTGGCCGTGCGCACCGCCCGCCTGCTGGCGGGGGCGGAGGGCGACATCCCCTTCATCGTGCTGGCGGACGATAACGGCAAGATCCCCGTGCGCACGCAGAACGCCGGGCGCATCACGCCGGAGATGGGGCTGAGCCAGGAAGAATGGAAGATTTTTGCCGAGGGCGCCAACCGCGTGGCCGCGGCGGTGAAGCAGGAAACCGGCCTGCGCACGGTGTTCCATCACCACTGCGCTGGATACGTGGAGACCCCCGCGGAAATTGAGACGCTCCTCAGCCTGACCGACCCCAGCCTGTTGGGGCTGTGCCTGGACACCGGCCACTACCGCTTTGGCGGCGGCGACCCGCTGACCGTGCTGCGCCAGCACGCCGACCGCATCTGGCACGTTCACTTTAAGGACTGCCATCCCGAAGCCGCCGCGAAATCGCGCGCGGAAGGCTGGGATTACTTTGCCTCGGTGCGCAACGGCATTTTCTGCGATCTGGGCCAGGGCGAAGTGGACTTTCCGGCGGTGAAGGCCGAATTGGACCGGCTGGGGTACAACGGCTGGATTGTGGTGGAGCAGGACGTTCTGCCGGGCATGGGCAAACCCAAAGAATCCGCCCAGCGCAACCGCAGCTATCTGGCCAGCATTGGGCTGTAAGCATCACCATTGACATTTGAGGAGCTCACTATGAAACAAGAAAAAATTCTGCGCTTTGGCGTCATCGGCGCCGGGCGCATTGGCAAAATCCACGCCGAAAATCTGGCCAACCGCGTGCCTGGGGCCGAGGTGGCCGCCATTGCGGATGTGAACCTGGAGATGGCCCAGGAAACCGCCGCGCGCCTGCGCATCCCCGCCGTGTACGCCGATTACCACCAGATTCTGGCGGACCCCAATATTGACGCGGTGGCCATCTGCTCATCCACCGACACCCACGCCCACATCGTGGTGGAAGCCGCCCAGGCCGGAAAGCACATTTTCTGCGAAAAGCCGATTGATCACGACCTGGCCAAGATTGACGCCGCCCTGGAGGCGGTGAAGAAAGCCGGGGTCAAGCTGCAAATCGGCTTTAACCGCCGCTTTGACCCCAATTTTGCCCATGTGCGCGAACTGGTGTCTCAGGGCAAGGTGGGCGATCTGCACCTTCTGCGCATCACCAGCCGCGACCCAGCCCCCCCGCCGGTTTCGTACGTCAAAGTGTCGGGCGGCATGTTCCTGGACATGACCATCCACGACTTTGACATGGCTCGCTTCCTCTCGGGCAGCGAGGTGGAAGAAGTCTTTGTTGCGGCCGGGGTCTTGGTGGATCCGGGCATCGGTGAGGCGGGCGACGTGGATACGGCCATCATCACCCTGAAATTCGCCAACGGGGCCATCGGCACGATTGACAACAGCCGCAAGGCCGTGTACGGCTACGACCAGCGCGTAGAGGTGTTTGGCTCGGGCGGCATGGCGGCCGCCGCCAACAACACCCCCCATAACGACGTGTATGTGGACGCCGAGGGTGTGCACGCGGCCAAGCCGCTGTATTTCTTCCTGGAGCGCTATATGGAATCCTTCATCGCGGAGATGAAGGCCTTTGTGGCCGCCGTGCAGAACGACACCACCCCGCCGGTTGGCGGCATGGATGGGCGCATCCCGGTGGTGATCGGCATGGCTGCGAAGAAATCCTATCTGGAAAACCGGCCGGTCAAGCTGAGCGAAATCGGCTAGCCGTCTTTCTTCTCAGACTCACTTCTTAACCGCCCGCAAAGCCTCCCAGGCTGCGCGGGCGGTTAGTTGAATCGGGGGGACGGCGGGGGAATTGCCCCGAATCTCTGCGAAAAACATCTTGCAAAAGTTTTGAGAATGTTGTATGATGTACAAATGAAAGTATAATTTCAAAAAATGTTATTTTGAAAGTTGATCCATCCACTTCCCCTTGAAAGGTGAATCCGAAAATGAAACCTGACATCGAAGCGATTTTCTTAGATGTGGGCAACACGCTCCGCATTGTGATCCCAGACGCTGAATTTATCGCTAAAGCCAAAAAAGACCTGGTTGAGCTGGTGGGGCCGAAAACCTCGGAGGATGAATTTTTTGCGACCCTGGAAGAACGTTGGAAGGCCTACCGCAAGCAGTCGAAAGCCTCTTTGCTGGAAGCCTCGGAAAAAGAGCTGTGGACCCAATGGCTGCTGCCGGATTACCCCGCCGAGCAGATTGCGCCCATCTCCGGTCGGCTGACCCGCCTGTGGCGCGACCACGATGGGCGGCGCGAACCGCGGCCTGATGTTTCGCAGGTGGTGAAGGAACTGCACCGCCGCGGCTATATTCTGGGGATCATCGCTAACACCATCACCGAAACCGAAATCCCCGATTGGATGGAACACGACGGCCTGACGGAGTATTTTAGCGCCGTGGTGCTGTCATCCAAAGTGCGGCTGCGCAAGCCCAACCCGGAGATCTATTGGGACGCGGCCCGGCGGGTGGGGGTGGAACCGGCCAAATGCGCTTATGTGGGCGATAACCCCGTGCGGGATGTGGAAGGCTGCCGTGCGGCGGGCTACGGCATGATGATCATCCTGCTGGAGCCGGACACGCTGAAAAAAGAGCCCCCCACGGCGGAATTCAAGCCCGATCACACCATCCAAACGTGCAGCGACCTGCTGGACATCTTCCCGCCGCGCGCACGCTGAGAGACGCCCTATGAACACAGCGATCGAAGCCATTTTCATTGATTTGGGCAACACCCTGCGCATCTTGATCAAAGACGAAGCGCACATGGCCGCAGCCCGGCGCAAGATCACCGAGTTGGTGGGCAGCGACGAAGATCCCGAAGCCTATTGCGCTAAATTGGACGCCCGCTATAAGGCCTACCGCAAATGGGCTTTTGACAATATGGTGGAAGCACCGGAGTCTGAGTTATGGACCCGCTGGCTGGCGCCGGAATTCCCCGCGGAAAAGATCGGCCCGCTGGGGGTGGAACTGACCTTTCAATTCCGCCAGTCCATGGGGCGGCGGGTGGTGGTGGAACACGGCAAAGAAGTAGTGCAGACTTTGCACCAGCGCGGCTACGTCCTCGGCATCATCAGCAACGTGATCACCTCGCAGGAAATCCCCGATTGGATGGAGGAAGACGGGTTTGCCCCCTATTTCAAATCGGTAGTGCTTTCCTCGGTGTTTGGCAAACGCAAACCCGATCCCGCCATTTATTATGAGGCCGCCCGTCTGGCGGGGGTGGAACCCGCGCGCTGCGTGTACGTGGGCGACAACCTCAAGCGGGATGTGACTGGAACCCGCGCTGCGGGCTTTGGCATGGTGGTGATCCTCATGGCCCCCGAAGAGTTGGCAGAAGCCCAGGCCAACGGAACCCTGACGGATGAGAACCGCCCGGATATCATCATCCACGAATTCAAGCAGCTGCTCGATATCTTCCCAGGGGAACACCAGGCGCGCATTCCCGACATGTTCACCCATGAGGGGACGGCGTAAGGGAGGGGACCATATGCACACGCAAACTGCAAGCCGCGGCGCCGCTGCCTTGGCGAACACCGTCAGGGCGCTTTACGCCGAGGGACAGACCGATTACAGCTTTGAGCCCATCGTGGGGGTGGATGCGGCCGGAAGGCCCGTGGGCCGCGTAGCTGAAAACGACGCGGTCATCTTCTGCTGCCGCCGCGGCGAGCGCGAAATTGAGCTGACCGAGGCCTTTACCGAGGCGGATTTTGCCCACTTTGAGCGCAAGCCCCTGCCCGGCCTGGAGTTTGTGATCCTGACCCTGTATCACGAGAAATTCGCCCATTTACCGGTGGCCTTTGCCCCCTCCAAGATTCAGGAGACCCTGGGCGAAGTGGTCAGCCGCGCCGGGCTGCGGCAGCTGCGCACGGCGGAATCGGAAAAGTTTGCGCACGTCACCTTCTTCCTCAACGGCGGCAACAACCAGCCCTTCGCCGGTGAGGACGACATCCGCATCCCCTCCCCCAAGGGTGTGCCCTTTGATCAGGTTCCCGCATTGAGCCTGCCCAAAGTCGCCGAACAGGTGCAGAAGGGCATCCAGCAGGGGTACGACCTGATTGTGACCAATTTTGCCAATGGGGATGTCATCGGCCATACCGCCAACCGCGAGGCAAAAATTGAATGCGCGGCCCAGGTGGATCAGCATTTGGGCGCAGTGCTGCAGACGGCCTGGGCCAACGACTACGTGGTGCTGGTGACCGCCGACCACGGCAATCTGGAAGAGCTGTGGAACACGGATAAGACCCCGCATGTGGCCCACACCACCAACCCGGTGGCGCTGATTATGGTGGACCCGCGCAGCCAGAAACCAGCTGCGCTGCGCGACGGCAAGTTGGCCGATATTGCCCCCACGATTTTATCGGCGCTGGGCTGCGCTCAGCCCGCCAGCATGGAGGGCAGCACGCTGGCCCCTGGCTATGATTGGGGCGGGAAGCGCCGCGTGCTGCTGGTCATTTTGGACGGCTGGGGCATTGGCAAAATGCACACCTCCAACCCCATCTATCTGGCGCGCACGCCTGTGTGGCACAACCTGCTGCTCACCTGCCCCTCGTGCGAACTGCACGCCTCAGGCACGGCGGTGGGCCTGCAGGAGGGCAAACCGGGCAATTCGGAAGCCGGGCATATGAATATCGGCGCGGGGCGGGTGGTGCTGCAGGATGATGTGCGCCTGGATCTGGCCATGCAGGACGGCTCTTTTTACCGCAACGAAACCTTCTGTCGGGTGATTGAGAACGTTAAACAGCGCGGCGCCAGCCTGCACCTTTTGGCCCTGCTGACGGAGAAAAGCTCCCACGGCGCAGTGGATTACCCCCTGGCGATTTTGAAGATGGCCAAAGAGCGCGGCCTGGAACGGGTGTATGTGCACGTCATTTTTGACGGCCGCAGCACCACGCCCGGCTCGGCGCCTGAACTGCTGCACAAGCTGGAAGCCCAAATGGACGAGATCGGCCTGGGCCAGATGGTGACCGGCGTGGGGCGCGGTATTGCCCTGGACCGCGACGGCAACTACGGCAAGATCCAGCGCGCCTACAATGCGCTGGTGTTGGGTGTGGGGCGGGCCGCGGCGCTGGAGGGGTGCTAATCTCTCTCCTGGCGCGGCATTGGAGGCTGAATGGACGCAGAATTTTACACAAAACTGGCAGCACCCGCGCAGACCAAAATTGTTCTTTTGGTCCTGGATGGGCTGGGCGGCCTTCCGGCGGAGCCGGGGGGCAAAACCGAACTGGAGACGGCCCACACCCCCAACCTCGACCGTCTGGCGGCCCAATCCAAACTGGGGCTGAGCCAACCCGCCGGCCCAGGGGTGACGGTGGGCAGCGGCCCGGGGCATTTGGCCCTCTTTGGCTACGACCCCATTCACTATGAGATCGGGCGCGGCGCCTTGGAAGCCCTGGGGGTAGATTTTGAACTGGGGGCCGACGATCTGGCGGCGCGCGGCAATTTCTGCACGGTGGACGCGCAGGGCTGCGTGACGGATCGGCGCGCCGGACGGCTGCCGACCGAGATCAGCCGCAGCCTGGCCGAGAAATTGCGCACCATCCGCGTGCCGGGGGTGACCTTCTTCGTGGAGCCGGTGAAAGAGCACCGCTTCGCCTTTGTGGCCCGCGCTGAGGGTCTGGGGGATGCCTTGAGCGAATCGGATCCGCTGAAAACCGGCGTGCCCACCCTGCCGGTGCGCGCGCTGAACCCCGAATCCGAACGAGCGGCGGCCTATGTGAATGCGTTTATCGAGCAGGCTCGCCTGCTGCTGGCGAAGGACTCCCCCGCCAACATGATCACCCTGCGCGGGTTCAACAAGCTGCCGGTGCTGCCCTCGTTTTCTGAGCGCTACGGCCTGCATGCCGCTTCGATTGCCGTCAACGGTATGTACCGCGGGGTATCCAAGCTGGCCGGGATGGACGTGGTGCCGCTGTGCGGCGAGACGATTGAGGCCGAGTTTACGACTTTGGAGAAGTACTGGCAGGAGTACGATTTCTTCTACCTGCACGTCAAGAAAACAGATACCTGCGGGGAGAGCGGCGATTTCATGGGTAAGGCGGCGGTGATTGAAGAGGTGGACCGGCAGATCCCGCGCCTGATGGCCCTGCAGCCAGATGTGGTCATTGTGGGCGGGGATCATTCCTCCCCTGCGGTGCTGCGTTCGCACAGCTGGCACCCTGTGCCCACCCTGTTGTATTCCCCCTACGTGCTCCCCGATCTGATCGAGACCTTTGGCGAGCGCGCTTGCGCCCGCGGCAGCCTGGGCGTCTTCCCGGCCACCCACATCCTGCCGCTGGCCCTGGCCAACGCCCGGCGCATTTCAAAGTATGGTGCATAGGACTGCCCTTCATGAACAATCCCTTGAATCCTGATGAATTTGCGGTGGTGTTGTATGAAAAGCTGCGGGCACTGAACCCTGGGGTGGGCGACCTGGCCCTGTATGAGTTCCGCTACGCGCTGGATAACGTCATCCCCGAAGGCGGTTGGGAAAGCGTCGCGCTGGAAAGCAAGCAGGTGATTGAACAGCGCGTGAACGACCGCAAGTTTTACGACAGCATCCAGATTAAGCCCAGCGTTAACCACCACATCCTGCTGGACGAGCCCATTCTGGCGCTGACGCGCGAGCTGCTGGTGGGGCTGGTGACGGGGGCCTATGACCCGGCCTGGGTGAACCAGCATTTCTATTTTGACCTGCGCGGTTTTTATTTTCTGCACCGCACCGAGTATTTCACCGAGCGCGTGCGCGCCCATTTTGGCGGTGCGCCCTACGGCCAGTTTGAGCCGCGCCAACGCCAGTTTGACCGTTTTCAGGGGGTAGGCTACAAGGATTTTATGGCCGCCAATGCCGAGGTGGATGCGCTCTTTATTGACACCGTGAAGAAAATCATCGCGGTGAAGGGCGTGCCCGTGCTGCTGGCTATCGCCGGCCCCACCGCGGCGGGCAAGACGGAAATTGTGGAACGTCTGAGCGCCGAATTTGAGCGCATGGGCAAGAAGGTGGCCTCGATTGAGCTGGATAATTTCTTAACCGACCGCGATTACCGCGAGGCCAAAGGCATTTTCACCCAGGGCAAGCAGGCCCTGCATTTTCACCTGCTGACCCAGGCGCTGGAGGACATTTGCCAGGGGAAAAAGATCGCCATCCCCCGCTACGATTTCGTGTACGCCACCTCCAGCCACGATTTGGAAGGTCGGTTGAAGCCGGATGGGGTGCCGATTGAGATTGAACCGGCGGATATCATCTTCATCGAGGGCAATTTCCCCTTCCTGATCGAAGAGGTGGTGCACCTGATCGGCATCAAGGTGGTGTATTTGACGGACGACCCCATCCGCATGAAGCGCAAGTGGAAGCGCGACATAGATTACCGCAAGAAATACGATCCCAACTACTTCCGCAACCGCTATTTTAAGGACCAGTTCATCATGGCGGAAATTGCCTATCGGCCCCAGTTGGAGGTGTGCGATGTGTGCGTGGACACCACCGGCGCGGCCCTGTGGGTGACGCCTGACCTTGCCAAAACCTTACAAGCGGCGAATGTGTCATAAGTCACCTTGAAATATGGGTGGGTTTGCTGTATGATAAAAATTGAAATTCCCCTTTCAATTTTTTCACAAATGAAAGCCACCCGGAGTTCCTATGAATACGAAGCTTCGCCCCAAAATGGATTTTGATCAGCTGTTTGCTGAGCACGATGCCGATTTTACCAAGAGCGAGCAGAAAATTGTGGACTTTTTCCGGCGAAACATGGATGAGGCCCCTTTTCTGTCGGCGGCGGAGATTGCCCAGCGTCTGAATCTGAGCGAGGCCACCATGGTTCGTTTTGCCCGCACGCTCGGTTTTGAAAGTTATCCGGCGCTGCGCGAGGCCTTGCAGGAAAATTTCCGCAGCCGCATGACGCATTCGGCGCGCCTGCGCGGCCGCATCCACGACCTGCGCGAGGCGGGCGACATCTTTGAGCGGCTGGTGGCCTCGGAGATTGACTATCTGACGGAGGCGATGCAGACCCTGGACCGCGAATGTTTAAACGCGGCGGTTGAGCTGCTGCGCACCCATAAGCGCGTGTTCATCTTTGGCCTGGGGCCGTCCGTTTCTCTGGTGGACCTGCTGCATATTCGCCTCACCCGCGTGGGCAAGCAGGCCGTCCGGTTGGACACCTCTGGACAGGAAATCCTGGAGCCGATGCTGTTGATGGGTAAGGATGACCTGTTGATTGCCATCGGCTTTTTTAACCTGACCCCCACCATGCAGCTGGTCTTAAACCACGCCAACCAGCGTCAAACACCCGTGATCCTGGTGACAGACACGCTGGGGCCGCTGGTGAGCGAAAAAGCCAATGTGGTTTTGGCGGCGCGCCGGGGGCCAGTTTCTGCTTTCCACTCCTTAACGGTGCCCATGACGATCATCAATGCCTTGCTGTTGGCACTGAGTTCGGCTGATCAAGAAAACGTTATGGCGCATTTGGATCAATTAGATCAGATGCGCGCCAAGCTTCGCGGTGCTTCCTGAGCAGAGCAATACCGATATTTGAGGAGGAGTCCTTTGATGGCAAAGCAAGCAGGAGAAGAGCAAGGTTTGTTCGAGCGGGCTGAAGCCTGGTTAAGACGGTTTTGGCGCTGGGTCACAACGCCCCAGGTCATTCTGTCTTTGATCATGCTGTTTGTGATGTTCTACATGGTCATCATCCCGCTGTACCGCATGTTGATGACAACGTTCACCTTCTCGGAAAGTGATGTTCGCTACGCGCCGGGGGCTGTGCCGGGCGATTTCACCCTCTTCCACTGGATTCGCATGCTCTCCAGCAAGGTCAGCACGATCATGACGTTTGAGCCGCTGCTGCACTCGCTGACCGTTTCACTGGGCGCGACCTTCTTCGCCTTTGTCATCGGCGGGGCGCTGGCCTGGATGGTGGTGCGCACGGATATGCCCGGCCGCCATACGATTAATGTTTTGGCCACGGTTCCCTACATCATGCCTTCCTGGACCATCGCCATGGCCTGGAAGGTGTTGTTTAACAACGGGACGACGGGCGGCATGCCCGGTTTTCTCATGTATCTGACGGGCACGCCGCCGCCTGATTGGATCTCTTACGGGCCGGTGCCGATCATCGTCAGCAGCGCGCTGCATTACTACACCTTCTTCTTCCTGTTTGTCTCTGCGGCGCTGATGTCTATTGACTCCAGCCTGGAAGAGGCGGGGGAACTGGCCGGGGCCAGCCGCTGGCGCATTCTGCGCAAGATCACCTTCCCATTGGTCATTCCGGCCCTGCTTTCCGGTTTCATCATGACCTTTTCGAAGACGATGGGCACTTTCGGCGGCCCGAATATTTTGGGCGTGCCTGTGCGTTACTACACCATGTCCACCATGCTGCGCTCGAACACCCAGGTGGGCGCGTTTGGCGACGGCTTTGTGCTGGCCATCGTCCTGATCTTGTTCTCCATGACGACCATCTTCCTCAACCAGAAAATTGTGGGCACGCGCAAGAGCTACGAAACCATCGGCGGGCGCGGCTTCATGGCCCAAAAGACCAAGCTGCGCAATTGGCGCATGCCCCTGACCTCCCTGGTGATCATTTTCCAGGTGATTGTGGCGGTTCTGCCGCTGCTGCTGCTGATCCTTTCCACCTTGATGGCGCGCTCCGGCGATTACAGCATCAGCAACCTGACCCTGGCGCATTGGATTGGGCAAAGCAACGAGAAGATCAACAACGGCGAACCCGGGGTGCTGCTGAACCCGGCCATTTACCGCGGGGCGTGGAACTCGATCAAGCTGGCGCTCTACACGGCCTTCTTCACCGCGCTGCTGGGGGTCATTCTGGGCTATGCCATCGTCAAAGGCCGCGGCACGCGCCTGGCCAAGTTTGTGGAGCAGTTGGCCTTCATCCCGTATGTCATCCCTGGGATTGCCTTTGGCGCGGTGTACATCTCCATGTTCACCAAGCCGGTCGGCCCGATCCCGCCGCTGTACGGCACCTTTGCTCTGCTGGTGGTGGTGTCGGTGGCCAAGCATATTCCGTATTCGTCGCGCAGCGGTGTTTCGGCCATGCTGCAAGTGGGCCGAGAGCTGGAAGAGGCCGCGGCTTTGGCGGGGGCCAACGCCTGGCAGCGCTTTGCGCGCATCATCTTCCCGCTGACCAGCACCGGCTTTGTCTCCGGCTTTCTGCTGACCTTCATCACCACCATGCGCGAACTGTCGCTGATCATCTTATTGGTGACGCCCACCACGGCGGTTTTGGCCAGCATGACCATGCGCTACATTGAAAACGGGAATGAGCAGCAGGCCAACGCTGTCATCATCATCCTGATCGTGCTTGTTTTGATCGGTAACTTTATCATCAGCCGCTTCCGCGGCGGCAGCCTGAAAAAAGGCCTTGGGATGTAATTGAAGAAAGGGAACTCCATGTCAACCACCATCACGATTAAAAACCTTACCAAACGTTTTGGCGATGTCGTCGCGGTCAACAATGTCAGCTTAACCATTGAAGCGGGCACGTTTCTCACCCTGTTGGGGCCGTCGGGCTGCGGCAAGACCACCCTGCTGCGCTGTATTGCCGGGTTGGAAGACCCCAACGAAGGCGAAATTTATATCGGCGATAAGCTGGTGTATTCCAGCATCAAGGGCATTTCTCTGCAGCCGGGCGCGCGCGATCTGGGCCTGGTGTTCCAGAACTACGCCCTGTGGCCGCACATGACGGTCTATAAGAACATCACCTTCGCGCTGGAGATGCAAAAATTGACCAAGGCGCAGATGGATGAGCGCGTGCACGAAGCCCTCAAGGAAGTTCAGATGGACGGCTACGAAAACCGCTACCCGCGCGAAATGAGCGGCGGTCAACAGCAGCGCATCGCCCTGGCGCGCATGTTGGCCTACCGCCCGAAAGTGTTCCTGATGGACGAACCCCTCTCCAACCTGGATGCCCGCCTGCGCATGGACATGCGCACCGAGCTGAAGCGTCTGCACCATATTTCCGGCGCAACCACCATCTATGTGACCCACGATCAGGTGGAAGCCCTGACCATGTCTACCAACATCGCGGTGATGAAGCTGGGCGTGGTGCAGCAGCTGGATACACCCGACCGGGTGTACCACTTCCCCGCCAATCTGTTTGTGGCCGACTTTATCGGCAACCCCAAGGTCAACTTGCTGGACGGGACCGTCAGCGGGCAAAACCAGGTGAAGGTCGGCGATTTTGCTCTGGATGTGGAGACCTTTAACGCCCGCGGGAAGATGGTGGTGGCGGTGCGGCCGGAGGATATTGCCGTGCTGACCGAGCCGGAACTCAACGCAGTGGAGTTTACAGCCTATTCGGTGCTGCCGGCGGGCGCCGATTCGACCATTGTGGCCCAGCGCGGGGATGTGGAAGTGACCGTCAAAGTGATGGGCATCAGCAAGATCAAGATGGATCAAAAAATCTGGTTGAAGTTTGATCCGACCAGCCTGAACTTATACGACAAGGAAAGCGGCAACCTGGTGACTGGCTAGCCAGTCATGAATAATCCTTTGCCGCGGGCACCGAAAGGAGGCCGTGGACCCGTCTGAACGTGGAAGCAGGGATCTCAAAATCGTTGTTTCATGTCGAAAAGTCTGAAGGAGAAAAAGATGAAAGCGTTCGTGAAAATTTTGACCTTTGTGCTGTTGCTCAGTGTTTTGGCCAGCTGCGCCGCCCCGGCGGCCCCTGCTGCGCCGGCTGCCCCCGCCGAACCGGCTGCCCCGGCTGAGCCCGCTGCTCCGGCTGCGCCGGCTGAACCGGCCGCCCCCGCTGAACCCACCCTGACCCCCAAAGAAGCCTGGCTCAAAGCCAACCAGCTTGGCCCCTATGACACGGGCGAGCAGGACTGGGCCGCCATTGAAGAGGCCGCCAAGAAAGAGGGTTCGGTGATTGTGTATGCCAACTCCTCCAAGATCGCCAAGGCCGCCGAAATGTGGGCCGAAAAGTATCCCGACATCAAGCTCGAAGGCTATGATTTGGGCGGCGATGATGTGCTCTCCAAGACCATCGGTGAGCAGGAATCGGGCCTTTTTGTGGGGGATGTGTGGTTCAGCAGCGGCGGCGCCGACATCTTCGGCACGATCCTGCCCAAGCAGTACGCCTGGCGCTTCGTCCCCACGGGCCTGAAGGTTCCGGAAGAATTGACTCAGCCCTTCCTGGTTTCCCGCTTTGGCACCACGCTCCTGGCCTACAACTCGGAACTGAACGATACCTGCCCGGTGAGCAACCTGTGGGAACTGACCCAGCCGGAATGGAAAGGCAAAGTGGTGATTGAAGACCCGCTGAACGATGCTTCGACCCTCAGCAAGCTGATCACCTACGTGTACCATGCCGATGAGATGGCTGCGGCTTACAAAGAACTGTACGGGGAAGATCCCAAGTTGGATTCTGACACCCCGGATGCTGGTTGGCTGTGGCTGAAGCGCTTCGCCCAGAACAACCCCATTCCCCAGCCCGGCGGCGACGAGGTCGATTCGGCCTTTGCTACCCCCGGCATGAGCGAAAACTACCTGGCCTTCACCTCCTATTCCAACTACCCCGACGTGCAGGAAGGCAACCTGGTCTTCGAACCCTGCTGGGACGCCAAGCCCGTGGCGGGCGTGCAGAACCAGAGCTATCTGGCGATCATCAACCAGGCCCCGCACCCCAACGCCGCCAAACTCTTCATCCGCTTCGTGATGGAAGACGGCAAAAAGCCTTGGGCCAAGTTCGGCACCTACTTCGCGCTGAGCGATTATGAGGTTCCAGAAGGGATGAAGACCCTGGATGAGATCCGCGAGGTGACCTGGCTCCTGACTGAGGAATTTGCTTATCAAAACATGGTGCAGGCGCGCGATTTCTACCTGTTGAACCTGGGCAAGTAAGCCCCCGCCCAACTGTATAGAGTTACCTGGATTCCCTCCGGGCGCCGGCATGTATGTTTCCTGCTCGGAGGGAATCCGACTGTATGCTGCCAAAGGATTTTTTATCGTTTGTAGCGGTTGACGGAGATTTTTTTACTGGCTGGATCCCGACCGGGGCCAATCCATTCCGAAAGGTGAGCGTTTATGAAGATTCAGGCGGTGTTTTTTGATATGGGTGGAACCATCGAGACCTTTTGCTTCACACGGGAATTGCGCCTGAAGGCTGTTCCGGTTCTGCGTGCGCTGATGGAGACGCACGGCATTCATCTGGAAGATACGGATGAGCAGCTTTTGGAGGTGATCACCGCAGGCTTGAACCGGTATAAGCAGTGGAGTATTGCGAGCATGGAAGAGCTGCCCAGCGCTCGCATTTGGTGCGACTATATTTTTGCGGATCGTGACATTGACCGAGAAGCGTTGAGCGCCATCTCGGAGCCTTTGATGGTGCTGCTGGAAAGCCGCTTTTACCAGCGCGCCCTGCGTCCCGAAGTCCCCGCGGTTTTGCAAGCCATCCATGAGATGGGCATTCAGATGGGGGTGATCAGCAATGTGGGCAGCCTGGGATTGGTCCCTGACAATTTGAAAGAATACGGCATTTTTGAATATTTTTCTACCATCGTCCTCTCCAGCGCATATGGGCGGCGCAAACCAGACCCGGCGATTTTTCATTACGCCGCCCGGCTGGCCAACGTCCCCGCCAGCGCCTGTTTGTATATTGGTGATCGGGTGACACGGGATATTGACGGCGCGCGCCGCGCTGGTTTTGGCAAAGCGGTGCAGATTCGCCACCATTTTGAACACGGCGAAGATGACACCGGCGCTCAGCCGGACGCGGTCATTGAGGATATGACCGGGCTGTTGGAGATTTTGCGCGCCGACCGACAGAGCGCGGAGAAGCCCGCACCCCACCCCAGAATCCGCGGGTTGGTGTTTGATGCGGGCGACCTGTTGTATTTCCGCGCGGAACGGGGCGCGAAGTTCAAGGCCTTTTTGGCAGAGTTGGGGATGACCCTGGACCCCCAGCACAGCGAAAAGAAAAAGGCGGCGGAGTTTCAGGCGTACCGCGGGCAAATTTCGCACAGCGAATACCGCGAGGCCATTGTGCGCCTGTACAACATCACCCAGCCGGAGCTGATTGAGCGCGGCAAGCAGGCCCTGATTGACGACGACGCCAATGTGGTCTTTTTTGAGGGCGTGGCCGAAACCCTGCTCAAGCTCAAAGCCCAGGGGTACCTTTTGGGGATTGTGACGGACACGGCCAATTCGCTTTCGGCCAAACTGAACTGGTTTGAGCGCGGCGGCTTTGGGCATGTGTGGGATTCCATCATCTCTTCGATGGATATCGGGGTGCGCAAGCCGGACCCCAGCATTTACCAGGCAGCCTTGCGCCAATTGGGACTTTCGCCCAGCCAGGCCGTCTTTGTCGGCCACCGCAATTATGAGCTGGAAGGCGCGCGGGCGGTGGGAATGACCACCATCGCCTTCAACTATGACCCGGATGCGCAGGCGGACTGCTACATTGCGCAGTTCTGCGAACTGGTGGATGCGGTCGCGAAAGTTTAATGGTGAATGACGATGAAAACTCCCATTGAAGCCATCTTGTTTGATATCGGCGGGACGCTGCGCTACACCGAAAGGCGCACCGGCACAGAAAAAGAAGAAATTCTGGCCCAGATCATGGCGCTGATCGGCGCGGAAGAAGCGGCGGAGGCCTTTTCACAGAAATTGGCCGAGCGCGCCAGCGCCTATAAACGCTGGTCGGAAGAAACCTGCCTGGAACTGAATGAGGCCGAGCTGTGGCAGCGCTGGATGCTCCCCGATTATCCGCCTGAGCTGATCCGCGAGCGGGCCATCGAGATCAACCAACTCTACCGCTCGTGGCTGGGGCGGCGGGTGCCCTTTGCCGAAAGCCGCGATGTGATTGTGGAATTGTTCCGGCGCGGCTACCGCCTGGGGGTGGTGAGCAACACCACCAGCAGTGTGGAGGTGCCTGAACTACTGCGCCAACTGGAGATCAGCGGCTGCTTTGAAACTGTGCTGCTTTCGGCGGTGAGCGGGACGCGCAAACCCTGCCCGTCCATTTTGCTGGAAGCCGCCCAGCGCATGGGCGTGGCCCCCGAAAACTGCGCTTACATCGGCGACCGCGTGGATCGGGATGTGGCCGCGGCGCGGGCGGCGGGCTTTGCCCAGGCGGTCATCATTGACCCCCATGCCCAGGTGGGCAAGGTGGGTGAGGATTTGCGCCCCGACCAGACCGTTCCGGCGCTGGGGAAGGTTTTGGAGTTGTTCCCCCCGCGGCCGGCCCCCCAGCCCGAGGCGGTGTACGACGCGGCCCTTTCCACCATGTACGCCGTTCACCAATTCCCGGCCTTGACCGATTTCTTTGAATTTGCGCGCCGCACCGGTTTTGCTTATATTGAACTGAACCACAAAGTGACTTCGGCTATGCTGGAGGGCATCCCCCTGCACCGCTTCCCCATCCGCAGCATCCACGAGCCTTGCCCGGCGGACATCAGCGAAGGGGAGCTGAAGAAGCGCGGCTGGCTGATTTCGGCTACGGATGAAGCCTGCCGTAAGGAAGGTGTGCAGGCCATGCGGCGCAGCATCGAGCTGGCCAGCCGCGTGGGGGCCGAAGTGATCGTCATTCACGCAGGCGAGGCTGTGCCGGACGTACACCAGTTGGAGCGCAAGCTGCGCAATATGATCCACGCCGGGCAGGGCGGCAGCGACCGGTACCGCGCGGTGCAGGCGGAGATGATCGCCATCCGCAAACAGCACGCCGCCGCCGGGTTGGAAGCGGTTCGAAAAAGTTTGCAGGAGCTGTTAGAATATGCGCATCCATACGGCATTCGCCTGGGCCTGGAAAACCGCTACCATTATTTGGAATTCCCCAGTCCAGACGAGGTGGAGAGCCTGCTCACCCTGGCGGGGCCGGAGCAGATCGGCTTCTTGTACGATATCGGCCACGCCTATACCTTAGACACGTTGGGATTTTATCCGTACACGGAATGGCTGCAGCGGTTTTCGCCCCGATTGATCGAAACCCACCTGCACGATGTCCGCGAAACCACTGACCATTTTGCCCCTGGCCTGGGAACCGTTGATTTTCAAACCGCCGCGGCCTACCTGCCCCAGGGGGCTTTTCGCACCTGTGAACTGCAAACCACGAACAGCCCAGAACAGGTGAAGGCCAGCTTGAGGCTGCTGGCAGAGCAGGGCTGTATCCGGAAAATTTCTTGAATCCAGAAGGAGAGAAGCGTATGCGCGGATTATTTAAGAAGCGGCAAAACATCTTTATCCGACTGATCCATGATCAGGCGGCTTTGACGCTGGAAGGTCTGGAAGCCTTGAAGGCTTATATGCAGGATCAAAACCCCGAAGCCTCCAAAACTTTGGCCGTGAAGGAAAAAGAAGCGGACGAAGCTCGGCGGATTTTGATCTATGAGCTGAACAAAACCTTTGTGACCCCCTTCGACCGTGAAGATATCTTCACCCTGTCGCGCACCATTGATGACGTGATTGATTATGCTTACAGCACCATCACCGAAATGGAAGTGCTGAAGGTGAAGCCGACGGTGTACATGCAGCGCATCGCCTCTTTGCTGCGGGACGCTGGCGCGGAGCTGCTTTTGGCGGTGGATCGGCTGGAGGAGCACCCCGGGGTGGCCAACGAACACGCCCAGCGCGCTAAAGCCCTGGAAAACCGCGTGGAGGGTGTGTACCGCGAGGCGCTGGCGGATCTCTTTAGCGGCGGCGAGGATATTAAGCAGGTGATCAAGATGCTCAAGCTGCGCGAGGTGTACCGCCACATGAGCAACGCCGCCGACCGAGGGGATGAGGCCGCCAACGCCATCGCCGACATCGTGGTCAAAATCACATAGGGGGCATGCATGACTACCTTGGTGATTGTCGTCATTGTCCTGGCGCTGGCCTTTGACTTCTTGAACGGCATCCACGATTCGTCCAACGTGGTGGCGACCATGATCTCTTCGCGGGCGTTTTCGCCGCGGGTTGCCCTGGGGGTTACGGCTGTGGCCGAATTCAGCGGCCCCTTCTTGTTTGGCGTGGCGGTGGCCAAGACCATTGGGCATGAGATTGTCGCGGCAGAAACCATCAGCACCCTGGTATTGGTGGCGGCGTTGGCCAGCGCGATTGTGTGGAATCTGCTCACCTGGTATCTGGGTTTTCCCAGCAGCTCTTCCCACGCGCTGATCGGCGGGCTGATTGGCTCGGTGAGCATGGCCGCCGGTTTTCAGGCCATTCAGATGGCCGGGATTGAGAAGATTTTGCTGACCCTGTTCACCTCGCCCATCATCGGCTTTGTGGTTGGGTTCCTGGTCCTGCGCCTGATCTACATTCTGGCGTGGAACGCGACACCGCGGGTGAACGGCATCTTCAAGCGCAGCCAGATGATCACCGGCATAGCTCTGGCGCTCAGCCACGGCGCCAACGACGCCCAAAAATCGATGGGCATCATCACCCTGGCGCTGGTGACCGGCGGGTATTTGCAGGAGTTCAAGGTCCCCATTTGGGTGATTGTGATGTGCGCGGGGATGATCGCTTTTGGCACGGCGGTGGGCGGCTGGAGTCTGATCCGCACCCTGGGCGGCAAGTTCTTTAAGATCCGGCCGGTGGACGGCTTTGCCTCACAGTTGGCCTCGGCCTCTGTCATCCTGACCGCCTCGCTCATCGGCGGCCCGGTGAGCACCACCCAGGTGGTCAGCTCGGCCATCATGGGGGTGGGGGCAGGAGAACGCGCCAACAAAGTGCGCTGGCATGTGGCGCAGGAAATTATCACAGCCTGGGTTCTCACCATCCCTGCGTCTGCGGCGGTGGGCGCAGGCGTCTATTGGCTGATATCCAAATTCTTTTAACTCTCTGATCTGAGAAGGGCATTTCTTATGGCGAATCAGCAGTCGGCTTACGACGTGGTTTTTATTGGTAATTACACCAAAGATACGATCATCACCCCCGCGGGCACGCGCTACGTGGACGGCGGTGGGATGAACTATGCGGCCAACGCCGCGGCGCGCCTGGGCCTGAAAACGGCGGTGGTCACGCGCCTATCGCGCGAAGATGTGCATGTGGTGGAGGGACTGCAGGCCAACGGGGTGGATTGCTTTGCCACCTACAGCCCTTCTTCGACCCTGATGAAGCTGGAATACCCCACCACCGACCCCGACATCCGCACCCTGACGGTGGCCGGGATCGCGGGCTCTATCACTGCCGCCGATGTGGACGGCTTTACCACCCGCGCCGCGGCCATCAATTCCAGCCTGCGCGGGGAGGTGGGTCTGGATGTGATCCGCGCGCTGCGCGAGCGCGGCACGCTGGTGGCGGCGGATATGCAGGGCTTTGTGCGCGTGCTGCGCGGCCAGAGCCTGATCTATGAACCCTGGCCGGAGATGGAAGCCACCCTGGCCCAGGTGGACGTGGTGAAGAGCGACGCCGTGGAAGCGGAGTTCCTGACCGGCACCAAGGATATTTATCAGGCGGCCAAGATCTACGCGCAGATGGGCCCGGCTGAGATCGTTCTGACGCATAAAGACGGCGTGCTGATCTACGACCGCGGTGCGACCTATGAATACGGCTTTTACCCGGCGCAATTGGTGGGGCGCAGCGGGCGCGGCGATACCTGCGTGGGCACGTACCTTTCCAAGCGCCTGTCCATGAACCCGCAGGAAGCTGGTTTGTGGGCGGCAGCCGTGACCAGCCTGAAGATGGAAGCCCTGGGCCCCTTCAACCGCTCGGTGCCTGAGGTGGAGGCCTTTATCGCCAGTAAATACCGCCAGACGGTGGGCTAAACCCCTGGCGCATCCCAGACCCGCATTGGAGCCTCCGTTGATGCTGCGCGATCCCGCCGCTGCCGCCGAAACTATCCGCCGCACCGCTGCCCGGCGCGCAGCGCGCTATGCGGCGGATTGGCAGGCGATGGTGACTCAATGGGGCGCGGATGAGCCGGAAGACCGCCTGTGGGTGATGTATTCGGCCAATTATTTGCTGCGCACCGGCAGTACGCGCTGGGCGATTGATCCGTTTGACCAGCGCTCGCGGCTGCCCGCCGCCCCCGCTGTGGATTTGGAGCACGGGCTGGCCCCGCTCAACCTGGCGGTGCTCACCCACCGCCACGCCGATCATCTGGATCTGGCTTTGATCCACGCTTTGCGCCGCGCACCCATCTGGTGGGTGGTTCCGGAATTCCTGTATGCGCCGGTGGTGGAGCAGGCGGGCGTCCCCGCGGTGCGGGTGATTGTGCCCAGGATGCTGGAGCGGATTGAGGTGGACGGCGTGGCGCTGACGCTTTTCCCCGGCCTGCATTGGGAGCCGCGCCCTGAAGCCCCCCAGGGCCCACCGCGCGGCGTTCCGGCGGTGGGGGTTCTGGCGGAATTTGGGGGCATGCGCTGCCTGTTCCCCGGCGATACGCGCACCTACGACGCCGCGCAGATCCCCGCTTTTGGCGGGGTGGATTGGGCCTTTGCGCACGTGTGGCTGGGGCGGGGCTGCGCACTGCTGGAAGAGCCGCCCTTGCTGGACGCGTTCTGCCGCTTTGCGCTGGCACTGCAGCCCGCTCATCTGATCCTCACCCATCTGCACGAGCTGGGCCGCCAGCCCAAGGATTATTGGGATGAGACTCATGCCGACCTGGTGCGCAGCCGCCTGCGCCAGTTGGCGCCGAACCTGCCGGTGGAAGCGCGCTGTTTTAGCGAAAGCGTGGCTCTTACCTGCTGATTCGGAATGAGGCAGTTTGATCAATCCTTTGGCCAGAGGAGCCCGGCTTTCAGGGTTCCTCTGGTGATTTTAAAGGCAAAAGCCCCAGGGATTTTGCGCCCTGGGGCCTGAGAATGCAGGCGGCTGGTGCTTAGGCTTCCGGAAGAGGGACGATCATGCCTTCCAGGATGAATTCGAGGGCCATCGTGTGGCTGCAGCGGCCCCGCGATTGAAAGAAATCGCAATCACATTTCCAAACACCGTTATCATAGTCCACTTTGTGGGCATTATTCGCCCCATCCATCGTCACCGAGAACGAAGAAAAATGGAAGCGCTCGCGTTCTTGTGAATAACGTTTTGCTTTTTCGATTTTGCCGATCATGCCGTAATCCATGGTCGTGTATTTCTCCTTTCGCCGAATGTTGGGTTTTGATACAAAAAGGCACGCGGCTGCCCCGCGCGCCTTTCATAGTTTATTCAATTTGGGGTTCTCCAAACTCTCGCATAGCGGATTACGCTCCCATGCTTTTTCTTATGATAGTACATCTGCGGGGGAAAGTCAACCGAAACAGGCCGCGGATTTCCGTGCCCCAGCTTAGGCCTGCACGCGCACGCTGGCCGCCTGGGAAGTGGTGCGCAGCACAAAAGCCTCACATTCCAAACCGGCCTGGCGCAGGGCGGCGCACATGGCCTGGCTGACGGCCTGGGCATCCCCGGCACAAAAGGCGATCAGGCTGGGGCCGGCCCCCGAAAGCCCCGCGGCGGCGGCTCCAGCTTCCGCGGCGGCCTGCAGGGCCTGGGCAGCCCCAGGGATGAGGGGCAGGCGGTAGGGCTGGTGCAGGCGGTCATCCAGGGCCTCGGCCAGCAGGGATAGATCCCCGCGGCGGACAGCTTCGACCACCATGGCGGTGCGCCCCAGGTTGAAGACCGCATCGGCCAGGGACACACTTTTGGGCAGGGCGGCGCGCGCCTGCTGGGTGGGCAGATGGTAAGACGGCACGGCCAGGGCCACTTGCAGGCGGGGGCTGGGCACTTTGCGCACGATATGGCCGCCCGCGCGTGCGGAAGTGACGATGACCAGCCCACCCCACAGGGCGGCGGCGGCGTTATCGGGGTGGCCTTCCATCTCTGCCGCCAGGGTCAGCAGGGTTTCTTTAGGGTAGGGTTGGGGCAGGCAGGCGTTGGCGCCCAGCAAGCCCGCCAGCACGGCTGAGGCGCTGGAACCCAGCCCCGATCCCAACGGCAGACGGTTGGTACATTCGATCGAGGCGCTGGGCGCGGGCACACCGGCGTGTTCAAACAGGCGCAAAAAGGCGCGCGCCGTCAGGTTACGGCTGTCCAGCGGCAGATAGCTGCTGCCCCGCCCGTGAATGCACACCTGCACACTGCCCGCGGGCGCGGATTCATCCAGGCGAAAGGTGACCCGATTCCACAGGTCGAGGGCCAGGGCCAGGCAGTCAAACCCCGGCCCCAAATTGGCGGTGGTGGCGGGCACGCGCACGGTGATGCGCTGGGGCAGGCTCATTTTTCCTCCAGGACGGCGTCTTCCAGGGCGCGCAGCTCCACTGGCAGCAGGCGCGGGGCGGGCATTTGGCGGGCGATGATGTCGGGGTCTTTCATGCCGTGGCCGGTGCACACCGCCACGATGCGCTGGCCTTTCGGCTGCATGCGCCCGGCGCGGATTTCGGCAAACATGCCCGCGATCCCCGCGGCCGAGGCCGGTTCCACCCATACCCCGCTGGCCGCCAGCCGCCTTTGGGCGAAGAGAATTTCATCGTCACTCACCGCCAGAATGCGCCCCTGAGATTCTTCGGCAGCCTGCAAGGCCTGTTCACCCCGCGCGGGACGGCCGATGCGGATGGCGGTGGCGATGGTTTCGGGATGATCCACGGGGTGCCCCAACACCAGCGGGGCCGAACCAGCAGCCTGCACCCCCAAAATGTGCGGCAGGCCGCTTTGTTGGGCGGCATGGTGCTGGGTGAAGCCCATCCAGTAGGCTGAGATGTTGCCCGCGTTGCCCACCGGCAGGCACAGCCAGTCCGGGGCGGCGCCCAGGGTTTCGATGATCTCAAACGCGGCCGTTTTCTGGCCTTCCAGCCGGTAGGGGTTGAGGGAATTGACCAGGGCCACGGGGTGGCGGCGGCTGATTTCCACCACCAGCGACAGGGCGTCATCGAACGAGCCGGAAATCTGGATGACCTCGGCCCCGTAGGCCGTGGCCCCTGCCAGCTTGCCCGCGGCCACCTTGCCTTCGGGGATGATCACAATGGCGCGCATCCCGGCCCGCGAGGCGTAGGCGGCGGCCGAGGCGGCCGTGTTGCCGGTGGAGGCGCAGATCACCGCGCGCGCCCCGCGACCGGCGGCTTCGCTGATGGCCACGGTCATGCCGCGGTCTTTAAATGAGCCGGTGGGGTTCAATCCTTCAAACTTGATGTACAGCTCAAACCCGCCGCCCATCTCTTCGGCCAGGCGCGGCACGGGGATGAGGGGGGTGTTGCCTTCCAGCAGGGTGATGTCTGCGGTGTGCGCAGGGATGTCCATCCAGGCGCGGTAGCGGGCCAGTACGCCAGCATAAGTCATGGGGCGGCTCCTTGGAGAAAGTTCTTTGCTGTGATTCTACTGTGAAGCCGCGTTTTCTGGGTGAAAACGGGTGAGCCTTCTTGGGTGGGGTGCGTCTGTTTTTTTGGCGCGCACGGCATGGGATGGTATAATCTCACCAGTTTGAACTGACCTAAGGAGACTTAAGCATGTCTGCACACACCTGGAAAAGCATGATCGCGCTGTTGGCGCTGGTGTTCCTTCTTTCGGCTTGCGGCGGCGGGGCAAAATCGGACGCGGCGGCCCAGACGGTGGAAAATTACCTGACCGCCCTGGTGGCGCAGGACGCGGATCAACTGTCCACGGCTTCCTGCCAGGCCTGGGAAGAAAACGCTTTATTGGATATGGACGCGTTTATCGGTGTGACCGCCAGCCTGGATCAGATGGCCTGCAAGGTGACTGGCACGGACGGCGATACCACCCTGGTGAGCTGCGAAGGCAAAATCCTGGCCACGTACAACAACGAACAGCAGGAACTCGACCTGGCGGGCCAGACCTATCAGGTGGTGCAGGAAGGCGGCGAGTGGCGGGTATGCGGCTACCGGTAAACGGTCTGCGGCGCGTTTTTTCGCGCGAAAACCTGTGGGCCCTGGTGCTGTGCCTGATTGTTTTGGCGGTGATCCTGTTGACCGCCGACAGCGCACCGTTGTGGATTTATCAGGGTTTTTGATCTCGTGTCGCTGACGCAGCTGCTGATCTTTTTGGGAATCGCGCTGGGTTTTCGCCTGGCGCTTTCTTTGCGTCCGGCGGCGGAGGGCGGGCGCGGCTGGTTCCTGCTGACGGTCAGCGCTTTGGCCGTCTTTTGGCTGCAGCCGGCCATGCCCATCCGCAACCTGGATTTCTGGCTGCCCCTGGCCACCCTGGGTCTGGCCGTTTGGGGTTGGATTTTCACCACCCCGCGTGAGGCCCGCGGCGGGCGTGAGAACTACACCGCCTTGGGGGTGCTGGCCGGGGTGGTTTTGGCGGTGGCGCTGACGCGCTTTGTCAGCCTGGAGGGGGTCATCACCCCCAGCCGCCCGCCCCAACTGGGCCTGGTGGCAGCAGGGCTGGTGATCCTGGCGGGGGTCAGCGCGCTCTGGATGCGCTTTTCGTCCCCGCAGTCCCGCTGGCTCAGCGCGGGCATGGCGGCCCTGCTGCTGCTGTTTCTGGCCATCAAAGTGCCGGTGCTGGCCGAGGGCGTCAGCGCGGGCCTGCGCACCCTGGTGGGCCAGTCCGCGGCGCGGGCGGCGGCCAGCGATCTGCGTTGGCTGGGTTTCAGCTACATCGCCTTCCGCCTGATTCACACCCTGCGAGACCGCCAGACGGGCCGTTTGCCGCTGGTCAATCTGCGCGAGTACGTGGTGTATGCCCTGTTCTTCCCCGCCCTCACCGCCGGGCCGATTGACCGGCTGGAGCGGTTCATCAAAGACCTGCGTAAACCGCTGGAAACCCTCTCGGTGGATTTAATGGCGGCTGGGCCGCGGCTGGCGATGGGCCTGCTGAAAAAATTCGTGCTGGCCGATTCGCTGGCCATGGCCGCCCTGGGGCCGCAAAACGCGGCGCAATTGCAGTCCACCGGCTGGGCCTGGGCGGCCCTGTACGCTTACAGCCTGCAGATCTTTCTGGATTTCAGCGGCTACACCGATCTGGCTATCGGCCTGGGGCGCCTGTTCGGCATTCAACTGCCGGAGAACTTCAACGCGCCTTATCTGAAGCCCAATTTAACCCAATTCTGGAACAACTGGCACATGACCCTCACCCAGTGGTTCCGGGCTTACTTTTTTAACCCGCTCACCCGCTCCCTGCGCTCGGCCAAACCGCCTCTGGCCATCCCCTGGGTGATTTTGATCACCCAGCTGAGCACGATGGTGCTGATCGGCCTGTGGCACGGGGTGACCTGGAACTTTGTGCTGTGGGGGGTGTGGCACGGGTTGGGCATTTTTGTGCAGAACCGCTACTCCGATTGGGCCAAGCCCCTGGCGGCCCGCCTGGAAGATCACCCGCGGCTGAAGGCCCTGGCGCAGGGCGGTGGGGTGATCTTGACTTTTCACTTTGTCAGCCTGGGATGGGTGTGGTTTGCCCTGCCCACCGCGGCGGATGCGCTGCGGGTGTTCCGCGTTTTGCTGGGCCTGTAGGCGCGGCGCGGAACCCGGATCGAGCACACGAGTACAATTGAAGCGAAACGCTTATCAGGTACGTCCTATGATCAAATCTTTTGCACACATTCGATGGGGGATTGGCGCGGCAGGGCTGGGATTGCTGTTGAGCCTGGCCGCTTGCGCCGCCACACCCTCACAGGCGGCGGGCGTGCCCACGCAGACGGCCCCCGCGGCGGCGGATACCCCCGCCCCGGCGCCAGCCGAAACTGCGGCGGCCCCGGCGCAGCCCTCCCCGGCCCAGCCCACGGCTGAGCCGCCCCCGCCCGACGAATAAGCCGCATGCAGCACGTAGTAAACCATACCGTTGCTGTCGCGGGCCGCGCCCGCGCCCACATGCTGGTAGGCGGGGTTTTCCACCGGGCGCATGTGGTCAAAAT
>NZ_LGCM01000039.1 GCF_001306035.1 Levilinea saccharolytica
AGCCCTTCTGATGGAGATCTCAGAAGAGTGGCAGATCGGTAAGCACTATTGCGTTGGCAAGTCATTCGATTGTTAAAGAACGATGGATATTTCTGACTCGAATTTACAGAAAAAAGGTTGCACTATCTTGACATGCTAGCACAAAAACATATGTTCGTCAAACTACACGCTTCTTGAACTTCACTCTAAAATGCGATCGAAAATAGAAGCCCAGCTCCCTTTTATTCCTAAAAGGCTTTCTGTTTTTATTCAAAGTACTTCGTTAATAGTGTTCGGATAGCCTCTGTTATCGCTTTTCGAGTCATGGGATCTTTAATTTTTGCGATATCCCGGGCCACTTCAATGGCTTCTGCGGGAAGATTTTCCTCGCTTGAAATCTCTACATCAAAAACTTTCATAGTGGGCCAGCCAGCCAACTTTAGAAAGTCATTTGGACTGATTCCAAAATGGTCGGCGAGAAGGATGCAGGTAACAATATTAGGGCGCTGACCGGCTAGTAAACGTCGTAAAGCCTGGTGATCAAGTCCAGACTTAAGCGCGGCTTCGCGTAGTGACTCATTACGTTCCTTCAATAAATTCATTAGAAGCGTTGTAAGCGCTTTTGGATCAAACTCTGATTTCATTGCACTGCGCTTTGCTTTTGCAAATGGTGTTTCCATATCATCTCCATTCCGGATTAGTGCTAATATTGCATTGACGCTTGACTCGTTGCCGGATAAATGCTATTATATCACTGATCCTTGAACGACGATAAAGGTATCACCCCAAATATCTTATTTCTTTTGGAGGCAGAATGCAGCAGGTCAGCAACAACTCAGAGCCAAAACTAACGCGGCTGTTGACCATCGAGGAAGTGGCGGAGCTAACCAAAGTATCAGCTTCGCATTTATATTCTTTGATTAATGAAGGGGCTTTACCTGCAGTTTCATTTGGTCGGGCGAAACGCATTCGGCCCGAAGATTTGGAGGAATTTATCCGTACCAATTTATCTGCATAACCAGAGAAAGGGAGACATTATCTTTGCTGCACCCATTGGAGAAAATCTTCTCTAGCAGCCCGATCCCCGATACTGAAGTAGATCCACTTCAGTTTGGCGAGCTGCTCAGGAGAATTCGCGAATGGGGTTAGCAGGGCTGTCAAGGCTTGGTCATCCTGTTCATCCAGATCAAGCCAGCCGGCCAAGCCATACGCATGTACTCTTGGAATTCCCAGGAAATCGGCAATAGCATTACATACCCCCGCATCCGGAGCTTTTTCTCCATTCATCAAGTGGGAAAGATGTGAAGCGCCAATATTCATTTGACTTGATGCTTTACGAATGGAAATTCCACTCTCTTCTAGATGCTTTTTTAGCAGCAGCATCAGCGGAGCAGATTTTACAGGAGAAGGTTTTCGACTGATATGCGGCATGGCTTGACACTCTTATCAGATCAAAATATACTCGTATATGTGTTTATTTGGACACATGTCAAAGACTCAAAATCCAAACAAGGACAAACATGACAGACCAACCAAAGAACTCAAGGCGTGGCAACAATGAAGGCTCCATTCGCGAAAGAAAGGATCGGGGCAACTGGGAAGCTCAGATTAGTGTTGGAGGGAAGCGCGTAACAAAGACGTTTGAAACACGCACAGCTGCATTGAAATGGGTTCGCGATATGCAAAATCAGGTTGAGGCTGGCTTGACAAGTGATGGCAGTCGACTGACCATTATAGAAGGGCTCGACAAATGGCTGGAGAACGGAAAAGATTCCTGGCAGCCGAAAACATATGCGAGATACAGTGAAGTTGTTCGGCTGCATATCCTACCTTACGTCAAACCCCGCCAGAAGGTGCTTGATTTTCGTCCTGAGCATGTTGATGTTATCCTGAATGCCGCGAAAGAGAAAAAGCTCGGAGCCCGGACCCAAAAATACACTTTGTCTACGCTGCACAAGTTCTTTGCTTATCTGATCGCGAGAAGAATCATTACCAATAATCCTGCAAAAGCCGGGTTTAAGATTGTATATGAACCAGAAAAAAGGCCAACATGGACCAAGGATCAAACTCACGTTTTTTTGCGCATCGCAGAAGGAAGTTGGCACGAACATCTCTACTACCTGGCGCTTGTAACCGGTATGAGGGAGGGCGAGCTGCTAGGTCTGTTATGGTCTGATGTCGGTTTGGAAGAGGCCAACGGATATATATCAATTAGCCACCAACTCCAATGGCTGGACCATCCCAAAGAAGGAGAGCCAAGATTTATCTTCAAAACGCCTAAAACAGACAAGAGCAAACGGCTAATCCCAATCGGACCAGAAACAGTAAAAAGATTGAAACAACAGCGACAGAAGGTAACCATGCAAAAGATGATCAACGCGGAAAAGTGGCAAGAACATGACCTGGTGTTTCCAAACCTGGTGGGCAATCCAATCGATCCCAATAACATGATCAAGGACTTCCGCAAACTGACTGAGAAAGCTGGTTTAACCAAAATTCGCTTCCATGACATCCGGCATACCTGCGCAACCCTTTTGCTTCTGGCCAATGTTCATCCAAAGATCGTAAGCGAGCGCTTAGGCCACAAAGACATTCGCATCACGCTCGAGACCTATTCTCATGTGATTCCTTCCATGCAAGGGGAGGCAACGCAAATTATTGAGGGATTGGTTGCGGGTGATCCTGGTCTTACGCCTGTTACTCCCCCTAAGCCCGTAGAACGGCCGTCATCCAAGGTTTTTGACCTTTAGCACAATTGCAGGCAAATTGCAGGCAGCATCGAAAAATCCATGAAAAATCATCCTGAAATTCGCCTGTTTCTAGCATATGTGAGGGCCGGATCTCTCCGAACCCCCACATATTCTGGCGCCCCCGGCGGGACTCGAACCCACAACCTACTGATTCGAAGTCAGGTGCTCTGTCCATTGAGCTACGAGGGCCTGCCCCCCATTATAACCCATAATTCAGCGCCGGACCCATCTTTGCCATGCCCGATAGGCCGCATAGCCCAGCGCCGCCCCCACCGAATCCACCACCAGATCGTACAGCGAGGCCGCCCCAAAGGGATGACCCCGGCTGATCATCTGCAAAATTTCCTGCACCAGCCCCACCCCCAACGCCAGGCCAATGGTCAGCGCCAAAGCCGGCCCCCGTCCTGCGCGGCCCCGCGCCCAATTGAACCCGAAGCCCAGCAGCGAGAACAAAATGATGTGCGCCGCCACATGCACCCATTCCGCGTAAAACACATCGTTAAACAGGCGCCGCAGCACTGGCGAAAAGCTGAACACCCAACCCATCGGCGTGGCGATAAACAGCACCAAAGCCCCCACCAGCACCCATCCAGTTTTCTTCAAATCCCATTTCGGTCGCATCGCAGCCTCAAATCCTTTCAGGCCATGATTGTAACTTAAATGGAGCAAGGCGGTCAAATATCCACCGCCCTGCTCTAAAGACTTGTCTAAGCTTTGCCGACCAGCGCACGCAGGAACAATTTCACATTGAAAGTCTGGCCCGAAAGCAGCGTCTGCGTGCGGAAAAGCCCCCCCACCCAGCGCACCGCCAGCACCGCGCTCACGATCACCAGCCCCAGGGACAGCCCCCCCTGCCACAACGGCACCTCCGTGGCGGCCATGCGCGCCATCATCGCCACCGGCGCCGTCAGCGGGAACAGGCTCAGCCCCACCGACAAGGCCCCATCCGGGTTCTGCGAAAGCGCCCCAATCATCATCAGCGGGATAATCATGGGCACCATCACCAAAAAGGTCACCTGCGACGCCTCGCGCAGATTGGGCGCCAGCGCCCCCGCCCCAGCCATAAAGCTGGCGTACAGCGCATACCCGCTCACAAAGAACAGTCCCCCCCACACCAGCAGCACCGGCGAAATCTGAAATTCCGCCGGGATCACTGCCTTGCCCGCCAGGCGCGTGAAAGCGAACCCAATCCCGCTCCACACCAGGGTCTGAAACAGCCCCACCAGCCCCAAAGCCAGAATCTTCCCGGTCATCATCGCCTGCGGGCTGACCGAAGTCATCAGGATTTCCATCACATAATTTTCTTTTTCGGTCGAAATGCTGTTCAACATCAAGCTGGCCGAGCTAAAAATGACTGCATAGAATAACATCGCCACCATGTAGGGCAGAAGGAAGGTCATGACGTTGTCCGCGTCGCGCTGCGGAGCCTCGCTCAGAGTCTGCACCTCCAGCTCCATCGGGTTTTCCAGGCGGGCAGCCAGGGTCTCATCCTGAATCAACCCCGCGTTCAAAGCCGTTTCCAGCCGGTGAACGTTCCTGCCCTGCTCCAACGGGTTCGGTGAGCTGGTCACATAGGTCGCCTTGCCGCTGCTCAGGTAATCCGGTGGGATCACATAAAAAGCTTCAATCTCTCCCGCGTCCAGGGCAGCGCGGGCCGCAGCTTCGCTGTCATAGCGGATCAAATCCTCCTGCGCATCCTCTGGCAAGGCTCCCATCAGCCCGCTGTCGTCCACCACCCCCTCCGGCAGCGCCTCTTTTGCGGGCATCACCAGCTCCGCCAATGGATTTTCATTCGCCGCCGGATCTTCGGCCGAAGATACGTTGATGACCCAAAAGACCACGCCCACGATCAGCGGCATCAGCACCAGGCTGATGAAAAACGAGCGCCGCATCACCGTTTGGCGAATTTCTTGTCGAAACACCAGACCCATCTTGCTCATACCCTCACCTCGCCGACCGCTGGGGGGTCAAAGCTTCGCGCAAAACCTCTTTCAAGGTTAGCGCCTTGCCGTAGCGCAGCATCCCCAATCGGAAAATCCGTCCCGCCAGCCACAAAGCCCCCACCGCGCTCAGCGTCAACAGGCTAATAGATGTCACCGTCTGCCACAGCGGCACATTCCCAAAAGCCGATCGCATCGGCAGCGTCACTGGCGCCGTCAGGGGAAAGAGCGTAAACGCCACCGCCAAAGGGCTGTCGGGGCTGCGCATCAGTGGGGTCATAAACCAATACGGCATCACCAAAGGCAGGGTCAAAAAGCCCGCCACAGACTGCGCCTCTTTCGGCTCAGTCGCGGTCGCGCCCACCGTAGCCATCAACGCCGCCACCAGCACAAACGCCGGAGGCAGGATCAGCAGCGTCACCAGGATGAAAGACCCGTCCAGTGAAAAGCCCAGGATCTCCGGCATGGCCGCCTGTAGCAGCAAAAACCCAATCCACGGGATCCCAAACCAAATCACCATTTGCAGCAGCCCCACGCTCAAATTGCCGATGATCTTACCCACCATCAGCTGCGTCGGCGAAACCGAAGTGATCACAATCTCCATCGTGCGGTTGGCTTTTTCTTCCACCACCGCCTGCAGCAAATAACCGCCGCTGGTGTTAATCACCACCACAAACAGGATGCCCACCAGCAGGGGCACAATCACCTGCCCCACCTGCTGCGCCACCGGCACCTGGTTGGAACCCACCGTCTCCACTTCCAGGCGCATGCCCTCGGTCACGCGCTCCGCCACATCCTTCGGCAGGCTCGCTGCCAGGTTAGCGCGCAGATAATCATCCAGGCTGCCTTCCACGTTGTCATTCAGCCGGCGCTCTACCACCGCCCGCACCTCGCCGGTTTCAAAATAGTCCTGCGGGATGACAAAGTAGGCCTGAAGCTCACCCGCATCCAGGGCCTGCCGGGCCGATTCTTCGCTCTCAAAAATTTGAAGCGGCACCTCATAGATCGAAAAGGCCCCATCCCCTGCCGTTAGCGCCGGGTCCAACCGCCCCGAAAGGTCCACCACCCCTGCCGGGGTGCGGTCAAACTGTACCACCGCCGCCAGCGCCGAAACTCCGCCAAAAGCCAGGATCATCAGCGGCAAGCTGATCAGAATCCACAGGAAGCGTTTCCGCATCACGTGGTGCAAAAATTCATAGCGGGCTACACGCCAGATCCTATCCATCCAGCTCCCCCTGTCCCTGCACCACCTGGATGAAGATCTCATCCAGCGTCGGCATGGCAATTTCAAACTGCTCCAGGGCCACCCCGCGCTGCACCAAATCGCGCAGCACATCCTGCGGGGTAGCGCTGGCCGTCAGCCGCAGGCGGTATTCGCCGTTCAGCCGTTCCGCGCTGCTCACCCCGACCACATCCGCGGGCAAACCGCCCACCGGCCGCACAATCAGCTCCGGCTGCGCGTACTGCCGCCGGATCTCGTCCAGCCGCCCATACAGCATGGTCTTGCCGCGGTTGATCAGCACCAATCGGTCGCACAGCTCTTCCACCTGGTGCATCTGGTGCGTGCACATCACAATCGTCACGCCCTTGGCACGCGCCTCGCGCAGAATATCCTTCACCATCTGCGTGTTCACCGGGTCCAGCGCGCTGAAAGGCTCATCAATGATCACCAGCTCCGGCTCATGCGCCAGAGTCACAATCAACTGGGCCTTCTGCTGCATACCTTTGCTGAGTTCTTTAATTTTCTTTTTGCGGTGCGCGATCAGGTCGAAGCGTTCCATATATTCTTCCACCCGCGTCTTGGCCACGCTGCGCGTCAGCCCCTTCAGGGTACATAAATACACCAGCGCCCGCTCCAACTGCACATCCTGGTACAAACCGCGCTCTTCCGGCAAATAGCCAATCCGCTCTTTCTTGGCCTCGCTCATCGGCCCGCCCAAAATGCTCACCGAGCCGCTGTCCGGCTTAAAAATATCCAGCATAATGCGAATAGAGGTCGTCTTACCGGCCCCGTTCGGTCCCAACAGACCAAACAGCTCGCCCTTTTCCACCTCAAAAGACACGCCGTCCACCGCGCGCTGCTTGCCAAACGATTTGGTAATTTGTTCCACAATAATGCTCGCCATACGCAATCCTCCCAGATTCTTCATCCATTATAAAGGCGTTTCCCCTGCTTGCCACCCGCCTACAGGCCAGGTTGCCTCCGTCTGCAGATGGATTCCCCCGCCCGCGCAGAAGCCGCCGCATCAAAAGAGCCGCACCTCCCTCAGAAAGGGCGTGCGGCTCTGTGCTAAAAAACTCGTATCCGCTTAAGCTGGTTTTTTCTCGGTGATCCCGGCCATCAACAAACCGATACTTTCTTTGGTCGCCTCGGCCGCCGGAACCACAGCCAAAATCTTGCCGCGGTACATCACCGCGATCCGATCCGAGAGCTGCAAGACCTCATCCAGTTCGGTGGAAACCAACAGCACCGCCACCCCTTCGTCTCTCCGCTTGATGATCTGCCCGTGGATATACTCAATCGAACCCACATCCAGACCGCGGGTCGGCTGCGAAGCGATCAGCAGCTTAATCGGGCGTGAAAGCTCGCGTGCCACAATCACCTTCTGTTGGTTGCCGCCCGAAAGCGTGCCCACATGCGTCATCGCACTAGGTGTGCGGATGTCAAACTGCTCAATACGCTGGTTCGCGTTCTCCAGCGCCCGATCCCAATGCACCACCAGGCCCTGAGAAAAAGGCGGCAGGTAATAGGTGTTTAACACCAGGTTATCCATCACTGGGAAAGGCAGCACCAAACCGTCTTTCTGGCGGTCTTCGGGAATATGCGCCGACCCCAATTCTGTGATGCGCCGCGGCGAAGCGTTCGCCACCTCTTGCCCGTCCAGGCGGATACTGCCGCCGGATACACGCGCCAAACCCGTCAGCGCCCGCACCAGCTCGGTCTGGCCGTTGCCCTGCACCCCGGCGATGCCCAAAATTTCACCCGCCTGCACTGTCAAGGAGACGTCATCCACCGCGACTGTCCCCAGGTTATCCAATACGCGCAGGTTTGAAACCTCCAGCACCGTTTCTTTCGGCTGGGCGGCGGCCTTGTCCACCGTCAGGCTCACCTCGCGGCCCACCATCAGGTTAGCCAGCTCGGCTTCGCTGATCTCAGAAGGCGTTGTACTGCCCACCACCTTGCCGCCCCGCATCACCGTGATGCGGTCAGCCACTTCCAACACCTCTTTCAGCTTGTGGGTGATGAAAACGATGGAAACGCCGCGGTTCGTCAGGTCGTGCATAATCTTGAACAGATCTTCCACTTCCTGCGGGGTCAGCACAGCCGTGGGTTCATCCAAAATCAAAATTTCGGCCTTGCGGTACAGCGCCTTTACAATCTCCACACGCTGCTGCACCCCCACCGACAGGTCATGCACGTACGCGTTCGGGTCCAGTTCCATGCCCAAATCGCGTGAAAGTTCCCGCACACGCTCGGCCACCACTTTTTCATCCAAAGCCAGGCCGCGCACGCTTTCCATACCCAACATGATGTTTTCGGCCACGGTGAACACCGGAATGAGCATGAAATGCTGATGCACCATGCCGATCCCGTGTTCAATCGCATCTCGCGGCGAAGACATGCTGATCGCCTGACCGTTCACGCGAATTTCGCCGCCGTCCGGTTTGTATAAACCGTACAACACATTCATCAGGGTAGATTTCCCTGCCCCATTTTCGCCCAGCAGAACGTGAATTTCGCCCTTTTTCAGATCGAAGCTCACATCATCATTGGCTAATACGCCAGGGAACTGCTTGCGAATGCCATGTGCTTCCAGCACGATACTCATCCTGTTCGCTCCTCTCTGGCGATTACTTCTCGTACGGCGTGCCGTCTGCCGCGGGGGCCACGGTCTTGCCAATCACACCGGTCAGGATCACCATCGTCAAGATGTAAGGAACCATCCCGACCACATACGAATATTGCAGGAAAGCCCACTCCGGTGGAATCACCGCACGGAATTGCTGCAAATTGATCTGGAAAGCCTGCGCCGCGCCAAACACCAGCGCCGCTGCCCAGGCCCCAAAAGGTGTCCAGTTGCCGAAGATCATCGCCGCCAGCGAGATAAACCCGCGGCCGTTGGTCATCAGCGGTTCAAAAGAGGGCACCGATTCAATCGTGAAATACGCCCCGGCCAGACCCGCCAGCATACCGCCGATGATCACGTTCCAGTAGCGCATCTTGTACACATTGATACCGATCGTATCCGCCGCGCGCGGGTGCTCGCCCACAGCCCGCGTGCGCAAACCCCAGCGGGTGCGGAACAGGACAAAATTGGCCACAATCACCAACACAATGGCCGCCACCGCGATCGGCTGCTGTTCAAAGACCTTGCCCACCACCGGGATGTCCACCAGGAAGGGGATGCTGATGCGCGGCAAAACACCCGGCGCATGCGGAATTTGCCCGCCAAAAATGCTGTTCTTTTCAAAGAACAACTGCCGGTTCAAAAAGCCGGTGATGCCAATCGCCAGGATGTTAATCACCGTCCCGCCGATCACCTGATCCACCTTCAGCGAAACCGACAGCCAGGCGTGCAGCAAACCCAGCAGGCCGCCAATGATGATCGCTACCAGCACGCCGAAAAGCAAACTGGCCAGCGGGGGCACGCTCCAAATGGTGTTCAGGAAAACCGCGCCAAACCAGCCAAAGAAGGCCGAAGTCAGCATCATGCCTTCAATACCGATGTTCACCACCCCAGCGCGCTCGCAGAACACCCCCGAAAGCGCCCCCAGAGTCAGCGGTGTCGCCACCGAAATGGTGGTCGCCAGCAAACTCACCAGCAGCACCAAGGGCGAAATCTGTGCCGAGCCGATCAAGATCACAATCAGGTACAGCAGGATGATAATGGCGGCGATAAAGTAAAAACGTCGTTTATTCATCTGCATCCCTCCGCTACTTGCCCCAGCCGCGCGTCAGCGAGAAGCGCTCATCGCGCGAGCGGATGCGGTAGATATAGCGCACGACCGTATCGGCCGCCACAAACAATAAGATCAGCGCCTGGATGACCGAAATCACATCCACCGGAATCTGGGTCAGGAACTGCATCCGCGTGGCGCCGTTGCGCATGGCCGCGAACAGCAGTGAAGCCAATACCACCCCGGCAGGATGGTTTTTGCCCAGCAGGGCGATGGCAATGGCGTCAAACCCATACCCCACCGCAAAGCCCAGCTCATGCCGATAATTCAGCGCGGTCACTTCAATTGCCCCGGCCATCCCGGCCAGAATGCCAGAGAAGAGCATGGTAACGATAATGGTGCGTTTCACGTTCACACCCGCATAACGCGCCGCATCCAAATTCGCGCCGGTGGTGCGGATTTCAAACCCCAACGTCGTCTTCCACAACAGCCACCACACCAAGACGGCCATACCGATCGCCAGAATAAAGCCCCAATGGAAGCGAAATTCAGGGAATACGGGTGGAAGGTGCGCGCTTTCCACAATCAGGGGGGTGCGAGCGACCACATTCATCGGATTCGGGTCTTTCATCGGCCCGTTCAACAAAAAGCTGGTCAGGTTCAGGGCGATGTAGTTCATCATAATGGTATTAATGACTTCATGGCCGCCCGTATAGGCCTTCAAGAAACCCGGAATGGCCGCCCAGATACCGCCAGCCAACATGCCCCCGCCCACCGCCAAGATCACATGCAGCACCGCGGGAATATCCGCTCCCAACATACCCGGCAGCGCATACCCAATCCATGCCGCCGCCACCGCGCCAAATGCCAACTGGCCTTCAGCGCCGATATTGAACAGCCCTCCCTTAAAGCCAACCGCAACCGCCAGCCCCGCAAAAATGTACGGCGAGGCCCACACCGTGGTCTCACTCAACGCATTTAAAGAACCAAAGGCCCCTTCAAAAAGGCCTGCATAGGCTGCAAAGGGATTTCCGCCAGCCGCGGCGATGATCAACCCTCCTACGACCATAGAGGTTAACACTGCCAACAGCGGAACCAGCCCTGTGTTTACGAGCTGCGGAGGAAGCTTGAAGGACCGGGTCTTCTTGGGGCCTTGCTCTTCGCTCATAAGATGCTCCCAAATATCTTTCGGATGATTTCAGAAAAAGGGGAAAGAGGGATAGTTCCCTCTTTCCCCGGGGGTACTAACAGAACAGATTACTGCGGTTTCGTCGGCGGAACGTTGGTCTGCAGCGTGCCGTCGGCCAGAGCTTTGGCGATCTCTTCCATCTTGGCCTTAACTTCGGCCGGAACCTGGCTGTCCACATCGTGGAACGGAGCATAACCAGCCTTGCCCATGTAATTGCCGCCAGGGAACTTGCCGTCTTTGGCCAGTTTGATCAGGTCAAAGGTGCCGGGGGTCAAGAGTTTCATCGCGCTGGAGAGCAGCACTTTCTGCGCTTCAGGAACGGTGAAGTACTGGTCGGTATCCACGCCGATGGCGTAAACGCCCTTTTCCGCCGCGCCCAAGAGCGCGCCGTTACCCGTCTTGCCGCCCGCACCGAAGACAATGTCCACACCCTTGTCGATCATGGAGATCGCGGTGGTCTTGCCCCATTCGGGATCGGAGAAGGTCTTGTCGAAGCCAACATCATTGTGGTACACAACGTTGATCTCAACATCGGGCTTAATATACAGCGCGCCCGCGCGATAGCCTTCACCAAAGCGCCAAACCGGAGGAACCGCATCGGTGCCCAACACAGCGCCGAGCTTGCCGGTTTTGGTCATCTGGGCCGCCAGCGCACCCACCAGGAAGCCAGCGTGATCTTCGGGGAAGTTCAGGCCAGCCAGGTTCGCGATGGTTTCGCCCTGGAACTGATCCACGCCGATGAACTTAACTTCGGGGTACTTCTGGGCCGCCGCGATGGTGGCCTCACCCAGGGCAAAGCCCACGGTGACGATCACATCGTACTTGGCTTCCGCGAAGGTGGAGATGTTCTTGTCATAATCCTTCGAGTCAGTCGTTTCGATGTATTGAACAACAGCGCCCAAATCTTTCTCGGCCTGTTTCACACCTTCCCAGGTAGACTGGTTGAAGGACTTGTCGTCAATCTTACCGACGTCCGTCACCAAACCCACACAGAAGGTTTCGGCTTTGCTGCAATCCGGCTTGGTATCGCCAGACGCGGCCGGCTGGCAGGCAGTTAATGCCATCGAAGCCAGCAAAACAACAGCCAACAACAGAGACAGCTTTTTGGACATACGTTTCTCTCCTCTTGATTCGGATAACATGGGTTATCTCCGCAGGGGGGCGGTGAACATACGGCTCCCCCGGGTGTACACAGTATACCTTTTAGTGAAACTTATCGCAAGGTCGTCAGACATAGAAATCTCTAGGATCAATGTCACTCTCTTACGAAGCTGTTTGCTTTTTGGCCTCGCCCCGCCGCACAAAACTCATAAACACAAAAGCGGCAAAGAAGAAAATCGGGCTGATCAGCATCACCAAATCATAGCGGTTGCCAAATAGCTGCACCATCACCCCATAGGTGATGGGTCCCAAAATGGCCGCCAGGGTGGAGAAGAAATAATACAGCCCTGTGTAGGTGCCAATGTGGTCATCGTCCGTCATATCCACCACCATCGGCAGCGAGTTGATGTTAATCAGCGACCAGGCCACCCCCAGACCCATCATAATCGCCCCCACCACCGGCACATTCCCCAGCACCGGCAGCTTGGTCAGGCTGATCACCAGGGTTTCCACCGGCAGCAGGTACATGGCCGCCACACCGATGGTCATTAAAGCCACGCCGGCCATAATCGTGCGCTTGCGGCCAATCGCCGCGCCCAAATAGCCGGAGGGGATGGCAAAGAGCACAAACGGCAGCGAAAGCTGCCCCAGCAGGCGTGCCGCATCCGAGGCCGTCATGTTCAGATGATTCTGGCCGTACAAGGTGAAGAAAGCCTCAATGCCGTTGTAGGCGATGAACCAGAAAAAGATCGCCAGCAAAATCATCAGCGCGCTTTTTTCTTTGCTGGTAAAAACTATCGCCAGGTTTTTCAAAATATCCCGCAGGGCGCTTTTGCTGCCCCCGTCCCCTTTTTTCGCTTCCGGCTGTTCAGCACCGCTTTCGATCTTTGGCTCACGGATGAACAGGAACACCAAAACCGCTCCCACCAACACCAGTCCTGCCCCCAAATAAAAGGGGTATGCCGGGTTCATGTCGTATAGGCTGGCCCCGCCCAAAAAAGCGATGATTGCCCCCAACCCACCCATCAGATTGATGATGCCGTTGGCCTGCGAACGGTACGGCGAAGGGGTGATATCCGGCATGAGCGCCACCACCGGCGTGCGCCAGACCGCCATGCTCAGCAGCAGCAAAACCGCCGCCAGGAAGAACAGCCACATGCTGGTGCTGAGGGGCAGCAGAATAAAGGCAACCGCCGCCAGCGGCGCACCCACCAGGATGAAAGGCATGCGCCGCCCAATGCGCGTGCGCAGCCGGTCAGACCAGGCTCCGATCACCGGTTGGATAAACATCGAAGCGATATTATCCAGGGTCATAAACACCCCAATGAATCCCGCAGCCATCAAATACCGGTCGGCCAAGAAAACCGGCACAAAAGCGTTGTATACGCTCCAAATAACGCTGACGCCAAAAAAGCCAAACCCCAGCAGAAAAGTCTTGCTCATGCTGTATTTCATTTCATCCCTCCGAAGATCGAATTAGGAAATGCCTGTTGTAAGAGTGGGTTCGTTGTCGTCTGCGCCGTCCGCCGCCCCCTGTTCGGCCTCCAGGCGCGCCAGCACCTTGCGGTCAGACTCGCTCAAGGTCAGGCGAGCCAGCATATCCGGCCGCCGCCGCCAGGTGCGTTCCAGAGCCTGCGCGCGCCGCCAGCGGGCAATTTCGGCGTGGTTACCCGAAAGCAGCACCTCCGGAACCCCCCACCCTCGGAACTCCGGCGGGCGCGTGTAATGCGGATATTCCAGCAGCCCCGAAGCGTGCGAATCGTCCATCGCCCCGTCGGGGTCGCCCAAAGCCCCCGGGATCAGGCGGGTCAGCGCATCAATCAAAATCAGCGCAGGCAATTCCCCGCCCGTCAGCACGAAATCGCCGATGGAAATTTCGTCCGTCACCAGGTGCTGCCGCACGCGCTCATCAATGCCCTCATACCGCCCGCACAGCAGCGCAATGTGCGCATGCTGCGCCAGCTCAAAGGCCACCTGCTGGGTAAAGACGCGCCCCTGCGGGGTCATCAGAATCACCGGGCAGTCCGGCGGCGAGCCCAAAACCCCCTCCACCGCCGCAAAAATTGGCTGCGGCTTCATCACCATGCCCCCCCCGCCGCCGTAGGGCGCGTCGTCGGTGATATGGTGTTTATCGGTCGTCCAGGCGCGGATATCGTGCAGATTCACCTCCAAAAGGCCGTTCTGCACCGCACGCTGAAGGATACTGGCCTCCAAATACGGCCTGAGCACATCCGGTAGTAAGCTGAAAACGTCAAAGCGCATAGGTTCATTCTATAAGAAGAACCCAAATCCGACAAGCCGCAGCCCAAAGCCCTCTGCTCGCGGTTTTTTGCACCCTGCTGAGCGCATGGATTAATCTTCCATTAAAAGGAGGCCGCATTCCTCCGATAAATCTTGACGGCCGTCCCTAGAACAGGTAAGATGATTTTATGTACTTAAGAAGCAGTAGATGGAGTTACACACACCGCCGGAAGCGGTCTAGCCCCTGGCGAATTTTGGTCTTAGCGATATTGGTGGGCGTGATGGTGATGATTAACCAGGTGGTGGTGCCAAACACCCAGCCGCTCTTCATCCCTACCCCCACGGCCACCCGTTCGCCCGAATCCTTCGTCACCGAGGCGGAGAATTTGGCCGCCTCTGGCAAGCTGGCCCAGTCCATCCAGGCCTACACCCAGGCCATCCAGGCAGACCCCAAAACCCCGGCCAATTTCATCGCCCTGGCGCGCCTGCAAATGTTCACCGGCCAGTACGCCGAAGCTCAAGCCAACGCAGAAAACGCGCTGATCCTCTCTCCCAACAACGCCCTGGCGCTGGCTGTGCGCGGCTGGGCTTTGGGATTCCAGGGCAACTATCTGGAAGCTGAGGCGGCCATCAACCGCGCCCTGGAGATTGAGCCCAACAACGCCATCGCCTACGCCTATCTGGCCGAGGTCATCGCCCTGCAAATTCAGGCCGGAAAAGACACCCTCGCTTCCAAAGACAAAATGATCAACGCCTCTCGTCAGGCGGTGGATTACGGCCCCAACCTGCTGGAAACCCACCGCGCCCGCGGTCTGGTGTTGGAGCTCACCAGCAACTACCAGGAAGCCGCCGTCGAATTTGAAAAAGCCGTGGCGCAGAACCCCAATATCGCCGATCTGCATCTGGCCCTGGGCCGCAATTACCGCGCCCTGGAACAGTATGACCGCGCCATGGAAGAGTTTAACCGCGCCAACGCCCTCAACCCCTCCGACCCGCTGCCCCTGATCTACATCTCGCGCACCTTCTTCACCGTGGGTGAATTCGCCAAAGCCATTCAGGCCGCCCAGCAGGCCATCAACATCACCCCCGCCGATCCCTTCCTGTACGGCAACCTGGGTTCCATCTATTACCGCAACCGCCAGTACCCCGAAGCCATCCAGACTCTGCGCATGGCCATCCGCGGCGGAACCGCCGAAAACGGCGAAACCGTCAACGGCCTGCCGTTGGATTACGGGCGCGTGGCCGAATATTACTACACCTACGGCCTGGCCGCCGCCCGCGCGGGCGAGTGCAGCGAAGCGCTGCAAATCTCGCGCCTGCTGCTCGACGGCGTGCCCAACGATGAAACCGCTGTATTCAACGCCAACGAAATGGTCAACATCTGCCGCGAGGCCGCCAACAGCCCCCTCCCCACCGCAGCCCCCGGCGCCGACGGCACCGCCCTGCCGGAGGGCGACGGTACGGCTCAGCCAGAGGGTGAAGTCACCCCCACTCCGGCCCCCTAATCTCATGCAATACGGCAGCCGCCCCCTCTCGTTTCGCTCTCACCGCTCCCGATCCAACCCCTATTGGATCCTGGTGCTTCTGCTCCTTTTGGTCGGCAGTGCCTTTGTGCTGCAAGCCCTTCAAAAAGAGGAGATCCGCTCGCCCTTCCTGCCCACCCCCTACCCCACCCGCACCGCAAATTCTTATGCGCTGGAAGGCCAAACCCACTTCGCCGCCGGCAACCTGAACAAGGCCATTGACGCCTATAAAGAGGCCGCCCGCCTGGACCCCACCGACCCCATGCTGCTGGTGGAACAGGCCCGCATTCAAACCTACTCATCCGCCATGCTCACCACCGACGCCGAAAAGCGCGACCGCCTGCTGGAAGCCCTGGAAGCCATCACCCGCGCCCGCGACCTGTCCCCCGAGGACAGCACCGTGCGCGCCGTGCGCGCCTTTGTCCTCGACTGGCTGGCTTCGCCCAGCCTGGTGGGAGATGAATACACCAAATATCTGGTGGAAGCCGAGCAGGAGGCCGTCCGCGCCCTGCAATTGGACAACCAGAACACCCTGGCCCTGGTGTACTACGCCGAAATCCTCATTGACCAGCTCAAGCTCACCCAGGCCCAGCAGTTCATCGGTCAGGCCTTGCAGCGCAACGATGAATCCATGGACCTGCACCGCGTGAACGCCTTCATCCTGGAAAACTACGGCGACTACGCCGGGGCCATCGAAGAATACAAGCGCGCCGCCGCCATCACCCCCAATTTGACCTCGCTCTACATCTCCATCGGCGTCAACTACCGCCAGATCAAACGCTATGACGAGGCCCTGGAGTACTTCACCAAAGCCGTCACCATCAACGAGCAGCTGGGCATCCGCGATCCCATCCCCTACCTGGCCATCGGCAAAACCTATTCGCAGACCGGTGATTTCTTCGCCGCGGGCCTTAACGTGCGCAAGGCGCTGCTCTACAACCCCACCAACGCGGATGTGTACGGCTCCCTGGGGGTCATCTACTTCAAGGCGCGCAACTACGAAACCGCCATCCTTGCCCTCAAATGCACCGTGCGCGGGTGCAGCGCCGAAGAAAGCTGCGCCGTGCGCAACCGCGGCGAAGCCTGCAGCGAGGCTGAAAACGCCCAGTCCGCGGCCGTCGAAGGCCTGCCCCTCTCCAGTTCCACCGTGGTGTACTACTTCACCTATGCGTCCGCGCTGGCGGGCATGCACCGCCCCTACAACGACTACTGCCAGGAAGCTATGCAAGTCATGTCTGAGGTGCGCAGCGGCTTCAGCCAAGACACCACCATCCTGAGCATCATCGAGCCCAGCGAGCAGATCTGCGAATCGTTTGGCTACTCACGGCTGAACTAATCTCCCCTGCGCCTTTCCCAGCTCAAATATCAGAGTTTTGTTAATTCCCCCAAAAGCCTCTTGACTTCCCATTCAAAGACAGGTATCATACCTGACGTTAGCACTCACAGCGTGAGAGTGCTAAAATCTTCAAAAATAAATCATCCTGTAACCGGAGGTATGGAATGGCACTCAACCTGAAACCCTTAGGCAGCCGTGTCATCGTGGAGCCTGTTGAGCAAGAAGAGGTCACCGCGAGCGGCATCGTTCTTCCCGAAACCGCCAAAGAAAAACCCCAAAAAGGCACTGTCCTGGCCGCTGGCCCGGGCGACCGTGATGAAGATGGCAAGCGCATCGCTATGGATGTGAAAGTGGGCGACACCGTCCTCTTTGCCAAATATGCCGGCACCGAAGTCAAAATTGACGGCAAGAAACTTCTCATCCTGCGCGAGAGCGACATTCTCGCTATTGTTGAAGCCTAATTTTATCTAGCGATCGTACAGAAGGAGAACCAAAATGGGAGCCAAACAGCTCGTTTTTGCTGAAGATGCCCGCCGCCGGCTCAAGAGCGGTATTGATGTGGTTGCCAACGCTGTTGCCACCACCCTCGGCCCCAAAGGCCGCAACGTGGCCCTGGATCGCAAGTTCGGATCCCCCACCATCACCCACGACGGCGTGACGGTTGCCAAAGAAATTGAACTGGAAGATCCCTTTGAAAACATGGGCGCCCAGCTTCTGAAGGAAGCCGCCACCAAGACCAACGACATCGCTGGCGACGGCACCACCACCTCCACCGTTTTGGCCCACGCCATCGTCACCGAAGGTCTCAAGACCCTGGCCGCTGGCGCCAACCCCATGCTCCTCAAGCGCGGTATCGAAGCCGCCGCCAAAGCCGTTGCCGATGGCATCCGCGCCCAGGCGATTGAAATCACCACCAAAGAAGAAATTGCTTCCGTGGCCACCATCTCGGCCCAGGATTCCGTCATTGGCGATCTCATCGCCGATGTGATGGACAAAGTCGGCAAAGACGGCGTCATCACCGTGGAAGAGTCCAAGGGCCTGGCCTTCGAACAGGAATACGTTGAAGGTATGCAGTTCGACCGCGGCTACATCTCGGCCTACTTTATCACCGACGCCGAGCACATGGAATCCGTCATCAATGAGCCTTACCTGCTCATCCATGACAAGAAAATCTCCGCCGCCCAGGATATCGTTCCCATCCTCGAAAAACTCGTCCAGATCGGCAAGCGCGACCTGGTCATCCTGGCCGAAGATGTGGACGGCGAAGCGCTGGCCACCCTCGTGCTGAACAAACTGCGCGGCATGCTCAACGTGCTGGCCGTCAAAGCCCCCGGCTTCGGCGACCGCCGCAAGGCCATGCTGCAGGACATCGCCACCCTCACCGGCGCCACCGTGATCTCCGAAGAGACCGGCCGCAAGCTGGACACCATCACCATTCAGGATTTGGGCCGCGCTGAAAAGATCGTTGCCGACAAAGACAACACCACCATCATCGGTGGCAAGGGCAACGAAGCCGAAATCAAGGGCCGCATCGAACAGATCCGCGTGGAAATTGACAAGACCACCAGCGATTACGACCGCGAAAAACTTCAGGAACGTCTGGCCAAGCTCTCCGGCGGCGTTGCCATCATCCGCGTTGGCGCTGCCACCGAGACCGAACTGAAGGAAAAGAAGCACCGCGTGGAAGACGCCCTGTCGGCCACCCGCGCCGCGGTTGAAGAAGGCATCGTCCCCGGTGGTGGGGTTGCCCTCATCAACGCCATTGCCTCCCTCGACGGCGTCAAGATGGATGTGGATGACGAGCAGATCGGCGTCAACATCGTGCGCAAGGCCCTCGAAGTGCCCCTGCGCAAGATCACCGAGAATGCTGGCAAAGAAGGCTCCGTCATTCTGGAGAACATCCGCCAGGCTCAGAAGCGCGAAAACAACACCCGCATCGGCTACGATGTCCTGCGCGACACCTACATGGACATGGTCACCGGCGGCGTGATTGACCCCGCCAAAGTGACCCGCGGCGCCCTCGAGAATGCCGCTTCCATCGCCGCCATGATCCTGACCACCGAGGCCCTGATCACCGACGTGCCCGAAAAGGAAAAACCGGCCGCTCCCCCCATGCCGGAGTACTAAATCTAATCTGTAAAACCCCAGCCGCGCCCCTCAAAAGGCGCGGCTTTTCTTTTCCTCCCCTACCTATCAAGGTTGCAAACCGCGTTTTCTTGCGGCTTTCCCCTTTCCCCTGTATAGTTCACCATACTGTCCACAGCGGCAAGCATGGGTTCAAACCGGCCGGGCAGGGCAGCTCGATCGCAGTTTCATTTTTCCATCAGGGAGGCATAACCCGTATCATGCAAAAGTTTAAGCTTATTCTATTATTCATCGCCGCAGTCTTTATGACCTTTGCCTTTCAGCCCCAGGCCAGCGTATCTCCAAAGGCAGCCCCACCCTCCGCGCCGGTGCCCTCCGCCAGCTTCTTCTCCGGCATCCCCATCCATCTGATCGGTGAAACCGTCAGCAGCGAAGGCTATCAGGTGAGCCTCACCGCGGTGCAGCTGCAAGGGGACGAAATCACCCTATCGGTCGAAATTTCCAACCTGGGCAGCCAGCCCATTGACCTCAACTGGGGTGTGCAGCTTTACCAACCGGATGAAGCCCAACTGAGCCTCAAAAACCCCCTGCCCGATTCGCAGGCCCAGCTCCAGCCGGGGGACAGCCTGACGCGCGACTGGGTGTTTCAGAACCCCCTCCCCGGCCTAGACCCGCAAACCCTGACGAATTACCGCTTTCTCTTCGCCCCGCGCGGATGGTCGGGGCCGGTGGTGCTTTACCGTCTGAGCGATCAGGCCCCCCAGCCCCAGCCGCCCACCGCGCCGCCGCCCGAACTTCCCGAAGCGGGCATTTCTGCCTACGGCGTCACCGGCGACCCCTGGAAAATGCTGGTGCTGATCTACCGCAATATTGACACCGATTACGTGGAAGACGGCGTTCAAAAGCACCTCACCGCCAGCATGCCCGAAGCCGATATCACCAATATGCGCAATTCCTTCCTCAATATCCCCCACCGCAACGTGGTTTACGGTTATTCGGACAACCTGGCCGAGGTGGAAGCCCATGTGGTCATCGTAGATCGTCCGCTCACCAACCTGGAACCCATCTCCACCGGTTTCTGGCCTTCGCCCTCCGTTACCAAACCAGAACTAGACCTGTACGCGCCCAAGGGCAAATACGACTCGGTGATCGTTTTCTGGCAGGCCTCCCACCCCACCACGGGGCAGTCCCTCCCCATTTATGGGTGGGGGCTGGGCTATTGGCCCGGCGATTACGCCAACGGCATGACCTATGCCACCGTCTTTAATTTGAGCTGGTATTGGCCCGGCGACCCTTGCCGCGGCGAAGTCTTCCTGCATGAGTGGCTGCACGGCGTGACCGGCTACTACATGTGGCTGGGTTATCCCTTCCCGGTGGAAGATCTGCACGGCGCAGAGGAGGCCGGTTACACCACCAACGCCAGCGGCTGCTGGGAACCCTGGCTGCGCGACTACATGCGCGGGCGCGTGCTTGAAAACAGCCAATACAAAGGCCTGGTTCCTGCCACCTGGCAAGGCGGTTCCATCACCACCCGCACCATCACCGGCTGGCGCGGCGAGTACTTTAATAATGAAACCTTGACCGGCATCCCCGTGTTGGTGCGCGGCGACTCCTCCATTAATTTCGATTGGGCTGCCGAATCTCCTCACCCCCTGGTTAATGCCGATCATTTTTCTGCGCGCTGGACGCGCACGTTCAATTTTTCCGCTGGGATCTATGAATTCTCCGCGCTTAGGGATGACGGCGCGCGCCTGTGGATTGACAACGTATTGGTGATGGACGCCTGGCAGTACGGCCGCCAATGGGAGACCGTCCGTGTGCCGCTGACGGCTGGCAATCACACCCTGCGTTACGAAGTGTATGAGATTGACGGCTGGTCCGCGGCCATCTTAAACTGGCAATTGGCGCCCGTGCAAAAACCCCTCAACCTGACCGCCTCCCCAGAAGACGACGCCGTCCTGCTCACCTGGGACAACCAGGAGACCGACAGCGAAATTGTGGTGGAGCGTTCGCCCACGGGAAGCAGTCAATGGGTGCAAATTGCCAAAACGAGTCTGAACGCGGTCAGCTACCGTGATACCAACGTGGAGTGCGGCCAAACCTACTATTATCGGGTGCGCGCCTTGAAAACCAGCCAGTATTCACCCTACAGCAGCGTTGCCTCAGCTGGTTTGGAGAACTGCATCGTGGGAACCTGCAAGCCCGCCCGCACCTTGCTGCTCGGAAAAATCCATGCCAGCAGCACCGCGCGTACCTCCGCTTCCGACAGCATTGATGCTTACCGCGGCGTCCCCTGGGACGAGACCGGCCCAGAGGTCGCCTACACCTTTTATGCCAACAGCAGCGGCACGGTGGAATTCCTGCTCGAAGGCTTGCTGGTGGATCTGGATGTCATCGTCCTGGACGACGCCGGTTCCGGCTGCGACCCCAATGAAGTCCTCAGCTACGGCGACACAAGCGCGTCCATCGAAGCCCAGGCCGGCCACACCTATCACGTGATTGTGGATGGGGCCTATGGGGCTGCCGGGGCCTACAAGCTGCGCGCCCGCGCCTTGAGCCTCATGCCCGGCCACACCGAAACCGCCCTTTCCCTGCGCCCCACCCTGGCTGTCCCGGAGATCGGCGCACGCTCCTACACTTTGCAGCTGTCCCGTTACGCCGATTTTCACAAACTGATGGTGAGCAAGACCCTGCTGCGCCCCGCCTGGACCCCCGGCAGCAATCTGCTGCCCGCCACCGAATACTTTTGGCGGGTGAAGGTGAAAATGCCTGACGGCAGCAGCCAGCTCATGGGGCCGTATCAATTCACCACCCCCAACCCGCCGGGGAAATCCACCCTCCTCTTACCGGCCTCCGGCGCGAAAAACGTGTCCAGGCAGCCCTTCCTGCAGTGGACTCTTCCCAGCCTGCCGCCGGACACCCCGTTTGGGTTCTATGAGGTGCAGATCGCCACAGACGCCAGTTTCCACAATCCGGTGCGCATTCTGAATGTGGGCGACTTCTATCACGCCTACACGCAGCCTAACACCGCTTTATCGCCGCTCACGCGTTATTACTGGCGCGTGCGTGCCTATACCGGTGCCAATGAATTCGGCCCCTGGTCGAGTGTGCGCAATTTCAAAACGGGAAATTGAGTCAGGTTTTCAAGCAAATCCCCCGCCGCGCCCCTCAAAAGGCGCGGCTTTTCTTTTTTTACCCGCTTTTCAAGGTTGCAAGCTGATTTTTCTTGCGATTTCCACATTTTACCTGTATATTAGACAAAGGATTAGAGGATATCCGGTCTGGTCAATTATTTTCTGTCGGTATAGGAAGGCACGCAGGGGATGCCATGCCGTTTCAAATCACCACTTTTGTCCTTCTGAATGCAGTTGCCGGTCTCACATCCCTTCTACTCACGGGGCTGGCCTGGCAGCGGCGCAGCGTCAACGGCGCGCGTTCGCTGGCCGCCTTATCCCTGTCCGTAACCATCTGGTGCCTCAGCGCCGCGGTCGAAATGGCGGCGGTGTCCATCCCCGAAAAAATCTTCTGGTCCAAAGTCCAATACATCGGCGTCACCACAGCGCCGGTCTTATTTGTGCTCTTCGCCCTGGAATACAGCCGCCTGACCCGCTGGTTAAGCCGCCCAAGAATCGCCCTGTATTTTGTCATCCCCCTCCTCACCTTTACGCTGGCCGCCACCAACGAATGGCATCATCTCATCTGGGCCAACGTGCGCCCCAGCCCCGACGGCTTTAACCTGGCGGTGTATGACCACGGCCCGGCCTTTTGGGCGCTGGTGGTCGGCTACGCCTACCTGTGCAACCTCACCGCCTCCTTCCTGCTCATCCGCGCCGTACAGCGCTTCCCCAAGGTTTACCGACTGCAGTTCATGGCCTTCATCATCGCCATCATCTGCCCCTGGGCCAACAGCATCATCTACATCCTCGGCTTCAATCCGCTGCAAGGCATGGATCTGACCCCTGCTTCGTTTTCAGTCTTTGCCCTGAGCATGTCCATCGCCATCTTCCGCTTCCAATTTTTAGATCTGGCCCCCTTTGCTTTCGAAACCATCATCGAAACCATGCAGGACGGCATCGTGGTGGTGGATGGGCGCGGCCGCATCCTGGATATCAACCCCTCAGCAGTCCATTGGATCAGCCCTGGAAATCCAGATAAGAACGAACTCAAGGGAAAATCGCTAGCTCAAATCAACCCCGATCTGGCCCCCCTCACCCACACGCCGTCTCAGGCGCAGTGGGAATTCACCCTCTATCAGCCCGACCCGCTCACGCTGGAAGTGCGTGTTTCTCCCATTCAAAATCACCGCAAAGATCCATTGGGGAAAATCATCACCTTTCACGATATCACCCTGCGCCGCCAGTTTGAAGAAGAGCTGCGCGCCGCCAATGCTCGCCTCCAGGCCCAAATTCAGGAGAATGAACTCCTGCAAATTCACCTGCGCGAACAAGCCGTCCGCGACTCACTCACCGGGCTGCACAACCGCCGCTATCTGGAAGAGGTGCTCCAGCAAAGTCTGGCCCGCGCCGAGCGCCAGCAAACCCCCCTCAGCCTGGTAATGATTGACATTGACCAGTTCAAGTCCTTTAACGACAACTTCGGCCACAAAGCCGGGGACGCCATGCTGGTGATGCTGTCGGAGCTGCTGATTCGCTACGTGCGCCGCGAAGATACCGCCTGCCGTTTTGGCGGTGAAGAATTCATCATAGTCCTGCCCGGCGCCCCCATCGAAGTTGCAGAGCGCCGCGCCGAAGAATGGCGCAGGGCCTTTGAACACAGCCAACTGCTCTATAACGCCCAGACCCTCAGCACCACCTTCTCCTGCGGCGTGGCGTCCTTCCCTCAGGACGGACTGACCGTGGATGAGCTCATCCAGGCGGCGGATAAGGCCCTGTACACCGCCAAAAAACGCGGCCGCAACTGCGTGACCCGCGCCTAACGATTCAGCGCCTCTTTGACCTCCGCAATCGCACGTGTAATCTGAATATCCCGCGGGCAAGCCTCGCTGCAATTAAAGGCTGTGCGGCAGGCCCACACCCCCATGCGCTGGTTCAGCACCGCCAGGCGCTTTGCCCCTGCCCGGTCGCGGCTGTCGTAGATAAAGCGGTGGGCGTTCACGATCGCCGCCGGGCCCACATAGTTCTCGCTGGCCCAAAACGACGGGCAAGAGGTGGTGCAGGCCGCGCACAGAATGCACTTGGTGGTATCCTCAAAACGCTCCTGCTCCTGTGGCGATTGCAGCCGCTCTTTGCCGTCTTCCGGCAGCGGCTCATCGTTCACTAGGTAGGGCATCACCGAGCGGTAGTGCGCAAAAAACGGCTCCATATCCACAATCAGGTCCTTGATCACCCGCATCCCCAGCAGCGGCTCCACCGTCACCTGATCGGTGTTCAAATCCTTCAGTAAGACCTTACAGGCCAGCGCATTGCGCCCGTTGATGCGCATGGCGTCCGAGCCGCACACGCCGTGCGCGCAGGAGCGCCGAAAAGCCAGCGTGCCGTCGTTGTAATTCTTCACCATCTCCAACAGGTCCAAAACCCGTTCGGTCGGCTCCGCTTGAACATCAAAACGGTCGTAGCGCGGCTTGCGGTCTATTTCGGGGTTAAAGCGAAAGACTTTTAAGTGAACTTGCATCTCCGCTCTCCTTCGGCTAATACGTGCGTTCTTTGGGTGGGAAGCGGGTGATCGTCACCGGCTTATATTCCAGCCGCACCTGTCCATCCGTGTCCAGCCAGGCCAGGCTGTGGCGCAGCCAATTGACATCATCGCGCTGCGGGTAATCTTCGCGGGCATGGGCGCCGCGGCTTTCGGTGCGCGCCTGCGCCGCCGCCGTGGCCAAAGCCACATCCAGCAGGTTCCCCAATTCCCAGGTATTCAGCAGATCCATGTTAAACACCTTACCCTGATCCCGCACGCGCACCTCGCGGTAGCGTTCGCGCAGTTCGCGCATCTTTTCCACCGCCGCGGCCAACCCCGCTCCCGTGCGGAAGACGCCCACCTCGTCAAACATCACCGCGCGCATCTGCTGTGCCAAATCCGCCGCCTGCTCCTTGCCGCTGCCGCTGCGCAGTGCCGCTAACCGCTGGTGGGTCGGTCCCTCGGCCGCCTCTCCCAGCGCGGGCAAATCCGTCCCGGCGGCAAATTCCGCCGCGCTCAGCCCGGCGTGCTTGCCAAACACCACCAGATCCAGCAGCGAATTGGTCCCCAATCGGTTGGCACCATGCACCGAAACGCAGGCACATTCGCCCGCCGCGAACAGCCCCGGCAAAATCGTCCCCTGCGCATCCACGCGCACGTGCCCATGAATGTCCGTGGGGATACCGCCCATAGCGTAATGCGCCGTGGGCTGAATGGGAATCGGTTGGCGCACTGGGTCTACCCCCAGGTAGGTCTTGCAGAAATCTGAAATATCCGGGATCTTGGCCAATATGTCTTCCGCCGTCACGCGGTACGGCGTGCCGTCTGGCCGCACCCGTCCGTCCAGCTCGGCGTAGTGGTTCACCGTCTCCGGCCGCACGTCAATGTAGATATAGCGCTGCCCGTTGATCCCCCGCCCTTCTTTCAGCTCCAGCGCAATCGCCCGGCTGACCACATCCCGCGAGGCCAAATCCTTCACCCGCGGGGCGTAGCGCTCCATGAAGCGCTCGCCCAGGTCGTTAATCAATACCCCGCCTTCGCCCCGCACCGCCTCGGTGATTAGAATACCCAGCTTGTAAATACCGGTGGGGTGGAATTGATAAAATTCCAGGTCTTGGGCTGGCAGCCCGCGCCGCAGCAGCATGCCCACCCCGTCGCCGGTGTAGGAATAGGCGTTGGAGGTCACCTCCCAAATACGCCCGTGCCCGCCTGTGGCCAGGATGACCGCCTTGGCCCGGAATATATGCAGCTCGCCGGTCAGCATCTCCACCGCCGCCACCCCCTTGGCCTGACCGTCCTCAATCAAAACATCCAGCACCTGATATTCGTCGTAGAAGTGGATCTGGTTCTTAATGCACTGCTGGTAAAGGGTCTGCAAAATCATGTGGCCGGTGCGGTCGGCCGCGTAGCAGGCGCGCATCACCGGCTTGCCAGTCTGGTTGTTGGTGTGCCCGCCAAAAGGCCGCTGCGCAATCCGTCCCTCCGGCGTGCGCGTGAAGGGCAGGCCCATGTGCTCCAGGTCGTAAATGGCCTGCACGGCTTCCTGACACATGAATTCAATCGCGTCCTGATCCCCCAGATAATCGCTGCCCTTCACCGTGTCAAAGGTATGCCAATCGGGATGGTCCTCTTCCAAATTGGCCAGGGCCGCCCCAATCCCGCCTTGCGCCGCGCCCGTGTGGGAACGGGAGGGGTACAGCTTGGTCAAAACGGCCGTCTTGGCCTGCCGCGAAGCGTACAGCGCCGCCATCAAGCCTGCGCCGCCGCCGCCGACAATGATCACTTCAAAATCGTGAATTTGACTCATCGTACCTGGCTCCTCACTGCACCGGCCGGACGCCGCCAAAGATGGCGGCAGCCCCCATCAACGTGACCACCAGCCACACCACCAACAGGGCCACGTTCACCGCCCGCATATGCCGTTCCTGGTGAACAAAATCGGAAAGCACCTGCCGCACCCCATTCATGCCGTGCGCAAAGGCAAAGGCCAGCAGGAACAGGTCGTACATGCGCCAACCCCAATTGGCCCAACGCATGGCCACGTAATCCAGGTCAATGCGGTGCACCCCCACAATCACATCCTGCAGCAGCACATGCCCAAACGCCAAAAAAATCAGCAGAACGCCGCTGTAGCGCATGGCATTCCAGGCGATTTGATCAAAACTCCGCCGTTTCTCCAGGTTCACTGCGCTCATCGCCCGCCTCCTAGCCGCCAAACAGCCCAAAGTTATGGATCAGCAAATTGCGCACCATGATCACCGTCGCCGGCAGCCACAGCAGCAGGGTCAGCCCCAGCGTCCACCGCACCGAGCTGCGCGCGGTCTGAATTTGCCAGTTCTTTTTCAAGAACAGGTCAAACGCCGCGATTCTCAGCCCGTTGATGCCGTGATAGAACACGCAGAACACCAGGAAGACTTCGCCAATGCCAAACAAGGTGGAGCGGTACAAAGCCACCGCGTCCATGTACAGCTCAGGGCGAAAATACACCAGAGCGGTATCCACAATGTGGATGGTGAGAAACAGCACAGTTCCCAGGCCGGTCACGCGGTGCAGCAGGAAAGCCAGGTGACCTTCGCGGCCCTGATACCCGGCATACCCGCCCAGGGCGGTCTTTAGACGAGACATGTTCACCTCCTATCAGAATGGGACAATAAAATTGTAGCATTTTTCCAATAAAGGTCAACAAAAAACGAATTCGCCCCCCACTTTCAGCCCCCCCAATTTTCACAGTCCCCCGGCAAATCCGCTACAATTAAGTCAGCACAGCCGGAACGAACCTTTGCCCGCGGAGGAACACGCATGGATCTTCAGCCTGGCCAAATCTTGCGAGACCGCTACCGTATCGAGCGCCAGTTAGGCGCGGGCGGCATGGGCGCAGTGTACCTGGCCTACGACGCCACCCTGGAGGTGCAGGTGGCGGTCAAAGCCAACCGCAACCCCTCCAACGACAGCACCAGCCAGTTCCTGCAAGAAGCCCGCCTACTGGCCTCGCTGCGCCACCCCAACCTGCCGCGCGTCATGGATTATTTTGTCATCGAGAACAGTCAATTCCTGGTGATGGATTACATTGCCGGGGATGATCTGGACACGGTTTTGGAGCGCGAAGGCCCCCAGCCGGTGGAAAAGGTGCTGGCCTGGGCCGAACAGATCGGCTCCGCCCTCACCTACCTGCACAGCCAGCAGCCCCCCGTCATCCACCGCGACATCAAACCCGCCAACCTCAAGCTCACCCTGGAAGGTGAAGTCACCCTGGTGGATTTTGGCATCGCCAAAGCCGCCGATTCCACCCAGGCCACCGCCGCCGGAGCGATGGGCTACACCCCCGGCTTTGCCCCGCCCGAACAGTACGGCGGGGCGCGCACGGGGCCCTTCTCCGATCAATACGCCCTCGGCGCTACCCTCTACGCTCTGCTGACCGGCAAACGCCCTGTGGACGGCGTGCAGCGCGTTTTGGGCCAGGCCGTGCTCACCCCCCTGCACCTGCTGACCCCCAACATCCCCGCCAGCGTGCAGCGCGCCGTCGAGCAGGCCATGTCCCCCCGTCCCGAAGAGCGCTTCCCCTCCGTGGCCGCCTTCATCACCGCCCTGCAAGCCCCATCGGAACCCACCGCGGCCGCCGCGCAGCGCCCCACCGCCGCCCCCACCCTTTCGGCTGCCCCCGGCGCCGCCACGCAGATGGCCCCGCGCGCCGCGGCTGCCCCCCCGCAGCCCCGCCGCCGCACCCCCTGGGGATGGTTGGCCCTGGGCGGAGGTCTCATCGGCCTGCTGGCCCTGGTGGGGCTGGTGGTGGGCGGGTATTTCCTGCTGCGCCCCAAAAGCACCCCCCAGGCCCAGCTCCCCGCCGTCACGATCACCGCTCCGGCTGCTAGCGAACCCACCGCCGCCGCGCCCACCCCTGCCCTGGCCGACACCGCCGTGCCCACGCTGGAACCTTCCCCCCTGCCCCTGCCGTCCGACACACCCCAGCCGGAGCCCAGCCCCACCCCTGCCCCGCGCGCCCTGGGCAGCGAACGCCTGGTGGCCTTCCTCTCCGACCGCGCCGACGGTCAGACTCTGCAAATCTGGACGATGAAGGCCTGGCTGGATAACGCCGGTAAGTTCATCGCCACCGATTTCACCCAGGTCACCTTTGACCCAGGCGACAAGCTGCACCCTGCGTGGTCTCCCGACGGCACGCGCCTTCTCTATTCGGCCCCCGGCGACCCCGGAAACGGCCTGGATATCTTCCTGATTGACCTGGCCAACCCCAGCGCCCCGCCCGTCAACCTCACCCGCCTCAAAGGGGATGACACCTACCCGGCCTGGTCGCCCGACGGCCAAACCATCGCCTTCACCAACACCGGCCGCTATGTGGAAGGCATCCGCGCCGTGTACTTCATGGACCCCAGCGGCGGGAACCGCGTGCGCGTCAGCGAGGATTTTCAGGAATACGCTCCCTTCTGGTATCCAGACGGCCAATGGCTGCTGTATGTGATCTTCGCCCGCGATCACAATTATCTCTTCATGCGCGAGGCCAAAACGGAATTCAAGACCCCTGAGCCGTATGACAAGAACGACTTCTTTGGCCGCCTGGGTGAGGTGGCAGACCCCGCCGTCTCGCCGGACGGCAGTCAAATTGCCTACACGCGCATAGATGGAAAAAAGCGTGCCATCTACGTGGCCGATTACCGCCAGCGCGGCGGCAAGGTCACCAATCTGACCGAGGGTCAAACCGCCGAATCCGACCCTACCTGGTCTCCGGATTCCCTCTATATTGCCTTTCAGTCGGAGCGCGACGGCAACGCGGAAATCTACCTGATGACCGCCGTGGGGCAGCTGCCCACCAACCTCACCAACCATCCTGGGCGCGATCTTTCGCCCGTCTGGCAGCCGCTCTCCCCCTGAGTCCACAGGCTTAAAACTAAACGGCGCGCCTTCGGCGCGCCGCAGTTTTTCGCTTGCGGTTTCAATTATTCCTGACGGCTGGGCCGCGGCCCCTTACGCATGGGCTTCTGCATCGGCTTGCGCGGCGGGCGCGGCGTGGGCTTGCCTGCGTTCGGGCTGAGCAGCAGCGTCAATTGGTTCAGCGCATGGGGATCATACTCGCGCCGCCCGCACACATCGCACACCCAGGCCGGAAAATCCGGCACGCTGATCAGCTCATCCCCCAGCCAGGTGTAATAGGTCACATACTGCCGCCGCATTTGCCCGGTCTGACAGTCTGTGCAGGCAATGGTCACGCCCTGAAGATTCGCCAATCCGCTGTTTTCTTCGTTAATCGTTGTTTTCATATTCCCATTAATCGTTTCACTCGGCAGCGGATCACATCCAAACCCGCGGTTTGGGCTGTCGCCCTGCATCCTAATGGGCGCCGCCGCCTGATTGCATTATACCATCACGGCGCCGCTGCGTTGACCACAATTACATCATTTAAAACCCGCATCTGGTCCAGCGGCCAGTAGATGAAGATCGCCCGCCCCAGCACATTCTCAAAGGGCACAAACCCCCAGCTATGCGAATCGGAAGACTGATTGCGGTTGTCGCCCAGCACAAATAAGGACCCTTCCGGCACCTGCCATTCGCCTTCGTAACCCGGGCTGGCAGCAATGTAGGATTCCTGCAGAACCTGCCCGTTGACGATCACCTGATGATCCCGCACTACCACGTCGTCCCCCGGGAGGCCGATGACGCGCTTGATGTAATCCTCTTCGGGGTTCTGGGGGTAATGAAAGACCACAATATCCCCGCGCCCCACCTCGCCCCAACGGTAGGCCAGCTTATTCACCAGCAAAAACTCACCCTGCACCAGGGTCGGCCGCATACTGATATTTTCCACGCGCACGCGAGCCACCACAAAATCCACCATCAAATACAAAACCACCGCCAGCAGCAGGGTTTGGAAGATCTCAAATAAGAACTGGCCGGTGCGTGCCAGCAGACTGGGCTCGTGCGCCTCCGCCGGAACGGTGGGCGCGCTTTCCTCGGCTGCCGCCGGGTTTTCGCTTTCGGGTGGAACCTTCACATCAGACCAATTCAAAATACCTCCAAGCCGCACAAGCAATCACTTTCGATTATATGCCCGCCCCTCCGGCATGGCAAGGATAGGCGTCCAACTCTCACCGAATTCTTAACCCTACCCGCGCCCGTCCAAAAAAGGAAAAAACGCGCGTGATGCGCGTTTTTATCCAGCCCTGACCCATGCTGTGCCAGCGTTTAGCGGCGGGCTTTTAACACAAAGCGGATCGGCGTTCCCGTGAAGGCGTATTCCTTGCGGAACTGGTTCTCCAGATAGCGGATATAAGTGAAATGCGCCAGCTTAGGATCGTTCACAAACACCATGAACGTGGGCGGGTCCGAGCGCACCTGGGTGCCGTAATAAATGTGCAGTGAACGCCCCGAACGCGAGGTGGCCGCGTGGTTATCCTGGGCCGCCTGCAAAATGCGGTTGATCTGCGAGGTGGACAGACGCGCGATGCGCTCCTCCTGCACTTTCACCGCCAGGGGCAGCACCTGATCCACGCGCTGGCCGGATTTGGCCGAGATGAACAGAATGGGCACATACGGCATGAATTTCAGATCCTGCCGGATGCGCTCGGTGTATTGGTTCATGGTGTAATTATCTTTTTCCACCAGATCCCATTTGTTCACCAACACCACCGTGCTCTTCCAGGCTTCTTGAATAAAACCGGCGATGTGCGCGTCTTGCGCGGTGATGCCCGTAGTGGCGTCAATCATCAGCAAAGACACGTCCGCCCGTTCAATCGCTCGCATGGAGCGGATCACGCTGTATTTTTCCACCCCGGGTTCAATATGCCCGCGGCGGCGGATGCCCGCCGTGTCAATCAAGGTCACGGGCAGACCTTCGTAATCAATCTTCGTGTCCACCGCGTCGCGCGTGGTTCCCGCGATGGGGCTGACGATAGCGCGCTCCTCCCCCACCAGGCGGTTCAGCAGGCTGGATTTGCCCACATTGGGCTTCCCCACCAGGGCGATCTTGATCGAATCGGGATCTTCGTCCTCTTCAAAGGTGGGCAGAGCCGCCACCAGGGCGTCGAGCAAATCGCCGGTCTCGGTGCCGTGCGCCGCCGAAATGGTGTAGGGGTCGCCGATGCCCAATTCATAAAATTCACCGGCCTGCATGCGCAGGTTGGCAGAATCGGCTTTGTTTACCACCAGGAAAATGGGCGGGGTCAAATTGCCGTTGACCATCTTTTGACTGCGCCGCAAAATCTCGGCCACTTCCCGGTCTGCCGGGGTGACCCCGCTCTGCGCGTCCACCAAAAACAGCACGGCGTCCGCTTCCTGCACCGCCAGCACCGCCTGTTCGCGGATCTGGCGCACATATTCGGCCGAACCAATCGACAGCGGATCGCTGCGGCCCGAAGCCGGGTCAATCCCGCCCGTGTCAATCACGTCAAATTCCCGCCCCACCCATTCCGCTTCCCCAAACAAACGGTCCCGCGTGGTTCCGGGGGTGTCGTCCACAATCGCCATGGGTTCCCCCACCAGGCGGTTAAACAACGTGCTTTTACCAACATTGGGGCGCCCAACCAGGGCGACAACCGGTTTTCTCATCGTTAACCCTCAACCTTCCATACGCTCCGCCGTTCGCGGGCGCTTATTGTAACACTGCTTGCCCAAAAACGCACCCTGCGCCTAAGGCTGGGGCGTCAGCGTGACGCTGATGGCAGGGGTGGGCGTGCGGGTGATGGTGGGAACCTGCCCGGGCTGGCGCGTGGTGATCACCACCTCCAGCGTGGCGGGCAGCAGCGATTCCACGCGCAAATTCGAAATTTGCAGCTCCACCTTGGGGATGCGTTGGAAGGTGCCCAAACCGTCGCCGGTCAAATCCACGAAGACGCGCACATCCGCTCGCCGCAGTTGATCCAACAACGGCAGCGGCCCCGAAAGAATTACATCCACCGTATCCGGCGAAACCAGCGCCGAAAGAGAATTGGACAGCCCCACCACCTCCACCGGCATGTTCGCCAGGGTCAAACTGCCCTCAATGGCGGCGATGCCCACCTGCACTTCCACCTGGTTTTCACCCACCACCGAAACCCCCGCGGGCAAATTCAGCGGCAAAGACAGGTCTAAATCGTCGCTGGCCCCGGTCAGGTCTAATGGGGTGGTTTCCACATACCCTGGCAGCGCGTCCACCAGTTTGGGATCGCTGGAGAATACCGTCACGGCCGGTGGGAACACCGAGATGTTGGTCACGCGGTATCCGCTGGTCACCTGCCCATTCACCACCACCTTCACCACCACGTTGCGGTAGCCGCCGCGTTGGGTAATGGTCAGCGCAATTGTCACCCGTTCTGGGCTGAGGGTGACATCTTCCACGGTTTGCCCGCTGGCGTCCACCGCCTGCAAGGCCACACTGCGGTTGATGCTCTCTTTGGCCCCGTTTAAATCCAACACCGCGCGCACTTCCTGCACCCGCTTCACCAGCGATTCCGGCCCGCTGACCGTCACCATATCCTGGCTCAAGTTGGGCGTTTCACCCTGAAAACCCACCGAAAGCTCGCCGCGCTGCACCAAGCGGATGGGCAGAGAGCGCGTTTCCAGCGGCTCCAGGGTCACGTTAAACGTGCGCGGCGTGTAGGAGATGATCTCCACCGGCCGGATGCCAATTTGAATTTGAATGGAAAGGGTGTGCGTGCCGCTGCCCAGGCCTGAAAGGTCAGCCACCGCTCGCACCGGAACCTGCTCGTTGGTCATCCGCTCCCAAATGGAGCGCGGCGCGCTCAGGGTCAGGCTCACTTGCTGGGGCGGGTTGGTCACCATCATCAGCGCCGGGTCCTGCCCGATGATCTCCAACGGGATAGCCCGCGGATAGATCTTCTCTTCGGTGGGGTCGGATTCAGTCACCGCCAGAATCCACACCGCCACCGCCAGAATCATGGCCAGCACCAGGGTGGGCACATACTTAAAGGAGCGCCGCAAAGCCGCCAGCATGGTCATTCCTCCAGGCCCTGGTTGGGGTTAATCCGCTGCCACAGGCGGCTCAACCAGTTATCAGCATTGGGCTGCGTGGGGCGGTAGAAGGCCAACAGAATATTTTCCAGGCGTTCGCTGTCCAAGCGCCGGATCATGCGCCCGCCGTGGGCGATGGAGATGGAGCCGGTCTCTTCCGAAACCACCACCGCCACCGCGTCGCTGGCTTCTGAAATCCCCAAAGAAGCACGGTGGCGCAGACCCATCTGCCGTTCGGGGGAGCGGTTCAAAATGCCGCTGGCCGAAAGCGGCATCACGCAGGCCGCCGCCACCACTTGATTATTGGCCACGATCACCGCGCCGTCGTGCAGCGGGGTATTGGGGTAAAAAATTTGCAGCAGCAATTCCGGCGTCACCGCCGCGTGCAGGCGCACGCCCGTGCGCACATAATCATCCAAATTATCAGCCCGCTGCAAGATGATCAAAGCCCCGTGCTGCCGCGCCGAAAGCCGCGCTGCCGCGGTCACAATGGCGTGGATGGTTTTTTGCATGGCCAAAACCGAATTGCGGTCCTGGCGAATCAGCATGGTTCCCGAACCTGCCCGCCCCAGCCGCTCCAGCGCCCGCCGGATCTCCGGCGCAAAAATCACCGGAATGGCGAACAGCAGGGCGGGCACGGTGTTGCGGATCAGCCACGAGAAAGCCCGCAAGTTGACCAGGCTGGTGAGCAGGCTCAGCCCAATCACCACCAAGATGACCCCGCGCAGCAGGGTCATAGCCTGGGTGTCGCGCACCATCACCAGCACGGCAAAGATGACCAAACCAACCAATACAATATCCAGCAGACTCAACCAGTCCAGACGCTGAAATAAGAATAAAAGTTGGTTTACGAGGTCGGGCACTTTGTTACCTTTTTACACAGGCCGCATAATGCGGTCCACACGCAGCTGCTTAAAAAACAGGGCGGCGCCTTTGGGCATCGATTCCAGGGCGGCTTCTTTCCAGGCCAAAACGGTCAGTTCTTCCGGCGCTTTGCGCGTGTAACCCAGTTCTTTCCACACCGAATCCAGGTTCGCCAGGTCGCTGCCCACAAACACCAGGGCCGCCTCGGCCAACAGGTCGCCAGAGGCGCGCTCCATATCTTCCAGCATCACTTTTAAGGCCCGCTGCGGGGGCAGCTTGGGGTCCACCACCACGTCGGTGGCGCGCGCCACCAGGTTTTCCACCTGCCAGCCGATCACGCCCACCAGCCCCCCATCGCCTTGCAGCAGCAAAAAGGCCTTTTCGCCAAAGGCGGCCATAATGTCATCGCTGTTCATCCGCCGCGAGGGCATGCGCAGGCGGTTAAACAGCTCGGCAATTTCCGCCGAATGGCGCGGTTTGCCCCGCACCACGCGCAGCTCGCCCGCCGTCTGGCGGCTGGCCGCCGGGGCCGCCTCCACCGCCTCAGGGGAGATCTTTTGATACGCCGCGCTCACCTGCTTCCACGTTTCGGTGAACGTGCCCGCATTTTGAATCACCACCTGGGCCGCGGCTGTCTTTTGCGCCTGGGGCGGCTGCGCGGTGATGCGCTGGCGCGCCTCGGCCTCGCTCATGCCGCGCGCCTGCATCAGCCGCCTCAGCTGCACCTCCGGCGGTGCCGCCGTCACCCACACACTGTCGCAGGCCGCGCGCAGATCCGATTCCAGCAGCTTGATCGCCTCAATCACGATCACCGGCTGCGAAGTGCGCTGCACCAACATATCCACCGCCTGGCTGACCAGCGGGTGAATGATTTTTTCCAGCTCGGCCAGGGCTGCCGGATCGCTGAACACGATCTTCCCCAGGCGCGCGCGGTCAATCTGCCCGTCCGCGGCCACCACCCAGCGCCCGAACATCTCCACCACAGGTTTATAGCCGGGGGCGCCTTTGGTCATGGCGCGGTGCGATAACTGATCCGCGTCAATGCCGTACGCGCCCAGGTGTTCGAGCATCTTACGCACCACGCTCTTGCCGGTGCCAATATTGCCCGTTAACCCAATTACCGTTTTCCCTGACCACTTGCCCAATGGTTCGGCTCCTAAAATTAGAATATGCGCAGTCCCGCTGCTTTGATTTTAGCCGCGGCCCGCTGGAATGTCAAACCAAAGCGAGAAACAAGCCGCGCGTTCAGTCCTTAGGCCAATGAAAGCCCGCCGTCCAGTTCAGCATCACGCACGAAGGCCAGCCTTCTTTCCTTATATACACCCCATTGATCGAGGCTGTGTTCACCATCAAACGCTGAAAATTGTCCAGCGGCATCCCCAAGAAATGCGCCAGTGCCAGGCGGATGGAATCGCTGTGCGACACACAGGCGATCACCTCGTTTTCCGCGTGGCAATCGCTCAGCTGCTGCAAACAGGCTGCCACGCGTTCCTGCGCCGCCCGAAACGACTCGCCCCCCGGAAAGGTCACCTGCGAAGGCGCGTTCTGCACCACCGGCCACAGCTTCATGCGCCGCATCTGACGCATGGTTTTGCCCTGCCAGCGGCCAAAATCCACCTCCATCAGCCCAGGCTCCACGCTCACCGTCAGCCCATGCGCCGCCGCCAGGGGCTGAGCGGTTTCCAGCGCCCGTTCCAAAGGGCTGGCGTACACCGCCCGCAGGGGGGCTTCTGACAGCGTGTGGGCCACTTCCTCAGCCTGCTGCCGCCCGCGGGCGTTTAAATGCACCCCCGGGGTGCGCCCAGCCAGGCGCTTACCCACATAATCGTTCTCACCGTGGCGGATCAGCAGGATCAGCGTCATGCTCTCATTCCTCTTCGCCGCCGGGCTGCGGGCCCTGGCTCAGGCCGCGCTGTTGCTCTTCGCGCCAGCGTTCCAGCCGCGCCAGGATCTCGCGCTCATAGCCCTGATCCGACGGCTTGTAAAAAGTGCGTCCCACCATGTGTACCGGCAAATACTGCTGGGCGGTGAAATGCCCGGGGAAGTCGTGGGGGTACAAATAACCCTGGCCGTGCCCCAAACCGCGCGAATCGCGGCTGGAGTCCATCAAATGCGTCGGCACCGGCCCGGGCGGCTCGCCCGTGACGGCCTCCAGCGCGCGCCAATAGGCCCCCGCCGAATTGGATTTCGGCGCGGTCGCCAGGTACAGCGTGGCCTCGGCGATGGGATACACCCCTTCCGGCAGGCCGATGTAATCGTAGGCATAGGCCGCCGAAGCCGCCACCTGCATGGCGTGCGGGTCTGCCAGGCCGATATCCTCGCTGGCCAAAACGATCAGCCGCCGTAGAATGAAGCGCGGATCCTCACCCGCCGCCAGCATCTTCGCCAGCCAGTACAGGGCCGCGTCAGGGTCCGAACCGCGCACCGATTTAATGAAGGCCGAGATGATGTCGTAGTGCATATCGCCGTTCTTGTCGTACTGCACCGAACGGCGCTGGATGGATTCTTCCGCCACGGATAGGGTGATGTGAATGCTGCCGTCCGGCTCCGGCGCGGTCGTCTCCACCGCCAGCTCCAGCGCATTGAGCAGGTTGCGCGCATCCCCCGTGGCCAAATCCAGCAGATGGGCGCGCGCATCCTCATCCAACACAATCAGCCGCCCGCCGTAGCCGCGCTCGCGGTCGTTCAGCGCCCGATCCAGGATGATGCCCAAATGCGCCTCGGTCATCGGCCGCAGCTCAAAAATCCGCGAGCGCGAAACCAGAGCGCGAATGACTTCAAAATAGGGGTTTTCGGTCGTGGCCCCAATCAGCGTCACCAAACCGCTTTCCACATGCGGCAGCAGGGCGTCTTGCTGGGCCTTGTTCCAACGGTGCACCTCGTCCACAAACAGCAGGGTGCGCTTGCGGTACAGGCGGCGCTGTTCCTGCGCCTCTTGAATCACCCGCCGCAGTTCGGCCACCCCCGCCAACACCGCCGAGATGGATTCAAAGCGGGCGCTGGAGCGTTCCGCGATTAAACGCGCCAGGGTGGTTTTGCCGGTTCCCGGCGGGCCAAAGAAGATGCAGGAGGAAAACAGCCGGTCGGCCTCAATCGCCCGCCGCAGCAGTTTGCCAGGGCCAATGATGTGCTCCTGGCCCACAAATTCGTCCAGCGTGCGCGGACGCATACGCGCAGCCAGGGGTGACTGCGACTCAAGCTGCTGGTTTAAGGCGTGATCAAAAAGGTCCATTCCTTAAGATTCTACCATGAATGCACGGCCCGCATGCGCAAAGAAAAAGAGCGCTTTCGCGCTCTTTCAGGGACTGGGCCACCCCTACGCCGCCGCCCTTGCCTGTCCATACAGTTGGTCGCGCACCTGCAAAACCTGCCGCCGCAGGCGGTCATCGCGCTGCATCAAATCCGCCACCTTGTCGCAGGCATACATCACCGTGGTGTGATCGCGTCCGCCCAGGGCTTCGCCGATCTGCGGCAGAGAGATGTTCGCGTCTTCGCGCATCAGGTACATGGCCACCTGCCGCGGCAGAGCCACCTCGCGCGTGCGGTCGCGCCCAAACAGGCGGTCGCTGGGCACGCCAAACACCGAGGACACCGCCGTCACCACCGCGTCTACGCCCAGGCTGCTGTGCTGGGGGATCAGGTCGGCCAGGGCCGAATTCACCAGGCCCTGGGTCACCGGCTGGCCGCTCAAATCGGAGTAGGCCAGCACGCGCGTTAGGGCGCCTTCCAACTCGCGGATATTGGACTGAATCTGCCGGGCAATCAGCTCCAAAATCTCCTGGGGAACCTGCCGGGAGGCGCGTTCCGCCTTCGAGCGCAGAATGGCGATGCGCGTTTCCAGGTCAGCCGGTTGAATATCCACCGTCAGCCCCCATTCAAAGCGCGAGCGCAGCCGTTCTTCCAGGGTCACCATCGCTTTGGGCGGACGGTCAGAGGAAATCACCACCTGTTTATCCTGCCCGTGCAGGGTGTTAAACGTGTGGAAGAATTCTTCCTGCGTCGATTCCTTCCCGGCGATGAACTGGATGTCGTCAATCAGCAGCACATCAATACGGCGGTAGCGGTCGCGAAAAGCTGCCGTGTTGCGCTTCTGGATGGAATTGATCAGATCGTTGGTAAATTCTTCTGAGGAGACGTACAGCACCTGCAAGCCCTGACGGTGCGCCTGGTTGCCGATGGCGTGCAGCAGGTGGGTTTTGCCCAGCCCCACCCCCCCATACAGGAACAGGGGATTGTAGGCCCGCGCCGGGTTCTCGGCCACAGCCATGCAGGCCGCGTGCGCCAGGCGGTTGTTGGCCCCCACCACATAGGTGTCAAAGGTGTAGCGGCTGTTGATCGTCGGGTTGGGTGCCGGGGCTGGCTCTTCTTCCGCCGCTTCTTCCACGCCCTCGCTCTCGCCTTCTCCTTCGTACTCCTTATGCCAGACGACAAACTCCACCTTTTGGGGGCGGCTCATCATGCCCGTCAGATGACGCGCAACCGTGCTGGACAGGCGGCTTTCCAGCCAGTCCCGTGCGTAGGCGTTGGTCACACCGATCTTAAACGTCTCACCATCGTGCGTCACCAACTCTGCGTTGCGCACCCACGTCTCAAAAGCAGCTTTGGACATGTCCATTTGAAGCTGCCCCAAGGTGGCCTGCCAGGCTTGTTGTGCGTTCATACAGCGACCTCCCAAAAAATTTCTCGCCCTCCCGCCCCAAGCAACACAGTCAGATAAGCCCCACAGCATACGCGGTGGGACAGAAGTGTAATCGATTGGTTTAGAGTTACCCGAGTTTCCGGGCGAAGGGCTGCGAGCGTTGCACTGCGGCGTTGCTCGATACATGCATTCTAGCAGAAACCAGCCGATCCAACAAGTTGAATACCCTACGCCTGCCTAAAAAAAAGCGAATCTTTAAGAGCCTGCTAATCTTAAGGGACGGCCGGGGATTCAATGGTATAATTCGACTATACGTATATTTAAGGTCTCCTACAAATACGGGGAACAGTTTTTAGAACACCGCCATATATGGGGGTCGCTTTCAATTTAGGCTTTGATTTGACCACCCTTACCGGATTAGATTAACAACCAAACCGGCATTCCCCTGTCTTTCGCGGGCCTTTGAATTGCACATTTTGGACTCTTCAGGCATAATCATTTCACCGCCTGAAATCTGCCTGTTTTTCCGATTTTAGGATGTAACCACCGCTGCTCGTTCAGCCTTCCGGCGCTGCACCCCAGGCTGAACTCCTCATCACCGCGCGCCGCTCAAAAGGAGATTTTCCCCATGCAAAAGCTCAAAAAACTCGGTTTCCCTCGGATGCGAAAAGAATCCGGCGAAAGGCGGGTTTTCCTGCCTGATTTTATCCAGGACCTCACCCAGCTCGGTTTTGAAATCTACATCGAAGAAGGTTACGGCTCCCGCTCCGGGTACTCCTTTGACGATTATAAGCAGGGCAATCCCCTGGTCAAAAGCTGCTCACGGGAGCAGGCCCACGCCCAGGCCTACGTCATGGTGCTGCGCTCCCCCTCCGATGCGGAATTTGACCTCATCCCCGCTGGAACCTGCCTGATCTCCATGCTGCACTACCCCACGCGCCCCAAACGGGTAGAGCTGCTCACCCAAAAGGGCATCAAAGCCATCTCGATGGACAGCATCGTGGATGACAATAACATCCGCCTGATGGAAAACATGAAGGCCGTTGCCTGGAACGGTCTGGAGGCCGGCTTTGACGCCCTGGAACGCCGTTGGCCGGGGCTGCTGCGCGATGATCCCTGGAAAGTGCTCATTCTGGGCAGCGGCATGGTGGGCAAACACGCTGTAGATGCCGCCACCAAGCTGGGCAACATCGAGCGAAACAACGATCACATCGCCCAGGGCGGTCCGGGTACAGTGGCCTTGTGTGTCGGCCGCAACATCAGCCAAAATCCAGAGCAAATGCGCCAGATGTTTTCGGGGGTGGACATGCTGGTCGACGCCGCTCAACGCCGCGACCCCTCCAAACCCATCGTCCCCAATCCGTGGATCGCCTGGCTGCCGGAACACGCTGTGGTGGTCGACCTCTCGGTGGACCCCTACACCCTCAGCACCGACCCGCCGGTGGTTCGCGGCGTCGAAGGCATCCCAATGGGCAGCCTGAACAAATACATCTTTGATCCCCAGGATGCAGACTGGATGAAAACCATCCCCGAGTCGGTTGACACCCAACACCGCCGCGTCACAGCCACCTGCTACTCCTGGCCCGGCATCCACCCCGAAGCCTGCATGCGCCACTACGCCCAGCAAATGCTGCCGCTGATGGAAGCCCTGGCCGAAAAGGGATACGACGGCCTCAGCTCCAAGGGCGGATTCTTTGAACGCGCTTTACACCGCGCCAGCCTGCACGAGTGGCTGCGCCTGTCCCAAATCTCCTGAATTCTCGATCGAGGACCTATGCAAAAACTAGAATTTGGCGACCTGCAAAAACAATGCGCCCACTTTCTGACCCACCACGGCCCGCTCACCGCACGCCAGTCTCTGACTGAGATTCTGGCTGCCACCGGCGAAGACGAGCGCATGGACGTTTACTGCGCAGGCACGATGATTGCCGACTTTGAAAAAGAAGTCGCCGATTTGCTCGGCAAGGAAGCCGCCGTGTTCATGCCCAGCGGAACCATGGCCCAGCAGATCGCCCTGCGCATCCACGCCGACCAGCGCCGCGGCTCCACGGTGGCCTTTCACCCGCGCTGCCACCTGGAAAATCACGAAGACAAGGCTTACCAGCACCTTCACCATCTCAACAGCGTTCTGGTAGGCTCTTACCATAATCTGCTCACCCTGGCAGATTTGGAAAAAGTGGCCGACCCCATCACCGCCCTGCTGCTGGAGCTGCCCCAGCGCAATTTGGGCAGCCAACTGCCCCTGTGGGACGACCTCAATGCCCAGGTGGCCTGGGCGCGCGCCCGCGGCGCAGCCGTGCATATGGATGGAGCGCGCCTGTGGGAAGCGCAGCCCTTTTATCAGCGCCCCTACGCCGAAATCTGTTCCATGTTCGACAGCGTGTATGTTTCCTTCTACAAAACCCTGGGCGGCATCAGCGGGGCCATGCTGTTGGGGGACGCAGCCTTCATTCGGCAGGCCCGCCTGTGGATGCACCGCCACGGCGGGCAGATCATCCACCAGTTCCCCGCCCTGCTCTCCGCCCGCCTGGGTCTGCGCACGCGCCTGCCCCGCATCCCCGATTACGTCCAGCGCAATCTGGAAATCGCCCATCTGCTGACCCAGTTTGACAAGATCAGCAGCATCCCGCGCCCGCCGCACACCAACATGATGCATCTGGCCCTGCGCGGCGACCGCCAAAAGCTGGAAGACGCCGCCTACCAGATCGCCATTGAAAAGGGCATCTTCTCTTTCTACGCCCTGGGCGACACCACCCTGCCCGATTGGCATTTATGGGAGTTCGTCACCGGTGATGCCACCCTGAAGCTCTCGCTGAAGGAGGTCGAAGCCTTCTTCGCCGAGCTGTTGGAACGCGCCGCTTGAAACCAAAACCCCCACGGCTTGATCAAAAGCGCCGTGGGGGCATTTTTTATCTCCAGCCTGGCTCAGCGGCCGCGCAGTCGGGGGATGCGGTAATACTCCGCCATACAGCGGTTGACCCAATGGTCGGGCGATTCCTGCAAATCAGCCACCCCAAAGCGGCTGGGCAGCCCAACAACGGTGATTTCCTCCACCCCGCTTTGGCTCAAAGCCCGCAGTTCCGCATCTCGCCGATCCCAATCCTGGGCATACTGGCGGTATTCCGGGGCAGCCTGCGCGGTGCGCCAAGCCGTTACCCCCGCCGCCAGCATCAGCCCGGCCAAAGCCAGCCCTGCCGCGGCCTGTGCGCTGTGCGGGTGCACACTCCATCTGGATAAAAATCTCATCTGCCGCAAACTGTTCCCCACCCACGCACTGCTGGCCGTCAACGCCGCAATCCAAAAGAACAGCGGCAAAAAGATCACACGGTCATCCGGATAGGCGTTCAGCGAATACACCACCGGGGCGCAGGCCGCCACCATCAGCCCAAAAGCCGCCGTCAGCATCACCCCGGCCGCCTGCACCCACGGCAGCCGCCAGGAAAGCCTCCCCCCGCGCGCTCCTTGCGCATGGCCCGCGCCAAAAGCCCAGCCGGCCGCCAGCGGAACACCCACCGAAAGCGCCGCCCAGCCCGGCGTCCACAAGAAATATTTACCCATAATATAAGCTGCGTTGCGGATGGAAAACGTCACCAGACGGATCAGACCCGGCGGTTCAGGCAGCGCACCCCTACGCACCGCGTTGCCAGGCGAAGCCAGAATAATCCCCAGGGCCAGCCCGCCGCCCAGCAGCCCCGCCCAGGCTGCCGAAAGCAAAGCCCTCCGCGCCCTACCCCTGCCCCACACCGCCGCCCCCACCAGCAAAAGCACGTAAAAAGCCACCTGTACGCTCGAAAAGGCTTCAGTGAAGCCGCCCGACAGCAGGCTCAGGCCGCCCACCCAGGCCGCGGCAGGTTTGGGTTGTATCTGCCCCAACCCAAGCCGCACCAGCACCCCCCCGGCCCAGGTGAAGCCCACCAATGGGAAGCTGTAGTTGATCAGGCCGATTTCCCAAAATGCGGATTGAAACAGATTCGGTGTGGCGGCATACAGCACCAGCAAAATCAGACCCGCCGCGATCCAGGCGCACAGGCGCGGGTGATCCCACTTCACCCAGCGCGCCAGCGGCGCCAGCGCCCAGCTCAGCCCCACCAGCCACACCCCCAGGGTCAGCGTGGGCAGCCAGGCGGCAAAACCCGCTCCCAGGGCCGTCAGCAGGCCCGTGAAGATGATATAGGAAAACCTTCCCGTCCAATGAGTGTACCACTTGAGAAAATAGGCGGCGGGGTCCAGATGAGTCACGTCTGCCGCGATGCAGTAATCATCCGCGTGCATCCGCGTAAACGTGCTCAAATACGCAAAACAGGCCAGCGCAGCCAGAACAGCCACCAGGGCTGCGCCGAGGACAACCTTTTTTTGCATTAGATCACTTTGCCGGATTCAGCGCCCTTTACTTCGCCGGAAGGTATCGATACAGCGCCGACCCATAGGCATCTCCTACATAATCCAATCGTCCCGCAAACATGTCGGTGTACGGCTGAGAATACACCAGAATGTATTCACCCGCATACACATAATCCATTCCGATCTCATCCAGATATTCCGTGGCCGTGCCCGCTTTCAGCCGCTGGAAATAACTATAGCTGGAAATCAGCCCGTCCAGGTTGACCACCGTGCGGTCCTGAATGAAATAGGCCGTCACGCCGCCACCCGTCGAGCCGACCACCGCCCCCGGCTCGGTCATCTCCATCACCCCCTTGACCCCCGCCAGATACAGCTCTTCCTGGCCTTTTTTCACCTTCCAGGGGGTGATCTCGGCCATCTGCGCCATGAAAACGCCCGTCACCACCGCGGCGATCACCACACTGACACCCCAGTTCACCGTCCGCGGCACGCGCACCCGCTGGAGCAATTCATACACGCAGCCCAAGAGCAGCGCCGCCAGCAGGGTCTTAAAGGCCATCTCGGCCACCCAGTACCAACTGAGGGTCTCCACATAGGTGGTGAACTTGTAATTGGAAAGCTTGATCAAACTGCCCCCCAGCAGCGGCAGCAGCAGCATCTGCCCCGCGGCCCGCCCGGCCCAACGCCGGTTGGCCCACAGCAGACCCGCGGCCAGCGCCGCCAGCCCCAGCCCCACCCCCCAGGCCGCCAGCTTGCGCGCGCGGATGGCGCGGGTTCCGTCGCCCTCAAAGCCCAGGGCTTCGGCGGCAGCGTTGCCCAGCCGTTTGGGAACCGCACGCACCTCCCACCACGGCCCGCGGTCGGGATCGGGGTTCATGCCCATCAGCCCCGGCAGGTCTTTTTCCGGGTAGCCGTATACGGTGTAAATCGTGCCCCACCAGCGTTTGATCTGCCCGCTGACCGGCATGGGCGTGCCCGCGTAGAGCACGTTCACCGCCAGGTACACCGCCAGCGTCACTGCCAGCGGGCCGTAATAACGCAGCCCGGCCTGCAGCCAAGGCTTCCAATGCAGCCGCGGGTCAGTCTCCGGCGCGCTCTCTTCCAAATCCACCCCACGGCGGCGCAGCACCCAGCCCACGCCGTAGCGCAGGGCAAAGGTCAACGCCATCCCCAAGGCCCAATCCACCACCAGCACCGCGCGCGGGAAGCGCGTCACCGCGCCGGCCGTGGTCAAAACGATCATCACCAGCCCCACCAGGGCCGAGGCCGCGCTGGCTGCCACGGCGATGCGCCACAGCGAGCGCCGGTTTGGAATCAAAATGCGCGTTCCGTACAGCCCAAAGAACAGGTACACCGAGAAGCGCATCACCAGCGACACCACCGCCATCCACACGGCGTAATCAGAGTAGAAGAAGTACAGGCCAATCCCCAGGCGCAGCAGGTAGCTGGCAAACACCGAAACCAGGGTCAGCACCAGATCCCCCAGCAGCAGGTAGCGCAGCACCGGGGAGCGGAACATGACCCACAGCCCCATCACCGCCACCAGGAAGATGTTGTCCAGACGGCTCAGCAGCAGCAAAGCCGCGGTGATGCCCAGTTTCAGCAGAGTCTGGGGGCTGTCTGGCTCGCCCGCCGCCCGCCGCAGCTCCAGGCTTTGCACCTGCGCCAGCAAAAGCAGGAGGAAAAAGGCGTACAGGCCGGATTCCATCCCCAGCATGTTGGTCACTTTGTGAATATCGGGGAAAAACGCCCAAAAAAACGCCGCTGCCACGCCCACCGCCGGGCTGACGGCACGCCGCACGATGCGGTACAGCAAAACCGCGCTGCCCGCGTTTAACACTGTCATCAGCAGTAGCACAATGCGCAGCGGCAGGATCAAATCCAGGCGTGCCAGGGCAAAGATGGGAACCAGCACCACCATCCACAGCGGGTGAAAGCCGTTGGTCAGGCCCAGACCGTCAAAGCTGACCCCGCGGCCCTCGGCAATGTTTTGCGCAGTCTTAAAATAATAAAAACCGTCGTCGGACGTGAACCAGTTCATCAAACTGTTGGGCGGCGCAAACACCGCGTATAAATGCAGCCCCACCACCAGAATAAAGATGACCCACTCGATTTTGATCGAAACGCGCTTGAACAAACCGACCTCCCTCTGCGCCGTCCGGTTCAGCGGTGCGGCTCAGGTTTTTTCGTTTTTCGGGCAGCCCCCATTATATCAGCCTTTGGAAATCAGCTTCCATTCCTCCGGCGGGCGAGCCGCCAGCCCCATCCACAGCACCGCCGCTGGAAACAGTTGGAACAGCACGCGGTCCAGCGAATATTTCAGATGCCAGACCTGCGGATGAGGCGTGATCACGTAGATCATCAGCGCCGCCGCCGCGGCAGCCCCCCAAACCGCCAGCCCCGCCCAGCCCGCCAGGGCCTCGGATCCCCGCAGCCGTTTCCACGTCAGCGCGGTGTACACCAGCAGCACATGCCAGGCCCCCACCATCGGCAGGGTCTCCACCAACCCGCGCCACACCGCCCCATAGCGCGCCGGATCCGCCAGCTTGGCCAGGATGTCGCCTATCCCCTGCGCAAACAAATCCCCTGGCGGCGCGACAAAGCCTTTAAATAGGATCAGGGCCAACGCGGGCAGTGCCGCCCCTGCCGCCAGCCACCCCAGCCAACGCGGATGGCGCGTGCGCAGGCTCACCGCCGCGCCCAGCATCAGCGTGCCCAGCCCAAAGACGATGCCCTCGTTTTTCGCCCAGGCCGCCAGTGCCGCGCACAGCCCCGCCAACGCCAGCATGCCCGCGGGATAGCCCCGCGTTGAAGCCAGCCAGGCCAGGGCCATGGCCGCCAGCACAAAGAAGGCCACGGCCATGTCAGCCGTCTGGTTGCTGCCCACCCAGATCAGCAGCGGAGAGCTGACCACCACCAGCGCCCCCAGGCTGGCCGCCGCCGCCCCGCGCTGCCCCCACAAGGCGCTGAAGAGCAGCCCCAGCGTGCCCCAGGTCCACAAGCCCGCCAGGAGCATCGGCGTGCGCACGGTCTGCTGCCCCAGCCAGTTCCAACTGACGGCTGCGCTCAAGGGGATCAACAAGGGGTAATCGGCGTGAGCCTTCCAATTCAGCGCGGGTGAAAAAGCCGCCCGCCAATCCGCCGCGCTGAGCAGATGCCGCGCACGCAAATTCCAGATGGCATAGGCGTCAAACGTGCCGTGGGGCGTGTGCTGCACCGTTTCCAGGTAGCTAAAGGCCGCCGCCGCGGCGCACACCGCCAGCACCCCCAGCAACCCCCAACCCCAGGCGCTGGGCCGCGGCCAAAAGCCCCCCGCGGGGCGCGGCACGGCCCGCCCGGCGCGCAGCGCCAACCCCCACAGACCCGCCGCCAACAGCAGCTCCACCCACAGCAGGCCGCCGAAATGCGCGCCGAACAGCAGCAGCGAGAAGAAGGCCAGGCAGGTGCGCACCCCCATCCCCAGGCCCGCTCCCACAATCAGCTGAAAGAGCAGCTCCGCCGCCTGGGCGGGGCGCGGCCAAAGCCAGGCCGTCAGCCCCCAGCCCAGCGCAAAGGCCGGCAGCAGAGTCAGCAGGCTGGCCGCAGTCACGGCTGCACCCGCTCAAACAGGTAAATGCCCATGCCGTACTCGGCATGCACCCGCACCGGGAAATGAGACTCAAAAAATTCATCCGTCTGCGGCTCCGCAAAATTACCCACGATCCACTGCGCATCCGTGCCCTGCACCACCACCAGCGGGGCCAGGGCGTATTGGGTCATGGCAAATTCCTCATCCTGATCCACCGCCCCAAATTCCATCCCCGGCACGTCCCGCTCCGAGACGTAACCCACTTGCCCCTCAGCGGGCAAATCGTGCTTCAATTCTGCCAGCCGCCCCTGCCATTCGCTCACCGCGTCGCGACCGGTGGGCTGCTGGCGCAGTTCCAGCCCGCGCCGCAGCATCTGCCGCGCTGAAGACAGCCCGCTCAGCACGATCAACGCTAAAAAGACCGCCGCCAGCCAAAACAGCACCCGCCCCAGCAGACCGCCGCGCGCCTTCATGCGCCGCCCTCCGCCGCCGCACGCGCATCCGCATACCGGCCCTGCAAACAGGCCAGCAGCACGCGGTTGAAGCGTTCGGGGTGGTCGCGCTGCGGCCAATGCCCGCTGTTGGGCAAAATCACCAGCTGCCCATCCCGCAGACGCCGCGCCGCCGCCTGAGCATCTGCCAGGGGCACGGCCTGATCGCGGTCGCCGTGCAGGATCGTCACCGGCAGCTCCAGTTCGCCCAGGCGATCCATCAGCACCGAACGCAGCCCGTGAGGCAGCATCTCGTGTTTTTGAAAAGCGTAAAAGCTCTTCCACACCCCCGGTTTGCGGCAGATGGCGTAGACCTCCTCCACCAATTCATCCGTGATCGCCTGGCGGTTGGCCAGGATATACCCCAGCGTCCAGCGCACCATCGCGCGGCTGCGCGCCAGCCAGGCGTAGGTCCAGCGCACCCACAGGTCCTGCTGAATAAAGGGGTAGGCCAGGCGGTGAAAGGGCGCGCGGCTTTGAAAGCCGTAACTGTCCACCAGCACCAACTGGCTCACCCGCTGGGGGTGATCCAATGCGAATTGCAGCGCCGAGCCGCCCCCCAGGGAAATGCCCACCAGGCGCGCGCGTTCAATGCCCAGCGCATCCAGAAAGTTCAGCAGGAAGGCAGCGTTGCCCTCCAGAGTCAGGTCAGATTCACCCACCTCGCTCTGGCCGTAGCCGGGCCAATCCGGCGCAGTCACGGCAAAATGCTGCCCGAGATACGGCAAGGTATAGCGCCACGAGAGCAGGGCCTCATCCATGCCCCCGCCGTGCAGCAGCACCACCGCCTCTTCGCCCTGCCCGCTGGTGTAATAGTGAATGCGCGCCGACCCCAGTTGCAGTTCCTGCGAACGAATGTCTTCCATGCTCATGCCTCTCCCACAATCTGCGTCTGAAACGCCTTGCCGTCCTGGCGGCAGATGGACTGCACCGCCAGCCGCCCCGACATGGCCACCACCGGCACGCTGCCCCCCGGCTCCACCCACTGCCCCGCCATCCAAAAGTTCTTCAGCCCCGGCAGCGTCTTGCGCATGCCCAGGATCATCAGCGGCATGGTGCGCTTGGTCAGCAGCCAGCCGCAGGAAGACCCCTGCCAGTTGCCCGTGTAGCGCTCATAGCTCAGCGGCGTGGCCACGTCCACCATCTCCACCTGCCCGCCGATGCCTGGGTAAAAACGCTCCAACTGCTCAATCACCTGATCCGCCACCTGATCCTGCTCGCTGTCATACAGGCGGTGGCCGTAAATGCGCTGCCAGTAGCCGTAATGGATGCGCAGCATCACCACCACCACCGATTTGCCCTCCGGCGCCAGGCTGGGGTCGAAGCAGTAATTCTTGATCCCCAACAGGCTGCGCTCCTCGGCGGCGATGGTCACCGGTTGATCCAGCAGATGCACCGCCCAATGCGGCTCGCCGCTCAGATCGCGGTTGACGCCCAAAGACACCTGAATCTGCGAATGCAGCGGGAAGCTGCCGTCGTAAAATTTCTTCAGCTGTCGGGTCAGGTATTGGCCGCCCAGCATCTCAAACAGGGTGTTGTGCCCGTCCGCCGCGGAGATGACGTAATCGGCACGGTACTCCTCGTCGTTATACAGGCGCACCCCCACCGCGGCGTCCTCTTCCACCAGAATTTTTTCCACGGCCGCGTTGTAATGGATCTGCCCGCCCAGGGCCAGGTAGCGGCGCTCGATGGCCCGCGCGAAATCCAGGGAAGCCCCCTGCGGAAAACCAGCGTTGCCGTTGGCCATGCACGCCAGCAAAGACAGCCCGGCCGTCATGGGGATTTCCGGCCAGGAGAACATCTGTGCCGCGGCCTGCCGCAGAAAAGGGTCCTTAAAGCGCGCGGCGAATTCCTCGGCGGAATGCATGCCAAAGCGCAGCATAGGCGGCACAAAGGGCAGCATCTTCATCCCCAACGCGCGCCACTCGTTCGGCCCCCAGCTCTCGCGCGGTTCCTGCTGCAGAAGAGACATGTCAAATTTTCGAAAGGTACGCACCGCATCCGTGAAGGCGTGGATCAGTCGCCCGTCCGCCGGGCTTAGGGCCTGCATATGTTCTTCCAGCCGGTCGGGGTCAGCGTAAGCCACCAGGGTGCGCCCATCCGCCGCGCGCACACGCAGCAGCTCCTCGTGGTCAATCACCCTCCGCCCCTCCAGCGCGCCCAGCTCCTGCCACACGCGGTGAAAGGGCTGGCCGGGGCCGCTGCCGAATAAATAGTGAATGCAGCCGTCAAACACGTACTGCTTGCGCTCCCAGGCCGTGCACAGCCCCCCCGGCAGCGTGTGCAGCTCAAAGATCTGCGAACGGTAGCCGTTCATCTGCGCGTAACAGCCCGCCGCCAGACCGGCGATGCCCCCACCGATGATAATGATTTCCTTCTGTGCTGCCATCCCTCTACTCCCAAACGCCGACTCGGCCGGTTTCCCCCTGCGGCCCTGCGCACATCTGAATTATAAAAGAGGACGTGCAAAAGCAGAATGTTTTACGCGCCCCAGCTTGAAAACCGCCGCCAGAGATGGCATAATCAGAGCATATCAGACTGCTTCACTCCAATTTCCCTCCGGAGGCTTCCCATGACGGACTTACCCGCGATATTCAGCGAATTGAAAAGCCTGCTGCAGGCCTATGCCCCCCCGCTCATTCCCAAAATGGATACGGAGCACAGCTTTGACCTGTGGTCACAGAAAGACCTGGTGATTGAGGGGCGCAAACGCAAAGAGGTCTATTTTGCCGGGCTGATCATCCAAAAAAGTTACGTGGGCTTTTATTTCATGCCCGTGTACGTTGAAACCGAGATGCAGACCTTCTTCCCGCCCGAACTGCTCCGGCATCTCAAGGGCAAATCCTGTTTTCATATTAAGACACTCACCCCCGAGCTGCGCGAGCAGATCCGCACCGTGCTGCAAAGCGGGTTTGCGCTCTACCAGCAGCGCGGCTGGGTGTAGGCCGCCCTCCATTTTGACTCCTTGACAAATGTTCCGATTACTGTAAAATTAATTTTACAATTATCGAATTAGATTGAAGGAGTTCAAAATAAACGACCCACAGCCTGCGTTCATCCAACTGCTGTCCTTTTTCAAAGCCCTGGCGGACGAGAAGCGCCTGAAGATCATCGGACTGCTAGCCCAAAAACCGCAGTCGGTGGAAAATATCTCCGCCGCCCTGGGGCTGTCGGTCTCCACCACTTCGCACCATTTATCCCGCCTGTCTAAAGCCGGGCTGGTATCGGCGCGCGCCGAGGGTTACTATTCCATTTATTCGCTCAACACGGAGAAATTGCATCAAATGTCGCAGCAAGTCTTGCAGCCCCAAAACCTGCCGGAACTGGCCCCCGAAGCGGTGGAAGATGTCTTCGAACGCAAAGTGCTGAACGCCTTCATTGACGCCGAGGGGCGCATTAAGGCCTTCCCCGCCCAGCAGAAGAAATTTCTGGTCCTGCTCCGCTACGTGGTCAACGCCTTTGAGCCGGATACGACCTACACCGAAAAAGAGGTCAACGAAATCCTCCTGCGCTTCAACCCCGACACCGCCCAACTGCGCCGCAGCCTGGTGGAACACCACCTGATGAGCCGTGAAGGCGGCGGCGGCCAATACTGGCGCACCGACGAGACCCCCTGATCCCCCACCCTCCGCGAAAATCGGAGGGTGATTTTTTCTGCTCCCTTTCCGTGAATTCTCAACCTGCTGCCGCGCGGCTTCCGGCGGCGGCCTTAAAGACCAGGACTGCTGTCCAGCCTCCGTTTTCCATTCTGTGACATAATAAGGGTATATCTTCAGCATCAGAAAGGGGAGGAAAACCATGGCTGTGATTCGCTTTATCCGAGAAGCCCAAGAAGACGAACCCGAAAGCGTCGAAACTTTGGAGGTCAACGTCTGGGGGCTGGGCGGAAATGCCGAGCAGTCCTTTGTCATCGGCAGCGGCGCGAATTTCAACGCCCGCAAACAATTCTGGATTGAAGTGCGCTACAGTGTGCAGGGGGTGCCTGTTTTTGAAACCCGCAACGTCGTCGCACACGCCTGGGATGATTTTTGTGAGGGGCAGGCAGAGGGCCTCGAAGCTTTTGCCCAGGGCAAGAGCGACCACTTTGGTTATGGCGATATGCTGCCCGAAACGGGCCTCTCCCTCACCCGCAAAACCCATACCACCACATTCAATGGGGAAGAACAGACATTCACCCGCTACACCCTGATGGTGGATTTAGATTTCGGCGTGGTCTTTGGCCACACCGCCCCCGGCGAGAGAATAATGGAGATGCAATTTCCAGGAATTGAACTGGAAGAAGGTCTGGACTTCATGCGCCAACTGATCGCCGAATTAGAAGCCGCCTGCCAGGGCAGGCACCCCGACCCCGCCAAGCTTCCGCCGGGAACCAGCCGCTGGCAGTTCCCGCGCGAATTGAACCGCCGCGCCTACGATCACCTTTCCAAGGCGTATCAAGAGAAATATTTCGAAGAAAACCCACTCCTGTTGGATGCCTTTGACACCTGGCTCTCAGAATTGCCCCCGGCTGCCCACGTGCTGGATGCCGGCTGCGGTCATGGGCGGCCGGTCATCGCCCATCTGCTCGACCGCGGTTTTCACGCCGCGGGCATCGATATTTCCCCTGCCATGCTCAGCCGTGCCCGTGCCCAATTCCCGCAGGTGGAATTTTGGGAACAGGACACCACCGAGCTGACCGCTGAAGCACAGTTCGATGGGATCTGTTCCTTTTCCTCCATGCTGTATCTGGACACGGTGGACTTTTTCCACAGCATTTACCGCCTGTTTCGCGCGCTCAAGCCCGGCGGCAGCCTCTTTCTGTACGGTTGGGAGATGCACCCCGATTGGCGCGGCCAGCCTTATCATATGGTCATGAATCATTGGATGTGGGAATTCTCGCGCGGATTGGATGAAACCACCCAGGCCCTGGAAGAACACGGTTACTTTAAAGTAGTGCGCTCCCTCATCCCCGAGACAGACGCAGATCGTGAGGAAAAAATCGCCGCCTGGCGCATCGACGCGCAAGAAGAACATGACGAATGGCTCGCCATGTTTGGGCCGGAAAGCCCGATTCCCCGAACCGACTTTTCCACCGCCGAGCCCCCCGATTTGCCCTACCCTTATGTGATCATCGCCAATCGACGCAGGCGCAAATACCCCCCGCGCAAAGACCACCAGTAGCCGCGCCAGCCCGCGCCGCTGTGCTTACGTGCGCCGCAGCATCCAAATCGCCATGCCGAACCCGCACAAGGTGAAAAGCAATCCAAGCGGCACATCCCACGGCTGATAGCGAAAAGAATAGTGGTGTTTACCCGCCGGTGCTGTCACAGAAAGCCATTGGTTGTCCAGCAATGGCTGCGGCTGGCCGTCACGCCAGGCTTTCCAGCCCGACCATTGGTTTTCATATACCAAGAGTTTCCCAGCGGCCGCATTTTGACAGACGACATCAATCCAGCCGCCCGCAGCTTCGGCAGCACACGGAATCGATCCATCCTCAGTCTGCACAGCCGCGTATTCGATGGCTGGGTCATAGAACGTGCGCAGATGCGCAAAAGAAGCGATAGGGGCCGCATCGCTGGAATAATTGGGGTCGTTGGTGATCGTATAGAGCGCTGGCGGAAACGAACGGTCTTTCCAAAACCAGGGTCGCCACACCTGCCCAAGCTTAAAACCTTTTTCTAACAGAACCGGAATCCACTGGAACTCTCCATCCGGAGGGGTTACCCATGCGGCAGAGTCTACGGATAGGCTCTCGATTAAACTGGGCGGCAGTTGGAGATTCCAGTTGTTCAGCCATTGGCGGCCAAATTCATACGGCGGCTTCAACGAATATAGAAGAACGAGCAGCAGAACCAGCCCAAACACAGGTATACCGTAATACGTCCCATTGGATCGAGGGAACAGCACAGCGGGGGTTTTGACCTTTTTTAAAATACGGTCAATGCTCCAGGCCGCCAGGCCCAGCAGATAAGGCACAGCCAGGCCAGTCACTGGACTCAGGTGGCGCAAATTTTTAAAACCAGGCAGAATCGGGTAGATTAAATGTGCAAATTCGGAACTGCAAATGACAAAAAGCAGCAGGATGCTGACCCAAAAATAAACCATCACTGGGCGGCCTTTTTTGGGGACAAACCGCAGAGAAGCCAGAGCGAACAGCACCGGAATCCAACCAATGAAAATGGCATGGGTATATACCAAGCCATCTTTTCCCAAAATGGACATGTGGTAATAATCACCATCCGATAAGACCAGGTTCAGCGGAATATGCGCCAGCGGCACATAATTACTGAAAGTATCATCTCCATCTTTAACATAATTTGGCGAAAAATGGATCAGCGGGGCCCAAAAAACCCCCAGCAGCAGAAAAGCCAACAGAAAGGCCAGCGCCAGATCTCGCCAAGCCATTTTTAGCTTCCAATTCTTGTCCCACAAAAGCAGCACCGCTGGGGGTAGAATGCCAATCACTGTGCCAATCTGGATGTACCCTTCGCCAGAAAGCCCCGTCAGTGCCAGAGCAAAGCCCAACCAGACGGCCGAACGGCGGTTGCCATTCCACAGCAGATTGACCAATGCGGGCAAGATGAGGCTGGCCGAGGCGGTCGATAGAAGGCCAAGCAGCATACCGTTTTCCATTTTTGCCGCCAGATGGCCGCCTGCCACGGCTAATAAGGCACTCCAAATGCGCGGCAGCCAGCCAAGTTTTAATGCGCGCGCCAACCCCCATTGACCAAGCCCAGCAATCATAAGACTAACCAGGGCGATCACTTTTGATCCATTAAAGACTCCCCAAATCAGCGTGGTTAAAATCACCAGCGGATGCAGGGGAGCGCCGCTGGTTTCTACAAAGGCGGGGGCGCCCCCGTTAACCTGCCCATTCCATAACACGCAGCTTCCGCAAATCGGCAGCAAGCGCCAGATCAGGTGTGATTGGGTTAAATGGGGTAATTCATTACCGCCTGGCAGGGTGTTCGGCGAAAAATCAAGATAGCTGCGGCCGATAAACAGCGCCCAGATGATGATTAAAATAATTTCAAGAATCACATTCCAGTAAATTCCCAGTATCGTTTTGAAATAATCTCGTGTTCTTGAGATCAATGTCATCATCCATGACAGCTTTTTTGGCGGCTCGGCAAGGTCACCACCTTCAAATTCAACAGAATGAGGTACCATGGAGGAATTCCTTTGCAGGATTGCCAATCGGATCCGCTGAAAATGAGAAATGGCAAAATTCTTCCATCCGCTGAACCAGGTCAGAAACGGGGAGGGTGTGCCGCCGAATTCAATGATTGTGTTCGTCTCTTGCTGAGTTGTTTTGTATTGATACCATCGCTGTGTCAACTTTCTGACAATTACCCAATCCAAGGGTATTGCGATGCTAAGGCCAATGATCCAAAGAAGGATAGCAGGAAGGTCCATAGGTTTATCGAAAGGTCCGAGTTCCAGGTGTCAAAAAGAACAAAATCACCCCCAAATTAAGAAACAGTAATTATAAACCATCGAGCAAGATTGAATATTAAAATTATAGCATAACGAGAAAAATACAGAATTGCTCCCCCCAATATTGAACCTTTTGCCTCCCCACGGGTACTACTCTGTGAGAGAGCGCAAAAATGCTGGCTGACTTGACTGCCGCCGTGGTGAGCTGCGGGGGCAGCCCCCAGGCGCAGGCGGTGCAGCCCGGCCTGGAAGACGGCTACGTCTGGCTGATGAAAAGCTCCGGCCAGGAAGTGAACGGTATATAGCTCACCAAAAAGATGGTTCAGCTTACGCCCCTCTGCTGAGATATCAGCAGGGGGGCGTATCGATTCGTTGCCATGCCCTTGAATCCATGACGGTTTTGCAAGATTTCAGAATTGAAAAGTGGAATAGCGCCCGCTTATGGTACATTTGTCATATTGATATTGACAAACCTCACTGAAATTATCATTTTGCTGCGTTTGACCCGCACAGGAGCCAATGGGCATGGAGTGGATCACCAGTTTTTTCAAAAGCCAGATGGACTTTGTATATTTCATCAGCGGCCTGGCTTTTTTAATGCTGGGGATGAACAGCTTCCCGGTGGCGCGGGCCAAACGCCTCCCGCTCCCCTGGGTCTTTCTGGCGGTCTTTGCGGTCCTGCACGGCCTGAGCGAATGGGTAAACCTGTTAACCTTCTCCTTTGGCAGCAGCCCCGCGGGCAACGTTTTGGGCTTTGTGCTCACCGCCGTTTCCTACGCCGCCCTGGTGGAATTTGGCCGCCGCGCGCTGAGCGCCTGCACTGGCAAGCACATCAGCCCCTGGGTGCATGCCCCCCTGGCGGCCCTCAGCGGTTTGGGGCTGCTGTCCGGCACAGCCGGGCTGAACGCCGCCCTCGCCTATGGGTACGGCTTGGCGGGCGGGCTGGCCGCAGCCGTGACCTTTTACCGTGCCTACCGCCGCACGAAAACCCCGCAATTAAAATCTGTGGCCGTTCTGATGCTGGCCTATGCGCTCACCGTGGGCATCGTGGTGCCGCGCGCTCCTTTTCCGCCCGCCGCCTGGCTTAACCAAACCGTTTTCCAAGACGCTCTGGGCCTGCCCATCCAGCTCATCCGCGCCGTGCTGGTGGCGACCGCCTCCTTCCTGCTCTGGCAGCACGATCAAAACAATTTACAGGCGCTGCAAATGCGCAATCAACGGCCCGAACGCGTATCCTTTTCAACCCTGTTCCTCCTGGTCAACGGGGCCATCCTGCTTTTGGGGTGGGGGCTGACCCAATCTATCGGTAGTTTTGCCGCTCAGGACATCCGCAAAACCCTGCTCAACGAGACTCATCTGGCCCGGGTGTCCATCAACCGCACCCACTTTACCCGCCTGCAAGGGGGGATCTCCAATCTGGACTGGTCCGATTATCTGCCTTTGCGTGCAGATCTGATGACCATCAAGAATTCCGACCCGCAGCTGCTGGATGTGTATTTGATGAAACAGAAAGGCGATCAGATCGTCTTCATCGCCAGCGGAGCCGCAACCACAGACCCCGTCTATGTGGATCCGGGTGTGGTCTATGAAAACCCGCCGGAAGCGTTGATGGGGGTCTTTTCGGGCAGCGGCACGCAAATCATTGGCCCCTATACCGATGAATACGGCACCTTTGTCTCCAGTTTTACGCCGGTGACCAATGAAAACGATGGAAAATTGATCGGCGTGCTGGGCCTGGATCTGAATGCCGGCTACGTGCAGCGGGTCATCTCCCGTTACCGCCTGATGGCCCAAATGATCACCCTGCTGGCTTTTTCGTTGGCAACCGCCTACTTCATATCCAGGGTAAAAGGCCGCGAAACCACCCAGCGCATCGAACAAAGCGAGAGGAACCTGGCGGTGGCCCAGGCCCTGGCGCATATCGGCAGTTGGTCGTGGAATTTGCTCTCTAATGAGCTGGACTGGTCTCAAGAAATGTACCGCATCTTCGGTCAGCCCGCCGACCAGCCCGTGCAAACTTACATTGATTTCTCGCGCTTCTTCTCTCCAACCAACTGGGAAAAATTTGCCGTGACCCTGCAAAACGCGCTTCAGACCCAGCAGGATGTGGAGGTGGAAACCGAGATCCTCCGCCCCGATTCTCGGGTGCGCATTATCACTACCCGCGTAACGGTGCGCAGCGATGAGCAGGGCAGCCCGGTGCAGATGTTGGGCATCACCCGCGATATCACCGAGCAGAAGGAAGCCGACGAACGAGTGCGTAAGCTTTCGCGCGCCATCGAGCAAAGCCCGGTCTCCATCGTCATCACCGACACCCACGGCGCCATCGAATACGTCAACCCGCATTTTACACGGGTCACAGGTTACACCCTGGAAGAGGCCGTGGGCAATAACCCGCGCATCCTCAAAACCGACGAAACCGCCCCCAACGAATACGCCCGCCTGTGGGAAACCATCCTTTCTGGCCGGGTGTGGCAGGGCGAATTCCACAACCGCCGCAAGAACGGTGAGCTGTTCTGGGAATCGGCCATCATCTCCCCCGTGCTGGACGAGAATCAGCAGGTCACCCATTTTGTGGCGGTTAAGGAAGACATCACCGAACGCAAGCTGGCCAGCCTGGAGCTGCACCGCATGCACGAGGAGCTGGAAAAAACCAACCTGGAATTGGCCAAAGCCAGCCAGGTGAAAAGCCAGTTCCTGGCCAACATGAGCCACGAGATCCGCACCCCTCTCAACGCCATCATCGGCATGACCGGCCTGCTGCTCGACACTCCTCTGGACAATGAACAGCGCTACTTTGCCGATACCGTGCGCGGCAGCGGCGAAGTGCTGCTGACCCTCATCAATGACATCCTCGATTTTTCCAAGATCGAAGCCCAAAAGATGGAGCTGGAGGAGCAGACCTTTGATCTGCGCCGCTGCATAGAAGAAGCCCTCGATCTGACCGCCCCCAAGGCCTCGGAAAAGAAGATCGAGCTGGCCTACATGATTGAAAACGACCTGCCGATGTACATGGTGGGGGATGTCACCCGCCTGCGCCAGATTCTGGTCAACCTGCTCAGCAACGCGGTCAAATTCACCGAGCAAGGCGAGGTGGTCGTTTCGCTGACCGGTGCATTGTTTGAGGGCGGCCAGTACCAGCTGCATTTCAGCGTGCGCGACACCGGCATGGGCATCCCCCCCGACCGCATGAACCGCCTGTTCCAATCCTTCAGCCAGGTGGATGCCTCCACAACGCGCAAATTCGGCGGCACCGGCCTGGGGCTGGCCATCAGCAAACGCCTGTGCGAAATGATGGGCGGCAGCATGTGGGCCGAAAGCAGCGGCGTGCCCGGCGAAGGCTCCACCTTCCATTTCACCATCCTGCTGCACGAGGCGGAAGATCAGACCCCCGAGCCGGCCGTCAACCAGCCTGTGGATCTGACCGGGCTGCGTGTGATGATCGTGGATGATAACCGCACCAACCGCGAGATCCTGCTGCGCTATCTCAGTTCCTGGAAAATGGTTCCGACCGCCTACGAATCGGGGCCGCAGGCGCTGGAGCAGCTGCAAAACGGCGCCCAGTTTGACCTGGCCATTCTGGACATGCAAATGCCCGAAATGGACGGGGTCAACCTGTGCCGTTCGATTCACGAGCTGCTCAAAGACAAATCCTTCCCTTCCATCCTGCTGTCTTCGCTGGGCTATCACCGCGCGCAGGATGACGAAGCCTTCTTTACCGCCTATTTGACCAAGCCGATCAAACCTTCCATCTTGTTCGACAGCCTGGCCAGTTCCGTTAACCGAAAACCAACCGTAGAAAAGGTTAATTTTGTGGCTCCAATCTCCACTTTTGATCGCGAAATGGGGCAAAAACACCCCCTGCACCTGTTAGTGGTAGAAGATAACACGGTCAACCAGACGGTGGCCCTCAGCATGTTGGGCAGAATTGGCTACCGGGCAGATGTGGCCAGCAACGGTATCGAGGCTCTGCAAGCCTTGGAACGCCAGACCTATGACGTGGTGTTCATGGATGGGCAAATGCCGGAAATGGACGGCGAAGAAGCCACCCGCCAGATCCGGCGGCGGCTGCCGGCCAATCGCCAGCCGCGCATCATCGCCATGACCGCCAACGCCATGCAGGGCGACCGTGAGCGTTATTTGGAGGTAGGCATGGACGATTACATCAGCAAACCCATCCGCATGGAAGAATTGGTGCGCACGCTTTCCGCCAGCCAGCCGCTTTCGGCGGATGACGCGCCCGCCAGCCCTTCCGGCGCCGAAGAACAGCCTGTCAGCGCCAACGCCCAGGGTGCCCCGGTGGATTTCACCGCCCTGCGGGAATTTGAGGAAATGATGGGCGAGGGCGGCGCCGAAATGGTGCGCGACCTGGTGAACATGTACCTGCAAAATGCAGCTGCTTTGATCGCCGAAATGCACAGCAGCAAGGCCGAAGCCAACTTTGAGGTGCTTCGCCGTGCGGCGCACACCCTGAAAGGCAACAGCCATCAGGTGGGGGCCGTTCCGCTGGCAGAGCATTGCGCCGAGCTGGAAAAGCTGGCCAAAGCCGCCAGCCTCGAAGGGGCTGATGCGCTCCTGGTGCACATCCAGGCGGAATTTCAGCGTGTAAACGCCGTCCTGCAAAAATCTATTCAAACCGCGGCCTGATCCGTCCAGTCTGAAAAAGGAGGTGTTTTGATGACCAACAAACCCATCCAAGATTTTCCATCCCTCGCTGAGGTGGAAAATGAGGTTGAAAAACAGAGCGCAGCGCAGGAGAAGGCTCAGGCGCGCTCCCGGCGGCCCTGGACGCGCTACCCCACCATCGCCCTGTTGATTCTGGCGTTGGGGCTGACCGTCCTTCAGCTCCTCCCCCGCGGCGCTGCGGCCCCCGCAAACGGCACAGGCGGCGTAGCCGGGCAGGTGGTCAACCAGAGCCTGACCCCCATTCCGGCCGAGGTGTACATCCTCCAGACCGAAAACGTCACCACTGCCGACTCGTCCGGAGCGTTTACCTTAAGCAGCGTGCCCGAAGGCCCGCAGGAGCTGATGGTCAGTTACGGCGGCGTGGGGTATTCCACCCGGGTGACCATTGAACGCGGGAAGACCTTCAATGTTGGCCAGATCCGCGTGCAGGAAACCATGCTGCCGCCCGAGCAGTGAGAAAAGGGAGAGCCATGATGAAAAACCATTCACTGCGCAGCGAAAAAGGACAGGGCCTGATCGAATATGCCTTGATGATCGCCCTGGTTGTGTTGGTTGTGGTGCTGGCCCTCTCCCTCACCGGCACCAGCCTGGCGGATGTGTACTGCAATATCGTGCGCCAGATCGCCCCCGACACCGCGCCGGGCTGTTCCGCCTATGTGGAAGACGAATTTATCACCATGGGCGATTGGATCACCGTCTACGGCAAGGCCGACTGGTCCATCAACGACGGTGAAATCGAAATGCGGGGCGGCGATCAGCGCATCATCAACACCGCCGAGCTGCCCGACGATTACCGCGTCACCGTTAACCCGGCCGTTCTGGAAGGCGGACCCGGCTACGGCATCCTCTTCCGGCAAACGCCCAACGGCACCAGTTATTCCGGCTATTCCTTTCAGGTGGACAAGGGCCTGGGTAATAAGTTTGCCTTCCGCCGCTATGACAAAAACGGTGTGGAGCTGGGCGCGCCCCTGGCCGTGGTCAACACGCCCGGCAAGTTCGACTGGCAAGGGCCCCACAAAGTGGAGGTCGAGGTTCGAGGTTCCACCTTTAAAGCCTACATTGACGGCACCCTGGTGCTCACCGCCACCGACAGCACTTACCCCACCGGCAAGGCCGGCCTACGCACCTGGCACGGCACCAAAGCCACCTTCGGCAGTTTCACCGTTTCCCCTCCCTAAGAAGCCAGATCGGGTAGAATCAAACGGTCACGACACCCCTGCCGGTTGGAGATGCTCTGATGGAATCTGCGCATATTTTAGCAGTCGAAGACAGCGAAATCACCCTCTTTAAGTTAAAAGCCATCCTGGTGCGGTTGGGCTACACCGTCACCACCTACGCCAATCCGGTGCTGGCCCTGGAATGGCTCAACACCTCCGGCGTGAAGCCCGATCTGGTGATGACCGACGTGATGATGCCGGAGATGGACGGCTTTACCTTTGTGCGCAGCATCCGCGCCATGCCCAGCCTGGCCGCCGTGCCCATCATCATGCTCACCTCTGTTTCCGACGTGGAAGCCCGCGTGAACGGCCTCAAAGCTGGCGCCGATGATTATCTCAACAAATCCGTCACCCCCACCGAGCTGGAACTGCGCGTCAAGGCCCTGCTCTCGCGCAGCCAGGCGGATGAGACCACCTTCGTTCAATCGGTGGGGCGCACCATCAGCGTCTTCAGCCAGCGCGGCGGGGTGGGCACCACCTCGGTGGCCATCAACCTGTCCATTGCCATCGCGCAGCTGTGGGGCATTGATGTCTGTCTTTGGGATCTGGCGCTCAAGGGCGGGCACTGTGCCACCATGATGAACCTCAAGCCCAAGAATTCCCTGGCCGAGTTGGGCGAGCTGGGCGGCGAGAATATCGAAGCCAGCCTGCTGGAAAAATTCCTGGTCAAACATGAGGCCGGGGTGTACCTGATGCCCGCCCCGCCCTCCGTGTCTGAATCGGAGCTGGTGACCTCCAAAGTGGTGGATCAGGTCATGCCCTTTCTGCAAGTGCGCTCCCCCTACCTCATCGTGGACGCAGGCAACCACCTCAACGAGCCGGTGATGAACGTGCTGGAGCGCTCCGACGCCATTTTGCTCACCCTGGCCCCGGATATCGCCTCGGTGAAATCCTGCAGCGACGCGCTGGATGTGTTTGAGCAGTTGGGCTACGACCTGCGCAAAGTCTATCTGGTGATCAATAATATCTTCCCCATGCGCCTGCTGCCGGTGAAGCAAATAGTCTCGGTGCTGAAAAACCGCCCCTATCACGAAATCCCCTACGACAGCAGCGGCTTTGTGCGCGCCATCAACACCGGTGAACCGCTGGTGGCCACCGCGCCCAAATCGGAGGCCGGGCTGGCCCTCATCTCATTGGCCTACCGCCTGAGCTACAAGAGCATGGAAACCAGCAAAAAGGCCGAAAAAGCCTCCCCCCTGCTGGATTTGTTCCACAAGCTGCGACCGCAGTAAACCGCTTGCCCTATTTTCCACCCCAGCCCCTTGGCGCTCCTGCCGCCCTGGGGCCTTTTTTTTATGGGGGCAATTGACCTCTTGACAAGGAATAATAAACGCTGTATATTTATTATATATACACCGTTTATTTAAAGAGGCCCCGCATGTCCCCACGCCCGCGCCGCAGCGCGCAAATCCCCCACCTGCAAGCCGCCATCCAGGAAACCGCCTGGGCGCAGATCGCCGAGTTCGGCGCCGCTGCCCTCAGCCTGCGTGCCGTGGCCCGCGCCCTGCACATCACCGCCCCGGCCATCTACAACTATTTCCCCAGCCGCGACGACCTCGTCACCGCCCTGATTGTGGATGCCTTCAGCTCGCTGGCCGATTCGCAGCAGGCCGCCCTGAGCCGCCTGAGCGCCGCTAGCCCGCAGGAGCAGCTGGTTGCCCTGGGGATGGATTACCGCCAGTGGGCGCTGCGCTACCCCCAGCGCTACCAGCTCATCTTCGGCACCCCCATCCCCCATTACCACGCCCCCGAAGACGTCACCAACCCCGCTGCCAGCCGCGCCCTGCTGTCTTTGATGCAGGTCATCCAGCGCCTCTACACGATCCAAAATCCGCCGCGGCCCCACCTGGCCCCCATGACCCCCGCCCTGGAGGCCATGCTGACCGCCTGGCAAAGCGCCGGGCTGCCCCTGGAGCGCGAGGTCATTTATCTGGCCGTGGTCATCTGGAGCCGGGTGCACGGCCTGGTGCAGTTGGAAATTGGTCGTCAGTTCCCACCCCACATCACCGACCCTGGCGAAGTCTTCCAGCGGGAAATCCGCAGTATGCTGATTCAATATTCATTGAATGGAGAATAACCATGTCTGAGCTTCACGTCATTTTTGGCAGCGGGCCGCTGGCCCAGGCTGTGCAGCGCGCCCTGCTGCGCCGCGGTCGCAAAGTGAAAATGGTCAACCGCAGCGGCAAACGCCCCGCCGGGGTACCCGCCGAAGTGGAAATCGCCGCGGGCGACGCCTACAACCTGGATTTCACCCGCACCGTCACCCAGGGGGCCGCGGTGGTGTATCAATGCGCCCAACCGCCCTATCACCAATGGGTGACCCAATTCCCACCCCTGCAGGCCGCCATCCTGGCGGGCGCGGCCGAAAACCGCGCCAAACTGATCGCCGCCGAGAACCTGTATATGTACGGCGACACCGACGGCCAGCCCCTGCACGAGGGTCTGCCCTACAGCGCCCGCACCCGCAAGGGCAAAGTCCGCGCCCAGATGGCCCTGGCCCTGCAGGAAGCCCACCGCAGCGGCAAAGTGCAGACCGCCTCGGCCCGCGGCTCCGATTTCTTCGGCCCGGGCGTGCTGGGCTCCGCATTGGGCGAGCGCACCTTCCTCCCCCTGCTGCAGGGCAAGCCCGCCGAGGTGACTGGCGCGCTGGATCTGCCCCACGCCTACACCTACATTGACGACTTTGGCGAAGCCCTGGCCGTGCTGGGTGAGCGCCCCGAGGCCCTGGGACGCGCCTGGCACGTGCCCAACGCCCCCGCCCTCACCCAGCGCCAACTGCTGACCCAGTTCTTTGAAGCCGCCGGCCTGCCGCCCAAATTCACCGTGATGAGCAAATTCATGCTGGGCCTAGGCGGGCTGTTCATCCCCGCCGCCCGCGAGATGGTGGAGATGGCCTATGAATTTGAAAAGCCCTTCCAGGTGGATGCCAGCGCCTTCACCCAGGCCTTCGGCGATATCGCCACCCCCCTGGCGCGCGCCGTGCCCGAGACATTGCAGTGGTACCGGCAGCACCTGGCCGCGCATAGAGGGCAAGCCTAAAGTTAAAGAAAAACAGATGCAATAAAGGATCTTCCCCTGCCCAGACGTTCGCGCTCAGCTGCGCTACCAGAATGGGCAGGGATTTTCTGTATTTGGCTCCCAGCCGTTCGGGAACCGGGCACGAGGTCAGCCAGTTCTGCCTCGACGCTGAGCCGTGACCCAGACGCACTGCTGGCAAGCGAATCTCTTGGCAAACCTGTGGAGGGCCAAAATGCGGAAGCCGATGTTGTTGTTCCTGTTGTGAGGATTGTTGTTGTTGCGGTTAGACACCCGCGCGTTGTCTTGATTGTTGTTCCAGGAGCCGCCGTGCCCTTTGACCCGCGCCCAGAAAAGGGCTACTTGCTGCCCATTTCGTCTTTGATCCAGCCGCCCAGGCAATTGCCAGTTTCTGTCACCATACGGGCAAAATGCTCGTACTGCGGCACCGAGATCAGTTTCTGATCCCGCGCAAAGCGCATCCACAAGCGCAGCTGCTCCAAACGGACATCCGCCTGCCGCAAATGGGTTTGACGCTGGCTGGCACGGCTTTTGCCTGCCGCAATCAATTGGTCTTGAAAATCGAGGGCAATATTCTGGATCCGCTCTGACAAACTGAAGCGGTACGCGCGGGGAAATCCCTGAACCTGCGGAATCAGCCACAGCAGTAAATCGTACGTGCGGGTAAAAACCGGGGATTCATTCATAATACAATCGCTCCTAGAACAGCCTTCCGCAGACCCCAGGTGTCGCCAAAGCGCACATGGTTGATCCAGCCCTGGATGCAGGCGTTGAGTTGGGTGATAGAAACGCCGCCGGTGGAATATTCTTCCAACTGGCGGCGCAGTTTGCGGCGAAAATGGACGACCTTGCGGTGTTTGATGCGCCGGTGATCTGGGTAAATTCGAAATCCCAAGAACGGGATACCGGTAGCGGTTGGAAAGACCTGCGCGCGTTTCTCATGCAGGGTCAAACGCAAGGATGCCATTTTTTCAAAGATAGCGTTGCGCCAATTCAGAAGCGAACTGATGTCATCCCCAAAGAGCAGGAAATCATCCACATACCGGATGTAGGCCGGGCATTTCAGGTCGCGTTTGACGAAGTGGTCGAAGGTATTGAGATACACATTCGCCCAAAATTGGCTGGTAAGATTGCCGATCGGAAGCCCGCGCGGACGGATGGCTGCCAGCAAATCGTCTCCTGGGAAATACACCGTTTCATATTCTTCCTGCAAAACGCCCTCCCCGCTGCGCAAAATTTTGTCGCACAACCAGAGCGTGTTCTCATCGGGGATGAGCCGGGCCAGCTCAGCGCGCAGAATGGCTAGATCAATAGATGCAAAAAATTGGCGCACATCGCATTGCAGCACATAGCGGTATTGGCGGGCAAACTGGGTGGTGCGGTCCAGCGCACGGTGGGTCCCTTTTCCGACCCGATTGGCATAGCTGTCGTAGATGAAGCGGTTTTCCCAGATGGGTTCCATCAACCGGCAAAGCGCATGGTGCACCACCCGGTCGCGGAAGGGTGCAGCAGAAATCAATCGTTTCTTGGGGTCGTGGATATAAAAGCTGTGGTAGGGACCGGGCTGGTAGGTGAAATGCTGCAGTTCCGCTTGCAGAGCCAACAGCTCCTCCTCCTGAACACGTTCAAAAGCAGCCGCTCCTTCACGATACCGCTTGCCTTTGCGAGCCTTTCGCCAGGCATCATACAGGTTTTCAAACGAACAAATCTGCGGATACAAGTTTCGATAGGTTTTCACAGGCCTCCTCATGGTGTTTTTTAACGCGGCCCCGCTGCGCGGGGTTGGCAAAGAACCCCTTTGCTCAGAGTCAGACAATGACCGACCGAGCAGGACAGAACACCGAAAACAGAAAACGGAACGCAGCCCCTTAACTGGGGAGGGCCAAAATGCGGAAGCCGATGAAGTAGTCCCTGAGGTGAGGATTGCCGTTGTAGCGGACAGACACCCGCGCGCGGCCTAGATTGAAGTTCCAGGAGCCGCCGCGCAGGGATAAAACATCGTGATCCTTATCGCGGTAATTGGCCAGCCACTCCCAGACGTTCCCGCTCAGATCCATCACCTCACGTGGGCTGGCGCCCTGCGGGTACATCCACACCGGCGTGGTGCGATTGATCTGGCTTTCGCTGGTGTTGGCGTAACGGGAAATTTCTTGACTGGGGGTGCCCAGTTCACCAAAGGCAAAACGACCCTTTTCGTCCCCGCCTGCCGCTGCTATCCATTCCGCCTCCGTCGGCAGCCGCAGTTGGGCCGGCCTCGCCAGGCCGCGCTGACCCTCTTCCAGCTTCTCCCAGTGGGTCCACAGCCATCGGCAGTAGGCGTTGGCTTCATACCACGAAATTCCCACCACAGGGGCATTTGTCCGCCGGGCCCCAAAGCGGGCGTCCTGCCAGTAGCGCGGGAGGAGCACACCGTTTTCTTTTTTCTGGCCTTGCAGCCAATCCCAAGCCTGGCTGCCCCAGTTGCCGATCGGTTTGTAATTTTCTTCGGGCTCAGCCAATTTCGGGAAGCCTTCCCACAGTGAACGATCCGCGAAGTTCTCCGGCTGCAAAAAGCGCGCATACTGGGCGTTGGTCACCGGGTATTTACCGATGGAGAATCGGGTGAGACCCGTCCCGATCTCCACAAAATCAAAAACATCCTGCGGTGCAAAACCCAATTCGTCAGCAACGTCAGCCGCATTGGCGCGGGATGTTGGAGGAAATTCGGAGTTTTGTGCAAGGCTGACCAAGTGATTCTGCGCCATCCTATGCTGCGGGCCTTGGGTGTCAGGCTCTCGTTCCTTCAGCGCAGCCAGCACTTCACGGATTTTTGCCAGGTCGCCGCTTTCCAATTCACGCGCCCAGTCTTCCGAAAGCTGCAAAGGGGGTGGAGCACCGTCCACAGTATCCGGCTCAAATGCGCCCACCAACCCCACATAAACTTGCACTTCGCTTCGCGTCAGGCCGCCAAACCGGGCACGCTGAGACCCCTTCCCGGCTTCTAAAGGGTAGCGCAGCAGTTCTGCCAGCAAGGCATACTTCTGGCGGTCATTCAAAAATGGCGCCATCAGTCCCGACGCCGCCGGGCGCCGCGCAGGTCGAAGGGATGCCTCACGGTCAGCATTCCCGGCACTAGGCTGCACCTTCTCACCCGGCGTTTCCTCAACGTTGAGGCCGCGCAAAAGCTCATCTTCCGAAACCGGCTGGCGTGTGTATTCGTCTTCCAGGGTCTGGATCAGGGTGGGGTATTGCCGCCAAAGCTTGTAAAGTTCTGGCCATTGGCTCTGGATGAGAACCGTTTTCGCCAATAAGGGAAAGGCCAGGAAATCCTTGGGAATTAACGCTCGCTTTTCCTGTTCTTGCGCCACCTGCTTTAACAAGAAAAACACGTTCAACGCGCGCTTCACCTGACGCGGGTTGGGGTACATCCCGCGCGCAAAGGCCTCACGGGTCATTTCATCCAGATGGTAATCAGCGGGGAGGTCGGTTTCCAGGTTCTGAATGAACTTTTCGCGAGCCTTCATGTCCAGCGGCGGCAAGTTGAACGGGATTTGGATGATTTTTTGCAGATAGACATCGCCGTTGATGGGCATTTCGTCTTCGCTGCTGGTTTTGAGTAAGGCGCCGTAATGAGCTTCGATGCCGCGCCGGACAACCTCCCGATCCATTCCCAAAACAAAGACGGTACCGGGCACGTCTAAAAAGAGTTTGATTGCTTCCAGCACTTCAATGGCTTTTTCAGGCAAGCAGCGGTCCAAATCATCCACAAAAACCACCAGCCGCCCATCATTTCCTAAAACCAGTTGAATGGCTTTTTGAAATTCTTCAGCAAACTGCTCCATATAATTCAACTGGTTCAAATGGTGTTCGCGCACTTCGCGCTCAAGCAGTTGGGCCAAATCTGGATTGAGCCCCAGGTCTTTTGCCGCACTTCCCAAGCCCGTCAAATGAAAAGCCAGCCAAATCGGCAGTTTGCTGCCCTGTTTGAGCAGCTCACCCGTGTTAAGGCTCCACTGTCCTTCATCCTGCCAATTGACAGTCTCATAAATGCTGCGTTCCAGGCGGCCCAGGTGCTCCAATTTTTCGCGTTCGGCTTTTTCGGCGTCTTCCTTAAAATCCTCTGGCTGGTAACGCGTTCCGTCCGCCTTCCGTGGGTGCAGGCTGTCCACCACGCGCAGCATGAAGGCGCGCCAAAGGGCATCATGTTGTTCGTATTTCCAGGCGGTGAACCAGACTGTTTTCAAGGACGGGCTTTTCTGGTTATCCAGCTCATCCTTTAGCATGTTCAACAACGTGGTCTTTCCGCTTCCCCAGGTTCCAAAAACGCCCACGGTCAGGGGCGTATCAGCGGTTTGTAAAATATTCAGCAGAGCTGGTTTGAAAATCGAGAAATCCAACCCATCTTCCGAAGCTCGGTAGTCGCTGATAAACCCGCTCTTTTTGACCATACCCTCTCCCCTTCATTCAACGTTCCGGTTGTATTAACCTGGGCCGCCATGCCCATGATATGCCCTCAATCTTGCCGTTCTGAACCAAAGACACTCACAGCTTCAATTCCATGCGAGGATCCCCCATAAAGCAAAGGCCAGGATGGCGGTCAACTTGCCCGCCAGGGTATCAAAGAAATCTTTAAAGTAGGGGATAAAGCTCTTCCAATCAGGCATGTTTCCCTCCAGCCGCCCATGTGTTTGCCGTCAGGTTGATTATACAATGCGATGGAAAGGCAAGGTGAAATTTCAGGAGCCCACCTTGGGGCGCGCATCTCGGTTTTGAATCCAAAAAGCCAACCGTACTGGCTGGCTTTAGTTTGGTGCCCCCAAGGGGACTCGAAACATCCCCCTTGTGGGGATAGAATCCCCCCCGAGGGGACCCCTGTTTTGAAACAAAAAAGCCAACCGGTATCGGCTGACTTTTGTTTGGTGCCCCCAAGGGGACTCGAAACATCCCCCTTGTGGGGACCCCTGTTTTGAAACAAAAAAGCCAACCATAACTGGCTGGCTCTTCCGTAGTGCCCCCAAGGGGACTCGAAACATCCCCCCCGAGGGGACCCCTGTTTTGAAACAAAAAAGCCAACCGGCATCGGCTGACTTTTGTTTGGTGCCCCCAAGGGGACTCGAAACATCCCCCTTGTGGGGATAGAATCCCCCCCGAGGGGACCCCTGTTTTGAATCCAAAAAGCCAACCGGTATCGGCTGACTTTTGTTTGGTGCCCCCAAGGGGACTCGAAACATCCCCCCCGAGGGGACCCCTGTTTTGAAACAAAAAAGCCAACCGGTATCGGCTGACTTTTGTTTGGTGCCCCCAAGGGGACTCGAAACATCCCCCCCGAGGGGACACCTGTTTTGAAACAAAAAAGCCAACCATAACTGGCTGGCTCTTCCGTAGTGCCCCCAAGGGGACTCGAATAGAATCCCCCCTGCGGGGGCCCCTGTTTTGATACAAAAAAGCCAACCGGTATCGGCTGACTTTTGTTTGGTGCCCCCAAGGGGACTCGAAACATCCCCCCCGAGGGGACCCCTGTTTTGAAGGGTTTGCACATTAAATCAAAAGAGCCAACCGATGAAGGTTAGCTCTTCCGTAGTGCCCCCAAGGGGACTCGAACCCCTGTTTTGGCCTTGAGAGGGCCGCGTCCTGGGCCGCTAGACGATGGGGGCCAGATCATTCTCAAGCGGGTGAGATTTTATCATGCCTTATAACTCCTGTCAACGAATTGCCCGCGAAGGTTGACGCTTCCCCCGGTGCGTGATACAATCGGGGTCGAGTTTGGGCGCGTAGCTCAATGGCAGAGCAGTGGCCTTTTAAGCCATTGGTTGAGAGTTCGAGCCTCTCCGCGCTCACACAGTCCCAAACCCCAAACCTGCCTTGCGGCAGGTTTTTGATTTAACAAAGCAGAGAATTGTCGTTGCATCCCCCCGCCCCTCACCCGCTACGGGCATTGAATGAACCCCTGCGCCCAAAGGCAGCCTCCGCAGGCCGGCTGTGAATTGCCAAAGCAATCTTCCAGGTTTGCTTCGGCCATGTTGCAGCTGTTGCAAAAAACGCATGGCGAAAAATCAAATTGCAGCAGCCGCTCGCGAAATTGCTGATATTCCCCCCGCTCCCAAATCGCGCGCAATGGCTGCGCGTTCACATTCCCAAACGAAAACGACTGCGACACACGCAGATTCTGGCACAGATAATTTTCATGGGTATGCAGCAAGGGCAGGCAAGGGCTGACCTCGCCGTCCCAGCGCACCGCCAAACTGCCGCTTTCCGCAAAGGGGCAGCTGTCGCCGCCGGTTCGCACCGTTCGTCGGGCCACCTGCAGTTGGGTTCGCGCATTGTAGATCTTGCCGATCACATCCAGCACGTTCGCATCCAGGTCCATGCGCGGCAAAGAAATCTCGGTTGACCACACGGAGGACTGCAAATTGCCGTCCTGCATGGCGCGCGCATACAAACCTTCCGAAACCAGTTCCCGCGTATGCGGATACACATTGCTGACAGAAAACCTGTCGGCCCCCAGCTGCTTGCCCAAACGGATGACCTCCGGCAGCTCGTGCAGGTTGCGCCGCATGGCCACAAAAGCCACCCCGATTTTTGGATATCCCAATGGGTGTTTTTTTCGCAGGCTGTTCAGCAGCGACACATTGTGAATCACCGAAGCGAGCTGATCACCCAGGCGGACATCCGTGTAGCTTTCGCGCGAGGCCCCGTCAATGGAAACCCACACGCGCTGAACGCCGCATTCAATCATTGGCTGAATGAGCTTTTCGGTCAGCAGAGTCCCATTGGTAATCAACTCCACCGCAATCCCCAGCCCCCTGGCCGCCGCAATCATGCGGATCAGTTCCGGGTGTGCCAAGGGCTCCCCAAATCCCCCAAAGAAAAGCAGCGGGAGCGGCGAACACGAGGCCGCCCCCTGCAAAACGGCCTCGTAGGTGCGCCACTCCATTTGCCCCAGGGGTTCATCCCAGGCGTTTCGCATGCAGGTCCGGCAGCCCAAATTGCAGGCGTTGGTCGCTTCTACATAGATTTTGTTGAGATTAAATGTGGATCGAGAAAGGATAATCTCCGTATCGGAAACATCCACACGCATTTTCGCGCCGTCCGCAAAGCCAAACTGCTCCGCAAGTTCCTGCGGAATAATATACTGGCCAGCATCGTTTTTTTGAACGGTGAAGAAGAAGGACTTTTTCATGGGTTCAATCAAGAGGGGCAAACCTATGTCGGTCTGCCCCTCTTGGAAAATCCTAGCAAATATCCGAGGTGGGTTTCCCGGCCGTGACCTGCCCCTTGTACAATTTCTTCTGCAGCCAGAACGCCACATTGACCAGCCCGATCATCACCGGAACTTCCACCAGCGGGCCGATCACCGCCGCGAAGGCTTCTCCTGAATTCAATCCAAAAACGGCCACAGCCACCGCGATGGCCAGCTCAAAGTTGTTGGAAGCCGCCGTAAAGGACAGGGTTGTGGTCTGCTTGTAATCCGCGCCGATGCTCTTTCCCATCACAAAACTGACCAGGAACATCCCTACAAAATAGATCAGCAGCGGAATGGCGATGCGCACCACATCCAGCGGGATGCTGACGATCAGATTCCCCTTCAGGCTGAACATGACCAGGATGGTAAAGAGCAGCGCAATCAGGGTGATGGGGCTGATCTTGGGGATAAAGACCTTGTAAAACCAATCTTTTCCCTTGACCCGCGTTAGCACCTGATTGGTGATAAACCCGGCGATGAACGGAATGCCCAGGTAGATGAACACAGATTTGGCAATTTCACCGATGGTAATATGCACGGCCATGCCTTCCAGCCCAAACCAGGTGGGCAGCACCGTGATGAAGACATACGCATACACGCTGTAAAACAACACCTGGAAGATGCTGTTGAAGGCCACCAACCCGGCCGCATAATCCGTGTCGCCCTTCGCCAGCTCATTCCACACGATCACCATGGCGATGCAGCGCGCCAGCCCAATCATAATCAGCCCGGCCATGTATTCGGGGTAGCCGCGCAGGAAAATGATTGCCAGCGCAAACATCAGGATCGGCCCAATGACCCAGTTCTGGATCAGGGACAGCCCCAGCACCTTCCAATTGCGGAAGACTTTGCCCAGTTCATCATAATGCACCTTGGCCAGCGGCGGGTACATCATCAGGATGAGCCCAATCGCGATGGGGATGTTGGTGGTGCCCACCGACACGGCGGTGTTGAAGCTTTCCACCGCGGCGGGGAGCAGATACCCCAGGCCAACGCCGACCGCCATGGCCAGAAAGATCCACAGCGTCAAATACCGGTCCAGAAAAGATAATCGTTTGGTTACACTGGTGCTTTCCATTGCGGAGTTCTCCTTAACGGGGATTCAAGAGGTTTGATTTCGTCTGGTTTCGGCAAGTTAATGCAGGGTCAAGGCCAGGGCTGCACTGCGGGCAAGGGCAGTTCGCCATGGGCCTCGTTTTTAAGGTTTCCAATTCCAGCGGGTCAACGCCGATCAAGCCCGCCGTCTGCTCAATCACAGCCAGGATTTCGGGGTGCAGCAGGCGGTAAAACATGTTCCTGCCCATGCGCCGCGAACCCACCAGGCCCACTTTTCGCAGCACCATCAGATGCTGCGAGATGCTGGCCTGTCTGAGGCCCAGGACGGCTTCAAAATGACAGACACAGGCTTCCTGTTCAGCAATCACCATCAGAATCTGAATTCTGGCGGGTTGGCTGACAGCAGCCAGTACATTCGATATTTGAATTTCAGGGTCAGAACGCGGTGATATATTCATTTTAGCGAATGTATTTTATCAGCTTTGCTGGATCCGCGCAATTCTTTTTTGAGGGGAACAGCCGAATCTGCACCCCGCGCCGGTTCCGCCGCCGGCAGCACCTACCAAACCAGGGTCAGCGCCGTTTCTGCGGTGGTGTCCCGCACCCCCGTCCTCACCCGCACGAACGTACCGTCCCAGCTCCAGCCCACCTCCGACTGTTCCCAAACCTGCGCCGTTTGGCGCGGCAGGGCCGCCCCATTCATGAGCACCTCGCGCGGCGCGCCTTTGCCCCCCGTCACCACCTCCACCACGTTCTGACGCTGCGCCGTCATCCCCGCGTACGCTCCAATCGCCGCGCCAATCACCACCCGCAGCCCCCCATCCTCCGTCCAGCCCTGGCTCAGCAGCGTGCGCCGCACCTCGCCGCGCTGGTAGGCCGTCGTCTGGCCGTCATCCTCAAACAGCTCAAAGCTGCCCTCCCCCGCGTAGGCGCGCACGATCAGTTCATCGCGCACACTGCCGTCCTTGCGCCGTCCAAAAGCGTCCAGGGTCTGCTCATCCACAAACATCATCGGCACCACCGCCCCCGCGCGCGCATACAGCGGCACGCGGTACACCCCCTGCGCATACATGGGCACATCCTTCAGCACCTGCCCCTGCGAAACGATCTCCTCCTGGGTGTAAAAGTCAAACCAGGTGCCCGCGGGCAGGTACACATCCCGTTTCTGCAAATTCAGCCTGGCCCCCACCGCCGCCATCAGCCCCGGGCCGATCATCTTCTGATCCCCAATCGTCAGGACCGCATCGTCCTGCGGAATGGCCAGCGCCAGCGGGGGATAAACCGCCTCGCCCGCCAAATAGGCGCGGTGCGCCAGCGAGTACAGGGTTGGGATCAGCGCGTAACGCAGCCGCAGCGCGTCCAAATTGGCCTGCGCATCCCCAATGCGGTCGGGGGCTGTTTCTTTGCAGTTGCACAGGTTCTCCGTGTGCGGCCGCACCGGCACATCAAACAGCGCGCCGTAGGCAAACCACTGCGTGTACATCTCGTCCAAGTTGGCCTTGAGCATGGTGTTGCCCTCCAGCCCGCCGCGGTGGAACCCGCCGATATCTGTGCCGTAATAATCCATGCCGGAAAAAGACATGTGCATCTGCGCGTTGAAATGGGCCGCCAGACTGGTGCGGTTGGAGCCAATATCCCCCGACCACATGGCCACCCCAAAGCGTTGGCTTCCCGCCGTGCCGGAACGCGACAGGATGAACAAACGCTGCTCCACCCCGTTGCGCGCGTAGCCCTCAAACAGGCTCTGGCTCCAGAAGAAGTTGTACAGGTTGCTCACGTCGGCATGCGTGGTCAGCGGGCCGTAATCCCCCGGCAGCCCCGCGTAGCGCGCCGCCGCCGAAAACTGTTCCGGCTCGCCCAGGTCGGTCCAATGAGCCATCACGCCTAGATCCACCAGCGGCTGGCGGCGGATATCGTGCCAATAGGCCCCCGCTTCCGGCTGGGTCCAATCCAGCATGCCGCCCTTGCCCCACCAGGGGTTATCCTGCAAAAATACCGGCTCGCCGCCCTCGCCCTGCCGCACCAGATAGCCCCGCGCCGCCAGATCGGCGTGTTCGGGCAGCCCGCGGCTGATGTAAGGCTCCTCGATGGTCATCACCCCGATGCCGTCCGCGCGCAAGGCCTGAATCTTGCCCGCCGGGTTGGGAAAATTCTGCGTGTCCCAGCGCAGCGACCCCATGCGCGAATTTTCGTCTGGCTGGATGCCCCCAAACCACTGCAAATCCAGCACCACCCCGTCCACGGGGAAATTCGCCGCGCGCAGGCTGCTGAGCTTGTCGTCCATCTCGGCCCAGTTGTCAAACCCATATTCCGACACCCACATGCCAAACATCTTGCGCGGCGGAACCGGCGGGCGGCCGGTCAATTCCAGGTACTGCGCCCGCACCCCAGCCGGCCCCTCACCCAGCAGCACGTAGCCGCGCATCCAATCACCAGAGGTGGTGAACACATACGGGCTTTCGCGAAAATCCCAGCGCTGCGGGGCGGCGCTGTCCATATACAGTCCAAAGGCCTGCCCGCCCGCACGCAAAAAGGTGGCCACCGGGATCTGCGTATTGCCCACCGCGCCCCCGTTGTAGCCTTCCATCACATTCCCGTACCCCGAGCTGCTGAAGCGCACCCGCCCCAGCCAATCGCCGTTAGAAACGCCCGGTTGGGGGAACTGCTGCCCCAGGCCGTACACCCCCCGCACCTCAGGGAAATCCAGGCGCAGCCGCTTGCGGCGCTGGGTCAAATTCTCCGGGCAGATCACCCCCAGCGCCCCACCCGCGCTCAGGCGGGTATCCTCCAGGTGGATGCACAGCTCCGCATCCACCGCCGCCGCCAGCCCCCCGCTCACCATGCGCCCATCCGGCGCTAACTGCCAGGCGCTGAGGCCCGCGCCCTGTGTTTGCAGCACCGAGGGTGTGGTGAAGATCGGCTCGTCCAGGCTGCGCCCGGCAGGGATCTTGCCCATCTCAAAGTGCAGGCGGTCGTCCGCCAAAAATTCCAGAATCAGGCTGGCCTCGCCGCGGTCAAAGCGCAGGCGCATGACCCCGCCCGCCCCATCCCCCACCCAGGCGCTCGGCTGGATTCCCGTGAAAGCCGCCTCCTCAGCAGGCGCGGCCGTGGGCGCCGCCGGGGCGGCCGTGTGCTCCGGCACCGCGGTCCGGTCTACGGGGGTCGGCAGAATTTTCTCAGGTCCGCCGCACGCCGCCAGCAAAAGCGCCGCCGCCACTGCCAATCCCCAAACCCGCCCATTCCGCCGTCTGTTTGTCATGGTTCCGCTCCTCTCTGTGCGCTCCGCCCGGGTACTGCCCTCATTGTACAACATCCAGCCCCGGGCCAAAACGGGGAATAGCGGCTTTTTGGGGGAATTCAAGGGAGGCCGATGTATAATTCTTTATAGCCTTGCGCGCAGTGCCTTTTCCGGCAGGGTGCGTGCCCAACGCACCAATTACGTTTGGCCGTGCGGTGCGTTCGATGAACCTGAACGCATCCTACCCGCTACCGCCGCAACAATCGCTCGCTGCGCAGCACAGGCAAAGTTAGCCCCATTATCCGACCCTTTCACTTCACAGGTAACCCATGACCACAAACATAGATCTATCGGTTCAAGTTTTCGGCCACACCTTTCGCAATCCCATTATTCCCGCGGCGGGGCCAAATGTGGGCTCAGGAGCCATGGTGCGCCGCGCAGCAGAAGGCGCCGCCGGCGGATTATTGGCGAAAACCATTTCAAGGATTGCCGCGCCGGTCCCCCATCCCAACATGGTTCGCCTGGGAAGAGACAGCCTGCTCAACACCGAGCTGTGGAGCGAGCTGTCACCCGAACGATGGTTTGAGCACGAATATGATCTTGCCCTGGGCGCCGCCCGTGAATACCAGCTCCCCCTCATCGCCAGCGTCGGGTATACCGCCGAGGATCTGACCGCCTTAGGCCCGCGCTTAGAGCAAATCGGGGTGGATATTATTGAGTTTTCCATTCACTACCTGGATAAACAGCGGCTGATCGACACCGCCCAGGCGCTGAGGGAGGCCGTCTCCCTGCCCATCGTGGCCAAGCTCAGCCCCCATGCCGGCGATCTGGGAGAAATTGCGCAGGTGCTCGACCCGTATGTGGACGGCTTTGCCTGCATCAACAGCTTTGGCCCCACCTTAATGATTGACATCGAACGCGTTGAATCGCCGTTAGGCTCGCAGTATGGGTACGGCTGGCTTTCCGGCTCAGCCGTTAAGCCCCTGGCCTTGCGCTCGGTCTTCGAAGTGGCCCGCGCCACCCACAAGCCCGTCATCGGCGTGGGCGGCGTAACCCACGGCGAAGACGTGATTGAGTTCTTCATGGCCGGAGCGTCCCTGGTGGGCGTTTGCACCGCTGCCATTCTGAAAGGCCCGGCGGTGTATGGAAAAATTGCCGCAGAAGCCGCCCAATGGCTGGAAGCCCACGGTTACCGCAGCATGGACGAAGTCAAAGGCCTGTATCTGGAAAAATACCGCCACGGTCAGCCCGTGGTCACCACCGTGGAACAGACCGCCTGGGTCAACGAAAGCCGCTGTAAGGCCTGCGGCACCTGTGAAAAAGTGTGCCAGTTCAATGCCCTGCACGCCCCGCTCAAACAAATCGCCCATGTAGACGTGGAACACTGCGCCGCCTGCGGTTTGTGCGTGTCGGTTTGCCCGTCCAATGCGCTGGAAATGCACCAGCGGGAAATGGCCGCGTAAGCCAATTTATAAATTGCTGACAAAATACCGGGTGCTGTGGTGGCGGTGATTCTGCGGCGTTTTTAGGGATTTTCAATACTTCTCGGTATTCCGACTGCCGCACATGGTTGAGCCGCGAAAAGCGCCGCCGCTTCCCTCCTATCACTTCTTCTGTTGGTGAGCGAAAAAGAACCTTATTCTGAATGTTTCGCGAGAGGAAAGGTCACGATAACCTAAATGTGGAGCATTGATTATAGGGTCTATCGAAATGCATATATGTACTTCGGTTGCCTATTGATTTCATGGCTTCTAGCCAGCTGTGACGGCGCGCCGCTTGCCACTGCTGCTGCAACCATCAATGCCAACCAAACCCCCTCCCCCCTTCCCACCCCCTCAAAGCCCACCGCCATTCCCTCACCGACCACCCTTCTTTCCATTCCGAAAGAACCAATAATTCCTGAGGTTGTTAACCACGTAGAGGTGGTGACCCGCCTGGGGAAAGGAAAGGGTGAACAGGTGGCTTTTTCTCCGGATGGAGACCTGCTGGCTGTGGCTTCTTCGCGCGGCATTTACCTTTACCAAACCGAAGCGCCAGAAAAAGTGCGTTACCTGGATAGCGGCAGCTGGGCCTCCAGCTTGACATTCTCCTCAGACGGTCTGCTTCTAGCTTCAGGGGCAAAAGACGGCACAGTTCTTGTGTGGGGTGTAGCCAGCGGCGAGCGCCTGCGCACCTTGCAAGGTCATAGCGATTCGGTTCAAAGCGTGGCATTTGCTCCGGATAGGAAAGCCCTGGTCTCGGGAGCAATGGATGGTACAGTCATCCTTTGGGACATTCTCAGCGGCGAGCGCCTCACCACCCTTCAAGGGAATGTCACTTCGGTGCGAAGTACGGCCTACACATCGAACGGGCAGGCGCTGGCCTTGAGATACGAAGACAGCGCGGTCATCCTGAGGGATGCTGCCAGCGGCGAGATCATCTACGCCTTGCCAGAAGCCAATGATCGGATCACAAGTGCAGCCTTCTCGCCGGATGGGCGCATCCTGGCTCTAGGATCCAACGAAGGCTCGGTCGTCCTGCGGGACATCACTAGCGGAGAACAACTCCGCCTTCTACAAGTGGGAAATAGTTATGTCAGCAGTCTGGCGTTTTCATCCGATGGACGCACCCTGGCCTCAGGAGGCAGGGAGGAGATCACCTTATGGAATACGGCTACCGGGGACCAATTGGGCATCCTGCAAGGGCACAGTTGGGATGTCAGGAGCGTGGCCTTCGCACCGAATGGGCATACTCTGGCTTCCCTGGGGTCAATTGATGAAACGGTCATCCTGTGGGATACCCTCAGCGGTAAACGTTTACACATCCTGCAAGGATACGGCTCAACCGTAGAAGACCTGGCCTTTTCACCAGACGGGAGCACTCTGACCTGGAGGTCAAGCAGCAAGGTTAACGTTTGGGACGCTGTCTCCGAAGAAATGCTTCAATCCCTGCAAGGGCAAAGTATATTTGTCAACGGCCTGGCCTTTTCACCAGATAGTAGTACTCTGGCATCGGGGGTCAATGAGGAGATTACCTTGTGGGATGTATCTACCGGCAAGCCCAGAGCGAACCTGCAAGGGCACAGCGGGGATGTGCGCTGCCTAGCCTTCTCGCCAGATGGGCATATGCTGGCCTCAGGGTCAGCGGACCAAACGGTGATCCTTTGGGATGTTTCCAGTGGCAAGAGCCTGCGCACCTTGCATGTATACAGTGATTACGATGTCACCAGCCTGGCCTTCTCGCCGAATGGCCGAACCCTGGCTTCAGGGACCCGGTTCCAGATCGATCTGTGGGATGTTGCCAACAAAGAACTGCTCCGCACCTTATCAGGGCCATCTTATTTTGTAAACAGCCTGGCCTTTTCACCGGACGGTAAAACCCTGGCTGCCGCAGGTACAAACACTGCACAAGTTATCCTTATTGACCTTTCCTATCTGGATAATAGTGTATTGAAAGGCCCTAAGGGCGCTTTAACGACGCTGACCTTCTCCCCAGATGGGCGAATCCTGGTCACGGGTTCGGATGACAAGACAATCATTTTGTGGGATGCGATCAGCAAACAGCCACTCCGGACTTTGGAAGGGCAAAGCGATAATGTAACAAGTTTAGCCTTCTCACCAGATGGGCATACCCTGGCCTCAGGATCAGAGGACGGCACAGTTCTTTTATGGGGCGTACGGTAGGTCAGATCTCGCCATTCTGAAAACATGGGAATATAAACCTGTTTTTGATACGACCGGAAAATCTGGCAAAGGGCCGAATCGGTCGGTTTTCAGGATATAATTTATCCATATATGCATATTTTTTCTCCTCAGCAGGAATTTATTACGCCAAATCAGCTCCGAGCAGGAGTGCATCAGGAGCCGATCATGGAACTTCTTCTCACGTCAGCAGGTGCCACCAAAACCAGCAATCATAATATGCTGATTAACTTATTGTGCAAACTGATTGCAAAAGTCACACTCGCAATCAAAGCGCCGCCCCCGACCACCGCTCATGCTCACCGCTGGCCGGCTCTGCGAAAAAATGTTGAATCGTAAACTGCTCATTGAAGGAACCGAATCATGCGAAAAATCATGGTGCTGGAACATATCTCCCTGGACGGCGTGATTCAGGCGCCGGGCGGGCCAGACGAAGACCCCAGCGGCGGCTTCACCCACGGCGGGTGGGTCAGCCCCTTTTCCGATGAAACCCTGGGGACGTTGCTGCGAAAGCAGATGAATCTGCCCTTTGATCTGCTCTTAGGGCGCACCACCTTTGAAATTTGGGAGCCGTACTGGCCTCAGCATGGGGATGTTTGGCCCAACGTCAACAAAGCCGTCAAATACGTGGCCTCCCAAACTCGAAGCTCCAGCCCCTGGCAGCCGTCCGTGTTTTTCAGAGGGGACATTGCCGAGCAAGTGGCCCACCTCAAGCAGCAGCCGGGTGCCGATCTGCACGTTTGGGGCAGCAGCCAGCTGGTTCAGACCCTGATCCAGCATGGGTTGGTGGATACCTTCTGGCTGATGATCTATCCCATCATCTTGGGCACTGGCAAGCGCTTATTTGCCGGCAGCACACCCCCCACCGCCTTCCAGGTGACCGCAAGCACGGTCACCCCAAACGGTGTTGTGGTTATCAACTACGAACGCGCATAAGCGCTTCGCAGAAACCGGAGCCGCGCTCACACCCCAGCCCATCCCAGCGAATTCGGCCCCGTGAGCGCGCAGCCCCGGTTTTCCCCGCTAAATTCCCCCCTTCACCCCAAAAAAAGGGGTTGACAAGCCCCCCATTTTTGGTTACGATAGTCCCAGTTAAAAATTAAATATCTGGAGATCTAGCGGCTGAGTCTCGCGCCCCGCGCGAGATGACGAGGTGGAGGTTCCTCTCTGCGAAGAGAGCGCTAACCCGGTGGGGGCCAAACCGGGAAAAATCGAATGATCAGCGGATGCCTCTGAAGCCTGACCACGGGCTTCTTTCTCCCTTCCCAATCAGCACAAGCTGAAAAACGTCCGGCGACGGGCGTCACAGAGCCTGCGCAGTGGTGTCGAGCCAATTCCCGGCCCGGCCTTGTTTTCGTTTGGAAGGGATGCCCCTCATCCAAGTTGTTTGGCTATTCAACAGGCATGCCTTGCATGCCTGCATATTTTAAGTTAAGGAGATTTGGTATGGACGCAAAAGATCTATTTGCGCGCACCCGTGAAGACGGCGTAAAGTTCATCGCCCTCCAGTTCACCGACGTCACCGGCTCGGTGAAAAGCCTCGATATCCCCGTGGAACAGCTCCCCGGCGCCCTGGAAAACGGGGTGTGGTTCGACGGCTCCTCGGTCGAAGGCTTCGCCCGCATTCAGGAATCCGACATGCACCTGCGCGTGGATATGGACACCTACGCCGTCCTCCCCTGGACTCCCGCCGATCTGCGCCGCGCGCGCCTGTTCTGCGACATCTACACCCCCGACGGCCAGCCCTTCCCCGGCGACCCGCGCGGCGCGCTTAAGCGCATGATCGCCAAGGTCGAAGCCCGCGGCTGGACCTACAACGTCGGCCCTGAACCGGAATTTTTCCTCTTCAAGCGCAACGGCAGCGACACCATTCACCCCGTGCCCTTTGACGTCGGTGGTTATTTTGACTTCTCCCCCAACGACGACGCCGTGCGCGTGCGCTCTGAACTGATGGACACCCTCAACAATATGGGCCTGGAGATTGAGGTCGGCCATCACGAAGTGGCCCTGGGCCAGCACGAAATTGACTTCCGCTTTGCCGAGGCCCTGCGCACCGCTGACAACGTCCTCACCCTCAAATACACCGTCAAAGCCATCGCCGCTCAGCACGGCCTGGTGGCCTCCTTCATGCCCAAGCCCATCTTCGGCATCAACGGCTCCGGCATGCACTGTCACCAGTCCCTGTTTGACGCCAACGGCCAGAACCTGTTCTTCGACCCCACCGACGCCTTCAACCTGTCGCCCCTGGCCTACGGCTTCATCAGCGGCCAGCTGGCCCACGCCCGCGCCCTTTCGGCCGTGGTAGCCCCCTCGGTCAACTCCTACAAGCGCCTCGTTCCCGGCTACGAAGCCCCCGTGTACGTGGGCTGGGCCCAGACCAACCGCTCGGCCCTCATCCGCATCCCGCGCTTCACCAAAGGCCTGGATAAGGCCGTGCGCGCCGAGCTGCGCTGCCCCGACCCCTCCTGCAACCCCTACTTGGCCTTCGCCGCCATGCTGGGCGCCGCCCTGGACGGCATTGACCAGGGCCTCACCCCGCCCGCCCCGCTGCAGAACGTCAACGTCTATCACCTCACCGCGGAGGAACGCGCCGAATTGGGCGTGCGCGAACTGCCCGCCTCCTTGCGCGAGGCCTTGCAGGAACTGGAACGCGATTCCGTCCTGCGCGAAGCCCTGGGCGAAACCGTCTTCGAAGCCTTCTTCCGCGCGAAGTGGGAAGAATGGGACCAATACCGCATTCATGTCATGGATTGGGAAGTTCAGCGCTATTTGGAAGTGGCCTGAGCCGTCGGTTCATGGGGCTGCCCCGCGCCGGGGCGGCCCCAAATTTTTTCTTACTCCTGGGGCGCGCTGCCGTCCACCAGGCGGCAGAACAGGCACAGCCCCGCCGTGGTGGTGGGCTGACCGCAGCTTGGGCAAAATTGCAGCGGCGGCGGCTCCGCGTTCCCCTCTGCCCCGCTCGCAAAGGCCCCCTGGGCTTTGGCCTTCAAAAAGGTGCTGTAAAAGCGCAGCTTGGAGCCCGGCGACTGCTGTTCCAGCTGGTTCAGCAGCGCCTTATTCACCAAAGACGTGCTGCCCACCGCGTGCGGGCACTCTTCATAGACATATTCAATCCCGTTGAGAATGGCGTAGGCGGCTGACTCGCGTTCATAAAAGCGGCACAGCGGCTTCACCTTGCGCGGGAAGCCGGGGCTTTCGGGCAGCACCGGGTTTTGCCGCAGGAGCATATCCACCGACCAGCTCAAGGTATTGTTAAACAGCACCGCCGCCTCATCATCCAGGTTGTGGCCGGTAGCCAGCACCCCGCAGCCCAGGCGCATCGCGGCCTCGTTCATCGAGTGGCGCTTCACCACCCCACACACCGAACAGGCGCGGTGCCGTCCGCGCGCCGTGCGCGCTGCCATCTGCGGGATGGATTCGCCGTAACGCTCCGGCACATGCGTCACCTCCAGCCGCAGCCCGCGCGCCGCGGCAAAAGCCTGCGCCAGCGCCAGCGAATGATCCGAATAGCCCTCGGCTTCTTCAATCCCCAGGTGAATATACAGCCCCACCGTCTCATAGCCCAGCTTGGCCAGCACATCCCACAGCGCCAGCGAATCCTTGCCCCCCGAAACCGCCACCAGCACGCGTTCATCCCTCTTAAACATGCGGTACTTGTGGATGGTGCGCTCGGTCTGTTCCACAAACCATTCCGAAAAATGCTCCCGGCACAGGGCCAGGTTGTGCTGCTTCATCTGCACCGCGGCCTTTCCGCCGCACTTCTTGCAGCGCATCACGTTCATGCCCGCCCCCCAGAAATCACCGCGATCAACTGCGCCGTATCTCCATCGCGCAGCAGGGCGTCATCCGTCAGCAGTTCGCCGTCGCGCAGCACCAAATGCGTCTCCGATGACACCCCCAACCGTGCCAATGCCGCCGCCACGGTGATTTTTTTCTTATCCTCAATGCGGTGTTCCTGCTTGCGTAGAATTAGAATAATGGCCACGAGCACCTCCTGGGGGTATTGTACCATGCCGTGAACAGCCAAATTCGCCCCTTCAAAACGGATCGGCTTTCACTAAAATGGCGTACAATCAATTAGGACTGTTGTCATTCGGCAACGGACGCCCGGGTTATTCTATTCATCAATCTTCTGGTGACTCATGGCCTTATCTGTATCGGTCAAATACCGCATTTCGGGGGACAAACTTGTCGGTTGAGGATCAACACCCGCGTCCTTCTGGCAGCCGCGCCGCGCCCCGGCTGCGCACGCGCTACCTATGGCTCATCACGGCCAGTGTTGCGCTGATTTGGCTTGTCATGGCCGCCTGGATCCTGAACACCGCTCTGAATCAGCTCCACCAGCGCGGAGAAGCCCAGATGCTGCTGGCTGCGCGCGCCACCCAAACCCGCCTGCTGGATTGGTCGCACGAGCGTCTGACCCTGGCCTGTGCGGCCGCGGCCCAGCCCGAAGTGCGCAGCTTTGCCCGCCAGCCCTCCAGCCAAACCGCCCTGGTGGCCGAAGCCATGTCTCCCTTCACCCTGCCCAAACCCGCCGCCCTGGCCGACGGCTGGCATGTGGCGCACCTCGGCGGGGGTTCGCTGGGCAGCCTCGACCTTTCGGACCTGGCCCCCCCTTCCGCCGCCCTCATGCGCGGCGAGCCCGAATTCCAGTTCACCCGCCCCGCGGGTGAACCCCTGTGGATCGCTGCCTGCCCCGTCCGCGACCCCCTGGGCTTTCGCACCGTGGGCATCGTGCGTCTGGGCGGCAATGTCGAGTTCATCCAATCCCGCCTGATCCGCATGCGCGACACAGGCGGCATGGATGTGGATATCTGGGTCTTTGATCAGCACGGCCAAATCATCGCCATGCCCCCGGGAGCCGCGGCCCCGCCCAGCGATGCCGCCCGCCAGGCGCTGCTCTCTCAACCGGCCGCCAAACGCCAGTCCCTGCCCGCCGGAGCCCTCACCCCCAACGCAGCCCAGGCGGTGTGGGTGAGTCTGCCCGAATATTCCCTGAGCATTGTGGCCGTGCAGGACAACAACAGTTTTTACCGCCCCCTGCGCGGGCTGATCCTGCTGCTGATTTTCAGCGGTCTGGCCCTGACGGCCGCCGCGGCATTGGTCAGCGTTTATCTGGCGCGCTGGTCAGCCCGCCGCCTGGCAGCCTTCGCCGCCGCCGCCGAGCAGATGACCGCGGGCGACCCCACCGCCGCCTTTGACGCTGCCCCGCCGCTGGAATTTACCGCCCTGGCCAATGCCCTCACCACCCTGTACAACCATCTTAATGCGGCTGCCCGCGCCTTGCAGGGCCAACTGCATAGGGAAAAAAGCGCCCACACCCGTACCCGCGAACGTCTGACGCAGGAAACCGCCCAACGAAAAAAAGCCGAAGAGGCCCTGCGCGTTCAGCAGCAGCTTTTCAACCTCGGCCCTGTCATGATCCTGCGCCGGCCCGCCGTGGGTGGGCGCTACGCCCTGCAGGCCACCGACAACCTGCGCCAGTTGGGTCATCCCGCCGAGGACTTCCGTCAAGGCAAAATTTCGCTCTCGCGCCTGATCCACCCCGAAGACCGCCCCCTGGTGGAAGCCCGTATCCGCGAATACGACTGGTCTTCCCCCACCCCCCTGGAACAGGATTACCGCGTTGCCCTGCCCTCCGGCGAGGTGCGCTGGCTGCACGACACCACCTACCTGCGCCCTGACGCCAGCGGGGAGACCCTGGTGTACGACTCCTACCTGCTGGATGTCACCCGCCAAAAACTGGCCGAGCGCCTGGTTGCTGAAAACGAAGCCCTCTTCCGCACCCTCATCCACCAGATACCTGACTTCCTGCAAGTGTGGGATCTGCAAAATCACCGATCCTTATTCTGCAACCGGGGCGAGTTCCTGGGGCGGGCCGCCGAATCGTTCTTCGCCCGCGAGCAGTGGATCCATTTTGTTCACCCCCAGGACCAAACCAGAGTGCAGCACGCCTGGCAGTCGGCCCATCAGGAATATCAGGCCGCCGTGGAATTCCGCCTCCAGCGTCAAGATAACAGCTACGCCTGGTATGAAATGCGCCTGCGCCCCCTGCTCACCCCCCACAGCAGCGCCGCCCAATATCTGCTCATCCTCCTGTCCGAAATTGACACGCGCAAGATGATCGAACTTCAGCTGCGCCAATCCGAAACGAAACTGCGCGGGCTGATCGAACAATCCGAAGACGGCATTCTTCTGGCCGATTCCGACGGCTCCATCCTGGAGTGGAACCGCGGGCAGGAGCGCCTCACCGGCGTGCGCCGCGAAGACGCCCTGGGCCGAAAAACCTGGGAGATGACCGCCGCTCTGTGGCCTGCGCGCGAAAAAACCACCAGCGTGCTGCGCAGCCTGCGCGACCAGACCCTGCTCACCTATGAAAAACTGCGCCAAACCGGCCAAAGCCAACAGAGCGAATTGGCCTTGCGCACCCCCGAAGGCGGACAGCGCGTTCTGCAAACCCTCACCTTCCCCATCCATTTGGACAGCCGCATCATCTTTGGGGCCGTCACCCGCGACATCTCCGAATTTAAACAGGCCCAGCAAAAATCGCAGGAATACGCCCGGGAATTGGAAGAGCTGAACGAAGAAGCGCGCCAGTTCGTGTACATCATCTCCCACGACCTGCGCGCCCCTCTGGTGAACCTCAAAGGCTATTCCGCCGAAATCCGCCACGCGCTGGAACGTCTGCACGACCTTTCCCACACCGTCCTGCCTGCCCTGGAAGAAAAGCACGCCCGCGAGCTGCAAACCCAGCTCACCACCAACCTGCCTGAAGCCCTGGAATTTATTGATTCCTCGGTCATCCGCATGGATCATTACATTAACGCCCTCCTCAAGCTCTCGCGCGAGGGCCGCCGCGAGCTGAAATTTGAGCGGGTGGACATGAACGCCCTGATGGCCTCTACCCTTGAATCCCTCTCCCACCAGCTCACCTCGCGCGGCGTCAAGGTGCATGTGGGCCAGCTCCCCACCCTCACCGCCGACCGCACCGCCCTGGAACAGGTGTTTGGCAACCTGATCAACAACGCCGTCATCTATCTGGATCCCAAGCGCCCCGGCGAGCTGGACATCCGCGCCGAGCACACCCCCGAAGGCTTCCTCTTCCAGGTGCGCGATAATGGGCGCGGTATCAGCGCCGAAGACCTGCCCCTGGTCTTCTTACCCTTCCGCCGCGGCAAAACCTCCGACGTGCCCGGCGAAGGGCTGGGTCTGGCCGTGGTGCAGGCCCTCGTCCGCCGCCACAGCGGGCGCATCTGGGTGGAATCCACACCCGACAAAGGCACCACCTTCTTCATCAACATCCCGGCCCACTTGTAACCCCCTTTGGAGTGGATGATGAGCGCAAATCCTACAACCCGTGTTCTCGCCATCGAAGATGATCTCGGCCTTTCGCGCCTCATTCAGCGCCGCCTGGAACGCGCCGGTTATGAGGTGGAATGCGCCTTCAGCGCCGAAGAAGGCTTGCAGCGCTGGGCCGAAGGCAGTTTTCAGGTTTTGCTCACCGACCACATCCTGCCCAACAAAACCGGTCTGGATGTGCTGCGCGCTCTGGCCGAGCTGGGCGATATGCCCCCCGCGGTGATGATCACCGGCGGCGGCAGCGAACACGTGGCCGTTGAAGCCCTCAAACTGGGTGCATCCGAATACATCGTCAAAGACACCGCCGGGAATTTTCTGGATCTGCTGCCCACCGTGTTGGAACAGGTGCTGCGCCAGGCCCAGGTGCGCCGGGAACACCGTGCCGCCGTCGAAGCCCTGCGCGCCAGCGAAGACCGCTACCGCTCTGTGGTTGAAGACCAAACCGATCTGATCTTCCGCGCCAACACCCAGGGCAGCATCACCTTTGCCAACCCTGCCTTTCGCCGCTTCTTTGATTTTCCCGCGGGCATGCCCGAAATCCCCCTGGAGGCTTCCCCCTTCGCCGCCGACCGTATGCGCTTGATCCAACTGGCAGCGCAGTTGACCCCCGAAAACGCCACCGCCTCTATCGAACAGCACATTCAGGATCAACGTCTGGGCGAGCACCGCATCAACTGGACCTTCCGCGGCATTTTTGATCCCAGCGGTACGCTGGTTGAAGTGCAGGGCGTGGGCTGGGATATCACCGAACGCTATGCGATGGAAGAGCAGCTGCGCCAAAGCGAACTGAAGCTGCGCACCCTCTTTCAGCGCTCGAACGATTTCTTATTCCTCACCGACGAGACTGGCCGCATCACCAATTGGAACGCCGCTGGCGAAGCGCTGACCGGTTTCTCCTTCAACGATGTGCAGGGGAAATACATCTGGGATATTCAATACCAGTTGATCCACCCAGAAAACCGCTCTCCTGATAAATATCAGAACATTTATAATGTCCTTTCCCAGCTACTCACCGCGGTTGAGTCGGATTACAGCGGCAAAATTGTGGAATCAGAGCTGCATGCCAAAGACGGCTCCATCCGCATTGCCCAGCAAAAAATCACCGTCATCCCCACCCAAAAAGGGCACACCCTCTTTGGCATCATCCGCGACATCACCGAATACGCCCGCGCCGCCCGTGAGCTGCGCGAACGCGACTTGCGCCTGCGCATGATCGCCGATAACATTCTGGATGTCATCTGTGAAACCGACCTGAGCGGCATGCTGCGCTATGTCAGCCCCTCCAGCCTGACCGTATTCGGCTGCCTGCCCGAAACCCTGCTGGGCATGTCCATCCACCGCTTTTTCGCCCACGCCGATCAGCCCGATTTCGGCTCCTTCCTGGCGCAGGTCTCCAGCCAAAACATCCCCGGAAAAATCGAACACCGCTTTCAGCGTCCCGACGGCTCTCTCATCTGGTTAGAATCCATCGCCAGCCCGCTGAAAAATGAGGCCGGAGCTTTAGCCGGAATCGTGATTAACTCGCGCGACATCACCCAGCGCAAAGAGGCCGAGGAATCGCTGCGCGTTTTGAACCAGGAGCTTTCCACCTGGGTGTCCGAATTGGAGCACCGCAACAGCGAAGTCACCACCATCAATGAGATGGGCGAAATGCTGCAAAGCTGCCAATCCTGGCCAGATGCCTTTCAGGTGGTCAGCCGGTACGCGCAGCGCCTTTTCCCCTCCCAGGCGGGCGCCTTATTCTCCTACACGGAATCCAAAGAATGGATGGAAGCGGCCGTGTCTTGGGGCAGCCCGCAGCAGACCGCGCTCAGTTTTGGGCCGCAGGATTGCTGGGCGCTGCGCCGCGGGCGGATTCACCGCCTGAACCCCGCCCACAGCCCCCTGTTCTGCGTTCACAGCCAAAAACCCGCATCCGGCGAAGTCGCCCTCCATTCCATCTGCATCCCCCTCATCGCCCAAACCGAATCACTGGGCATTTTCTATCTGGAACTCGCCCCCGGCCAATCCATGAACCATTGGGAGGCCCTGGCGGTCATGGTGGCCGACCGCATCGCCCTGGCCCTGGCCAACCTGGGCTTGCGCGTTACCCTCCACGAACAGGCCATCCGCGACCCCCTCACCAAATGCTTCAACCGCCGCTTTATGGAAGCCACCCTGGAGCGCGAGGTCACTTCGGCCCAACGCCACGAGCGCCCGCTGGCCTTGATTATGCTGGATATTGACCACTTCAAGCACTTCAACGACCATTTCAGCTACGCCGCGGGCGACGCTCTCCTGGTGGAGCTGGCTGATTTACTGCTGCAAAACGTGCGTTCCAGCGACGTGGTTTGCCGTTACGGCGGCGAAGAGTTTATGCTCATCCTGCTGGAATCCACCCTCGATAACGCCCTGCGGCGCGCCAGTGAAATCCAGATTCTCATCCGCAACCTGCGCCTCATCCACCGCGGTCAACCCCTGGGGGCGGTCACAGTTTCGCTGGGCGTGGCAGCCTTCCCCCAACACGGCACCACCGGCGAAGAATTGCTGCGCTCGGTGGACACCGCCCTGCACCACGCCAAAAACACCGGCCGCGACCGCATCAGCATCGCCGAATAACCCCCCCTCGTTACCCTCCGAAATTCTTCACGGCCATCTCGGCGATGGCCTCGCCAATGCGGATGGAGGCGGTGGCCGCCGGGGAGGGCGCGTTCAGCACGTGCACCATGCGCTCGGCTTCCACAATGCGGAAATCATCCACCAGCATGCCGTTCGGCTCCAAGGCCTGCGCGCGCACGCCCGCCCCCCCGCGGCGCAGGTCTTCTTCGCGCAGGTCGGGCAGCAGCCGCTGCAGCGCGCGCGTAAAGGCCTTTTTAGAGAACGAACGGTAAAACTCACCCAGGCCGGTCTTCCAATACTTCATGGACATGCGCCAGAAGCCGCTGTATGCAGCGTATTCCAACACGTCCCGCGGCGAGAAACTCCAGCGGGTATACCCTTCGCGTTTGAAGGACAAAACCGCGTTGGGGCCGGCTTCCACCCCGCCTTTGGCCATGCGGGTGAAATGCACCCCCAGGAACGGGAAGCGCGGGTCCGGCACCGGGTAAATCAGATTCCGCACCAGATGCGCCTTTTCGGGCACAATTTCATAGTATTCACCGCGGAAGGGGATAATTTGCAGCTTGGGATCCAGACCGCACAGGCGCGCGATGCGGTCCGACTGCAAGCCGCCGCAGTTGATCAGATTACGGCAGTGCAGGGTGCCCTGGTTGGTCTCAATGGCAAACTGCCCCCCATCGCGCTTCACCCCCAAAAAGCGCGTGCCGGTCAAAATGCGCCCGCCGCCCGCCTGCACACGCCGCGCGTAAGCTTCCACCACCTGGGTGTAGTTGACAATGCCGGTCTGGGGCACAAACAGCCCTGCGATCCCCGCTGCGTGCGGCTCATATTCGCGGATTTCTTCGGCTTCCAGCCGCCGCATCCCCTCCAGCCCATTGGCCCGCCCGCGCTCGGTCAGCACCTCCAAAGCGGGCATCTCGCCGGGGCGGGTGGCCACCACAACTTTGCCGCAGGTCTCGTGGGGAATGCCCTCCGCTTCGCAAAAGTCCAGCAAGGCGCGGCGCCCTTCAATGCACAGGCGCGCCTTCAAGGAGCCGGGCTTATAGTACAGCCCGGAATGGATCACCCCGCTGTTGTGGCCGGTCTGGTGGCGGGCCAGGCCCTCTTCGGCCTCGATCACCGTCACCCGTAAATGCCGCCCGCAGGTTAACGCCATCGCGGTGGCCATGCCCACAACCCCACCGCCGATAATGGTGACATCGCACACGCCGTCGCTCATATCCCCGTCCTTGGGTTCGTCATCGGAACAAAGCTATCCACGGCTAAATTGTACAGAAGAACAGTCAAAAATGCAAAACTTTCTCGCACCCCCCCGCGCCGTTCCCACCTGAGTGTGATACAATCCACCCCGTGACCCGCCAAATCAACCCCCGAATGCTGCAAGCCGAACCGATGCGCCGCTGCCGCCTGCATCAATGTCAGGCTGCCTGCTGCCTGCACGGGGTATGGCTGGATCTAGGCGAAGTGGAAGCCCTGCGCCAGCGCGCGCCGCAGATTGCCCCCTTCCTGCCGCCCGAGCGCCGCGATCCGCAAGGCTGGTTCACCGGCTTGCCCGAAGAAGACCCTCACAGCCCGTCGGGGCAGGTGCTGCATTCCACCGTGCTGCCCACTCCCTGGCATTACGGCGGCACGGCCTGTGTTTTCCTGCGCCGCGACTTCAAATGTGCCCTGCAGACGGCCGCGCACAGCGCCGGTCTGCACCCCTGGGCCTGGAAACCCTTTTACTGCATCCTGCACCCCCTCGACCTGGACGACCAGGGGCGCATCACCCTGGATGAGGCCGCGCTGCTGTTGGACGAGCCCGGCTCCTGCCTGCGCCCTTCTCCCACCCCCCTGCCCCTGTTGGCTACCTTTGAAGAAGAACTGCGCTACTTTTTGGGGGACGAGGCCTACGAGGCTCTGGCCCGCCAGCAGGGGCTGCCCATGCCCCCAACCCAGAACCCGCCTTCAGCCCCCTGAGCGCACCCTTGCGGCTTAAAAGCACTCTCCCCTTAGCGGGGAGAGTGTGTGGAGGGGGGAGATAATGGCAGTTTGAATCAGCCTCAACCCGTTGAGGCGGCGGGCAGAACCCAGGGTGAAATTGCAGAGCAGACTGCCGATCCGCCCTGCAATACACCCCCCTGAGGATTACGTCTAGCGCTGCCGATTGCGCAGGAACGCCGGAATGTCCAAATCGTCCGTATTCAAAACACGCGCCTGAAATTCGGTCGGCCCAGGTTGGGCAGGCCGCTGTCCTAGCGCCGGTGTCTCCGCGGGCCGGCTCACCGGGCGAGCGGCCGCAACCGTCTGCGGATCGCGGGCGCGGTCCACCAGCGTAGCGGGCTGCATCGGTGAGCTGTGGTCAAAACCCGTGGCGATCACGGTCACGCGCAGTTCATCACCCATGTTGGGATCAATCACGGCACCAAAGATCAGGTTCACATCCGGGTGAGCCGTTTCCTTGATGATGGCCGCAGCCTGGTTGACCTCGAACAGGGTCAGGCTGTTGCCGCCGGTCACGTTGAACAGGATACCGCGCGCACCGTCAATGGTGATGTCCAGCAGCTGGCTGGAAATCGCCGCTTCGGCCGCCACACGCGCCCGTTCCTCGCCCGAGGCCGTACCCACGGCCATCAGCGCCGCGCCGCCTTCGCTCATGATGGCGCGCACATCTGCAAAGTCCAGGTTGATCAGGCCGGGGACGGTGATCAGCTCGGAAATGCCCTGAATACCCTGGCGCAGCACGTCGTCGGCCACCATAAAGGCTTCCTGCAGGCTGGCGCGCTTATCCACGATTTGCAGCAGCTTATCGTTGGGGATCACGATGAGGGTGTCGGCGTGTTCCTTCAGGCGAGAAATGCCGCCTTCCGCCGATTTCTGCCGCCGCATGCCTTCGAAGGTGAAGGGCCGCGTCACCACGCCGATGGTCAGCGCGCCCACGTCCTTGGCGATCTGGGCCACAATGGGAGCCGCGCCCGTGCCGGTACCGCCGCCCAGGCCCGCGGTCACGAAGACCATATCGCTCCCGCGCAGCACCTCGTAGAGCGCTTCCGCTGACTCTTCGGCCGCCTTGGCCCCCATCTCGGGGTTGCCGCCCGCGCCCAAACCGCGCGTGGACTTATCGCCAATGCGAACCCGGGTTTGCGCCTTGGAAAGCTGCAAGGCCTGTCCATCCGTGTTCACGGTGATGAACTCGATCCCTTGCAAACCTTCGTCAATCATCCGGTTGACGGCGTTGCAGCCGCCACCGCCCACACCGACCACCTTGATGCGGGCAAACGACTCGTTTTGGTTCTGACCGAACTGTTCCATGGTTTCCTCCTCCACATTAATGATGAACCGCAGTCATTTTCGAGATAATTACGGAAGCATACGCTTCAAGAAATTTTTGATGATTTCCCAATTGACATTACCTCCTCCACGAGGCCGCCGTCCGCGGGGTGAAACCGGCATGGTCTCGCTCATCATCAAGGCCCAATACAGCAGCCCTACGCTGGTGGAATACGCCGGTGAATGTAATTGATCCACCAGGCCCACCAAATTGTCCGGCTTGGCAATCCGCACCGGCAGCCCCAGCACTTCGCTGGCCAGGGTGCGGATCCCCGGTAAATTGCTCATCCCGCCGGTCAAAACCATCCCCGCCGGAAGCATGCCGTCGTACCCGGAACGCTTAATCTCTTGCAGCACCAGGTCGAAGATCTCTTCCACCCGGGCTTCAATGATGTGCGCCAGGTCTTTGCGGCTGACAATTTCTGCCTGCTCTTCACCAAAGGGGCGCATGGTAAAGGTGTCGTCCGCCGCTACCTCGCGCTCCAGAGCATACCCGTATTGTTTCTTGATCTCTTCGGCCTGATCCATCGGCAGCCGCAGGCCGTGGGCGATGTCGGAAGTCACGTGGTTGCCCCCCACCGCAATCACCATGGTGTGCCAGACATCCCCGTCAATGTAGATGGCCAGGTCTGTCGTCCCCCCGCCGATATCGCAGACCACCGCGCCCATCTGCCGTTCGGTTTCCGAAAGCACCACCTCGGCCGAAGCCAGCGGGTTCAGCACAAATTGAGTGGCCTCAACCCCCGCTGCCTGCACGCTCTGGCGCAGATTTTCCACCGTGGTGGCCGCGGCGGTGATGATGTGGGCTTCCATCTCCAGCCGGAAACCGTGCATCCCTACCGGCATGCGAATGCCGTCCTGCCCGTCCACCACAAAACCGCGCTGGATCACGTGAATGATCTCGCGGTTATGCGGAATGGCCACGGCCTGGGCGGCTTCGAGGGCGCGCTCCACATCATCCTGATCAATCATGCGGCCCGAAACGCCCACCACCCCACGGCTGTTCACCGAGGAAACGTGCGAGCCAGCCAGGCTGACCAAAGCCGAGGTGATCTCCAGGCCGGATGTGCGCTGCGCCTTTTCCACCGAACGTGCGATGGACTGTGTGGCTGCCCCCAGATCCACAATCGTCCCTTTGCGAATACCCTGAGACGGTTCGATCCCTACGCCCAAAATGCGCAGCCCGCGTTCGCCTTCTACCCGCGCCACCAGGGTGCAGACTTTGGTCGTGCCGATATCAATGCCCACCACAATAGGTTCGTCCATAGCCGTCATTCCTCCAGCCTGTAAAAGGGCGCGTGCAGGTATGCCACGCTCACCAGGGCCGGTTGGATGCCCTTCTCTTGAAGTGCCTTCACAATATGTTCATACAAAGCCAGTTTCAGGTCAAAATCCTCAAGGGAGACTCCGACGTATACCTTCCAGCCCAGAGGGTCATTCCACCCCAGACCATTGCTGCTATTATACGTCAGGCTGGTCTCCGGCGGCAATTTCTCAGACAGAGCAAAAATAGCCTTCAAGAACTCCGGCGAAACCTGCTTGGGGACCCTGGGCTTGTTGGCGGGTTTTTCCGCCGCCGCATCCTCAGGGGTAGGGGTGGGGTCTTCCACCAGGGCCGCCAGTGAATCCACCGGCGTAAACAAAGGCGGGGCGCTGTCGGCCACGATGGTCAGCAGCGGAACCGTTGGTTCGCCGCGCGCCGGAAAGATCATGCCTTCCGCATCAATCCAGATCAGGTTGGTGTCGTACTCCCAGGCCAAAATCGGCTGGCGCTCCACCGCGCTGATGATCACGCGGTTAGGCAGCATCACCTTGACGGTGATATCCTTCAATTCGGGGTAAGCCCGCGCCACCTTCGCCTGCACCTGGGCCGGCTGCACTAGGAACACCGGCGTGTTCTCCAAGCGCAGCGTCTCGCTCAAATCCTCGGCGCTGATGCGCGTCAGCCCCGCCACCTCCGGAACACCCACCTGGAACGTGGGAGCCGTGAAACCCATGATCACAGCAGCGCAGCACAGCACCACCAGCAGCCCGCTCACCAAGCGCCACCCTGGGCGAATGGCGGGCAGAGAAGGCAGCTGCATCTCCGCCCCCGGCGAACCCAGGCGGACGTTCACCTGGCGCCGTACCTGACTGCGGGTGCGTTGGATCACCGGCGTGCCCATGCCGCCCCGCATGGTCAGCGGCGGCGTCACCGCCGTGTAGCGCACGCGGGTGGCTGCCTGTTGACTGTGCTGTTGGCTTTCCCGGCTGCGCCGTTCGCGCGCCAGTTCGGCCCGGGTTTTTCCGCGATCACTGCGTGGCGTGTTCATGCTGCACTCCTGTAGGTGTGTTCGGTCGCGCGGCGCTCCGCCTGCCGTTCCAGGGCCAGACGGATCAACTCATCCACCAGCGCCGTGTACGAAAGCCCGCTGGCCTCCCACAATTTCGGATACATGCTCACCGTTGTAAACCCGGGGATGGTGTTGATCTCGCTGATATACACCTTCCCTGAGGTCTTTTCCATCAAAAAGTCCACACGCGCCATGCCCGCCGCGTCCACGGCCAGGTAAGCCCGCCGCGCCAGTTCTTGAATGCGCCGCGCCGCGCCCTCTTCCAAATCGGCCGGGACTGCCAGGCGCGTGCCTCGATCCAGATACTTGGCCGCATAGGTGTAAAACTCTTCCGCGGGGAAGATTTCGCCCACGGCCGAAACGCGCACCTCTGCGTTGCCCAAAACGCTCACTTCCAACTCGCGCGCCTCGATCCCGCGTTCGATCATCACCCGCCGGTCAAACCGCGCCGCCTCCACCAGCCCCTGGTACAGCTCTTCGCGGCTGCGGCATTTGCGAATGCCCACGGAGGAGCCCAGGTTGGCCGGTTTGGTGAAGAACGGGTAATTGCTCAGGCTCTCGGCCTTCAGTAGAATTTCATCCAGCCGCGCTTCAATCTCATGCCGGTTCACCAGCATCGAATCCAGCACCGGCAGCCGGTAGGCGCGCATCACATCCTTAAATAGGGCCTTATCCATGCCCACCGCCGAGCCCAAAACCCCCGCGCCCACATAGGCGACGCCGAGGATCTCAAACAGCCCCTGCAGTGTGCCGTCCTCGCCAAAGGTGCCGTGCAAAACCGGGAAGATCACATCCACAGGCGTCACCGGCCGCAGCACGCGCCCCGATTGACCCTCTTCCAGCGCGTAGAGGACATGGTTCCCCGGCTCCGGCAGCATCGTCACCGCCGTCAGGCCGTCCAGCGACTCCTGTGCCAGCTTTTCCAGCACGTTCTCGCCCGTCCACCAGCGCCCGTCGCGGGTAATGCCCACCGGCGTCACCGCGTAGCGATCGGGGTGCAGCACGTTCAAAATGGAACGCGCGGACATCAGGGAAACTTCATGTTCCCCTGAACAGCCCCCGAACAGCACCGCGATGTGAATCTTCTGCGTTGTCATCGTCATCCTTAATGCCGCCTAAGCCGCGGCCTCCTCAAAATTACCCAGCAGTTCAATTTCCAATTCCAGGCTGATCCCAAAGCGCTCCAACACGGCCTTCTGAGCTGTGCGGATGAGAGCCATCACATCCGCCGCTTTGGCACCTTCATCATTGACAAAGAAATTGGCGTGCACCGGGCTGATCTGCGCCCCCCCCACGCGCGCCCCTTTCAGCCCCGCCGCCTCAATCAGCCGTCCCGCGTAATCACCGGGCGGGTTCTTGAACATGGACCCCATGCTCGCCCCCGGCGGCTGGGTGGCCTTGCGCCGTTCGTTATACTGCTCCATCGTCTCCTGCACCGCCTGCGGGGTGCTGTAGCTCAGGCGCAGCGTGGCGGTCAAAATGACCACCGGGCTGGGGGTGCGCTTCAGTGCGCTGCTGCGGTAGCTGTATCCCATCTGCTCCGCGTTCCACACCTGCCGCCCCTCTGTGCGGTGCAAGATTTCGGCCAGCATCAGGTTGCCGGCCATGTCGCCGCCGTGCGCCCCAGCGTTGCCGTACACCGCCCCGCCCAGGCTGCCGGGAATGTTGGCGGCCCATTCCAGCCCGCTCAGCCCCCGCAGCGCCGCCTGGCGGGCGATGCGCCCCAGGTTGGCGCCCGATTCGGCCCACACGCTGGGCTGGGCATCGTGCGCCTGAATTTTGACGTTGTGCCCGCGGTTCAAAACCACCACCCCGCGCAGCCCGCTGTCGGCTACCAGCACATTGCTGCCGCTGCCCAAAATCACAAAAGGCACGTCCAGATCCCAAAGCTGCCGTACCACCGCTTCCAGTTCCTGCCAGGTCTGCGCGATCACCATTCCATCCACCGCCCCGCCCATGCGGCCGGTGGTGTAATTGGAAAGGCGCACGTTCTCCTGCAGCCGCGTGCCAAAGGCGCTGCGCAGGGCGTGGATCGGTAGGGTGGAACGGCTCTTCGGGCTCATCCGGCTCCTAGAAACCCTTGAAAAAATCAATCAGGCGGTTGACCACCTGCTCTTTTTGCTCGTTTTCGGACGCCTGGGCAGCTTGCGCCTTGCCCTCGGCCCCGCTCTTATCCCGCGGCGGGCGGGGGGTCAAAACCAGCCCGTTCACCGCCGGGACGTCCAACTCATACTTGCGTTTTTCCGCCTCACGCATGCTCCCCTCCTCTTGTTCGCAGGCCGGCCAGCACCTGCGCGCTCACCTGGGTGGCGTCCCCCGCCGAAAGCACCAAAATGACATCTCCGGGGGCCGCCTCGGCCAGCAGCAGCTCAGCGGCCTCGTGCAGCTGCCGCACAAACCTCGCCTGCACACCGCTCATCTTTGCCACCACCGCCGCCGAAGAAAAATCCTGCGGTTTTTCCCGCGCGGCGTAAATCTCGGTCACAATCACGCGGTCCGCGTCCGCAAAGGACTGCGCGAATTCATCCAGCAGCAGCTGCGTGCGTGAATAGGTGTGGGGCTGCCACACCGCCCAAATTCGCCGCCCCGCGTAACGGCTGCGCGCCCCCGCCAGGGTAGTGCGGATTTCGGTGGGATGGTGAGCGTAGTCATCCACCACCACCACACCCGCTGCTTCGCCCAGCACGTCAAAGCGCCGGCCGGTGCCGCTGAACTGGCCCAGGGCATCGGCCGCCGCGTTCACATCCAGCCCCAAATGGTGCGCCACCGCCAAAGCCGCCAATGCGTTGCGCACGTTGTGTTCGCCGGGAACCTGCAAATGCACCTCGGCCAGCGGGGCTTCGGCTCCCGATTCCAGCAGCAGCGCCGCGCGGAAACTGAGCCCCAGGCCCGGACGGCTGCCGGTGATGTGCGCTCGGTAATTCGCCCCCGGCTTCAGGCCGTAGGTCAGGGCCGTGCAGGCGGGCGGCGCAGCTTCCACCAGACCCACCGCGCCCTGCTGGTCGGCGCAGGCCAACAGCAGCCCCCCCGCGCGCAGCCGGCCCACAAACTCGCCAAATGCCTGGTAGTAATCCGCCGGTGTGGGGAAGCAGTCGGGGTGATCATGTTCAACATGCGTCACCACGGCCACATCCGGGTTCAGACCCAGGAACATGCGGTCATATTCATCCGCCTCGATCACAAACACCGGCCCCTGGCCCGCGTGAGCGTTGCTGCCCAGGTTCTTGGCCACCCCGCCGATGATGTACGAGGGTTCTTGCCCCAGCGCGGTCAGCATCCAGGCGATCATGGCAGTGGTGGTGCTTTTGCCGTGCGTCCCCGCCACAGCCACGGTCACGTTCTCAGCCATCAGGCCGCCCAGGAAATCGGAGCGCTTCAGCACAGGGATACCCGCCGCCTGCGCCGCCTGCACCTCGGGGTTCTCATCTGCCACAGCGCTGGAGCGCACCACCAGGTCTGCACCCTGAATGTTCTCCGCGCGGTGGCCCACCTCTACGCGCGCACCCAAACGGGACAGCTCTTCGGTGGCTGCCGAAGCCTGTTGGTCCGAGCCGCTCACGACGTAGCCGCGCTCCAAAAGCAAGCGCGCAATCGCCGAAAGGCCGCTCCCACCCATCCCAATCAAGTGCACGTGTGTCATCAGATAAACACCACCAGAACAAAAGCGAAGGCAATCGCCACAGCGAAATAAATCGCCGGGGTGCCCAACCAATACGGCGGCATCAGCGGCATCATGCGCGCGGTCGCCTCTGCAATCGGGCCTGACATGGGCGCTATGATAACGCTAAAAGGATATCCGGCGTCATCCAGGTAATACCAGATTGAGCCAAATACCAGGTAGCCGTTCAGCGCACCCAAAAAGAAGCCCAGCAGCGAATCTTGCAGCCGTTCGCGGGCAAAGCGGTTGGTGCCGGCCAGCTTGGGGATATTGGGGCCTTGATAGCCGAAAAACACCATCGCCAGCATCAGCAAAAACCGCACCCAAAAGAGGGTCGCCCCACCGGCAAAGACCACGTTATCGCGCATGAAGGGCACAAACCGCTCCAACACAGTGATGATGAACATGGCCAGAATGACCGCAAAGCTGACCAGCAGTTCCTTGGCCCAACCGCGAGTCATGCCGATCACCGCGAACAGCGCCACAAAAATCCAAAAAAGCACATTCAAGCCTATCATGCGGGGCCTCCCGCTTTCGCATCTTCGCCTTTGGCCTGAGCCAACACCAGGGCGGCAATCCGTTCCGCCGCGCCGGGTTGGGCCAAAGAACGCATGGCCGCGCGCATTGCGTCCAGCCGGGATGGGTCTTGCAGCAAGCCCGAAACCTTCTCCAAAAGCTGCGCGCCCAGTTCCTCATCCCGCACCATCACCGCCGCCCCCTGAGCCTCCAAGAAGGCCGCGTTGACCTTTTGGTAGCGCCAGGCGTAAGGATACGGCACCAACACCGCGGGCAGACCGAATTTGGGCAGTTCGCCCAGGGTGGAGGCGCCCGCCCGCATCACCGCCAGATCGGCGCTGGCCAAAGCCGCGCCCATGTCGTGCAGGTAGGGGAAAGCCCGGTAGCGAAAGGTCAGCTCTTCCGGCAGGGCCTGCGCCGCCCGATCCACCTCTTCCCAATCCAACTGCCCGCTGACATGCACCACCTGGCAGAGCTTAAGCAGTTCGGGCAGATGGGCCAGCACCGCACGGTTCAAAGAACGCGCACCCTTGCTGCCCCCCGCCACCAACAGCACGGGCACATCCGCCTTGAAGGCGAAGCGCCGCTGCCCGCCGCGCCGGTCCCACTCATCCAGTTCGGGACGCGTGGGATACCCCGTCACCGTCATGGCCTTGCGCTGGGGGAAGAATTCCCGCGAAGGTTCCGCCGTCAGAGCAATATGGTCGGCGAAGCGCGCCAGGAATTTCAGCGCCATCCCCGGCTCAATATCCGGCACATACAGCACGGTGGGGATGCGCCAGGCCGCCACGGCCATCGGCGCGGCCACGTACCCGCCGGTCATCAGCAGCACGTCCGGACGAAATTCGCGCAGCACGCGGCCCGCCGCCAGCACGCCCTGGATCAGCTTCCACAGGTTCCCAGGCAGCGCGCGCAGACCCACGCCGTGCACCCCCGCCGCCGGAATGGCGCGGAACGGCACACCGGCGCGTTCCACCAGGTCGGCTTCCATGCCGCCCTGGCCGCCCACCCACAAGACGGACTCGAACTTACCCGCGAGGGCTTGCAGCACGGACAGTGCGGGATACACGCCGCCGCCCGTCCCGCCAGCGCAAATCAACAACCGCGCCAAAGGTCTTCCCTCCACTCGTTCCGGAATCCTGCATGCCGATCCGGTTGACATTTAACAGCAGGCCAATACCCGCGAAAATCGTGATCAAAGATGAGCCGCCGTAACTGAGGAACGGCAGCGCGTTCCCCGTAAAAGGCAGCAGCCCAAACAGCACCGCGATGTTCAGCAGCGCCTCCAGGGTGATCCACAGCGTCACCCCGCTGGCCAGCAGCTTGCCCAAGAAATCCGGCGTGCGCTCCGCAATGCGCAGCCCGCGCCACAAGATCAGCCCATAGAGCGCAATCACCACCAGGCCGCCGATCAGACCGGCTTCTTCCACCAGCACCGCAAAAACGCTGTCCGTCCAACCGAAGGGCAGGCCGGTGTTTTTGGTCAGGCTGTTGCCCAGCCCCACCCCAAACACCCCACCCCGCGCCACCGCCTCCAATGCGCGCTGCACGTGGTTCGAAGCGTTGAGCAAGTCCTTCAAGCCCTCAATGTACGAACCCATGCGGTTGCTGCCGGTGGAATACAGCCGCACCACCACCAGGCCCACAGTTGAGACCATAATTAGAAAAGTGGTGATGATGCGGAAGTTGCCGCCCGCTAAGAACAGCATGATCCCGCCCATGATCAGGATGGTGAAGGCCACGCTCATATCCGGCTGGATCATGATCAACCCGGCCATCAGCCCCATAATGCCCAACATGGGCAGCAGACCGGCGCTGATGCTGTTGATCGAGTCCTTGCGCGAGTTCATCCACACCGACAAATAGAGAACCGTCATCAGCTTGGCCAACTCCGAGGGCTGAACCGAGCCTTCCACCAGTGAACGCCCGTTGACCTCTCCCTTGATTTTGGCGATGGTGATCACCACCGCCAGGGCCACCAGGGTCACGCCCATCATCGGCACCACAAAGCGTTTCAGCCAGCGGTAATCCAGGAAATAAGCCGCGCCCATGACGGCCAGGCCCAGCACCACGAAGACGGCCTGCCGCACCAAAAAGTAGGTGGTGGAGCCGTTCTCCTGGGCCATGCCCGCTTTCCAACTGGCCGAATAAATCGCCATAAGGCCAATTAATGCCAGGGCAATCACCGCCAACAGCAGAGGAACGTCCACCGCCAGCCGTAAGTTTCTGCGCGCCGAAACCGCCGCGGGCCTTACGAAAGTTGATTGACCCATTTTCGGAACTCCTCTCCGCGCTCTTCAAAGTCGCGGAATTGATCAAAGCTGGTTCCACCCGGCGAAAGCAGCACCACATCGCCCGCCGAAGCCGCCCGCGCCGCCGCCTGCACAGCTTCCTGCAAACCAGGGCACTGTTCCAACGTGTAGGGGCGCTGACCGGGCTGGGTTTCGCCCAGGGCAGCCAAAATCTTGGGGGCGGCCTCGCCAAACACCACCACATGATCCACACGCTCGTGGATCAGCGCCGCCAGGCCTTCCCAGGGCAGTTTCTTGTCGCGCCCGCCCAACAGCAGCACCAGCGGCTCGCTGAAGGCGCGCACCGCCGCTGCCGTGCGTTCCGGCGCGGTGGCGATCGAATCGTTGTACCAGGCAGCCCCGTTGACCATGCGCACAAATTCCAAACGGTGCGCCACCCCCGCAAAGCCGCTCACCCCGGCGATCATGGCCTCCACCGGAAAACCCGCCGCATAGGCGATGGCACAGGCCGCCAGCACATTCATGCGGTTGTGCATGCCGCGCAGGCGGATCAAGTCCACCGGCATCAGCTCCACAGCTTTGCCGTTGGCCTGCAGCCAGATGCGCCCATCGCGTTCAAATGTGCCGGTTTGATCCGGCGCCAGGCGCTCAAAACCAAAGCTCACCAGCTTGCCGCGCACCTGCCCGGCCAAAGCCCAGGCCCCGGGGTCTTCGCGCCCCAAGATGGCGATGTCTTCCGGCTTCTGGAAAGCCAGAATGCGCCCCTTGGCCGCGGCGTAGGCTTCCAAGGTGCCGTGGCGGTCCAAATGGTTGGGGGTGATGTTCAAAACTGCCCCCACCTGCGGGGAACGCGTCATCTGCTCCAATTGGAAGCTGGACAGCTCCAAAATGACCACATCCTCCGGCTTCATCTGATCCACCAGATCAATCAGCGGCTGGCCGATGTTGCCGCCCACCCAGGCATGCTGCGGTTCACGCACAGCGGCCTGCGCCATGCGCGCCACCAGGGTGGTGGTGGTGGTCTTGCCCGCCGAGCCGGTGATGCCCACCACGCGGCAGGGCACGGCGTCCATGAAGATCTGCGAATCGTTGCTCAGCGGGATGCCGCGCCGCTGCGCCTCGACCACAATGGGCAGATCCAGCGGAACCCCGCCGGAAAGGCACACCAGATCCGTCTGATCCAACAGTTCCAAAGGATGACCGCCCAAGGCCCAGCGCACGCCCGTATCGGCCATGCCTTCCATCGAAGCCAGCATCTGCGCCTCGCTGCGCTGATCGTTGAGGGTCACGCGCGCGCCCATGCGGTCCAGATAGCGTCCCAGGGCCAGGCCCTGACGGGCGGCTCCTAGAATGAGAATTCGGCGGTTCGTCCAATCGTTCATCATCATCACACCAGCGCAATCGCAATGCCTAACATCGCAAACAGCAGCCCCACCAACCAAAAGCGCTGTACCACCTGCGTTTCGCTCCAACCCATCAGCTCAAAATGGTGATGGATGGGGGCCATCTTGAAAAAGCGCTTGCCTTTGGTGAGCCGAAAATAGGTGATTTGGATCACCACGCTGAGCACCTCGCTCACCGGAATGATGGCAATCACCGGGATGAGCAGCCACTGGCCGGTCATCAGCGCCACCACGCCCAACACCGCACCCAGGGCCAGCGAGCCGGTATCCCCCATGAACAGCTCGGCCGGGTGGACGTTGAACCACAAGAAGCCGAAGATCGCGCCCACCAGGGTGAAGCAGAAGCGGCCCAAGAACACCTGCCCCTGCATCAGGGCGATGGCCCCGTAGGCGGCGAAAGCCGTGGCCGAAATCAGCCCCGCCAGGCCGTCTAACCCATCGGTGAAGTTGACCGCGTTGGAGCAGCCCACAATGATAAAAGCTGCCACCGGCACGTACCACACCCCCAGGGGGATGGGGTCTTCATAAGCGGGCCAAAACACCTCCGGCACGCCCAGCATGTATTTCAAAACCAGAGCCGTGCCCACCGCCAGCAGCACCTGGAAGAGGAATTTCGTCCGCGCGCGCATCCCCAGCCCGCGGCGCGGCCCGCGAATCCCTTCCCAGTCGTCAATGCCGCCCAAAATGCTGAAGGAGATCATCACCACCAGCGGCAGCAGCACCGAGCGGCCCAACACATCCACACCCAATACGGTGGCCCCATTCATCAGCAGGGTCACCAGCGTTACCGGCAGGATGATCATCACCCCACCCATCGTGGGGGTGCCCATCTTGGTGAAGTGCCGCCCGGGGCCTTCCACGCGGATCAATTTACCGATCTTGAGGTAGCGCAGCAAACGCACCAGCGGCCCGCCCCAAATCACGGCCATCATGAAGCCCAGCGTGCTCAAAGCCAGCGCCAGAGAAGTCTCTTTCATCGCTTCGGCTCCAATCCAGAAACGATCCGGTCCATGCGCAGGCCGTGGGAGCCTTTGATCAAAACCACATCGCCTTCGTGCAGGTGGGTCTTGAGGTAATCCGTAACCGCTTCGATCTCATCAAAGCAGGTGATATGCTTGGGGTTCATCCCAGCGCGCCGCGCCGCATCGGCAATGATGCAGCCGCGCTGGCCCAAGGTCACCAACTCGCTGCACACCTCAGCCACGCGCACACCCACCATCTCGTGCCCCTGCCGTTCGTACTGGCCCAGTTCCAACATCTCGCCCAACACAGCCACCTTGCGCCCATCAATTTCGCTGAGCAAGTTCAAGGCTGCCAGAGTCGATTCCGGCGAGGCGTTGTAGGTATCGTCCAAAATCAGTGCGCCCTGCGCGCTATGCACCGCCACCAGCCGCAGCTGGGTGTGGCCGTGCTGCATTCCAGACACAATTTCAGACCATGACAGGCCTTCCACCAGCCCCACCGCCGCCGCGCGCAGCGCCGTGTGCACCGAATGACGGCCAATGAGCGGCACGCGCAGATGCAGAGCTTCCTGGCGGTAGTTCAGCCGGAAGCGAATGCCCTCCAGCCCCAGCCCTTCCACGCGGTCAGCCCACAAATCGGCTTCGGGATCCATGCCGTAATAGAACACCCGCGCCTGGGTCTTGGCCGCCATCGGCCGCACCCACGGGTCGTCGTAGTTCAAAATGGCCACGCCCTCTGGCCCGGCCGGAAGCGCCTGCACCAGCTCACTCTTGCCCTGGGCGATGACCTCCTGCGAACCGGCGCGCTCGGCGTGTACCGTGCCCACGTTGGTCACCACACCCACCTGGGGCAGGGCGATATCGCACAGGAAAGATATTTCCCCGGGCACAAAGAAGCCCATCTCCAAAACCGCTCGTTCGTGACCCGGCCCCAGCCGCAAAATGCTCAAAGGCAGGCCGATTTCGTTGTTCAAATTACCCGGGCTTTTCAGGGTGCGGTAGCGGCGGCTGAGCACTTCGCTGACCAGTTCTTTGGTGGTGGACTTCCCCACGCTGCCGGTGATGCCGATCACGCGCAGGTTGAGCTGCCGCCGCCAAAAGCGCGCCGTCTGCTGCAAGGCGGTCAGGGGGTCATCCACCCACAGGCAGAAGGGGCCTTGCGGAACGCTGAACCCCGCGGGCAGTTGGCCGCCGCGCAGGTCCACACAGGTGAACTGGGCGGAAAGGTCGCGCCCCACCAACGCCAGATGCGCCCCGCGCCGAAAAGCGTCCCCGATGTAATCATGCCCATCCACGCGCTCGCCTGGCAGGGCCACAAACATCGAAGCCGGAATCACCTGACGTGAATCAATCGTAGCCTCACTGATCACCAATGAGGCCGCGCCGTCCGGTCGAATGCCCGTCAGGGCCTGCAGCACGTCTGCCAGTGTAAGCACGTTTCCTTTACCTCACTTTTGCGTCAACCCCAGGCGAATATCGTCGGGGGGAATGCGCATCAGTTTCATTAATTCGGTGGTCACCTCGCGAAACACCGGGGCTGCCACCACAGAACCCCAAATTTCTGAGGTCGGTTTTTCAATCCACACATACACCAACACCTGGGGATCGTCCGCCGGACCCCAACCCACAAAAGAGGCATTGGTCAGCTGGCTGACATATCCCAGCCCCGGCACCGCAATTTCCGCCGTACCGGTTTTCCCCGCAAAGCGGTAGCCTTCTACCTTTGCGGCTGTGGTTTCCGTTTCCACCGACTCGGCCAGCATCTCGGTCAGCGCGCGGGCCGTCTTGGCCTTGATCGGGCGCGAGACAATCATGGGCGACAGTTCACGCACCCGCCCCTCGCCGTCAATGGTGGCCTTCACCACATGTGGGGCCATGATCTTACCTTTGTTGGCCACCGCCGAGATCGCCGAGGCGATCTGAATCGGCGTGACCAAAACACCCTGGCCAAACGCATTGTTGGCCAAAGTTCCAACCGTCCAACCGTCATCCCCTGGCAGGCGCATGGTGGGGCTTTGCTCGCCCGCCAGGTCCACCTGGGTGGGCCGGCCAATGCCAAAGGCGCTCATATACTCGTAATACTGCTTATCGCCCAGATCAATAGCCAGCGAAGCCAAACACACGTTCAGCGAGTGGGCCATACAGCCCTGCATGGTCTGCTCGCCCCATGCGCCGCCGTCCCAGTTGGTGACAAAGCCGCCCGCGTAATCCAGCCGGCCCGTATCGTAGAAAGTGGTGTCCGGGGCCACCATACCCGAATCCAACGCCGCGGCCATGGTCAGCACCTTGAAGACAGAGCCGGGTTCGTAAGTCTGGCCGATGGCGCGGTTGAAGTAGTAGGCGGGGGTGCTGTCGTCAGCGGCTTTTTCTTTCTTCTTATCGTCCTTCGCCGCTTCGTCCTTCACCTTCCACATCTTCCAGTATTCGTTCAGGTTCAGGCCAGGGGTCGAGGCCATGCCCAAAATCTCACCGGTCTTGGGGTCCATCACCAAAATGCTCACCGATTTCGCCCCGTTGGCGTCCAGGGCCTCCTGCGCTTTGCGTTCCAGCATGGCCTGAATTTGCAGGTCAATGGTCAGCACCAGGCTGGTGCTTTGGGGCAGGTCCGGCATTTGCTGCAGCTCGGCGGGATTCACGCGGTAGCTCACGTTCATCTCCGGCCCGGCCAGCAGGGTATCGTACTGCTGTTCCACCCCGTAAAAGCCGTGAGGATCATCCGGGTCCAAAAACGTGTAAAACCCCAACACGTTGGAGGCAATGCTGTTCTCTGGGTAGGTGCGCATGATCATGGGCTTCCAAACCACTCCGCGCATGCTCGGCAGCACCTCACCCCGCTTGGGCTTGGTGCTTTCAGAGGCGTCGTTGATGCGCTTCTTGGTCTCCTGCACCTTTTGCAGCGTCTCGGGCGAAACAAAGCGTTTCACCGTCACATACTGCTTATCGGGGTCTTCCTCACGCATCTTGGCAAGTTGTTCCAGCTTGTTGCGGTCCATCTCCAACAGGGTAGAAAGCTCGCGGGCAATGGTTTCGGGGTCGGTGACAAAGTTAAAATCCAGCCCAATTTCGTACATCTCTTTGTTGCCCGCCAGCAAAATCCCCTCGCGGTCGTAGATGTTGCCGCGCGGAGGCCGCAGCTTTTCGCTGACTTCCAGGTACTGCTGGCCGCGTTCCTGCAGTTGCTTGCCCGCGTCCACCGTCTGAATACGCACCATCTGAAACACAATCAGCCCGAAACCCAGGCTCATCAACAGGCCAACCAGATTCATGCGGGAAGAAAAGAGAGATTTCATGGCTGCTTCTCCACCTTCACGCTCCACTCAGACAGCTGATCCAAAGACCACTCCCACAAAGACTGCGTGTATGCCGGCTTAATCATCGGCATCTCCAGCAGCGGCGTTTGCGAGGCGTTCACGCGCAGGGCGCGCATCTCGCGGCCGGGGTATTCGGGAACCACCACATACAGCGCGCTGTCCAAATTGGCGGGCTCAAAACCCATCTCAGCAGAACGGTCGCGCACGGCTTCGCTGGAATAGACCTCCGCCAGTTTAGCGTTTTTGCTGGCGATCGAAAGCTGCAATTCGTCACGCTTGAATCCCATGCGCTGGATCATCACCCCCGCCTGAGCGGTTTGCGCGCCGATGTTCAGGTACAAACCCATCACCAGCATCACCCCGATTAACGCGATCAAGACCCCCACGATCCATTGAATTTGGACGCGCCAGGGGGTCTGCCGATAAGCCTGGATGAGGCGTTGTGTCGTTTGCATACTTCGTTTCCATCCTTTAGATCTGCGATACAGAAGTCATGCAAATCTCGTGCCAGCTACCGTTTTTCTACCACACGAAGTTTGGCGCTGCGTGCGCGACTATTTCTTTGAATTTCCACTTCTCCCGCCGTCAATGGACGGCGGCTAATTTCATCAATCACCGCCCGGTGGCCGCAGGTGCAAATCAGACGCTCCGGCGGGCACACACAATCACGGCTTTCGCGGTGGAAATACTGTTTCACAATGCGGTCTTCCAACGAGTGAAACGAGATCACCGCCAGCCGCCCCCCCGGGTTCAGGGCCTCCACCGCCTGCGGCAGCAGCTCTTCCACCGCCCGTAGTTCATCGTTCACCGCGATGCGCAGCGCCTGAAAGGTGCGCGTGGCCGGGTGAATTTTCCCGCGCGGGCCGCCGCTGCCCCGCGCAATGGCCTCAGCCAGTTGGCGGGTGGTTTCAAACGGGCGCTGCTGCACCATCAGGCGCGCAATCCGCCGCGCGCTGCGTTCCTCGCCGTACCGCCACAAGATGTCGGCCAGGTCGGCCTCAGCCCACTGGTTGACGATTTGCGCGGCGCTGCGGGGCTGCTCCGGGCCAAAGCGCATGTCCAGCGGCCCGTCGCTTTGGAAGGAAAACCCGCGCTGCGGGGTGTCAATCTGCATGGAAGACACCCCCAGATCCACCACGATGCCGTCCACACCCTGCCACCCCAGTTCTGCCAGAGCCTCGCGCAGGTGTACGTAGGAACGCTGCACCGCGCTGAAGCGGCTGCCATAACGCGCCAGGCGCTGGCGAGCGATGGCCAGCGCCTGGGGATCCAGGTCCATTCCCAACAAGCACCCGTCTGGGCTGCTTGCCTCCAGGATCCCCCCCGCATGACCTCCGGCCCCCAGGGTGGCATCTACATACCGCCCTGGGCTTTTTGGGCGTAAAGCGAGTATAATTTCATGGTAAAGTACAGGGTCGTGCGGGGCGTTCTCTTCCGCTGGATTCGTCATGGCTAGTGCACCGGCAAATTCAGGGCCGCGAAACCATCCATTTTGAAATCCGGATCCTGAATCTGAGCTTCCTGCGCGGCCCAGGCTTCCTTTGACCAGATTTCGATGCTGTCGCCCACCCCGATCACCATCACCGTCTCGCGCAGATTGGCCGCATCGCGCAGGAACGGCGGGATGAGCACCCGGCCGGTTTTGTCGAATTCCACGCGCACCGCGTTGGAAAACAGCAGCCGCCGCAGCAGCCGCGTGCGCGGGTCGGTCAGGCTCATTTCGTTCACCGCGCGGTACATGGCCTCAAACGAGGCCGCGGTGAGCACGGTCAGGTTGTTGTCGAAGCCCTGGGTCAGGTACGCGCCGGTTTCCAGCAGCTCGCGAAAACGCGCTGGCATCATCAGGCGGCCCTTGTTATCGAGGTTGTGTTCGAATTGACCCAGGAACATACGTTCTACCTTCCCGATATATGCGGAACGCCGGATTGCTCCGGCGTCCCACTTTCTACCACTTTTTACCACTTGTGTCCTCAGTATAAACGAATTTTAATCAATTTGCAAGTGCTTTTCACAATTGCAAGGCAAATTGTGAGTATTTTGCTCCAAAAATTCGCGCTTTTCCCCCACCCCATTTCCCATCTTTTCACAGGAGATCCAATCATATGAAACCACAGCTTTTCGCCTTACTCACCGCCATCGCCTGGGGTGTCGGCGGCTACTTTGAGAAAAAGGGCCTCCATCTCGGCAACCTATCCCCCCAAATGGGCATCACCATCCGCACCGCCATCGCCCTCATCATCCTCGGCGCGGTCAGCTTCCCCCAATGGAAGACCCTCACCCAGGCCGGCCCCAAGGCCATCCTCTACATGGTCGTCGGCGGCGGCGTGGTGGCCGGGGCGGTCGGCATGCTGTGCTTTTACACCGCCATCAAAGGCGCACCCCTGACCAAGGTCATGCCCATCGCCTTCACCTCCCCCCTCTTCGGCGCGCTCATGGGCATCCTCTTGGGCGGCGAACCCCTCACCGTGAAAACCGTGGTGGGCATGCTGCTCACCATCGGCGGGATTGTGGTCTTGACTGTGGGGTAAACCGCCGCACCGGATACCCTCATATTAATGAAAGAAAGGGCTGAACTCTGATGAGTTCAGCCCTTGATATTCACTCCTTGGACCGACTTTATTGGCTGTTCAGCCACACGGTGAAGGTGCTGCCTTGCCCCAGGGTGCTGCGCACTTCAATCCGCCCGTGGTGCTGCTCAATCACCGCCCGCGCCACCGAGAGGCCCAGGCCCACCCCGCGGAACAGATGCCCCCCCACCTGATCCAGATGGAAGAAGCGGTCAAAGATCTGCGGCAGGGCTTCGGGCGGAATGCCCACCCCGTGATCTTCAATCCGCACCCACACCACGCCGTCCTGCTGGCCCACCTCCACCGCCACCTCGCCCCCCTCCGGGCTGAATTTGATCGCGTTGTGCAGGATAGCCTGAATGGCCCGTCCCAGACTTTTGGCGTCAATCATCGCCGTGGGCACATCCGGCGGCAGGGTTAATTGCACGCCCACATGGTTGCGCTGGGCGTCTTTGTGCAGCGCCTCCACACAGGCCGCCACCACCGCCCCCACGTCCCCTGGCTCAAACGCCGGTAGGATCAAATCCATTTCCTGCAGGAATAAAATATCGTTGGTCAGGGTGATGATGTCCTGCAGATTGCGCGCCACCGTCTCCAACCCCGATTTCAGCGCGTCGCCCTGCAAATTGGCAGTGCGAATGACCTGCACAAAGCCGTTCGCGGCCATCAGCGGCGTGCGCAGCTCGTGGGCGATGGTGGTCAAGAATTCGCGCCGGGCATAATCTTGCTCAGCCAGGTGTTGGTAGGCTTCGGCCAGCTCTTTGGCCTTCAGGCGCAAATCGCTGATGGCCATGTCGTCGTTCTCGCGCAGCCGGCGGCTGACCTCGCGTACCATCGCCAGCGACATGCTGGTGTTGCGCTCCAGCAGGGCAGAAAAGGCTTCTTTGGGGAAACACAGCAGGGTGCTTTCGGTCATGGTGGCCACGGTGGCCGCCCGCGGGGCCTGGTGCAAAATGGCCATCTCGCCGAAGAAATCCCCCGCGCGCAGCCGGTTCAGCAGGCGCTCATCTTCCCCTTGCAGCTGCTTGGTAACCTTCACCTCGCCGTCCAACACGATGTAAAACGTGCTTTCAAAAGCCCCTTCCCGGCACAACACCGTCCCTGCCGGACAGTTCATCACTTCCCCCTGTTCCACCATTTCCTGCGCTTCTCCCAGGTCCAGCCCAGGGAAGGCGCGCTGCAAAACTTGAATTGGGATGATTTGCGGCTTCATAGGCACTCCAGCCTGTGAGAAGGATGGCTCCCCGTTGAGGGTGGCCAGCGGCGATTTTCCGGATAAAATAATTGTACCATCCCTGTTCCGGTGAGTGGCCCATTCACCGCCAGCCGGATTCCATTTTTCCTGAAAGGACCGATCCATGACCCAACCTGTGCAGCGTTTCCCTCTGGCGCATACCTTTTCCATCGTCGCCCGCGACCCCAACAGCGGACAAATGGGGGTGGCGGTGCAGTCTCACTGGTTTTCTGTCGGCTCGATGGTCACCTGGGGGGAAGCGGGGGTCGGCGTGGTCGCCACCCAATCCATGGTCGAGCCCTCGTACGGCCCGCTGGGGCTGGAACTGATGCGCGCGGGCATCAGCGCGCCCGATGCGCTGCGCGCGCTCTTGGCCGCGGATGAAGGACGTGACGTGCGCCAGGTGGCGATGGTGGATGCCCAGGGGCGCGTGGCTGCCCACACCGGCGCCCGCTGCATCCCGGCCGCCGGACACGAAACCGGCGAGGGCTTTTCGGCCCAGGCCAATATGATGGCCCACCCCACCGTGTGGCCGGCCATGGCCGCTGCCTACCGCGCCGCCAGCGGGGACCTGGCCGATCGTCTGCTGGCCGCTCTGCAGGCCGCCCAGGACGCCGGCGGGGATATTCGCGGGCAGCAGTCCGCCGCCATCCTCATCGTCAAGCCGCATTCTTCCGGCCGCCCCTGGGTTGACCGTGTGGTGGAACTGCGCGTGGAAGATCACCCTCAGCCGGTGGCCGAGCTGCGCCGCGTGGTCACCCTGCATCAGGCTTACGAGCACATGAACGCCGGGGATGCCCACCTGAGCGCCGGGCGCATTGCCGAAGCCCTGGATGATTACCGCGCCGCCGCCGGGCTGGCCCCGCACATCGCCGAGCTGCCCTTCTGGCACGCCGTGACCCTGGCCGACCTGGGGCGCGTGGAAGAGGCTCTGCCCATTTTCCGGAAGGTCTTCGCCGAAAACCGCGACTGGGCCGAGCTGCTGCGCCGCCTGCCGGGTGTGGGCCTGCTGCGCGACGATCCTGAAATGCTGCAAAAAATTCTGGCGGTGCAGTAGGGGCACGTCTGAGACGTGCCCCTACCCGCCAACCATGTCATCGCGAGCCCTCGTACTTCGAGGGTGTACCCTCGCACTTCGAGGGCGTGGCGATCTCCACCTCGGCACATCCTCTTCCTTCAGGGTAGAGACTGCTTCGACCGGAAACCCACCGGTCTCGCAGTGACATGTGTATAGGATGTCATCGCAACTACCGCCAACCATGTCATCGCGAGCCCTCACACTTCGAGGGTGTACCCTCGCACTTCGAGGGCGCGGCGATCTCCACCTTTCGGGGTAGAGAATGCTTCGACCGGAACCCCCCCGGTCTCGCCCTCAAAAGGCGAGGGCAGGCAGTGACACTTGCTTGATGTCATCGCAACCACCGCCAACCATGTCATCGCGAGCCCTCGCACTTTGGCGGCGTGCCCTCGTACTTCGAGGGCGTGGCGATCTCCACCTTTCGGGGTAGAGACTCCTTCGACCGGAACCCCCCCGGTCTCGCCCTCAAAAGGCGAGGGCAGGCAGTGACACGTCAATAGGATGTCACCACGGCCGCAGTGACATGCATGACTCTACGGCAGCACCCGAATCAGATCAAAATTCACTTCCCCGCTGCCCGTCTGCATCAGCGTCAGCGTATGCGTGCCAGCCTGCGTCCAGCGCCGCCGCCACACCCGCCCCCACAGCTCACTGCTGCGCCGCTGGTCAATCGTCGTCACCGCCTTGCCGTCCACCCACAGGCGCAGCTTACCCGCCTCAGGCAAACGCGCATACACCAGTTCTACCCCCCGGCCGGTAAAGGTCAGCGCCGCGGCCTCGTGCACACCGCCCGTGACCACGTAATCCCCGCCTACCGCGGAAATATGCTCCCGCGTCATCCAGCCGTTGCCGTAGCTCATCAGCGGCTCACCCAGGGCCTGGTACTCCCCCGGCCCCGCCGCCGCCCACGGCTGAAAATCCAGGTCAAGGCCCAAAAGCGAAGGGCTGGGCTGCAGCGGATCGAGCGGGGGATGCCCACCCACTTCAATGAAGTAAGTCAGGCCAGCCACCACCGGCATGGCGTTGATCTTGGTCTGAAACACGCTCGTACCCGCGTCCTCGCCTTCAAAAGGCGGCATCTGACCGCTGTACCCCACCCAGGCGGCCGTGTCATAATTGCTGCGCGCCGTGTCCAACGTCAGCCAACCCGAGATGACCGGCTTAAAGCGGTACCACACCGTGCGTTCCAACACCGCGTTCACCACCGGCGGGTCGCTGGCTGCCTGGGTCGCCCGCCAAACATCTGTATCCGCCGACCAGGTGAAGGGCGTGCTGCTGGCAGGCACTTTGACGGCGTAGGCGCGCGCATCGTTGACCGCCCGCGCCGGCTGAAAGCGTGCGCTGAGGTGCAGCTGCCCCTCGGCAGGGGTTTTGGCCGCCAGCACAATGCGCACTTCCTGGCCGCCTTTCAATGCCGCGCTCAACTGGGAATACTTGCCGCGGGATGCGTTGTCGTTCCATTTCAGCGGTTTGGCGCTCAGACTGCCGTCCGGGTTCACCAGCCATACCCCCAACAGGGTGTCCACACTGCTGCCCTGGCTGCTCAGGCGCAGACTGCCGGGGGCGTGTGTGCGCAGGCGGTACCACAGGGTGGCGTAGCCGCTTTGCGCCTGCCCGCGCAGGGGAAAGAGCGGGTCATCCCCCGCGCTGCTGGCGCAGGCCGTCTCCTGGGTGTCCTCCCAGGTCTGCAGCCCGCCGGTCAGCGCCCATTCCTGCGCTCCTTCGGCCAAATCATGCAGCGCCGGGCAGTCCGCCTGTGCCTGCACGCCGCCAACCAGCCCGCCCAACAGGGCGATCACCACGCCCCACAAAGAGAATTGGAACCATTTGAGCCGCAGCATAGTCTCCCTCCCGCATTGCCCCATATACCCAAGCAAACCATGACCCACCTGTGCTTTCATTTTATTGAATTTTCGCCGGAATGGCAACAAAAAAGGCGAAGCAGGATGGATCCCACTTCGCCTTGGAGATCTTGGAAACCAGGGGCTACGGCAGCACCCGCACCGCGTCCACGTTTACCATCGCGCCAGAGCGGTGCACAAAGGTGATGGTATGCACCCCCGGCTTCAGCTTTGGCGTGCGCCACACCACCTGATCGGTCTCGGTGCTGCTCTTCTGCCCGCGCAGGGCGGTCACGCGCCCATCCACCAAAATCTGCACCACTCCGCCCTGGGTCAGGCGTGAATACACCACCTCAGCGCGGCTGCCCGTAAAGGTCAGCCCGCTGGCTGCGTACAGCTCCTGCGAGGTTAGCAAACTGCCATTCAGCGCGCCCTCTCGTCCGGCGGGCTGCCAGCCGCCCAGCGTCACCAACCCATCCGCGGGCAGGTCATATTCGCCCGCACTCAGCGGCGCCCCCGGCACATAGCGCAGATCCAATTCCAACCACGAGGGCGCATTGGGGTCTTGGGAGACTACTTCAATATAATAGGTCAGCCCGCCTACCAATGCCGTCCCCTCCAGGCGCGCCTCCCCCTGAACTGCCGTCCGCAGGCCGCTGGGCGAAGAAGTGTACACCCCCACCCGCCCGGCAAAGTCGCTGCCCGCCAGGTCCACCGTCAGCGTCCCGTTTTGGCGCGGCTTATAGCGGAACCACACACTGCGGTGCAGGGGGCTGCCGTCAAAGAGCGGATCGCTGGCGGCGGTGGTGGCGTTCCACACGTCCAGGCTGGCGTGGTAATGGGTCTCCCCCGCCAGGGCATCCGTGATGCGCAGCGCGCTGCCGCGGGCGTCGTTGCTGGCCTTGCGCGGCGTGAACTGGCCGTCTACCACCAGCACACCGGCGGTGGTGGTCTTGCTCACCACCTCAATCCAGTAGGTTTGGCCGCCTTTCAGGCTCGCCGAAAGGGAAGAATGGCGCTTCTTTCCGGCGTTATCATTCCACTTCACCACTTTCGGTTCCAAACCGCCGCCCGCAGCCTCGGCCCACACCGCCGCGATGGTGTCGTATTCGCTGCCCAGGGTGCTCAGCCGTAAAGTGCCCGGCCCCAATGGGGTAAAGCGGTACCACACCGAACGGTAACCCTGCGGCGCGCTCTTGCGCGGCAGCCGCGGATCATCCGGCGCCGTGCTGGCATTCAGCGTGTTGCGCGTATCATGGAAGCTTTGCACCCCGCTCTGCCCCGCCCACACAATCGCCTGATCGCGGTCATCGTTGACCGGCGGTTCGATCAGCCGGAAGTTGGCCGTGACGCTGCTGTTGGCCTTCACCACCAGGGTGGTCATGCCGTCCGTGCTGGTCACCGCCCCGCTCCAGCCGGTGAATTCATAGCCGTACTCCGGCGCGGCGGTCATCTGCAATACCGTGCCCTGGCGGTAACCGCTGCCGCTGGGGCAGTTGGGCCCAGGGTTCACCTGCACACTGCCGCCCGCGCTGGACTGCACATTCACCGCGTAGCAGGTGTCGCCCGCGGGGGTGGGGTCAAAGACCACGAAATTGGCCGCCGAGCCCAGGTTGGAAATGCCGCGCTGGATGCGCATGTAGCCCTGCTCGCCCCACCAGCTCCCCCAGGAATTGCGGATCAGCCAGGTGTTGTCGGCGTCGTTCCAGCCCACAATCACCACCGCGTGGTTGGTGGACCAGCTGTTCCCGCCGCAGCTGCTGGCTTCATTTTTCGCGAACACGCCCCCGCGGTAATTTTGAAACGCCGGCCCCACGCACACCGAGGCCCCCACCGGCCCATAGCGGTAAATGGCTTCTTTAATTTGCTGCTGACTGGGCGTCACCGTCCAGTTGCCGCCCACGAAAAACCAGGCTGACTGCCGGTATGGGTGCGCATCCACTACCTTGCAGCTGCCGTTGCTGGCCGAATAAGGCATATTCGCCTCCAGCACCGCCCCCACGCTGCTTTGCTGGCGTCCTAATTCGTCCGTGTGATAGTCATGCGCGAACCAGTAGCCCCCGCCGCAGCCGTAACCGTCGCGGTTGCAGGAGATGAGGAACTGCTCCGAAAGGTCGGCTGCCGCCGCGCCCTTCTGCACCATCAGGGCCGATTCCATCACCCCCACCGTGCCAAAGGCCCAGCAGCTGCCGCAAGAGCCCTGGTCGCGCACCGGCGTAGTCTTGCCCAGCGCCAGCAGGCTGTAAGACGCGGGCAGTTGGGTGGCCTGCAGCGATCCTAAAACCGACTCGGGGGGCGGCACGTTCTCGCCCACTTCGGGGGTGGGCAGGGCTTCCAACGGGCTGCTCAAATCCACAGCTTCCATCCACTGCCCCATCTGCACGTTCAGCCGCGCCAACGGGGCCTGGCTCACCTCAAATGGGCGCTGGTACACCAGGCGCAGCACGGCTTCGCCGCTGACTGCCGCCTCCAGGTCAAAATGCACCTGGGCCGGCGCCCCTGGGTAACTGCCGCGGCTGGTCTGGTACGGCTCCGCCGTCAGGCGCAGGCCGCTTTCCTCCAGCCCCGCCAGAGTCCATTGGTATCCCGCCGCCGGGCGCGCTTCCAGGGTCAGGCTCAGGCGCTGACCCTGCTCGGCCCACCCGCTCAGTTGCACTTCCGCCGGGCCGCCCAGAAAATCAAAGCCGCCCGCTAAATCGGCAAACAACACTTCAGCCAGGACGGGGCCTTCCGGCGCTTCGCCCTGCGCGCTCACCTGTACCCACTCGCCCTGCGCGTCCGCCGCCCCCACCCCGGTGACAGCCGCTGCGCTGCCTTCCAGCCGTTCGGCCAGCGCCTGGCGCACAGCCTCTTGAGCGGTCTCATCCGCCTGCGGAACGCGCACCTGCATCTCCAGCTGCCAGCTCAGCCCCTGCGGGGCCTGGGCCTGTGCGGGCTGCCCGCCTCCCCAAAAGGAGAGGGCCAGTCCCAGGGCAGCTAGCCAATGAATTCCGCGGTGGAGTGCGCGTAGGGTTGATGATTTCATTCCAGTTCACCTCTAAGGTCGTGCTTTGAAAAAGTTGTGCAGCCAATGGCTACCATTTACCTCTACAATTGTAGCGGAAAAACGCCCCCTGCTCACCCCACCTTACAGAATTGTGGGCTTTGACGTAGGGCAGCGGCAGCCAAACGGGGCTGCCCGTTTGCTGCGGACAGCCCCGTCGTTTACTGGAAACAACTTTCAGCGCGTTAGGCGCGGGTGCTTACTTCACCGGGCAGTCTTCCTTGCCCGCCGCCTCACAAGCCGCCGCCTTCTGATCCCACAGCTCTTGAGTCATCGCCGGTTCCAGCGACATGCGCGCCTGGTACTCAGCCATGCTGATGAACGGCCCTGCCGGGCTGCCCGTCACCGAGGCCGGGTCGACCTCAACCGCTTGCGGCCAGAGCGCTTCGGCCCCCGCCCCACCAATGGGGATGGAGAGCGCTGCGCGGTCCACGTAGAAGTAATCATTGTAATCCCACCAATCCATCACAAACGAATGTACGCCGGTCACGCCGCTCTTGATGCCGTTTTGGGTTCCGGAGTACAGCAGCGTGCCGTTGATGTAGAAATTCATTACGCCGTTCACCCAGGTCACCCGTAGGGTGTTGTAACCCGTTGGATTGATGGCCGACGAATACGTCCAGCCCACCACCGGGCGCTCCGCGCCAGAAGCATAGCGCCAGATGGAGTAATACCCACCGTTGACGTAATTAAAGGCGTAGCCGCTGGACAAGCCGCCCCAGCGTTTGGCGTTCGTGGATCCGTGAATGAAGATCCCGTTGGAAGCATATGGATCCCCATTCCGATCCATGACGGCGGTGTAATCCAGATTGCCCTCAAAGGACGCGTGGTTGGCGCTGGCCCAGCTGTAATTCGGGCCGTACCAGGAGTAGAAATCCGTCGAACTCTGGAACCAGGCGCCGATGGAGGGCCTTCTCTCCAGCCAGCCGGTGTGATCGCCGTTGAACTCGGAGACGAAGCCGTTAAAGGCCACGTTGAAGGCCCCGTCCGCAGCCGGCCCATAGCCTAGCGGGTTCCACGGGGTAACGCGGTAGGTGTAGGAGCCCGCCAGGAAGGTCTTCGGCGCGGGGATGCTGCAGCCGCCCGGATTGCAGATCGCGGTGCGCAAATAGGTCTTGGTGAAGATCTTCGAGGTGCCTTTCCAGATCTCCAGCTTGTATTTGTCGCCCACTGGCGGTGCCGTGTAGCCCCAAATAAACTCCGGGCCCCAGTAGTTGTAATTCCCATTCGGGCTGATCAACCCCACGGCCGCGGGCAGGGTATTGGGTGTCGAGAAGGCTCCCGGAGCCGACTCTGGGCCAGACCCCGCCAGCGAAGCGGGCTTCACCGTCCAGGTGAAGCTGCCCGTGGGGAAAATCTTAGTGCCGTAATACCAGCACTGACCGCTCAATGGGTCGCACACATCGGAGGTGTTGACCGTCTTGCTGAAGACCGTCTTTGTGCCCTTCTTCACCGTGATTTTGTATTTGCTCGCCAAATCCACATGCGACCAGCCAAATTCGACCGCGGAATATTCCGTCATGATCCCACCCGTCGGCCAGTACAGCGTGGGCACCGCAGTCGGCTTCACAAATTTCCCAACCGCCCCGGCCAGATCTAAGCGCGGGGTTTTCTTGCCGTTGCGCCAGTCAGTAATCTTCTTACCCGTGCTGCGGAAGGCGCCCAGAGCTTCGCTGACCGAAGCCGAGGGGCGCGCCTGGCGGTACACCGCCCAGGCCCCCGCCACGTGCGGGGTGGCCATGGAGGTGCCGTCGTAGGAATCATAGGCGTTTCCGGGGACCGAGGAATAAATATCCACGCCCGGGGCCAGCAGCTTCAGCATCGAATCGTAATTGGAGAAACTCGCCACATAATCGAACTTATCCGTGGCGCCCACCGCCACCGCCGAGGAAATGCAAGAAGGCGAACCCATCCCATCCGTGAATCCATCATTGCCCGAGGCGATCACCGTGGCGATCTTGACCCCGCGCAGCTTGTCAATGGCGCGCTTCACCGCCGGTTTGGACGAATCGCAGTAGCTTTTATACTTTCCGCCGCCCAGGCTCATGTTCACCGAGGCGATGTTGTAGCTGGTGCGCAGCACGTACACACGCTCCAGACCCTTGACGTAGTCCGAATCCCAGGTGTAGGTTCCTCCATAATAATCCGAAAACACCTGGATAGCGATGATGCTGGCCCCAGGGGCCACGCCGTACAGCGGCAGGGAGGTATTCTTGCCCGCGGCGATGCCGGCCACGTGCGTCCCGTGGCTGCATTGGCCCATATAGCAGGGAACGCCGCTGCCTACCGCGGTGCTTTCCGGCACGCCCCCTGGGCACACCGAGGTGGCCACACCGTTAGCGCCCGAATAGCAGGCTTCCGAAACCACTTTGCCGCCCGCGAACATGGGGTGATTCTTGTCCACACCCGTGTCCAGGATCGCCACAGTCCAGCCCGTGCCGTCATAGCCCGCGCCCCAGGCTTCGGGCGCGCGCACGATCTTGGTGCTGTCGCTCAGGAAGGCTTCATTGATACCGTCTTCCTGCACCGCCGTCACCGCCGGGGAGGCCACCAGGGCGTCCAGCCCCGCAGCATCCACCGTCATGGCCATGAAGGGGAAGACTTCGAAGCGGGTCACATGCGTGGGGTTCTTATCCGCCAGCGCCTCCAACAGCAGGTCCTGGGCCTGAGCCACCACCTCGCGCTGAGCCGCCTCAGCGCTTACATCCCCTTCCTCGCCTTCCAAATCCGGCACGTCCAGCACCACCAACACGCGCACGGTGCCGTCCGCCGCAGCCTTGGCGGCCAGCGGGTCGTACCCATCCGCTACCTTGGCTTTAGCTTCTTTGCTCAAGCCCACACCGCGGGCGCTTTCGGCTTCCGCATTGGGCGGCTCGTCCTGGGCCTGCGCCGGGGACGCCGCAAAAAACAGACTGGACATCAGCACGCTGACCATCACCAGCGCGGAGACCATCCATTGCAGGGTCTTTCGTGGAACACTCATTTCTGCCTCCCTCAATTAGAAACTACTGTGGAAATGAAAGAAAAAACCTCACCCAAAGGGTGAGTGATGGCCCCCAAAAGCGGCCGTCGCCGGGAATTTCCCTTGGGGCAATAGGTATTACAATTTTGATCTACTTAATTTATTCTAATTTTATTATGGCATATTTTTAAACCATCAGCAACAAAATGTTGCACTATACAAGCATATTACAATGAAATTACAAGATAAATGCAACTTTTAAGAACAAAAAGGCGCTCCCCCTGAGGGGAGCGCCCAAAACAAAACCCTTGCGTCGTTTAGCGCGTGTAGGTCAGATTCCACATCATCAGGTACGGACCGCCGTAGGTCTGCGAGCCGAAGCCGATCCAATAGGTGCGTCCGCCCGTCAGGCCCCCTGGCCAGGTCTTGCCGGTCTCTGGGTCCGATTCGGGGACAACCTGAACCGTCTCGCCCGGCTCTACAACCCGCGGGAAGCCCGGCATCACCTGCCGTCCGCTGGTCACCCCGCTGGCATAATAGAACATGGTGATCTGCCAGGGATAAGTAGAGTTGTTGGTGATCGTCGCCGTACCCGACACATCTGGTTTGAATTTATACCACACGGTATGGTGCGGGTAGGTGGTCCACCAGCCGTTGTAATACCACTGGTAAAAGTCTTCGCGCGAGGTGGTCGCCTTGGAGATGTCCCAGAATTCCGTGTAACTGGTCACATCCGCCGGGATCTTGCGCGCAGCGCCGCGATTATTGTGCGGGGGGGCCTTGGGCTTAAAGTTCACCCGCGTGTACAGGTTTCCGCCACCCTCGTATTTGCTGGCCACTTCGATCCAATAGGTGGTGAGAGCCTTCACGCTGCGGGACATCTTGGAATACGTCTTCTTGCTGGAGACGTTATCGTGCAGGCCCATGCGCTTCAGCGTCCCATCCGGCATTTCTTTGTAAATCGCCAGCACGGTGTCGTAATCGCTGCCGATGGTGTCCACTTTCAGCACGCCGTTCACCCAGGGGGTCACCGTATACCACACGGTGTTGTACCCCTGGCCCAGCTTGGTGGAAAGGATCGGATCGTCCGCCGAAACGGTGGCCCCAGCGGTGGTTCCCGTCCAGGTGTAGTCTATTTGACCGCCCTGATCAGGAGGATAGTAGGCGGTGGCCATAGTGTCATTGGTCATAGCTTCCACCGGTTCAGAGAAGGCCGCATACGAAGCCCCCTGCCCCACCAGGTCGTAGCCGTAGCGGATGCGCATGTAGCCGCCTTCGCCCCAGGTGGGACCCCACGAGTTGCGCAGAATCCAGGAGCTGGTGGCGTCGTTCCAGCCCACCAGCACGATCTGATGGTTGGCCGCGCCGGAGCAGTAGGAAATACCCGCATCCACAGAATAGACGCCGCCGGTGTACGAGTACCAGCCCGGGTCCACGCACACGCCCGCCGTCACCGCACCGTATTTATAGATGGCGGCCTTAATTGCGTCCACGCTGGGCGCGCCGTAATCCCACCCGGAAACCAGATAGTTCCACTCCACCAGGGGTCCCTGCTGAATTTCGCGCGTGCAGGGCACATTGGTGCGCTTGGAGCTGCCGGTGTTGCCATCCATATAGGGCATGTCGCTTTCCAGCACTGGCCCCGGCATCAACTGGTTCTTGGCCTTGGTGTCGTAATAGTACTTGCTGGCGGTGAAGCCGCCCGTGCAGCCGTATTTGTCCTTATTGCAGGAGATCAGGAATTGCTCCGACAGGTCGCGGCTGTTGTTGTAGGACTTGGCAAAGTTAAATTCCGCCGCGCCTACCGTGCCAAACGCCCAGCAGGAACCGCAGTTTTCCTGGTCGCGAACGGCCGGTTCGGGCCAGGCTTCGGCGCGCGCGTCATACGAAGCGGGCAGTGCGCCCACCATTGGGGTTTCGCCCTCGCCCAGCGCCGCCACCGTGGGGGCTTGGGGCAGGCTCAAATCTTCCACATAGGGCTGAACCAGGCTGAACTCCGCCGGCATCTCCGCCGTGCTCAGGCGCACGGTATAGCGCGCCTCTTCCGCCTGCCAGGCTCGCCGGTAGGTCAGGCGCAGCTTGGCGTCGCCGCCCTGCAGGGCTTTGATCTGAAGGGTGTCCACCGAAGGCGCGCCCAGGGCTTTGCCCTTCTGCGCCACCATGTGCTCCACCACCTCAAAACGCCCATCGGGGTCGTCCAACTGCCAGCCGTAGCCGGTGGTCATGTTGCCGTCCAGCCGCACGGTCATCACAGCCTCCGCCGGCATGGCCGCCGCAATTTCCACGTCCATGGCCGCGCCCGCGAAGGGGAACAGGCCGCTCAAATTCTGGAAGACCACCTGCTGAAGCTGCTCCAGGCCGCCCGTGCCGCGCACCAGCACCTGAAAATTCGCAGCTTCCGCGCTCTGACCGGTAGGCTCCACCGCGAAGCTGGCGGCTTCGCCCAGCGCCTCGGTCAATTCGCCTTCCAAAGACGCACGGGCTGCTTCAGCCCCGCCCAGTGCGCTCACCTCACCCACCGGAACGCTGGTGACCAACACCAGCTCCCACTGGGTTTCCCCCGCCTGGGCCTTCACCGGCGTGGGGTTGACCATCACAAAAGCAGACAGAACCAGGCTGATCATCACCAGCGCAGATACTGCCCAGTGGACCGACTGACGCGTCGAAACCATAGGACCCTCCCTATTAAGTTTGGAGGCCCAGACCGTGAAGGTCTGAACCTTGAGAATAAAGTTGTCGGAACTCGAATTTCTAAATCCCCACCCGAAACGATAATGTAATCTGCGATGCTGCGTGAATTATGTCACGAATCCGGCCAATTCGCAAGAGGTCAGTCAGCCCGGCAGCCGCAGTCCTGGCCCTTTGACCAGGGGCAAAACTCCCCCGCAGGCCAGGCAAACTTACCCCATCCGCAGGTGAGATTTTGGTCGAATATCCGTTAAAGTAAGAGCATCGCCCTGGCTGTGCGCCAGAGCCTCTTTTTTTGTGCCCGGCGAGGCCTCCCAGAATCCGGGTTATAATGAAGTCCTTTGCCGTTACTGAAAGGCATGATTATCGAAGGAGCCCCCTTTGTCTGTCTCATCATCTGTGCTGAATTATGATCTAAAGAACGCCATCTCCAAGAACCGCCTCTTGGGTCTGTGGAGGTTGATGCACGGCTTTCAATGGAAATACATCATCGCCACCGTCTCCATCGGCTTTGCCGCTGTGGCCAAGACCTGCACCTACCTGCTGCTGCGCTACTTTGTGGATAACGCCTTCACCGAGGGCGGCACCAGCATCAACCTGCCCCTCATCGCCCTGGGATTCATCCTCCTGGCGGGGGCAGAGGGCGGTTTCACCTTCCTCAGCGGCCGTTTTGCCGCACAAACCGCCGAGGGCGTCACCCGCCGCCTGCGCAACTACCTCTTTGACCACATCCAGCACCTGTCCTTCACCTACCACTCGCAGACAGACACCGGCGAGCTGATCCAGCGCTCCACCTCCGACGTGGACGCCCTGCGCCGCTTTTATGCCGATCAGGCCATCGGCGCGGGCCGCATTTTCCTGCTCTTCGTGGTCAATTTCGTCGCCCTGCTCAGCCTCAACGTGACCCTGGGGTTGGTCTCGGTCATCATCGTGCCGTTGATGTTCTACGTCTCTATTCTCTTCTTCCGGCGCATTTCGAAGGCCTATGAATCCTATCAGGAACAGGAAGCCACCCTTTCCACCACCCTGCAGGAAAACCTCACCGGCGTGCGCGTGGTGAAGGCCTTCGCCCGCCAGCAGTTTGAGATGGATAAATTCGAGCGGGATAACTTTGAAAAATTTAACCGCGGCAAGAAACTGCTCACCATGCACTCCCTCTTTTGGCCCATCTCCGACACCCTGTGCGGTTTCCAGATGGTGGGCGGCTTCCTTCTGGCCTCCATCATGGCCGTCAATGGGCAGATCACCGTCGGTACCTATCTGGCGTACGTGGGCCTGGTGGTGTGGATCATTTTCCCCATCCGCGGTCTGGGGCGCATGATCGTGCAGATGTCCACCGGCATGGTCTCCTACAACCGCGTCATGGAAATCATCCGCCAGGAGCGCGAGCCGCTGGACGAAGGTGACTACACCCCCGCCGCGGGCACGCTGCGCGGTGACCTGGAATTCCAGAACGTGTCCTTCGCTTACGAAGACAACCCCACCCAAAAGGTGCTGGACGACATCACCTTCGCCTGCCAGCGCGGCCAGGTGGTGGCCCTGCTGGGTTCCACCGGCTCCGGCAAGACCTCGCTGGTGAATCTGCTGCCCCGCTTCTATGATTACACCGCCGGCAGTCTGCTCTTAGACGGAGTGGAGCTGCGCCGCTACACGCGCCGCTTCCTGCGCTCGCAGATCGGCATTGTGGAGCAGGAACCCTTCCTCTTCTCCCGCACCATCCGCGAGAACATCACCTACGGGGTGGGCCGCGAGGTCAGCGAAGAAGAAATTGTGGCTGCTGCCCAGGCTGCCGCCGTCCACGACGTGATCCTCACCTTCCCCCAGGCTTACAACACCCTGGTGGGCGAAAAGGGCGTCACCCTCTCCGGCGGTCAAAAGCAGCGTGTGGCCATCGCCCGCACCATCCTCAAGAACCCGCGCATCCTCATCCTGGATGATTCCACCTCCTCGGTGGACACCGAAACCGAAGGTGAAATTCGCCAGGCCCTGCAAAGCCTGATGCAGGACCGTACCACCTTTGTCATCGCCCACCGCATTCAGAGCATCATGAACGCCGATCTCATCCTGGTCATGGACGACGGCCGCATTGTGCAGCGCGGCCGCCACGAAGACCTGCTGGCCCAAGACGGCATCTACCGGCAAATCTTCAATATCCAGACGCGCATTGAAGACGAACTCGAAAAGGAGATCGCCAGTGTCAGTGAATAATTACTTCGAAGAAGAAGAGTTCAGCGCGCAGTTTAACGGCAAAACCCTGCGCCGCATTCTGGGCCTCACCGCCCCACATTGGAAGTGGGTGGCGGGATTCCTCATCAGCATCCTCATCGTCTCCGGCCTGGATGCCGTCTTCACCTACATCAGCAAGCTGGTGATTGATCAGGGCATCCTGGCGGCAGACCGCGCCCGCATTTACGAGCTTTTGGGTATGTACGCGGGCTTGCTGGTGGTTCAGGCCCTCTTCGTGCTGTGCTTCATTTATTTGGTCGGCATCCTCGGCGAGCGCATTCGCTACGACCTGCGCCAGAAGATGTTCAACCACCTGCAGAACCTGTCCCTATCTTATTTCAGCCGCACCCCTGTCGGCTGGATCATGTCGCGCGTCACCTCGGATTCGGACCGGGTGGCCGATCTGGTCACCTGGGGTATCCTCGACTCCACCTGGGCGGTCATGAACATCCTCACTTCGATGATCTTCATGTTCGTGATCAACTGGAAGCTGGCCCTCATCGTGCTCATCATCCTGCCCATCCTGCTGGTCATCGCTGTCGAATTCCGCAAGCGCATCCTGGTACAGTTCCGCAACGTGCGCAAGTTTAATTCCAAGATCACTGGCGCCTACAACGAGAATATCACCGGCGTGCGCGTGGTGAAGGCTCTGGGGCGCGAAGGCGAGAACATGCGCGAATTTGGCGGGCTGACCCAAGAAATGTACCGCTCCGGTTACCGCGCCGCCTGGCTCAGCGCTCTCTTCCTGCCCACCGTCCAGCTTGTTTCGGCCTTTGCGGTCGGCGCCGTCATCTGGTACGGCGGCCTGCAGGCCCAATTGGGCGGCATCTCCGCCGGCGGCATCCACGCCTTCGTTTCCTACATCACCTTCATGATGTGGCCCATTCAGGACCTGGCCCGCGTGTATGCCGAAATCCAGCACGCCATCGCCTCCGCCGAGCGCATGTTCTCGCTGATTGACACCGTGCCCGAAGTGGCCGACCGCGAGAACGCCGCCGACCCAGGCAGCATCTACGGCGATATTGAATTCGATCACGTCTCCTTCTGGTACGAGGATGAGAGCCAGCCGGTTCTCAAAGATTTCAGCCTCAAGGTCAAGCGCGGCGAAACTATCGCCCTGGTCGGCCCCACCGGCGGCGGCAAAACCACCACGGTGAACCTGCTGGCCCGCTTCTACGAACCGCGCAGCGGAGCCATCCGCATCGGCGGGCAGGATTACACCTCCTTCTCTCTGCACAGCATCCAATCGCGCATCGGCATCGTGCTGCAAACCCCGCACCTTTTCTCCGGCACCATCCGCGAGAACCTGCGCTACGGCCGCCTGGATTCCACCGACGCCGAGATCGAAGAGGCTGCCCGCCTGGTGGGCGCGCACGACTTCATTATGAAATACCCCAAGGGTTATGATGAACCCGTCGGTGAAAGCGGCAATCTGCTTTCCGTGGGTCAAAAACAGCTCATCAGCCTGGCGCGCGCCGTGTTGGCCCGGCCGGAGATCTTCATCATGGACGAAGCCACCTCCTCGGTGGATACCCTCACCGAAGCCCTCATCCAGCGCGGCATGCAGGCCATCATGCAGAAATGCACCAGCTTTGTGGTGGCGCACCGCCTGTCCACCATCAAGCGCGCCGACCGCATCCTGGTCATCGAGGACGGGCACATCTCTGAAATGGGCTCGCATAACGAGCTGCTGCGCCTGCGCGGCAAATATTACCAGCTTTACACCCGCCAATTCCGAGAGCAGATGACCCAGACTCTGGACGTCTTCCAAAGCAGCCCCGCCCAAGAGGCCCTGCCCGCCGACTGACCCTGAGGTTCACCGCCTTTCCACCGCCCTCCGCATTAACGCCGGGGGGCGGTTTCGTTGGGCGCCCAAGTGTTAACCTATAGCAAACTCAGAGTTCTTGACACACTCCAGAAACAAGGCATAATAAAAAAGGGTATCTTTTTTCTCCAACCCAATCGCCATTATCTGAATTCAGCTTTTTCGAGGCCCAATGACCGACACTCAACCGCAACCGCTTTCCGCCGCCGCCCAAAAATTTCAAGAAGCGGCCTTGAAAAAACAAAAAGAAAACCAGCACAGCCTGCTGGGCACACATCATTGGCTGTCTGTCCTCATGGACCGCTACCCCACCCTGATTGAGTCCCTGGTGCGCGGCCTGAAAATTTTTGATACCCGCAAACAGATCACCGAAAAGATGAAGCAGGGCGACCCCGGTGCTGCGCTGGATGGCGAGACGGTGGATCAACGCGCGTTGGAATACGCTGCAGCCCACGGCCAAAACCAGCCCTCCGAACGGGACGTCGCCGCCGCCATTCTGATCTCTGCCGGATACAGCCTGACCCAGCTCCCGGCCGATTCTCAGCCCCCGGCGGCTCCCCCGCAAACCGCGCCCGCCCAACCCGCCGAGTTGCAGCCCGGCGCCGCCGAGCCCAACCAGCCGGCCCTCAAAACCCTCACCACCCCCATGCTCAACCAGTTCGGCCGCGACCTGACCGAAGAGGCCAAAACCGGCAAGCTTTCTGCTCTGCTGGGGCGTGAAGCCGAAATTCAGCTCACCATCGAAACCCTCTGCCGCCGCACCAAGCGCAACCCCATCCTCGTGGGGCCAGCCGGCGTCGGTAAAACCGCCATTGTTGAAGGTCTGGCCCAGCGCATCGCCGCGGGGGATGTGCCCGCCATGCTCCAGGATCACCGCATCATCGCCCTGCAGCCCTCGGTGCTGGTGGCGGGTTCCTCCATGCACGGCCAGTTGGAGCAGCGCATTAAAGAAATCTTGCAGGAGGCGCGCCACCCCGGCATTTTGCTCTTCATTGATGAAATCCATTCCATCATGGGCGCGGGGGGCATGTTGGGCACCTCCGACCTGGCCTCCATCCTCAAGCCCGCCCTGGCCCGCGGCGACCTGGCCTGCATCGCCGCCACCACCGACGACGAATACCGCCGCTTCATCGAAACCGACGCCGCCCTCGAACGCCGCTTCCAGCCCATCCGCATCAACGAACTGACCCCCGCCCAGACTCTGCCCATCATGGAGAGCCTGGCGGAAGACCTCAGCCGCCACTACAATCTGACGGTGGATCCTAAGGTGCTGCCCTGGCTGGTGGATTTCGCCGACCGCTACCTGCGCAACCGCCACTTCCCCGATAAAGCTGTGGATTTGCTGGAACAGTGCTTCGCCCACGCCGCCACCCTCAACCAGACTGAAATCACCGAAGCAGATGCCAAAGAAGTGGCCCAGCGCCTCATCGGCATGCCCCTGGCCCTCGATCAGCGCATGAGTAACCTCACCGCCGCCCTGGATAAGCTCAACCTGTTCAACAAAGAAGACCGCGCCGCCCTCATCAACCGCCTGCAGGTCACCCTGCGCGGCCTGGATCTGCGCAACACGCGTCCCAACATGGTCGTGCTCCTGGGCGGTGATGCCGCGCGTCAATCTGACCTGCTGGCCGAAACCCTGGCCGAACATCTCTTTGGTGATCCCGACCGCGTCATCACCATTGACCTCTCGCGCATGCTCCACCCTGAAGATGTCAACCTGCTGGTGGGGGCTCCTCCCGGCTACGTGGGCTATTCCGACTCGCTGCCCCTGCACCGCCTGCTGCAATCCCCCTGGAGTGTGGTGCGCTTTGAAAATGTGGAAGCCTGCCACCCCTACATCCGCGAAGTTCTCGCTCAGGCTCTGGCCGACGGCTGGATCTTCGACGGCCGCGGCAAGCCCATCTATTTCAGCGACTCGGTCGTCCTGCTCACCGCCGAAATCGCCGCGCAGTCTCGCCGCCAGGCCGGATTCATGGGCGCGGCCGGGGCCGAAGAGCCGCTTTATCTCGAGCAGCTCCTCACCTCAGCCCTGGGCGACGCTATGGCCGCTCAGGTGGATCTGTTTGCCCTGGGGCTGCCCTCGGCCAACACCTCGCCGCAGGATTGGATTCAGGAGACCATCTTCTCCCGCCTGGATCAGCGCTACCTCTCGCTCGGCATCCGCCTGCGCTGGTCGCCCTCTGCCCTGGCCTGGCTGAGCGAACAGGCCCAGCAAACCCTCTCGCAGCACAGCTGGGAAGAATGGGCCGACCGCGTCCTGACCCCCAGCGTGCTGCAAGTGCTCAACAGCCAATCCCAGCCGCCCGCCGAGCTGGAAGTCCAGGTCATCGAGGGCAAGCTGAATATTCAGCCTGTCCCCACGGAGGCCCCTCCCACCCCATGACCACGCCCCCATCCGTACCGCCTCCCACTCGTCTTCTGGTGGTTGAAGATGAAGCCATCATCGGCCGCTATCTTCAACGCAGTCTGGATAACCTTGGGTTTCAGGTGGTTGGTCTGTGCATCACGGGGGAAGAAGCCGTCCGCTGCGCAGCAGAGCTGCAGCCAGATCTGATCCTGATGGACATCTCCTTGCAGAATGACCTCGACGGCATCGAAGTGGCGCGCCGCATTCAGGCCCAGAACCCCATCCCCATCATTTACCTCACCGCCTACACCGACCCCGAAACCCTGGATCGAGCGCGATCCACCAACCCCTACGGCTACATCCTCAAACCCTTTGACGACCGTTCCCTGCAGATCGCCGTCAACATGGCCCTGCATCGCTACGGCCTGGAAATGCGCCTGCGCAAAAGCGAGAACCTGTTCCGCATGGTGGTGGAACATCAAGGCGAAGGCGTGGTCATCGCCGATCTCGAAGAGAACCTGATCTTTGCCAACCCAGCGGCCGGTGAAATTTTCGGTGTTCCGGCAGAAGACCTGATCCAGATGAACATGCGCGACTTCACCAGCGAAGAGGTCTTCCAATTCATCCGCACTCAGGTTCCGGCCCGCCGCGCCGGGCAAAAATCCGTCTACGATATTCAGATCATCCGTCCCAACGGCGAAGCGCGCGATCTGGTGGTCACCGCCACACCCTGGTTCAACGAGCAGAACCACTTCTCCGGCTCATTTGGCATTTTCCACGATATCACCGAGCGCAACCGCGCTATCCGCGCTGAACGCGACCAGCGCGCCCTGGCCGAAGCCCTGCGCGATTCCGCCGCCGCCCTGAACAGCACCCTGGAGCTGAACAACGTCTTCGACCGCATCCTTGCCAATATTGATCGGGTGGTGCCGCACGAAGCCGCCAACATCATGCTCATCGAGGGGGATATGGCCTGTGTCAAGCGCTCGCGCGGCTACGCCGAACACAATGTGGCCGAGACCATCGCCGAGCTGGCCTACAATTTTCGCCAACTGTCCACCCTATTCGAAATGTACCGCACCTACAAGCCGGTTTTCATGCCCGACACGCGCGCCGCGGATAACTGGTCTGTGGACGGCTCCTCTGCCTGGATCCGCTCTTACGCCGGCGCGCCCATCATCGTGCAGGACCAGGTGGTGGGTTTTATCAATGTGGACAGCGCCCAGCCCAACTTCTTTACCGAAACTCACGCCGAACGCCTGAAAGCCTTCGCCGATCAGGCCGCCACCGCCATCCGCAACGCGCAGCTTTTCAGCGAGGTGGAACGTCATGTGCTGCGCCTCAGTCAGTTCAACACCCTCACCCACACCGCCCTGCGTGCCTCTAGCCTGGCGGAGCTGCTGGATGATATTGCCCTGCAGTTAAGCAAAATCTTTCAATCCACCGATGTGTATATCTACATCGCCGAAGGCCAGGACGACCAGCCCGCCTATGCCGCGCACACCCTGTGCACCCCGCCTACCCCTGCCCAGCAGGCGCAATACCAGCGCATGGCTGTGCAGGCCATGAACTTCCACAGCGCGCAAGTCATCAGCTCCCCGGCAGACATCCCCTGGAAAACCATTTTGGGCCTGCCGCTCATCCGCCTGGAAAACACCCTCGGCGCAGTTCTCATCGGCTATGCGCAGGTCACTCAATTTACTGCGGATCAGCTGCAGGAGTTGGAAGGTGAGGCCGCCCAGGTAGCCCTGGCCGTGGCCCGCGTGCGCCTGTTGGAAATGGAACACCAAAAATCGGACCAGCTGCTGCACGCCAACCACCTCATCACCGCCCTGGCGCATGTGGCCACCCGCATGGACGCCGCCGCCAGCCTGGAAAGCGTCTTCGACATCCTCGGTATCGAGATGGAACAGCTCGGCATTCACTGCTTGCTGGCCCTGGCCGTGCCCCCCAAAAATGCCTCCTTCCGTGTTCGTTATATCTCCATCCTCCAGCCGTCCGGTTACGGCCCAGCCCCCAACCTGCAAACCGATCCCATCTTCATCAACCTCAGCCACTCGCCCCTCTATGACGATCTGGTGCAGGCTCGTCAACCCGTCTTCCATACCGGCCCCATTGAAGAGGCCGCCTATTTGCTGCCCGGCATCAACGCCCTCTATCATGGCCAGCTGCCCGCCGTCATCTCCATGGACCCCACCACCCACAGCATGTTTCTGCCGTTGGTGGCAGGCAAAGGGCTCACCGGTCTGCTCATCCTGTGGGGCACAGCCCTCAAACCGCAGGACATCTCGGCCATGTCCGTTTTTGCCTCCCAGGTGGCCATCACCATCGAAAACACCCGCCTGTACAACGAAGTGCAGCGCCTGGCCATCACCGACGAACTCACCACGCTCTACAACCGCCGCGGCCTGTTTGAACTGGCCCGCCGCGAATTGGAAAGGGCGCGCCGCTTCAAACGCCCTCTGTCCGCCGTCATGCTGGATGCCGATCATTTTAAAGAAATCAACGACACTCACGGCCACCCGGTGGGCGATCAGGTGCTGCGCCAACTGGCCCTGCGGCTGAATGAAAACATCCGCGAAATTGACCTGATCGGCCGTTACGGAGGAGATGAATTTGTCATCGTGATGCCCGAAACCTCCCTGGAAGACGCCGCTGCCGCCGCTGAGCGTCTGCGGGAAAATCTGGTGGCGAAGCCCATCCACGTCGCCGGAACCGCCTTCCAATTGACGATCAGCCTGGGGGTCACCCACCTCCTGCCCACCGACACCAGTCTGGAAGCCACCCTCCAGCGCGCCGACCGTGCGCTGTATAAGGCCAAACAGAACGGCCGCAACCGAGTTGACACCATTGACAGGGAATAGAAGGTCTCTATGCAGACCCCTCTCAACCAACTGGTGATCCAAAGCATCCAGCGGTTCGGCGCCCAAGACCGGCAGCTGCGCCAGCGTCAACTGCTGAACATGTTCATCACCATCACGCTGCTCATCGGTGTGATCTACGTTACCGCCAACCCTATCTACATCTTCCTGAGCACCGGCCAATTTTCGCTGAATTTTTTGCTGGTTGATCTGCTCGCCCTGGGGGTGCTGGCGGTGCTGCGGCTGCTCAACCGCCGCGGTTACACCCGTTTGGCCGCCCTAGGCTACATATTTCTCCTGGTCCTGTTGCCCCACGCAGTCTTTGCCCCCAAGACGCAGGATTCTGTCCTTATTCTGTATACCCTGCCCATCGTTTTTTCCAGCTTCATTATTGCCCCCTACGCCTCGTGGATCGTATCCGGCGGCGCCACCATTGCTTATACGCTGGTGTTGGTACAGGCCGACCGCCTGAACGCATTTAACTTCACAGCTTTTCTCACCTTCTTCACCCTGGCGGCCCTTTCCTGGCTCATCGCCGCCAGCTTTGACCACCTGGTGGTTAAAATCGAAACCGACCGGCATCTGTATTCCACCCTGGTGGAACACAGCCCCAGCGTGGTGTACATCGCCGAAGGGGGGCGGGCGGGCCATTGGACTTACATCAGCCCCCAGGTGGAGCAGCTCCTCGGCTTCACCCCTCAGGAATGGCTGTCCGTGCCCAACCGCTGGCTGGAACAAATCCTCCCCGAAGACCGCCTGCGCATATTGGACGAAGACGCCCAAATTCACAGCCTCAAAACCACCCAGCGCTGTGAATACCGCGTCCGCAGCCGCAGCGGAGAAATTCGCTGGGTGCGCGACGACGCCAACCTGCTCCTCACCCCGCCCCTGGGCCGCATTCAGGGGGTCATCATGGATATTTCCGTGCGCAAGGAGATGGAATTCCGCCTGCGCGAATCGGAAGACCGCTACCGCACCCTCATCACCGCCTCGCCTGACGCCATCACCGTCACCGACCTGAATGGGGTCATCACCTATGCCTCCAAGCGCGCCCATGCCCTCTTTTTAACGGATGAAAGCCGCGGGGAAGGCCTGGGCACTTCCATTTTCGATTGGGTCGCACCCAGCGACCGTCCCCTGGCCCAACAGCAAGCCAGCCGCATCACCTCTGGCCGTGAAAGCATCCCCAATATCTACGAATTCGTCCGCAAAGACGGCGTCCACTTCTTTGGCGAAGTCTCATCCGCCGTCCTACGCGGCCTCAACGGCGAAATCACAGGCATCATCGCCACCATTCGCGATATCTCACGGCGCAAAAAAGACGAATCCCTCCAGGAAGCCCTTTACCAAATCTCCGAGGCGGCCTATTCCACCGATTCCCTCGAGGATCTCTATGCGCGCATCCATGCCATTTTGGGCACCTTAATGCATGCGGAAAATTTCTTCATCGCCAATTATGACTCCAAAACCGAAACGATTTATTTCCCCTACTTTGTGGACGCCTACGACGACAAACCTGCCCCGCGCAAACCCGGCCGAACCCTCACCGACTATGTCCTGCGCACTGGCCAGCCGATTTTGGCTTATCCCATGCATTTCGAGCACCTGCGCGAAACCGGCGAGGTCGTTTCGCAAGGCACGGCTTCGGTAGATTGGATGGGCGTCCCGTTGAAATACAAAGGCGAGTCCCTGGGCATTATGGCGGTGCAGTCTTATACCGAGGGTATTCGCTTTGACCAGGAAGACCTGCAAATTATGACCTTCGTGTCCAACCAGGTGGCCCTGGCCATCGCCCGCAAGCGCGCCGAAGAGGCTTTGCGCGAATCCAACCAGCTCAACCAGGAGGTCATCTCCGGGGCCAAGATTGGAATCTTCCTGCTGGATACCGATTTAAAGGTGCTCATCTGGAATCCGGTCATGGAAAATCTCACCAGTCTGCCCGCCCGCGAGGCCGTAGGCAGCCCAATTTTGGAACTCTTCCCTCGCCTGGACGAAATCGGCATCGGCGGTCAGCTTTTACAGGCTCTTTCCGGCAAAACCATCTTCCTGCCCGACCAATACGTACTTTTCTCCCGTACCCAACGGCCGGTGTGGATTTCCAGCATTTTTGCCCCCCACCGCAGCGCCCAGGGGCAAATTGCGGGCGTCATCGGCGTCATTTCCAACATCACCGAGCGCAAACAGTTTGAAGATGCGCTGCGCTTTTCCGAGAACTTGTATCACACCACCCTGGACGCCCTGCAAGAGTGGATTCACGTGGTCGACTCCGATCTTAATCTCATCCTGGCCAACCAATCTCTGCGCGCCCTGCTGCACCCGTCCAACGCCCATGCCGATATTTACGGCCAAAGCGTGGAAAAAGCCTTCCCCTTCCTCCCCGCCCAACACCACCTGGATGACCAAGAAATATTAAAGACAGGCCACGCTTTGTTTTCCACCGAGCGCATCGAAATTGACCAGCACCCCTATTTCACCGAAACGCTGAAAGTGCCGGTTCTGGAAGAAGGCCAGGTGGCCCGCGTCATCACCGTCATCCGCGACATCACCGCCCAAAAAGAGGCCGAAGAGCAAATTCGCACCGCCCTGCACGAGAAAGAAATCCTCCTGCAAGAGATTCACCATCGGGTCAAGAACAACCTTCAGGTCATGTCCAGCCTGTTGGGGCTGCAAACCGATTTCATCCAGGATCCCCGCGCCCTGGAGGTCATCCAGGCCACCCAATCGCGCATCCGCTCCATGGCCCTCATCCACGAAGAGCTGTACCAATCCAAAGACCTGGCCCACATCAACATGGTGGAGTACCTGCAAAAGCTGTCCTACAGCCTGGTGAACGCCTTTGCCTCGCACCCCGGCATTCATCTCCAGGTTGAGATCGAAGATATCTTCTTTGGGGTGGATACGGCCACCCCCTGCGGTCTGATCGTGAATGAATTGGTATCCAACGCCCTCAAATACGCCTTCCCCCACGGTCAAAAAGGCACGGTGCGCGTGGTGCTGCATGCCGACCCGGAACAGGCGGGGAAGCACGTGCTGGTCGTTGCGGATGACGGCGTGGGCCTGCCCGCGGGGCTGGATTTTCAAAACACCGATACCCTCGGTTTGCAGCTGGTGAATATCCTCAGCCAGCAGCTTAAAGGCAGCATTCACCTGCAAACCAGGCCAGGAACCATCTTTACGCTTCGCTTTTAATGGGTTGAAACACTTGCAGTATCGGCTTGAGGCAGTTAGAAAGGGGCATCATGGCAGCGAAAATAATGGTGGTTGAAGATGACGGCATCATCCGCGTCCATCTTCAAAATGTCCTCAAAAAAAACGGTTACGAAGTCTGCGGGATGGCCAGCAGCGGGCCGCAGGCTGTTGCCCTGGCGCTGGAAACCCGCCCCGACCTGATTCTGATGGATATCGTTCTCGACGGCCCCATGGACGGCATCGAAGCCGCGGCCGAGATCCACACCCAGGCCGATATTCCCATCATCTACCTGACCGCCTACGCGGACGCGCACATCATCGAACGCGCGCGCATCACCGACGCCTTTGGCTACCTGCTCAAGCCGTTCGAAGAGCGCAGCCTGCTGGCCACGTTGCAAATGTCGCTCAAGAAATTCGAGCTGGAGAACCAACTGCGACTTTCCGAGGCTCGCTTCCGCAATTACTTTGAACTCAGCCTGGTGGGAACCGCCATCACCGGTCTGGACGGCCATCTGATCAACGGCAATCAGCGCTTTGCCGAAATCATGGGCTATACCATTGACGAGATGCGCCAATTGAAATGGCAAGACATCACTCACCCCGATGACGTCGGCATCTCAGAATATTGGGCCGAGCGCATGCTCCAGGAAAACCTGGATCAATATTCGCTGGAAAAGCGCTATATCCGCAAAGACGGCCAAACCATCTACACCCGCATTCAGGTGCGCAGTCTGCGCGGCGCTGACGGAGAAACCAACTCCTTTTTATCCCACATCGAAGACATCACCGAAAGCAAGCTGGCCGAAGAAGCCCTGCGCCAGTCCGAAGCCACGCTGCGGGCCATCTTTGATTCCAGCCAGGAATCTTTCATCCTGTTGGACCGTCAGCGCATCATCCAGGCTTTCAACCGCGCGGCCAGCGAGCATTTTGAAACCATGACCGGCAAGAAGCTGCAAAAAGGTCTGGGGATTGAAATCTTCATTCCACAACCGAACCAGAAAAATTTCTTTCATAACATCCTCTCCGCTCTGCAAGGGCGCTACATCGAAGTACAGCGCGAATTTCGCGTCCCCAACGCCTCTCCGCGCTGGTTCCGCCTGGGGTATAACCCGGTCAAAGATGAGGAAGGCAAAATAATCGGAACCTGCCTGACCGCGATGGAGATCACCGAAAGCAAGCTGCACGCCCGCGAACAGCGCGCCATCGCCACCATCGCCTCGGCCCTGCGCGAAGCCACCCTGGCCAAAGATATGTACCGCATCATCCTGGATAACGCCGCCGACTTGATGGAAGCCTCCAGCGCCTTGCTGATCATCCAGGCTTCTTGCCCAGGGGAAGATCAATGCGTTGAGGCCGTGGGGCAATGGCAGGCGCTTTCAGGCGGCGCCCCCCCCTCAGAAGAAATTCACCAGGCGGTGCTGGCATCGCGCCAGCCGTACATCAACAACGATCTGCCCATCCCCTTGCCCAGCCCGCTGGCGGCCCTTTCGGGCGGCGGGACGCGTTCGCTCATCTGCGTGCCCCTCGTCACCCGCGACCTGGCTCTCGGCACGCTGTGGGTGGGCCGCAGCGTGCCCACCACCACCGCCGAAATTCGCGTGCTCACCGCGGTGGCAGATCTGGCCGCCAGCGCCATTCAGCGCGAAATCCTCTATGAGCAAACCCAGCGCCGCTTGCAGCAGGTGCAGACTCTGCGGCAGGTGGATGCCGCCATCAGCGCCAATCAGGACCTGGATCAGATTTTATCTCTGCTCACCCAGCACGCCGCCGCTCAACTGCAAGTCCCGGCCATTATCGTCCTGCGCTATGACCCTGCCGCCAACACCCTGCTGCCGCAGGCTCTGTACGGCCAGGTCACTTCTAACCCGCCCCCGCCGGTGCACATGCAGTTTGATCTGGCCGCCGAGGCGCTCTTTAAGCAAGCTACCTTGCAGCTCACCCGCCAAACCAGCCAGGTGACCACCGGCCGGCGCACCGCCTGGATGGCGGCCCACGGTTTTCATGATTATCTGGCCGTGCCCCTCATCGCCAAAGACGCCCCCAAAGGCGTTTTGGAGGTCTTCCTCGACCGTCCCCAACCCCTCGACCCGGATTGGTGGAACTTACTGGAAGCCATCGCCATCCAGGCTGCCATAGCCTTTGACAATTTCGAAATGGTGGATAATCTTCAGCGCAGCAACCAGGAGCTGATCCAGGCCTACGAGGCCACCCTGGCCGGTTGGGCGCGCGCCCTGAACCTGCGCGACCAGCCCACCGAAACCCATTCACAGAATGTCATCAACCTCACCCTGCGCCTGGCCAGGCAGGTGGGCATCCCCGAAGAACAGCTGCCCCACATCCGCCGCGGGGCTTTGCTGCACGACATCGGCAAATTGGGCGTCCCCGACCGCATCCTGCGCAAACAAGGTCCCCTCAGCGAGGACGAAGCCGCCATCATGCGCCAGCATCCCCAATACGCCTACGACATGCTCTACCCCATTGAGTTTCTGCGGCCCGCCCTCAACATCCCCTATGCCCACCACGAGCGCTGGGACGGCAGCGGCTATCCGCGCGGGCTGCGCGGCGAAGAAATTCCCCTGGAAGCGCGCATTTTCTCCATCGTGGATGTGTGGGATTCGCTCTGTTCCGACCGCCCCTACCGCAAAGCCTGGAGCCGCAAGCGCGCCTACGATCATATCCGCGCCCAGGCCGGCACCCAGTTTGACCCCCAGCTGGTGGAAGCTTTTCTGGCGATGGAGCCGTCCTTCCCCTGCGCGCAGGAAGAATGACCCTTTGCCCCGGTGCAATTGTGCCCTTTTTCACCTATTGACAGATAGGCCTCCCGCTGGTATAGTTGCCCCCATGCTTACCGCCAACCTCCACCTCCATTATTATATTTATATGGAGCACCGCATCGCACCCTGATGACCGGCGGAGGTTTTCGAACCACCTACCCGCCTAGCGGCAAAAGCAGATTTTTCAAGAAAACGCTCCCCGGTCAACCCCGGGGAGTTTTTTTGTGAATACCGGGATTTTCCCCGTATATCTTATTTTTAGGAGCAGGAACTATGCAGTCCGCACAACCCTCCCGTCTCTCCGCAGCAGCACGCGGAAGCTTCGCCACCGCCCTGGGGGCGCTGGTGGCCACTATTGGATCCGCAGTCGGCCTCGGCAACATCTGGAAATTCCCTTACCTGGTTGGCAACAACGGCGGCGCAGCATTTATCATCCTTTATTTGGTTTGCACCCTCCTGGTGGGTCTGCCGGTGATGATTGCAGAAATTATGATGGGCCGCAAAGCCCGCGCCAACGCCATCCAAACCATGCGCGCTCTTTCACCCAGCGCCCGTCAGCCCTGGTGGCTCATCGGCGCAGCCGGGGCATTGGCCGCCTTCCTGATCATGGCCTTCTACACCGAGGTGGCTGGATGGGTGTTTGCCTATGTCTTCAAAGCCATCTCCGGCGCCATCCTCTCCACCGATCCTCAAGTGACCTCGCAAGCCTTCACCGACCTGGTCACCAGTCCCTTCCAGTCTTTGCTCTGGCAGTGGATTGTGCTGGCCGTCATCAGCCTGATCATCGTCAACGGCGTGTCCAAAGGCATCGAGGCCACCACCAAACGCCTCATCCCCCTGCTCTTGGTCATGCTCATCATCATCGCCGTGCGCAGCCTGACCCTCCCCGGCGCAAGCCAGGGCCTCGCCTTCCTCTTCACCCCCGATTTCTCCAAAATCACCGGCGCCGCCGTGCTCACCGCGATGGGTCTGGCCTTCTTCAAGCTCTCCATCGGCATGGGCACCATGATCACTTACGGTTCCTACTGGAAAGAGGATCAAAACATCCCCACCGGAACCGCGCGGGTGATGTTGGCAGACCTCAGCGTTTCCGTCCTGGCGGGTCTGGCGGTGTTTCCCGCGGTGTTCGCCTTCGGCTTCGAACCGGCGGCTGGCCCCTCCCTGCTGTTCATCACCATCCCCTCCGTGTTCGCCTCCATGCCTTTCGGCGGTGTCTTCATGACCCTGTTCTTCATCCTGACCGCCTTTGCCGCCACGGGAGCCATGCTCTCCCTGCTGGAAGTGCCCATCGCTTACATGAACGAACGTTTTGCCATCTCACGCGTCAAAGCCACCCTCATCACCACCGGCCTGCTGGCCGTGGTAGGCGCCCCGGCAGCCCTCTCCAGCTCCACCTTGAGCGGGGTAAAGCTCTTTGGCATGAACTTCTTCGACCTGTATGATTTCGCCTCCTCAAATCTGCTCCTGCCCATCGGCGGCCTGTTCATCGCCATCTTCGTGGGCTGGTTCTGGGGCCGCAAGAACGTCTTTGAGGCGCTCACCAACAGCGGTGTCCTCAAGAACGAAGGTGTGGTGCGTGCCTTCTGGGTGATCGTGCGCTTCGTCACCCCCGTGCTGGTCATCCTTGTGCTGCTCAACGGTCTGGGGATCATCGGCGGGTAAGCGTTTTCTCCGCCTATCCCATAAAAAGGGCTGCCGGTGCAAACACCACCGGCAGCCCTTTGGTTTTCATCACACCTTGGGTTGGGAACCTACTTACCCACCCCCACGTAACGGTAGCCAAAAGCCTCCAGCTCTTCTTCCTTCAGGAAGTTGCGTCCATCCAGCACCAGAGCATTGCGCAGCTTGTGCTTGATCTCTTCCCAGGGCAGCTCGCGGTACTCCGGCCACTTGGTCACCAGGATGATGGCGTCGGCGTCTTGGATGGCCTCGTGCACATCATCGCAATAATTCACGCCCAGATCGGGGTAAAGCCTGCGGGCGTTGCCCAGCGCCACCGGGTCGTGTGCGTTCACGCGCACCCCGCGCTGAATCAGCAGGCGAGAAATGTCCAGCGAGGGCGCATCCCGCAAATCGTCCGTATTTTCTTTGAAAGAAAAGCCTAAAAGCGCCACCGTGCGGCCTTTGAGGATTTTCAGCTCTTCCTGCAATTTTTCCACCACCCACACGCGCTGGCGGTAGTTCACGTCCCGCGCCGACTGCACAATGGGCATTTCCAGATTATATTCATGCGCGGTGGAAACCAGGGCTGCCGTGTCTTTGCCAAAGCAGCTTCCGCCCCAACCGATGCCAGCTTCCAGGAAGCGCGGGCCAATGCGCGAATCCAGCCCCATGCCGCGCGCGATCTGGGTGATGTCTGCCCCTACCTTCGAGGCCAATTGAGCAATCTCATTCACATAGCTGATCTTCAGCGCCAGGAAAGAATTGGCCGCGTACTTGATCAATTCCGCCGAGGCCAGGTCGCAAGTTACCAAAGCCACCGCCCCAAAACGCTCCGGCCGCGGCAGGAAAGACGGCGCGGGGAAATCCTGGTTCAGCAAAGGCCGGTACAGATTGGCCAGCACATCAATGGCGCGGCTGTCCTCTGCCCCCACCACAATCCGGTCGGGGTACAGAGTGTCGTACAGGCCCGACCCCTGACGCAGGAATTCCGGGTTGGAAGCCACGGCAAAGTGACCGTTGGGCTTGTGGCCGTTCTGCCGTTCATAGGCGTCTCGCACCAAAGCCCCCACCCAGTTGCCCGAACCGATCGGCACAGTGGATTTGTTGACCACCACGGTGAAATGCTCGCCCAGGCGCTGACCCACGGCCTCGGCGGCCTGCTGCACATAGCGCAGATCGGCGCTGCCGTCAGGGTTAGAGGGCGTGCCCACGCTGATGAAGACCACATCCGTCTCGCCAATCTCAGCTTCATCATAATCGGTGGTGAATTTGAGATTCCCGCGCGCCAGGGCAATCAATTCGGGCAGCCCCGGCTCATAAATGGGGGTTTTCCCCGCCTTCAACGTGCGAATTTTCTCTTCGGAAACATCCAAACAAACCACATGGTGCCCCAAATACCCCAGAGCCACCCCAGTGGTCAGACCAACATACCCCGTACCGACGACGAGAACTTTCATAAGCCTCAAAAGCCCCTTTTGGATTAGAATACGCCCCCCTGCGGCTGAGAACCAAATGACAACCTCGCGCAAAAGTATACTACATTCTGCCCATTCCCGACAACCCGCCCCAACAGGATTTTAACGGCGTACGGCTTTTCTTCTCTGGGTTCCCTTGACAATATAGAATATATGTTCTATAATCTGGTTACTTGATGATGTTCCTCAGGAGGGAACCCAACCATGACGTACGCCTGTCAAATTGTCCATCAGCTTCCGCGGCCTGTCCTGGCCGTGCGGACGCGCACCCCGGTAGATAACCTGCCGGTCGTTTTAGACGCCGCCTACAAAGCCATCGAAGAGCATCTGGCCGCCCTGGGTGAAGAACCCGCCGGGCCGCCCTTTGTGGGCTACTTCAACATGGATATGGCCGACCTCGATCTGCAAATCGGCTTCCCGGTGGCCCGCCCCCTGCCCGGCAGCGGCGATGTTCAGCCCGACATTCTGCCGGAATGTCATTTGGCCACCTGCCTGCACACCGGCCCCTACCCCGAAATGGCCGCCGCCTATCAGGCCCTGACCGGATTTTTGGAACAGGCCAACCGTACGCCTTCGGGTGTCGTGTACGAGACCTACCTGAACAACCCCGTCGACACCCCAGCCGAACAGCTCAGTACGCGCATTGACTTCATCCTGAAATAATCCTCCCCCACGCAGCGCCGTCCGGTGATGACTCACCGGACGGCGGATTTTGTTCTATTCGATTGAGGCTGGGCTTACGGAGTAAAAAACGTGCCCGTCTCGCTCCACAGGCTGGGGCCGTTCTTGCCCGTGGCCCGCACCCGCCACCATAACTGTGTGCCCGAGGGCAGCGCCGTAGGTGGGGTGTATTCCGAAACACCGTTCACCACTGTCACCCCGCGCACCAGCGAGGCAAATTGGTCGCTGCGCGAAATCTCCACACGGTAGCCCAGTGCCCCTTCGCTGTCCTGCCAATCCAGAAGCGGCTGCAGGCTGGCGGTCACCTCCCCCGGCCCCGGCGACAGCAGCACCGGCTGGGCCAGCGCCGTGCGGAAGCTGCGCGTTTTCGACCACGCGCTGAAGTCATCGTCCCCATCCTCTGCGATCCCGTTCACGCCCGCGTTCCAGGCCCGCACCCGCCAGTAATAGGTGCGGTTGGGTTCCAAATCCACCTCCAGCGTGTATTCCGAGGCAGCCATCTGGTTCACGTGCGCCCGCAGCGGGGCCGAAAAAGCCGCGTCCTGATCCAATTCCAACTGGTAATAGCCAAAGGTCGTCCCCGGCAGCAGCACCACCGTGCTCCAATCCAGCCGCGGGCGCACCTCGCGCACCAGCGCCCCCGCCGCCGGTGATTTCAGCGCCGGCACGCTGGGCGGCTGACCGGTGGTAAAGCTGCGCACCGCCGAAAACAGGCTGGGGCCGTTCGCGCCGTTAGCGCGCACCCGCCAGAAGAAAGTGCCGTTGGCAGGCAGATCGCTGCCCGGCGTAAACCAGTTCTGGGCTGTCTTCAGTGTGTAACTGGACATCACCTTGGCAAAATCATCCGTCTTGCTCACCTGCACGGTGTAGCCTGCGGCCCCATCCACCGGCAGCCATTCAAACATCGGCCGCCGCGTGTGCGTATCGGCCCCATCCGCGGGTTTGCTCAGCTCCGGCGCGGTCATGGCCGCTCGGAAGGAGCGCACGGCTGACCATACGCTGCTCTCCCCGGCCGTGTTCCAGGCTCTCACCCGCCAGTAGTAGCGCGTGTTGGGCTGCAAATCTTCGCTCAGCACTGTTTCCGAAGGCCCCAGTCCGGCCGTCTCCAGGGTCACTGCGCCGGTGAAGGCGGCATTGTCAGCATACTGCACCTCATACTTGAGAAACTCCGTCCCCAGCGGCACGCGGCTGTCGCGCCAGTCCAGGCGCGGGCGCAGCTCGGTGATCAACTGATTGTTCTTGGGCACCTGCAGCACGGGTGTGCTGGGCGGGTTAGCGGTGACAAATTCCGCCGCCGCCGACCACGGCCCCGCCCCGGCCGCTGTGCGCGCCCGCACACGCCAATACAGATGCTGGTTGGCGGGCAGACTGGCCTTGGGGATCAGAGCAGAAACGGCCGGTATCACCCGTTTGCTCATCAGCAGCTTTTTGAAATTGGCGCTGCGCGAAATCTGCACGTCATACCCCAGCGCGCCGTCAAAATCGCTCCAATCCAGTTCCGGGCGGTTGTTCTGCAGGGTGATCCCGTCCCGCGGCCAAAGGATGAAGGGGCGGCTGCGCACAATCTCATAAGGCTCGCCGTCCTCATAGGGCAGCCCGCTCAATGCGTTGCCCGCCAAATCGCTGATCTGGGCGCTGGTCGGGATATCCAGACGCAGTGTACCATCGCCGCTGGTGCAATCCACAGTTACCTCATAGCTGCTGCCGCTGCCCGTCACGCCGCTGACCGCCGCCGCCAGGGTGTCCGTGGTCATCACCGAGAAATCGGCGGCGCCCACATCTTTCACCGGCTCTGAGAACTGCACAGCAAAGCGAGCCGTTGGGGTCAGATTGGGGTTGGCGTCCAGGCGGGTGATGCCTTCCACCGTGGGGGCGGTGAAGTCTTCCACCACGTCCTCCACCGTAATACTCAGCGCTTCGCTGTCATCTGGGCTGGCGGCGGTGGTGGGGTCATCCACATTCACCTGCACATCCAGCACCGGGTTGGTCTCATAATCCAGAATTGCGCCCGCCTTGAGGAACACTTCTTCCCCCGACAGGCTGAACATAGCCGCGTCCTCCCCGCTGAGGGATAACGATTGGATGCCAATACCGTCATCTGTGATCACCGCCCGCGCCACTTTCAACGGTGAGTCAATCGAGGTTTCTTCTACCAGGCTAGTTACCGTGTTGTCCAGATCTACAACAGGCGCCAGGTTGTCCAGCTCAAAGGCCCCGATGTCGCAGTCCGCCACCCCATCATTCGTCCCCTCCTGCGGCCGCGGGTGTCCGCGCTGATCGTTATCCCCGCAGAACGTAGACGAACCCCGATCCAGAGCCGAGGAACCTGGCAAAATGGACAGGGTTTGGGTGCTGCCGCCGTGGTTACCAAAGGTTCCCACCAAGGGGTCGTCTGTGTAGATGAACAATCCTCCCGGAAAGTCGTCCTGCACTACACTAAATTGCACCGATATAGAGCCGTTAGGCTCATAGATCTGCGCCCCCAATGGGCTGGTGTTCCCCCAGATCAGGCTGTTCCTCACATTGGGACTGGAGTTTTGGGTGAAGATACCCCCACCGGCCGCAGCGGCCGAATTATTCCAGAGGGTGACATGTCTTAATGAGCCACCAGGGCTGGACTCAAAAACGATCCCGCCCCCCATGCCGTTACCCCCGGAACCCACCGCCCGGTTCTGCACCAGGGTCACATTCTCCATAGCAATATTCGCCGTACTCAAATAAAGCCCGCCCCCATTGGCATTCGATTGGTTACCATAAAAGGTTACACCAGACAGCGTGCTGTAGTTTTTCTTACTGTACATACCTCCCCCAGAGCCAATATTGTTTTGTTCGACATCAGAAACATTGGCTTGAAAGGTCACATTTTGTAATTGTATGGTTGTGATCTCGCTGTACAGCCCACCCCCATCCCCGCTGGTCTGATTCATGTAAAACAAAACGTTGTATAGGCCAGTGGAGCCCCCCCAAATGGTATACATGCCCCCACCTGCGTTCTGGGCATAATTATCTTCAAAGGTCACATGGTTCAAGGTCGGACCGCTGTTGTTTCCGCTGTACAGGCCTCCGCCCGTATTTGCCCAGTTGCCGCGGATGACCAGATTTTGCAAGGTTAGGCTGGCATTATCGAGATAAACCCCCCCGCCGCTACCAGTGGGGTGAGCTCCGACAGCATTCCCACCCGTGATGGTAAACCCGTCCAATAGAGTGCTGATTCCCACCGAGGAGGCTGTTACCACGTGCAGGCAGTTATCCGCACTAAGGCCAACTATACCAATGTCGCAGCTCAGCGTGGTCCGGTTTGCGGCCACATTACGCTGGTTGAGGCTGGTTTCATTCCCAGCAAACCCGCCGTACACCCCCACGCCGTCTTTGAGGGTAAAGGTGCTGCTCGCAGAATTGCCAGGATAATGCACACCCGCGGCGGCCCACACTTGCTGGCCGGGCAGCGCCCCGTTTAAAGCCGTTTGCAGTGTGCAGGCGTTGGCCCACGAGCTGCAGTCGCCGCTGCCAGCCGCGCTGGTTTTGGCGTAACGCACCGGGTCGGTAGGCCCCTGTGCCTGGACCGTGCGCGTGGGAATCAGCCCCGCCAGGATCCACGCGCAGCACAAACAAACCACCCAAAAGCGTTTCATGATTTTTTCTCCTCTGCTGTTGCTGCTCAGCCCCTTGTTGCTGAAGCTTCTAGGGCATTCGTTCTCCGGAGGCTCCAAGCTTCCCTCCCAGCCTGGGGCCGCACCTAAGATACTATCCAGTTTAGCATAGAAGTTATAAAAAACAAATTCGGATGAAGCCTTATCTTAAAACAGTGCGCGGGATGCCGGCAAACCGCCAGACATCCCGCGCTGTCACCCAACCGCGCCCAAAGGTTCTCAGCGGTCTCGCCAAAGGCCGCCCAAAAACCCCCGCGCTGGAAATTGTCTCAGGCCGTGCCCAAATATGCGCGCACGCGCACTTCCGTCTGGCCGCCGCTGGGAATCCCCACCACATCCCCTTCCACCGGCGCCCCTTCCACCTCCAGCCGCACGGCGTTACCCGCCCCCACCCGCTCCACGTGGATGAAGTAGCGCACCCCGCGGAAAGTACGCTGCACGTCAAAGGCCGTCCAATCCTCCGGCACCACCGGGGCGATCTTCAGCCCGTCAAAAGTCGGACGAATCCCCAAAATCCACTGCGTCACGGCCACATAGCTCCAGGCCGCCGTGCCGGTCAGCCAGGAATTTTTGGCCTCACCGGGTTTGACCGCCTCTTTGCCCGCGATCATTTGAGCATAGGCATACGGCTCACAGCGGTGCACCTCGCTGATCTCTTCGCGCGCCGATGGGTTGATGCGCAGATAATAATCCAGCGCCCGCTCCCCACGCCCCAGGCGCGCCTCGGCGATCTGGATCCAGGGGTTGGTGTGGCAGAAGACGCTGCCGTTCTCTTTGTACCCTGGGGGGTAGGAAGAAATCTCGCCGATGTGCAGATAGTACTGCTTAAAAGCGGGCCACAGCACCACCACACCGTGCGGTGTGCCCAAATGTTCGCGCACCGCGTTCAGCGCGGATTCTGCACGGCCGTCTTCCAGCCCCACGCCCGCCATCACACACATGCCCTGAGGCTCCACGAAGATCTGGCCCTCTGTGCATTCCTGCGAGCCCAGCGGGTTCCCAAAATGGTCATAAGCCCGCCGGAACCAGCTGCCGTCCCAGCCGGCCGTATTCAGCACAGCCCGCATGTTCACCCGCTGCGCCGCCAGCTCGGCAGCTTTGGCCGTCAGGCCCAGGCGGTCGTACACCGCTTCCATCTCCGCGGCCGCCAAAACGAACAGCCCGCCGATGAAAACGCTCTCGGCCACTTTGCCTTCGCGGTTGGTGGTGGTCTGAAAAGACTGCCCAGGTTTATCCGAAAAACAGTTCAGGTTCAGGCAGTCGTTCCAATCCGCCCGGCCAATCAAAGGCAAACCGTGCGGCCCCAGGCGCTCCTGGGTATAGTTCAGGCTGCGCTCCATATGCGCCAGCAGGCTGTCCTCCGAGCCGTGTTCAAGATCAAAGGGAACCTGCTCCTGCAAGATGCTCCAATCGCCGCTTTCCTTCAAATATGCCGTCACTGCCAACACCAGCCACAGGGGGTCGTCGTTAAAATTGCTGCCCACGTCGTGATTGCCGCGCTTGGTCAGCGGCTGATACTGGTGATAGGCCCCCCCGCTGGCCATCTGCGTGGCCGCCAGGTCCAAAATGCGCTGGCGCGCCCGCTGTGCGTCTAACTGCACAAAACCCAGCAAATCCTGAGCCGAATCGCGGAAACCCATCCCGCGGCCCACCCCTGACTCAAAATAGGACGAGGAACGCGAGAAATTGAAGGTGACCATCAACTGGTACACATTCCAGATATTGATCATGCGGTTGGCGTGCTCATTGGGCGTATCCACCTGCATCCCTTGCAGCAAATTGCGCCAATACTGCTGGATATCAGCCAGCGCCTGGCTCACCACATCGGGCTGCAAAAAACGCCGGATGACTGGCAGCACCGTCTTTTTGTTGATGGTCTGCGTTCCCGCCGGGTCAAATTTGTCGTTTTCCGGGTTTTCGTGATAGCCCAACACAAAAATCACCCGTTTGCTTTCGCCCGGTTCCAGGTGCAGGCGCACATGGTGTGAACCCATCGGCTGCCAGCCCAGGGCCAGCGATTGCCGTGCTTTCCCTTCCTCCACCGCCGCGGGCGCGTCCCAGCCGCGGTATGGGCCCAAGAAATCCTCACGCTGGGTGTCATACCCCGCCAACGGCTCCGAGCAGGCAAAATAGGCAAAATGGTCGCGCCGTTCGCGGTACTCTGATTTGTGGTAAATGACCCCATCCACCACTTCCACTTCGCCGATGGAGTAATTGCGCTGAAAATTATTTGCGTCGTCAAATGCGTCCCACAGGCAAAATTCCACCGCCGAAAACAGCGAAAGGTTGGCCGCCGTACCGCGCTGGTTGGTCAGGTGCACATCCCAAACTTCCAGGTCTTGCCCCAGGGGCACGAAATAGGTCGTCTCACAGGTAATCCCCTTGCGCTGCGAGGCGATGCGGGTGTACCCCAGGCCGTGGCGGCAAGTGTAAGCATCCAGCGGGGTGCGCGTGGGCTGCCAGGTGGGCGACCAGAAATCCGGCTGAGCGGCGTCGTCATCGCGCAAGTACACATAGCGCCCGTTACCGTCCAAAGGCGCATTGTTGTACCGAAAACGGATCAGCCGCCGCAGGCGCGCATCTTTATAAAATGAATAGCCCCCCGCTGTGTTGGAGATAATGCCAAAATAGGACTCGGTGCCCAGGTAATTGATCCAGGGCAAGGGTGTATCCGGTCGGGTAATCACATATTCCAGATGGAGATCATCGAAAAAACCGAAGCGCATGACCACTCCTTCAAAAAAACCAAAAGCATTGATTAAGCTCGCGGCACTTGCCTCCGCGGCCTGGGTGCAGCCCGCCCCCAATGACACTCAGCGGATCGCAGCCGTGCAATATGGATCAGAGGATAGAGGAAGGAGGCCGTTCCCCCGAGGCCTCCTTCCGACTTGTTTCCTTGCCCTTACTCTTTGACGGCGCCCATCGAGATGCCGTTCACAATATAGCGAGAGAACAGGAAGTAGATGATGATGATCGGGATCACCGAGGCTGCCAGACCCAGGTAAATGGCACCGTATTCTGGGCGGTACACATCCCCACGCAGGGTTTGGATCAGCATGGGCAGGGTATACTTTTGCCGCGAGGTGATTAAGATGAAGGCGTTGAAGAAGTTGTTCCAGGCGCCCACGAAAGCAAAGATACCCATCGTGAAAGCTCCCGGCGCCGCAATCGGCAGCATGATGCGGTGGAAAATGCCCAGCTCACTGGCGCCGTCAATGCGGCCCGCATCAATCAAGTCTTGCAGCACTACCGATTCCAGATACTGCTTGCCAAAGAACACCGCACCGGCTGAAGCGATGCTGGGTAAGATCAGCGACCAATACGAGTCCGCCAGACCGAGCTTGGACATGTACTGGTAGAAGCCGATGATCGAAAGCTGCATGGGGATCATCACCAGCACCAAAATGCCGTTGTAGAGCAGCTTGCGCCCTCTGAACTTATACACCACCAAACCGTAGGCCGTCATCAGCGAGAAGTACACGCTTACGACAGTGGTCATAGCGGAGATATAGAAGCTGTTAAAGAAGCCCCGCGGCAGATCCAGACCCTTGCTGAGCAGGATCTTATAATTGGTGACCATGTACTTGCTCGGTATCAAGCTGATGCCGTTTTGAATTTCCACCGTGGAACGCGTCCCGTTCACGATCAGCAGCCAGATGGGCAGGATGACGATGATCAGCAGGATCGTCAGGAAAAGATAAATGAAGAAACGCTGGATATTGGTAGAAACGCGGTAGTTTTTCATCTTTTCCTCCTAATCCTCTGCCTCTTCGAGATTAGCATCTTTATCGCGAAGCAAATAGAAGATGAGCAGAGAACAGATCGTCGTCATGATGAACACCAACACGCCCACCGAAGCCGCCGCGCCGATATGTCCCTTGCTGCTGCGGAACTTCATATACATCAAAATGTTGTTGGTCAAAATGGAGTTCGCCGGACTGCCGCGCCCATCGGTCAACAGCATGGGGATGTCAAACATCTGCATACCGCCCACCAGCGAGGTAACCAGAATGTAAATAGTCACCGGCTTGATCAGCGGCAGGGTGATGTAGCGGAACATTTGGAAGGAGGTGGCGCCGTCCACCAGGGCTGCTTCGTACACCTGCACCGAAATAGAGGTCATCCCCGCCATCAAAATGATCGTTGTTTGGCCAAACCACATCCACCATTGGATGAAAACCACCAAAGCGCGGGCCACTGTGGGATTGCGCAGATAATCAATCGCCTCAGGGATGAAGCCAGCGCGCACCATAAACTGGTTCACCGGCCCGTAGAACGAGAACAGACTAAAAAACAGGGCCGCGATGGCCGCTGGCATGAGCAAATTGGGCAAATAGAACAGCATACGCCAGACACCCACGGCTTTTAACTTCAGTCGGGTGCTGGTGAACCACACGGATAAAAGCATGGCAATACCAAGCTGCGGGATAAAGTTCAATACCCACAGCAGCCAGGTGTTCTTGACCGCAGTCATGAACACAGAGTCCGCAAATAAACGCTTGAAATTGGCCAATCCGACAAAATTGGATTTAGCCGACATCAGGGTGGTATCGGTAAAGCTCAGGGCGATGGTGTTGTAAACGGGGTAGAGGCCAAACAGCAAAAACCCTACGACAAATGGTGCAACAAAATAGTACCCATAATTAAAGCGGCTCTTCTTCGGACGGTTCATCGTGCCTCCCGGTGTAGACTGAGTCAGTGCATTGCTGCACTGACTCAGTCTTAGTGAAACGTTCAGATTATTCGGGGATAATCAGTTCGGGGAACTCGTTGCGGACCGCGTCTTTCCAGAGTTTCCACATCTCTTCCAGGGTGACTTTGCCATCCAGGTAAGAGTTCAACGGGTCGTTCAGAGCGCGCTGAATAGCGTCGTCGGAGCCTTGCATCAGTTTGGCGCTGACGGTGGGGGCCGCCTCGGCGAAACCGCCGTAGGAGTTCTGGCCGCCCAGGAACTTGCTCATTTCGGAGTCATCGAAGGAAGCGGTGATGGCCTTCACAACGTTCCTGCTGGACACGAAGTCGCCAGCGGCCTGTTTCTGATCGTCCGGAACGGTGGGATCAATGGCTTTGAGGTATTCATTGGTGTACACGCCCGTGGCCCAATTGGTGAGGTTTTCCTCATCCAGGGTGCAGAAGCGCACGAACTCGGTGGCCAGATCCATCTTCTTGGTTTCTTTCATCACACCCAACCACGTGCCGCCCCACTGGTAGGGGAGCGGGCCAGTGATGACCGCCCAGTCGCCGGTGGTGTCTTTGGTGCCGTCAGCCGATTTGGCATGGGGGGCCAACACGTAGGGCAGACCCCAGGTGGGCAGGAAGTAGGAGAAGATCTGCTTGGGGGCGCCGTTGGCATCCACCAGGGTGTCATTCATACCAGCGAACCAACCCTCTTGCCACTGGGTGGCTTTGGCTTCGTAACCATTGTCGCGGAACAGTTTGGCGGTCGCAACCATCTTTTCGACCATCGGGTCAACCGTCAGGGTGTCGTCCACAACCCAGGGCTGCTCGCGGTTGGCATAGAACAGGTTCATGAAATCGCCGTTGGAGGCAACCATGTAGGTGTTGCCGCCGGATTTCTCTTTGACCACAGCGGCCGCGGCAGTGTACTTGTCCATGTCGCCCAGGATTTCCTGGATCTTGGCGGGGTCATCGGTGCCGAAATATTCTTTGGCCAGGCTGCGGCGATAGAAGAGCGCGCCGGGGGTCGCCTGATAAGCATAGGCCTTGGTCACGCCGTCCGCCGTACCGACGTCGGTCACGAAGGGATAGGTATCCGCAGCTTTGGCTTCGTCGAGCAGACTGCCGAGGTCAGCCAGGAAATCGCTTTCCACGTAGCTCTTCACGAAGGCGGCTTCCAGAGCCACAACATCGGGAACCTGATCGGTGCCGAGGGTGGCCATGAGCTTGGTCTGGTATTCGCCGTTGGTCATGGGGATCATGGTGTAGACCACGTCGACTTCGGGGTGCTTGGCTTCGAAGGCGATGGCCATGGTGAGGATTTCATTGGTGAAAGACCACACATTCAGGACGGTCTTTTCGGTCGCAGCCGGGGCAGCCGGTTCGGCGGGGGCCGCAGGTTCGGCAGGAGCCGCGGGTTCAGCCGGGGCAGCCGGTTCGGCAGGGGCCGCCGGGGCGGGGGTCGCCGCGGGGGCGCAGGCAGCCAGCATCATGCTGACCAGGATCAAAATGGACATCAACTTCAGGGCAGACTTACGCATTGCATTTCTCCTTATGGAAATTGAGTTTGAGTTGGGGCTGCTGAAGTGGTCCTTTGCTTGACATACCCGAAAAAAAAAGGTATGTTAACTTCAGGCAGCTCCTTGAGTGACGCACTCAACGGTTCTGCGGGGCGGTTTGCGGGCGGCAGACCGCTCCTCCTTTTAAACGCCAACTTCAGGCGTTCTGGATGGGGATGAGGGTGTTTTCGCTTCTGCGCTCCTCCTGTCTAAGGTTCCTGGTCTGTCGTGATATGCGCCTGGGCAGGAGGCACATTAATGAAAGAGGCCCAGGCTGGTGCCGCACGATTCGCGCACCATAAGCTCCGCCGGAAGCACCAGGTGACAAACTTCCGGCGTGGGATTTTCGATACGATCAATCAGTGTTTCCACAGCCAGCGCGCCCATGCGTTGCGTGGGTTGGCGCACGGTGGTCAGCGGGGGCGCGGTGTGTGCCGCGGCGGGGATGTCGTCAAAACCCACCAGCGAAACATCCTGCGGAACGCGCAGCCCGGCTTCGGTCAGGGCGCGCAGCGCGCCGATGGCCATCATGTCCGAGGCGGCAAACACAGCGTCCGGGCGGGCGCGCAGCAGTTGGCGCATGGCGATGTAGCCGCCCATCTCGGTGAAGTCGCCCTCAGCCACCAGCTCCGGTAAAATCGGCAGTCCGCGCTCGCGCAGAGCCGTCTGGTAACCTTGCAGGCGGTCAATACCGCCAATCATGTTCTGCGGGCCGGTGATGGTGGCCACGCGGCGGCGTCCCAAGCGCAGCAGATGCAGCACAGCCTGGCGTGAGGATTGGGCGTTGTCCACATCCACATAGCAGGTCTGCTCGCGCGAGGGATTGCGGCCGATCAGCACGAAGGGCAGCCGCCCCTCCCCTAACGCCTCGATGATCGGGTCATCGGTCAGCATGGAGGCCACAATCACGCCGTCCAGCAGGCCGTTGTAGAAAATTTTGGAAATGGTGCGGCGCTCAAATTCCGGCTCGGCCAGCCACAGCATCACCGAGTAGTCGCAGGCGTTGCAGGCGCTGGAGACGCCTTGAATGAGCATGGGGAAAAAGGGATCCGTGAAGATGGTCGACACACCCATCGGGATCACCAGCCCCAAAACCCGCGTGTGCCCGGCAGCCAAACCGCGTGCCGCCAAATTGGGCTGAAAATTGAGCGATTGCAGCACCGTCATCACCCGTTCCCGCGTCGTCTCCCGCACCGCGTGATCGCCGTTGATGACGCGCGACACGGTGGAGCGGGAGGTGCCGGATAAAGCGGCAATATCTTCGAGGGTGAGGGGCATGAACGGGGTTTCTCCTGAGAGCGCTCCCAATTCAGTGGGTGGTGTAAGCCGTTTTGAGTGGACTGCAGTGACCAATTGAAAATTTTGGGAGTTTTTGGGAGCGCTCTCATACTATAGCGCGTTTCAAAGCGAATGTCAAGCGGTTTATCTTAAAATTTGTTGCGCGGCGCAACATTCCCTCCCCCCTCTCGCCTAAAGCTGCCCGCCTGCCCAACCCAACCTGAAAAACACTTTGACTTTTCCCTGGTTTTATGACTATAATGGGATTTAAGATTGAATGGATCTTATATCACTCATCTCTAACTACCCAAGGAGGGCTGCATGGACGAACTGGTCAAATTGGTCAGCAAGAAAACGGGCATCCCCGAAGCTCAGGCCAAAATCGCTGTCGAAACGGTCATGGACTTCCTGAAGAAAAAACTGCCGGCCCCAATCGCCGCGCAGTTGGATGCCGTCATCACCGGCGGCGGCGCCCAGAACTTGATGGACGGCCTGGGGGGCATGTTAAACAAACGCTAAGCCCCAGCTCTTACGTACGCTCAACCCAAACGCAAACGGAGGAAATTAGAATGACGAAACTGCTGGATATCGAAGGAATTGGCCCTGCATACGCGAAGAAATTGGAAGAGGCCGGAATCGGCAGCCTCGAAGCCCTGCTGAGCGCCGGCAAAAAGCCCGCCGGGCGCAAAGCCCTCGCCGAAAAAACGGGCATCGCCGATAAGTTGATCCTCGAATGGGTCAACCACGCCGACCTGTTCCGCATCAAAGGCGTTGGTTCCGAATATGCCGACCTGTTGGAAGAAGCCGGGGTCGATACCGTCCCCGAACTGGCCAAGCGCGTTCCGGCCAACCTGCTCAAGAAAATGGAAGAAGTCAACGCCCAAAAGAAACTCGTGCGGCGCCTGCCGACTGAGGACATGGTCAAAGACTGGGTCGCCCAGGCGGCTGCCCTCCCGCGAGAAATCGAATATTAGTTTTTGCCGTTCTCAACAGCTAATCCTCGGGCCGCCCAGGCGCTCCGGTCATCCGGTCAGCCTGTGCGGCTCGTTCCCATGCAGCCTAAGGAGAAATCAGTATGCTCAAAGAGTTTAAGGCTTTCATCCTGCGCGGCAACGTGCTCGACCTGGCTGTGGCCGTCATCATCGGCGGCGCCTTTGGCAAGATCATCACCTCCCTGGTCAACGACATCCTCATGCCCCCCATCGGCATGCTCCTCGGCAAAATGGATTTCACCAACCTCTTCTGGGCCATGGACGGCGGCAGCTACGCCAGCCTGAAAGCCGCTGAAGAAGCCGGTGCACCTCTCCTGAAATACGGCCTGTTCATCAACAACATCATTGATTTTCTGCTCGTCGCCCTGGTCATCTTCCTGGTCATCCGCGCAGCCAATGCCCTCATCCCCAAAAAGGCCGAAGAAGCCCCCGCCCCCACCACCAAAGAATGCCCCCACTGCCTCAGCACCATCCCCCTCAAGGCCACCCGCTGCCCGCACTGCACCTCGCAGCTTTAGCTTTTTTCTGATCCTCACTGAAAAAGCTCCTTGCGGCCCTTGCAGCCCAGGGAGTTTTTGGTTTTCGGGTAAAATGAAGACACCATCCCATCCCCCCGCGAGGTAACCTATGGACCCCACCTGGGTACAGTATTACGACGCATTCTATTCTTTCAAAGATTACGCCGCAGAGGCTCAAACCCTCGTCCAGCTTGTTCAGCCCCACCTGCACAGCAGCGGCAAACGCTGGCTGGATGTGGCCTGCGGCACGGGCAAACACATCCAATACCTGGCCGATGATTTCACCTGCTCCGGCCTCGACCTGGAAGAAGGCCTGCTGGCCGCCGCCCGCCAACGCTGCCCTGGGCTGTCGTTTTATCAGGGCGATATGCGCACCTTCAGCCTGCCCGAAAGCTTTGATGTCGTCTCCTGCCTGTTCAGCGCCATCGGCCACATGCTCACCCAGGAAGATCTGGAGAAAGCCGTGGCCAATATGGCCCGCCACCTGCGCCCCGGCGGGGTCTTGGCGGTGGAGCCCTGGTTCCGCCCTGCCGATTGGCACCCCGGCCGCGCCCACATGGTCACCGCCGAGCTGGGCGAAGCCAAACTGGTGCGCATGAACACCAGCCTGCCCCCGGTCAACGAGCGCATCACCGTGCTGGATTTCCATTACCTCATCGCCACCCCCCAGGAAACCCAGTACCGCCGCGAGGCGCTGGAACTGCGCCTGACCGAAGAAGCCGAAATGCGCGCCGCCTTTGAAAAGGCCGGCCTGACAGCCGCCTTCGAGCCGCAGGGCATCACCGGCCGCGGGTTGTGGCTGGGACAGAAGCCGCTATGAAGATCAGTACCCGCCTGAAAGCTGATCTGATTCTGCTGCTGGTGGCCGCTGTGTGGGGCGGAGGCTTCTCTGCCCAGCGGATGGCCAGCGAACATCTCGGCCCCTTTATGTTCAACGCCGCCCGGTTAGCTTTGGGGGCGCTGCTGCTGCTGCCCTTCGCCTTGCGAGCGGGCGGGCTGCGCAAAAGCCAATGGGGGCTCACCGCCGCCGCCGGGACTATGCTGTTTGCCGCCAGCGCCTTTCAGCAGGCGGGCGTTTCCACCACCACCGCTGGGAACGCCGGTTTTCTCACCGGCCTGTACGTGGTCTTCACCCCCATGCTGCTCAGCCTGGTGTGGCGCCGCCGCATTGCACCGGCGGTGTGGGCCGCCGCGGGTCTCTCGGTGGTGGGCATCTATCTGCTCAGCACCGCCGGACGTTTCGTCCCCAATGCGGGGGATGCGCTGGTGCTGGTGGGGGCTGTTTTCTGGGCCTTACACGTGATCATAGTCGGGCGGGCGGCCGAATCCCTGCCGGTGATCCCCTTTGCCGTGGGGCAGTACGGCGTGGCCGCCGCCCTCAACCTGGTCATCAGCCTGTTCATCGAACGCGGTCAGTTGGGCGGCCTCCTCCCTGCCTTTGGCCCCATCCTCTACACGGGCATCTTCTCCATCGCCGTCGGCTTCACCCTGCAGGTCATGGCCCAGCGCCATGCCCCGCCCACGGATGCCGCCATCATCCTCAGCACCGAAGCCGTCTTCGCCGCCCTGTTTGGCTTCCTCATTCTTAGCGAACGGCTGACCCCCTTCCAGTTGGTCGGCTGCGTCTTCATCATGGGCGCCATCCTCCTGGCGCAGGTGGGCAGCCCCACCCCCGCCCCCGCCGAAAGCACTCCACCCGCTTAAAACCCACCGGCACAGGCAGAAGCACAGCCCGTGCCGGTTTCTTTTTAATCGCAATCCCGTTTCCGTCCCGCGAAGATCAGGGAAGGCACACCCCCGGTGAATCGCTGCTTTTTAATAAATTGGGCTGAAGGAATGGAAGCGGTATGTGCTATAATCCATAAGATAATTATGATTATCATAATTTAGATTTCTTTATGAGGGTTTCACCTTTGGAATGGAGGCATCCATGTTTGTGAACCGCGTTTCAGAACTCGAATTATTAAAAAAACGCTATGCCTCCGGGAAAGCTGAGTTCTTTGTCCTCTACGGCCGCCGACGGGTTGGCAAAACTGAATTGCTGGCCCGTTTTTGCGAGGATAAACGGGCGATATTCTTCGTCTCAGACCTGGGCTCAGAGATCTCCCTTCGGACGGCGCTGTCTGCTGCGGTCAATACAGTCTTATTTGGCCCCAACCAGATGAATGCCGTGTACGCCACCTGGGAAGATTTGTTCCATGCCCTCGCCCAGGCCGCACAAAACGAGCGGCTGGTGGTGGTCTTGGATGAATTCCCATACCTGGCGACGGCCCACCCCCCGCTTGCCACCATTCTCCAGCGGGTATGGGACCAGACCTTGAAAAACAGCCAGATCATGCTGATTCTTTGCGGCTCTTACATTGGCATGATGGAAGCCACCGTTTTGGGATATCAGTCGCCCCTGTACGGCAGAAGGACGGCACAGTACCTGCTGGAACCGTTGCAGTTCCAAGATGCCCGCCTATTTTTCCCATCCTTCGATGCCGCCGATCAAGTGCGCGCCTATGCGGTGTACGGCGGCACCCCCGCCTATCTGCACACCCTTCAACCGCATCAGTCGTTGAGCGATAATATCCTGGACGGCATCCTCAGCCGGGGGTCGTTTCTGTATGACGAAGTGCGCTTCGTGCTCCAACAGGAACTGCGGGAGCCGCGCAATTACTTCGCCATTCTGCAGGCCGTCGCAGCGGGGAAAACCCGCTTGAATGAGATCAAACAGGCCACGGGCATTGAAGGCGCAACCGCCTATTTGGATACCCTGCAGCAGCTTCACCTGGTGGAGCGCACGGTTCCGGTGACGGAAAGTCAGCCGCATAAGAGCCGGCGGGGGATTTACCGCCTGAAAGATCATTACCTGCGGTTTTGGTTTCGCTATGTTCACCCAAACCGCTCACAGCTTGAACGCGGCGGGGCGCAAATTGTTCTGGAAAACCAGGTGATCCCGGAAATTGACCACTTCTCCAGCCTGACCTTTGAGGAGGTTTGCCAGCAAACGTTCTGGCAAGCCGGATTATCCGGGAAACTGCCCTTTGTCCCCACAAAAGTCGGCAGTTGGTGGAATGCCAACGAAGAGGTTGATCTTGTCATATTGGGGGAGAAGGATGCCGTCCTGGTGGAATGCAAATGGACGAGCAAACCAGCCGGGATGGATATTCTGGCAGAGCTGGAACGAAAATCCACCCTGGTCCGACCGGAATTGGAAAACCGTCCAATCCGTTTTGCCCTGTGCTCCCGATCTGGATATACCCCTCAGCTGATGAAAACCGCCGAGGCGCGGACGGATGTAATGCTCTTCGAGTTAGCCGATCTGGTCAGATCAGAAACCCAAACCTGATCGGTGAAACCCCAGAGGCACAGGCTCGGTCTATTGAGATCGCAACGAATCCACAAAAGGCTGCACCGCCTCTAAAAACGCCTGCGGACATTCCTCCTGGGGCACATGCCCGCAGGCCGGGAACACCGCCAACCCCGCCCCAGGGATTTCCTCCGCCAGCCGCAGACTATCGGCCGTGGGGATAATCTGGTCGTCATCGCCCGTCACCACCAGCACGGGCAGGCTCAGCTCACTTAGGCGCCCCGCCAACCCGTGCGGGCCGTTGGCCTTGGTCAGCTCCCACAGCGCCCGATCCCAATTTTCCGCGCGCAGAGGCTTGCGGTAGCCCTCCAAAATCTCCGGTGTCAGAAGGCTGGGGTCGTGCCAGGCGCTGCGGATAAAGACATCCCCAGGCTCACCCGCGATAGAGCGGGCAAACACTGGCCCCCAGCGGTTGAGCTGCGGTGAGTTCAACAGCGGCCCCAACCGGCCAAAGCGGCTGCCCTCGCTGTACACGGCCGCATCCACCAACACCAGCCCCGCCACACGCTGCGGCGCGCTTAAAGCCGTCTGCATCGCCACAGTTCCACCCGCCGAATTGCCCACCAGCACGGCCTTTTCCACCCCCAATGCGTCCATCAGGCCGGTGAGCAGGCTCACCTGCGCCGTCAGGCTGTAGGGCGATTCTCCGCTCCACTCACCGGGCATCGGCCGCTGGGTCAGGCCAAAGGCCGGGCGGTCATAGGCGATCACCCGCGCCCCCTCGCCCAGCGGGGCCAGCACCTCACGCCACGAGAACACGCTGGCCCCAAAGCCGTGCAGCAAAATCACCACCGGCTGCCCCTGGCCGGCCTCTTTGTAATGCACCTGAATGCCGTTCACGTTCACAAAGCGGCTGTCCGCCTCCGCCAGCTCAGCCGCGGGTTGGGTATCTTCCAAGGGCGGCAGCGGAATCAGCATGGGCAGCACCAGCACCACCAGCGCCAGGGCCGCCAACACCCCGCCAAGGATTTTCAAAGCTTTCACGGTTGTCCTCCAATCTCCGCCAGCAGGTCAATCACCGCCTGGGCGGCCTGTTCCTGCTGCGCCTCTGCCGAAATCTGCGCCGTGCCGTCCCCCGACTGAACGCCGTAGCTGCCAAATTGGGCGTGGTTCCCGCCCACAATCTCCACCCAGCGCGTGCTCTGCGGCAGGCGCGCCGCCGATCCCAACACCGTCTGCGGGTCGGCCAGTCCGTCCTCCGAGGCGTACACCGAAAGCACCCGCCCGCCCCAATCCGCCAGCGAGCTGGATTCCGCCGGATACGCCGCCCAGAACACCAAGCCGCGCACCCGCAGCGGGTTTTGCAGCACATATTCGGCCGCCATCGCCCCGCCCAGCGAATGCCCGCCGATCACCCATTGGCCCACCTCGGGGTAAGCCGGGAAGACGGCGTCCGCGCGGTTGGGGGCCGTCACCGCCAGCGACAGGGGCATGCGCACCAGCACGGTGGGGTAGCCCGCCGCGGCGATGCGGCGCAGCACCGGCGCATAGGAGCGGTAATCCACGCGCCCGCCAGGGTAAAAGATAAAGCCCACGGGTTGAGGGTTACTTTCAGGGGCAAAGAGGAGCCAGTTGGCCCCCTCGTTTACGCGCACCCCCGCCCCGCTTTGCAGCGCGGCCTCGGCCTGGGAATCGGGGCCCAGGGGCGTAGCCGCCCAAAAAGCAAAACCCAACACCCCCACCAGCAGCCCTAACCCCAGCACCCTTCCGAAAATGCGCAGCAGCCCGCGAAGTTTTCCATTCATGATCGCAGCATCCTTTCCAAAAAGATGATCTGATTCTAGGAGAATCTGCCCCATTCCACAAGCGCACAACCCCCCATAGCCTATACGGGCGGAGGTAGGCGAACTCGCGGATATCAGCTTGGAAGGCTGATGCCTACAGGTCGATACGCGCGCAGGCATTGGACTTGCCGCCGTTTTGTTGTACAATACGGAACAAAGGGGGCAAGCGCGCAGCCAAATGCGGTCGAGTGCGGTCATCAGGAGGTGAAACCCATGAGCCTGTACCAACAATTTGCCAAAGTGTATGCCAGCGGCTACCGCGGCTATTCGCAAAACATGGCAGAGCTTCTTCCGGCTGTCATCACGCATTATCACCTTGCCCCAGGCGGCCGCCTGCTGGATATCGCCTGCGGAGAGGGCAGTTTCGCTGTGGCCGCAGCCCAGCAAGGTTGGCAGGTGGTGGGGGTGGATCAATCCTGCGACATGCTCGATCTGGCCCGCGCCCACGCCCTGGAAGCCGGCGTCAGCGCCGAATTTTCCTGCATGGACATGCGCGAGCTGGATTTTTCCGGTCAATTTGACCTGGCCACCTGCTGGTACGACAGCCTGAACTATCTGTTGACCGCGGAAGACCTCGGCAAAGCTTTTCAGGGCGTGGCGCGAGCGCTGAAACCCGGCGGGCATTTCCTCTTCGACATGAACACCGTCTACGGCCTGGCGGTCAGTTGGCCGCGCCAGCCCAGCGCCGTGCGTCAGGATACCCCCGACCTGATGGAAATCCACCAGACCCGCTACGACCACGAGGCACAGATCGCCTCGGTGCGCATTGTAGCCTTCCTGCGCAAAGGCGAGCAGTGGGAGCGCATGGAAGAGGTGCACCAGGAAAAGGCTTATCCCGTCAGCACGGTGCAGGCCTTGCTGGAGGCCGCCGGCTTTGAAGTGGCCGCCACCCTGGGCAACCTGCGCGAATTCATCCCTCTGCAGCTCGACAGCCCGCGTATGTGGTGGTTGGCGCGCAAAATCGCCTGAGCCTGCTCCTTAAAACCAAAGCCCAGAGGTCTTCGCGGCCTCTGGGCTTTTTTTGCGTTTTATACCCTACGAACGGGCGTGGATGTAGGCCATCGGCGCGAATTTCTTCTCTTCCACCGGCAGCACGTCCACCAGTTCATACTGGCGCGAGCCCAACCCCAGGGCCTCGCCGTATTCCACCACCTTATACGGGTCTTTCATCGGCCCGTGCATCCAGGTGAAGGGGTGGCCGTCGTTGGGGATGACTTCCATGCTGGTGGGCACGTTCTCGGTGATCAGGCGCGACTGGGCGATCACATCCAGCGTGGCCTGATCCAGGGCCACAATGTCGTCTGAGCCGAAAATTCCCGCATCCGGCAGGATGGGCATGCTGGTGAAGCCAAAGCAGTCGCACACCGGCGTCATGTGGGTGGCCAGGTTGAGGTGAACGGCCTTGCCGGGGTCAAAGGTGCCCAGCACAATGCTGGTGGAAATCGCCATAGCCTCCTGGAAGGTCCAGAAGTTGGCCGGGTTAATCTTCCAACTGCCCTCCGGGGCCACCTTCAAACACCGTCCGCACTGATTGCAGGGTTCATAGTGCAAATGCAGATTCCCCGGCGCATGGCGGTCTTCCACAATCGCCCCGTGCGGGCAGGAGTCGATGATGCGTTGGCGCGTTTCGGCGTCGGGGCACAGCTCGGGGAACCAGTACGGATCCACGTGGTGGGTGTCGTGCATCAGGCCGCGCGTGCCGCCCACCATGCAGCCCAGGGCCAGATTCTTAAACGCCGCCCCAAAGGAGCAGCTGGGATGACCCTTGACATGCGCAAAGTTGACCAGGAAAGAGGCATCCTGAATCATGCCGCCCAGCTTCCATTCCTTCATGTTCTTGTACTCATGGAAATAGGAGACGTAATAATTATCCTTCAGCCCGCCCACGGGGTACACCGGGCAGCCGATCGTCTCGCTGGCGTAGCCGCGCTTTTCGGCGCCGGAGGCGTCCCAATCCACATCCACCACAAAAGGCTTGCCGCCCCCATCTTTAATCGCCTGCACCACCTTGCGCACAAACACCGGATGGATCACCGAATAACTCAAATTATTGCCCACGTGCATCTTAATCGCCACCAGCTCATCTTTCACCCGGTCGCGTAAATGCAGCGCGTCCAGGATGAGGTCCAGCTTGGCGGGCAGAGTCTCTGCGGCGTCTAAGCGCGCCTGGCGAGGCGAACCCCAATATACGTTACTGGTCATCTTTTTTCTCCTGAATAGTTTCAACCGGCGGTGGTTCTGGCAGCAGCGCACGGGCGCGCAGCCAAATAGAATCAAACATATCGCGGGTCAAGCGCCCCGTCTGCGTGTTCTGTCGGCTGGGGTGATACGAAGCCAGCAGCCAGGGGAACCCAGCAGGCGCATCATAAAATACCCCGTGGCCAAACGCCGCTCCTGAGAGCGGCAGCCCATCCTGGCGCAGCATATCCACCACATGATCAAAGGCGATCTTGCCCAGGGCCACAATCCCGCACACCCGGCGCAGCAGCCCCATCTCTGCCCGCAGATAGGGCAGACAGGTGCGGATCTCTTCGGGGGTGGGCTTGTTATCCGGCGGCGCACAGCGCGCCACCGCGGTGATGAAAGCCCCGCGCAGCGTAAGCCCGTCCCCGCGGCCCAGCGAAGTGGGCTGGTTGGCAAGGCCCGCCCGGTGCAAGGCCCCGTAGAGAAACTCACCCGAGGCGTCCCCGGTGAACATGCGCCCGGTGCGGTTGGAGCCGTGCGCCCCTGGGGCCAGCCCTACAATCAGCAGCTGCGCCTGCGGGTCGCCAAAGCCGGGCACCCCCCGCCCCCAATAGGCTTCCTCGCGAAAGGCGCGCCGCTTCACCCGCGCCACTTCCTCGCGCCAACTCACCAGGCGCGGGCACAGGCGGCAAGCTTCAATTTCGGCTTCCAGGGCGGCCAGAGAGGATGTGGGAGGGGCTGCGTTCAAGCGTTGATTGCTCCATCGGAGGGATAAGACCTATTTTACCAGATTTTCTGCGCCCGCTTCGGGCGCGTCAATTCAGACTATTTCAGGGTGAATAGATCCAAAAATTCCTGATATAATCGGGGGCATGAAATACCACATCTGGACCGAAGGTTGTCAAATGAACGTGGCCGACTCCCAACGGGTCGGCTCTGCGCTGGAGCACATGGGCTACCAGATGACCGAGCGCGCGGCAGAAGCCGACGTGATCATCCTCAACACCTGCGTGGTGCGCCAGAGCGCCGAGGATAAGGCCTACGGCCGCCTCAGCTCCCTCCAGCCGCTGAAAAAACGCAATCCCCATCTGGTGATCAACCTGATGGGCTGCCTGGTGGGCGTGCGCAGCACCGAGCGCCTGCAAAAGCGCTTCCCCTATGTAGACGTGTTTTCACCGCCCTCCGACCCCCGCCCCCTGGTGGCCTTCTTAAACCAGCGCGACGGGCGCGAGGAAAGTCTGGCCGAGGTGGAAGGCCGCTTTGCCTTACAGGACGAAGAACTGACCCTGCCGGTGCATGAGCGCGGGCAGTTGGTTTCGGCCTATATCCCCGTGGTGTACGGCTGCTCCCACGCCTGCACCTACTGCATCATCCCCTACCGCCGCGGGGTGGAAAAATCCCGCCCGCCCGAAGAAATCATCGGCGAGGCGCGCGCCCTGACGGCCCAGGGTGTGCGCGAAATCACCCTGCTGGGGCAAATTGTGGACCGCTACGGCAAAGATGAACCCGCCTACCCCACCCTGGCGGGCATGCTCACCCGCCTCAGCGCCCTGGACGGGCTGGAGCGCATCCGTTTTCTCACCTCGCACCCCAACTGGATGAATGACGCCCTGCTGGACGCGGTGGCCTCCCTGCCCAAGGTCATGCCCCACATTGAAGTGCCCTGTCAGGCCGGGGATGATGAGGTTCTGGCCAACATGAAGCGCGGCTACAGCGTGGAAGCCTACCGCCGCCTGGTGGAAAACATCCGCGCGCGCATTCCGGGCGTGTCCATCGCCACAGACATCATCGTCGGCTTCCCCGGCGAAACCGAGGCGCAATTCCAGAACACCTACGACCTGCTGGCCGATCTGAAGCTGGATGTCGCCCACCTGGCGCGCTATTCCCCGCGTGAAGGCACGGTTTCGGCGCGGCGCATGGCCGATGACGTGCCCGACGAAGAGAAATGGCGGCGCTTCCGCGCCCTGGAAAATTTGCAGGAAGGCATCGCCGCCGAAATCCACGCCCGCTATCTGGGCACGGAAACGCCGGTCTTGTTTGAAGAAAAAGTGAAAAAACGCTGGCGCGGGCGCACCCCCACCAACAAACTGGTCTTTGTGGAAACCGATGAAGATTTGCGCGCCCAGGTGCGGCCGGTGAAGATTAACTGGACGGGCCCCTGGTCGATGATCGGCGAGCTGGCCTGAGCCGCCCCCCTGCCCTACCCGTTCTCGCCCGCTGGATCGTTATTTTCCAGCGGGTTTTTGCTTCCCTCCCCCAGCGCCTGATCAAAGAATGCCGCCAGCCGCTCAGCCAGGATGCGCAGATTGGCGGGTTTGTAAATGCCGTGGCCCTCATCCGCAAATTCCAACACTTCAAACGGCACGCCGCAGGCCCGCAGCCGCCCCGTCACCTGGCGCACATGCTCCGGCGGCACATTCGGATCGTGCGCCCCCTGTACAATCAGGAGCGGCACGCGGATGCGCTCGACAAAATGGATCGGGGAACGTTCCGCATAGCGCTGGGGCACTTGCTCCGGCGTGCCGCCCATCATCTCAGCCGTCAGCGGGCGCAGATCCGGGCGGGTGGTTTCGTAATCCACCACCAGATCGGTCATCCCGCAGATGGGCGCCGCCGCCCCAATCACCTCAGGGCCGTAGTGGGTCGCCAGATGCCAGGCCGAATAGCCGCCAAAGGAGGTGCCCGTCACACCCACCCGCCCCGGCTCGGCCAGCCCCGCGGCCATCAGCGCCCGCGCCGCGCAGGCCAGATCCTCCTGCTCCCGCCCCCCCCAACCGTCCTCTTTAATGCGGTCGCGAAAGTCCACCCCAAAGCCGGTGCTGCCGCGGTAATTGACCGCCAGCACGTTGAAGCCGCAGCGGGCGTAATATTGCAGCTCGGCCGTCAGCCGGTCTTCCATGTACATCGAAGGCCCGCCGTGCACGCGCAGAATAGCCCGGCGGCGGTTAGGCGCCGCCCGCAGCAGCCAGCCCTGAATCTCCAGGCCGTCGCTGGAGGCAAAGCGAAAATCTTCGGCGCGGGTCAGCTCCGCGCTGCGCAGGGCGCTGCGCTCCCACGGGTCGCTCAGCGGCGCGGCCCGCGGCGGCTGGCCCGGCGTTTCGCAAAGCTGCACCAGTTGATCCGGCAGGTGGGCCGCGTACTGCACCCCCACCCAGGCCCCGTGCGCCGCCCGCCCCAAAGCCAGCCAGTTGCCTTCCAGCCGCGGCAGGGTCTGTTCCTCCCCGCTGTCCAGATCCAAAAACGAAGGGCAGCGCACCGACTGGCGCACATCGTTGATCACCACCAGCCCGTCCGGCGAAGCCCAGGCGCTTTCGATGTTACGCTGCGGATCGTCCACCCACCAACGCAGTTCCTCGGTCTGCAGGTCCCAGACCGCCAGGCGCGTATAGCGCCGGGGATCCCCAGGGCGAGCCTCAGATTGGATCAAAATCCGCCGCCCATCGGGCATCCAGCGTGCAAAGGTCTTCACATCCTCGCCGAAGTTGGCAACCTCGCGCACCTCGCCGGAACGCAGATCGTGAAGCATAAACTGGCGCCCGGCCACATGCCGCTCGCGCAGCGGGTAGAGCACATGCGTGCCCTGGGCGTTGGGGGTCGGCTCGATCCACATGGCGCGGTGCGGGCGCGCCAGAACTTCACGTTTGCCGGTGTGCAGGTCGTGGCGAAACACCCAGGCCCTGTCCAGAGCTTCTTCTCGCTCAAAATCGTAATTGGCCGAATAAAACAAATAGCGTCCGTCCGCGCTCAACGCCCCGCCGCGTAGAAAATACGGCGGGTGCGGCTCGGTCAGCGGCTCCAGGCGCTGCGGCTTGTTTAAATACACGCGGTACAGGCTGCGGCGTTCATCCCCCGCCCGGTCTTCGGCCACCAGCACCGCCCGCGAATCGGGGCTCCAACTGGCCAGCAGGGTGGCCTCCGGCGTATGCGTCAGCGGGCGCGGCGGCTGGCTGCCGTCCGCCGCAACCACAAACACATCCTGGTTTTCATGCCGCCGCAGCCATTCAAAAGCCACCCAACGCCCGTCCGGCGACAGCAGAGCGCGCCGGATAGACGGAAGGGCTAACACTTGTGAGAGATAGTCCGAAAATATGTGCATCAGAACCCCCGCCGATTGTATCAGCTTTCCCTTCTTCCGGTACAATGGTAGCAAAGTAAGTCAAAACCCTGGAGGTCATCATGCGCAAAACTGTATACCGCATCACCGGCGTCGCCCTCATCATCGCCACCATCCTGGGCCTGGCGGTCAGCCTGACCGGGCTGGTGGGGCTGTGGCGGGTGCAGCCCAAAGTCACCGCGCAGCTGCAAAGCAGTGTGGATCTGCTGCAGCGCAGCGCCCAGGCCACCGCCGAACTGCTGGTGGTGGTGGACGGCTCACTGGAGCAGGTGGAGAAAAACGTGGTGCTGATGAAATCCGCTGTGGATAACGTGGCCGACTCGCTGGAAGGCACGGCCGCCGTCACCCGCACGGTGGGCACCACCGTGGGCGTGGATCTGGTGCAGGTCATCCGCGACACGCAAAGTTCCCTGCTGGCGGTGGGGGCGGGCGCGCGCCTGGTGGATGACACCCTGGCCGTGGTTTCGGCCTTCCCCCTCATCGGCGCGCGTTACAAGCCCGAACAGCCTCTGCAGGCCAGCATTCAGGACGTCTCCGCCAGCCTGGAACCCATGCCCACCTCCCTGCAGAACGTGCAGAAAGGCTTCGAAAACACCGCCGTGAGCTTTGAAAGCCTGAAAAGCAACGTGTCAGAATTGGGCAAAAGTGTGGAAGGGATCGAAGCCAGCCTGAACAGCGCTCAGGGTGTGGTGGCGCAGTATCAAAGCATCGTCAGCGACACGCAGAAACAGCTCGATGAGCTGCAAACCGCCCTGCCCGGCGGCGTGCGTGCCGTCACCTGGGTGCTCACCGGCCTGCTGGTCTGGCTGTTCATCGCCCAGGCGGGCCTGCTGACTCAGGGCATTGAACTGCTGCGGCGCGAATAGCCCCCTGCTCGGCTCTACGGCAAAAACTCCACCTCCCACAGGTGGACATTGGACACCTCGGCGGCGTCCACGTCGTTCAGCGCCAGATCCAGGCGCTCGGCCAGGATGCCGCCGGGGAATTCCAGCGTGAGGCTCTTGTTGCCGTCCGTCTGCGCCCCGTCCACCGCAAAGCTTAGCGCCTCGCCCCCCGCCGCGGGGTACACCGCCGCGCTCAGGTTCACGCGCTCAGCCCCCACCGCCAGCCGCACCCCGCTCAGGCGGCGCGGTGTGCTGAAGTGAATTTGCAGCACCAACGGGTTGGCCCCGCCGGTCTTGGTCAGCGTATTCACATCCCCGTCAAACACATTCCCCAGCGGTTCCAACAGCGGCGGGTGGGTGATCTCCAGCGTCTGCCCGCCCACCGTCAGCGATTCGCTCACCGGCTCAAACAGCGCGTAGCGCCGCGCAGCCATCACCGCCTCAATATCCGCGCGGTAGCTCCAGCGCGCCAGCACAAAGCCGGGCGAACCGTCGGGGTAATCCAGGCGGGCGGCCACCTGCGGCTCGTTGAACAGTTGGCTTTCGCGCAGGGTCTCAAATTCGGCCGCGGTGCTCACCCACAGCGTTTCGCCCAGGGCGGGCTCAATGCGCTGCGTGCCCCATTCCGGCCCGGCAATACGCACCTCAACCTCCGGCTGATCCAGGAAAAACTGGCTGAGCACATCCACCTGCGCGGCCCACTGCGGGGATATGGTCAAACTGCGGCTGGCGGTGGCGCGCTGTGCCTCAGCCACCAGAGGGAAAAGCTGGCGCGCGCCGTACTGCAGGCCGCCCAGGCCGTAATCGCGGAACCACAGCGGCCCGCGGGTCACCGCGTCCGAAAGCATCACCGTTCCGCTGGCGGTCAAAATGACCGCCGTCAGCGCCGCCAACAGCGGGCGGTTAAACGGACGGTAGCGTTCCAAAAAGTCAAAGGTCATCCCCAGGCCCAGCGCGGTGACGCCCACGCCCGCCGCCGCTGCCGGCAGCAGCGCGCCCACAGATGCCCCCGTCACCCAGGCCGCCCCCGGGCTGGCCAACAGCGCCGCAGCCGCCAACCCGCGCTCGGCCGTCCACGGGCCGCGCAGCAAACGACCCGCCCCCAGCAGGAAAAACGGCAGGAACGCCAGCGGCACGGGCGCATACCCCAACATTCTTTGCAGCAGCGGGCCGCTTTGGGTGGGCGAGAACCAGAACCAGGGGTTCAGCCCGCTCAGCACGGCCGCCCCCAGCCCCTCCAGCCGCCCGCCCAGGCTCAGCTCAGGGTCCAGCCAAAAAGAGGCCAACTGCAGCGGCTGCAAGGCTTCATCCGGGTGGGCGAGGGCAAAGCGCACATAGGGCAGCGCCATGGCCGCCGCCAGTCCGGCCCCCACCGCCAGAGTCAGCCCGCGCCGCGGCAGGCGCCGCGCCGCCAGCAGGGTCACGGCTGCGGCCAGCAGTCCCAACGGCACCACCGCTGGAGGGTAGGCGTACACCCCCAGCCCGGCCGCCGCCAGCGCACCCCAGTAGGCCCAGCGTCCCCCGTTCAGGGCGCGCATCCCGGCCCACAAGACCAGGCCAAAGGCCGAGGCTGCCAGCGCGTAGGGCCAGGCCGCCCGCGAATGCAGGAACCAGGCCGGGGTCACCGCCAGCAGCCAGGGGATCAGCCACCAGGTGCGCACATGCAGCGCATCCCGCCAGGCCCAGCTCAGCGCCGCCGCCCCTGCCAGGCTCACCAGCGCGGTCAACGCGCGCGCCAGAAACACCGATTTTCCCAACAAAAAGACCGCCAGGAACTGTAAATAGGCCCCCAACCCCAGCGTGTACTGCCCGTCCACACGGAAGAAGGCCGGCAAAAAATCTCCCTCCGGTCCGCGCAGGCCCGATTTTAACAGATACTCCGCCGAAAGGCTGGGCAAAGCCTCCACGGCGGTGAAACTGACCGGAAAACTGGGCAAAAACAGCAGCAGCATCAGGGCGCAGAACCCCAGCCCCAGGCGAAAGAGCGCTTTCTCACGGTAGGGCAGGCGGTACACATTCCAGCGTGCCCAGGCTGCCCGCAACCCAGCCAGCCGCCCGGCGGTGCGCGCCGCCTGGCGGCGAATGCGCACGCTGTTGGGGCCGGGTTCAGGACCCACCAGAATCTCCACCCGTTCCCCCGCGGCGATCTCCACCTCCACCTGCAACGGTTCGGCGTTCTCGGGCACATCGGCGCGGGGAGGTTCAAGGCTCATGCGCTTAATTATACGCGAACCCTTAAAAGATGCGGATTTCTGCACGGCCCAGGCCGCACCCAAACCGAAGATTAAAAAACGAGCCTGAGGGGGCCGCCCATGCTATAATGATTCTGGCCATTTTTTGATTCTCCGCCGGGTTTGAAGTACAATAGGGCCGTTTAACGTTTTGGGAATGGAACCGCGCGCATATGTCCTTTGTCCACCTGCATGTGCATTCTGAATACTCGCTGCTGGACGGCTTCAGCAAACTGAAGCATCTGGTCAGCCATGCCAAAGAATTGGGCATGCCCGCTGTGGCCCTCACCGATCACGGCACCATGTTCGGCGTGGTCGAGTTCTTCAACGCCGCCAAAGCCGCCGGGATCAAGCCCATCATCGGGGTGGAATCTTACATGGCCGCGCGCGGCATGGCAGACCGCGACTACCGCCTGGATAAAACCTCTTCCCATTTGCTGCTGCTGGCCCAAAACCAAACCGGCTACCTGAACCTGCTCCAAATTGCCAGCGCGGCCCAGTTGGAAGGCTACTACTTCCACCCGCGCATTGACCACGACTTTCTGGCCGCCCACAGCGAAGGGATCATCGCCACCAGCGGCTGCATGTCCGCCGAGGTGCCGCGCGCCATCCGCGAAGGCGATCTGGAAAAAGCCCAGCGCATGTTGGACTGGTACTATGAGGTCTTCGGCCCCGAGCGCTTCTTCCTGGAGCTTCAGGAGCACAACATCCCCGAGCTGCGCCAGATCAACCGCACCCTGCTGGATTGGCGCAGCCGCTATAACGCCCGCTATCTGGCCACCAACGACGCCCATTACGTGCGGCGTGAAGACGCCCGCCTGCAGGATATCCTCCTGGCCATCCAGACCGGCGCACTCCTCTCCGATCCCAACCGCATGCGCATGAACGACGATTCGTACTACCTGCGCTCGCCGGAGGAGATGCGTTCGCTCTTTCACGAAGTGCCCGATGCCATCAGCAACACCCTTCTGGTGGCCGAACAGTGCAATGTGGACTTGAGCAAAACCGGCTACCACCTGCCCATGTTTGACGTGCCGGAAGAATACGGCAGCGCCGAGACCTACCTGCGCCGCCTGTGCGAAGAGGGCGTGCAGCGCCGCTACGGCGAGCATGCTCAGGACCCCCGCGTGCGCGAACGCCTGGAGTACGAGCTGGGCGTCATCCATCAGATGGGCTTTGACGCCTACTTCCTCATCGTGTGGGATCTTTGCCGCCACGCGCGCGAAACGGGCATCTGGTATAACGCCCGCGGTTCCGCCGCCGGTTCCCTGGTGGCCTACGCCCTGGATATCACCCTGGTGGAGCCGCTGGAACACAAGCTGATTTTCGAACGCTTCTTGAACCCCGGCCGTATCTCCATGCCGGATATTGACCTGGATTTTCAAGATGACAAGCGCGCCCAGATGATGGAATACTGCGCCCGCCGCTACGGTGACGACAAGGTCGCCCAAATCATCACCTTCAGCACCCTGGGGGCGCGCGCCGCCATCCGCGACGTGGGCCGGGTGATGGATGTGCCCCTCTCTGAGGTGGACCGCATCGCCAAGATGCTGCCCAACATCCCCAGCAAGGCCATGAAAATCAGCGAGGCCGTCGAGCAGATCCCCGAGCTGAAGGCCGCCTGCGAGCAGGCCGAATACATCCGCGAGCTGGTCAGCACCGCCGCCCTGATGGAAGGGGTGGTGCGCAACGCCGGCACCCACGCCGCCGGGGTGATCATCACCGACAAGCCCATCACCGCCTACGCCCCCCTGCACCGCCCCACCAGCGGCTCCGAAGACAGCCCCATCAAATCCGTGGCGCAGTTTGAAATGAACATCGTGGACTACCTGGGCCTGCTCAAGGTGGACTTCTTAGGCCTGGCTTCGCTCACCATCATGCAGCGCGCCTGCGACCTGATCGCCGCCCGCCACAATGTGCGCTTCAACCTGGATAATATCCCCATTGACGACGCCGACACCTTCGCCTTCTTAAGCCAGGGGCACACCGCGGGCGTCTTCCAACTGGAAAGCACCGGCATGACCCGCAACGTGGTGCAGATGCAGCCCAAGAACCTGGCGCATGTCATCGCCATGGTGGCCCTCTTCCGCCCGGGGCCTATGGATTTCATCCCCAGCTACATCCGCCGCATGCACGGCGAGGAGCAGGTGAAGTACCTCCACCCAGCCCTGCAGGCCATCTTCGAAGAAACCTACGGCATCCCCATTTACCAGGAACAAATCATGTTCGCGGCCATGGATCTGGCCGGGTACACCGCCTCCGAAGCCGACGAACTGCGCAAAGCCATTTCCAAGAAAAAAGCCGACGTGCTCATGCAGCACCGCGAGAAGTTCATCGCCGGAGCCCAGGAGCGCGGCATCTCGGCCGAGAAGGCCAAAGAGATTTTTGAAGAGTGGGAAAACTTCGCCCGCTACGGCTTTAACAAATCCCACGCCGCCGATTACGGCGTCATCGCCGTGCAGACCGGTTATCTCAAGACGCATTACACCGTCGAATACATGACCGCCCTGCTCTCGGCCTCCAAAAACGACACCGACAAGGTGGCTTTCTACATCACCGACTGCCGTTCTATGGGTCTGGAGGTTCTGCCGCCGGACCTGAACGCCAGCGATTGGGATTTCAGCATTGAAGACCGCAGCGACCAGCCCCCCGCCATCCGTTTTGGTTTGGGGGCGGTCAAGAACGTCGGCCAGGCAGCAGTCGAACTGATCCTCGCGGCCCGCCGCGAAAAAGGCCACTTCCGCGATCTGAACGACCTGGCCAAACGCGTAGATCTGCACGCCGTGGGACGGCGGGCCCTGGAATTTCTCATCAAAGTGGGCGCCCTCGACCACTTCGGTCAACGCCGCACCCTGCTGGACAACCTGGATCAAATCATCGCCATCAGCGCCAGCCATTTCCGCGCCGCCCAAAGCGGCCAACTGAGCTTCTTTGGCGCCGAAACCGGCATCGAAGAAGAGATCCACCTGAAAGAAGCCGCGGTGGTCAACCGACGCGAGCAATTGGAATGGGAGCGAGAGCTGATCGGCCTGTATGTCAGCGACCACCCTCTCAACCCCTACATGCCCACCTTACAGCGCAAGATCACCCACCTCAGCAGCCAGCTGAGCGAGGCTGAAGACAACGATAACGTCATCGTGGCCGGCATGATCACCCGTTTCCGCCGCCATCAAGACCGCAAAGGCAAGCCGATGGGTTTCATCACCATCGAAGACACCCAGGGCAGCGTGGAACTGGTGCTGTTTGCCAAACCCTGGGAGTCGTTTGGCCGCCTGGCGGTGATTGATCAGGTGGTGGTGGTCAAAGGCCGTGTGGATCACCAGAGCGGCGACCCCAAAGTGATCGTGAACGAGATGGCCGCTGAAATCCTCAGCGCGGATCAGGCCGTGGAGGCCCAGCCTTTCACCTTCTTCCCCAACGGGTGGAGCGCGGATTTTGACGACGAGGACAGCGGCGGCGCGCTGAACGAATCCCCGGCCCCCTATCAGGCTGCACCCCCGCGAGCATCCGCGCCCGCGCCTGCCGCCCCACCGCCCGCAGATGAGGATTGGGACGTGCCGCCCCCGCCCGAACCGGACGACTGGCACCTGCTGGAACCGGCCGCTTTCCAGGCCGCAGCCCCCCAAGTACCCCCACCCCCACCCGCCGAGGAGCCTGCGCCGCCGGTCAAGCCCGCCGCGGCCCCGCTGCCGGTGGCGGCTGCCCCGGCCTATATCCCCCCGCCGGCCTCTCTGGCCCCCATCCCCCGCCCAACGGAAAAGCCCGCCAGCGACCAGCCCCCGCAGATGGTCACCCTGGTGATGCGCCCCTGCGGCAGCAAAGACCGCGACGTGCGCCGCCTGAAAGTGCTTTACGGCTTGCTGCGCTCCTATGCCGGAAAAGACCGCTTCGCCTTCATGGTGTTTGAAGGCAGCCATTATTACGTCATAGAATTCCCCAATGAATCGACTTGCCTCACGCCCGAACTCTTATCCAAACTCCGCGCCAAGATCGGCGATGAGAACGTGCGCGTCGAGACGATTAAAATCCAATAAAAGATCTTATAGAATGTGAGTGTGTGTATGGTTCAACAAAGCAGAATTAAAACAATCGGGGTCCTGACTTCCGGCGGCGACGCGCCGGGCATGAACCCCTGTATCCGCGCCGTCGTGCGTTCCGCCCTGGCTCAAAATGTCAATGTGCTGGGGGTGGAGGACGGCTACGAAGGTCTCATCCGCGGCAATTTCCACAGCATGGGCGCCCGCGACGTGGGCGGTATTTTGCAGCGCGGCGGCACCATCCTGCGCACCGCCCGCTCCGAAGAGTTCCGCACCCCCCGCGGCCAGCGCGAAGCCATCCGCCAGATGAACAATGCCGGCATGGACGCCCTGGTGGTCATCGGTGGGGACGGCTCGCTCAACGGGGCCATGCGCCTGGTGGAACAGGGCGTGCCGGTGGTGGGCGTGCCGGGCAGCATTGATAACGACATCTACGGAACCGATATGTGCATCGGCGTGGATACCGCCCTCAACACCATCGTGGACGCCATTGACAAGATCCGCGACACAGCCTCTTCCCACAGCCGCGCCTTCATCGTGGAAACCATGGGACGCATGTCCGGTTATCTGGCCGTCCAGGCGGGCATCGTCACCGGCGCCGAAATGGTGCTCATCCCCGAAGTGCCGGTGAATGTGGAAGAGGTGGCCAAGAACGTGGATGAGGCCTACCGCCGCGGCAAAACCCACTGCATCATCGTGGTGGCCGAAGGGGCCGACCCCGGCACCACCGAGATCGCCAAAGAAATTGACGCCATGGATTTGGGCTTCACCACCCGCGTCACCATCCTGGGCCACATCCAGCGCGGCGGCAAACCCAGCGCCTTCGACCGGCTGATCGCCTCGCGCTTTGGGCACAAGGCCGTGGAATTCCTCATGCAGGGTCAAACCGGCGTGATGGTGGGTCTCAACGGGCGTGAGATGGAGCCTGTGCCCATTTCCGTGGTCACCTCAAAAGTCAAAACCCTCTCGCCCGAATACGTCGAGATGGCGCGCATCCTGGCCCGCTAATCCGAGCTTACTTCAAAAAACAAACAGCCGGAGGGTTTTTCAACCCGTTCCGGCTGTTCTATTTTTATTTCAGCGTGCGCACTTACTCGTCTTCGCGCTCGCGCAGATGGGGGAAAAGCAGCACTTCACGGATCGAGCGCTGGCCGGTGAGCAGCATCACCAGGCGGTCAATGCCCATGCCGAAGCCGCCGCAGGGCGGCATGCCGTAGCGCATGGCCCGCAGGTAATCTTCATCCAGCGGGTTGCTCTCTTCGTCCTCCGCGTCATACGCGCGGCCCATCTCCAAAAAGCGCGCTTCCTGATCCAGCGGATCGTTCAGCTCGGTAAAAGCGTTGCACAGCTCCATGCCGCCCACAAAGCCCTCAAAGCGCTCCACCGTCTGCGGGTCGCCCGGCATGGATTTGGCCAGCGGGGAGATGTCGCGCGGGTAGTTGTACAAAAAGGTCGGCTGGATGAAATTCGGCTCCAAAAAGTCGCCGATCATCTGGTCAATCAGCTTGCCGCGCGGCGCGCCGGGTTTGGGTTTTAGGCCTTTGGCGTCCATCGCCGCGAACAGAGCTTCGTCCGTGCGGTGCTCCTGAATATCAATCCCGCAGGCCTCGATCAGCCCCTGGCGCAGCTCCACCCGCCGCCACGGGGGGGTGAAGTCAATCTCGTGGCCGTTAAAGGTCGTCTTGCGGCTGCCCAGCACCTGATCGCAGATGTAGGCCACCATGTTCTCGGTCAGTTCCATCACCTTCAGGTAATCCAGGTAGGCCGCATAAAATTCCATCTGGGTGAACTCAGGATTGTGCTTGAAGGAGATGCCCTCGTTGCGGAAATCGCGGCCAATCTCGTACACGCGGTCGAACATGCCCACCAGCAGGCGTTTGAGGTACAGCTCGAAGGAAATGCGCAGGAACAAATCCTGTTTCAGCTGGTTGTGATGGGTGATGAAGGGCCGCGCCGCTGCCCCGCCGTAAATGGGCTGCAGGATGGGGGTCTCCACTTCCAAAAAGCCCTCCCCATCCAAAAATTCGCGCATGGCGCGCGTGATCCCCGCGCGGGTGCGGAAAATCTGGCGCACATCCGGGTTCACCGCCAGATCGGCGTAGCGCTGGCGGTAGCGGGTTTCGGGGTCGTTGAGCGTGGCGTGGCGCACCACTTCCCCATCCACCACCTCATCTTTGGCCGCCGGAAGCGGGGTGATGGCCTTGGCCAGCATACGGAAAGCCGTCACTTGCAGCGAAATTTCGCCCGTGCGGGTGCGCATCATCGTGCCTTCGGCCTCGATGAAATCACCCAGGTCGTAATGCTCTTTGAGGGTGTTCATGGCCTCTTCACCCAGCTCGTTGATGCGGAAGAAAAGCTGAACGCGCCCGCTGCCGTCTTCTGCATGGGCAAAGCCCAGCTTGCCCATCAAACGCATGGAGCGCACCCGTCCGGCCAGAATCACCTTCGCAGGAGCAGTCCCTTCCTTCTCAGCAGCCTCAAACTGCTTCACCGCCTCAGCGATGGTGTGCGTGTTGTGGACACGGGTCGGGTACGGCTCGATACCGGCAGCGCGCATGCGCTCCAGTTTTTCCAGACGAATACGTTCCAAATCATTCAGCTCCATGCGATCACCTTCCTATTATTCAAACGAAATTCAACAAAAAGCCCCGCCCTTTGAACGCGGGCGGGGCCTGTTTTATTGGCCCTGAATTACACGATCTTTAAAATCCGAACGGTAAAGGCCCCAGCCGGCGCGTCCACTTGGACAATGTCGCCCACCTTGCGGTTGAGCAGGGCCTTACCCAGGGGAGACTCGTTGGACACACGGCCAATGGCGGGGTCGGCTTCCGCCGCGCCCACAATGGTGTAGTCCTCCGGCTCCCCATCACCTTCTTGAATGGTCACAGTATCGCCCACCTGAGCGGTCTCCGAAGCCGGAGCGTCCAGGCTGATGACGCGCGCTGTGGCCAGGATGAGTTCCAGTTCTTTGATGCGGCCCTCCACAAAGGCCTGTTCGTTTTTCGCGGCCTCATACTCGGCGTTTTCAATCAGCTCTCCGCCTTCCATAGCCTCATGCAAACGCTCAGCAATTTCCTGCCGTTTAATTGTGCGCAGAAATTCGAGTTCTTCCTGTAGTTTCTGGAACCCTTCTTGGGTCAGGAACGTGGTTGCCATAGCATTCCTTCGTGATCTTATGATGTGGATAGTGGAAAAACCGAGGACACAGCCCCCATTTTTATCCGCTTAAAATAAGAAAAACCACTCCGGTTGGAGCGATTCACCGCGTGGAATGAGCGATATACTCATTCTGTGGCCTCGCGGTTAATATACCACAGAATCACCCGCCTGACAAGCCGCAGTTCACCTGCACACCGGCCAGGCGGGTTCGCCGCTCTGAGTTGTCTTCTGCCCTCGTCAATTTCACCCCATTTCCACGCGCATTCGTTGACAAAACCAAAAACCCGTAGTAAACTTTCACCCGCATGAGCTGGCGAGGTAGCTCAGTGGTAGAGCAGGGGACTCATAAGCCCTTGGTCGTGGGTTCAACCCCCACTCTCGCCACTCTTTTTATTTAACCGCATCCCCCGATCGCAAAATCAACCGTCCTTCCAATTCGCCTTCCACCTGACTGCGCGTCCACAGCATGGGCACAAACTGCCCGCCCAACCAGCGCGGCAGCATGTCGTCATAATGCGGGCTGCCCAGCTGCCCCGACTGCCCAATGGGCAGCACCAGTTGGCAGCGGGTCAGGTCGCCCATGTCAAACAGGTGGCGCATGGAGGGCGCCCACAGCTTGTTTTCGTAAGGCTCTCCCGGCGCCCAGGCCGCCTGCCAGGGCGTATCCGTATCCCCGCCCACCGGCAGCGGCCCGCGGTTAAACACCTCGTCCAGCGGCTTCTGAATGCCCATAGCGTGCGCAAAGGTGATGGTATGAAGCCTGCCCCAGCGCCACTCGGCCGGGTCTGGCCCCAGCTCCGCGCGCAGATAGGCCGCCCCCTCGCGCAGCGCGCGCTCGATGAGGGCTTGCTTGCCGCCCGCCTGGGCCAGCCACCAAGACTGAGGATCGTCCAGAATGCGCAGCACCGCCTGCATATCGTTGCCGTAAAATTCATGGTCAGGGAAGAGCACAGGGTTAAAGCCCTTGCCCAGCAGGTCCGCGCTCAGCTCAGCGCCCAGCACCGGCTCCAGCAGCCCCTTCACCAGGTGCGCCCGCGCCGCCTCGTACACCGCCGCCGCGGTCGAATCCGCCGCCAGCACCGCGTCCCAGCCTTCCAGCAGTTGCAGCATCTGGCGCACATCCGCATCCTGGCTTTCGCAGCCGCGCAAATGCGGCAGCAGCAAGCGTGCCGGAACACAGGTGACATCCGTCTGCATGGCCGCGCAGTCTTCCAGGCTCAGGCGCGGGCGGCTGGCAAAAAACTCCTCCAGGCGCGCCAGCCGATAGCCGTTCATCCAATGATCGCCCAGGTAGTGCGGGTACGTGTCTGGCACGATTTTGTTGTTGCAGGTGGCAATGTAGCCTTTGGCCGGGTTCAGGGCGTGGGGCATTTCCTCAAAGGGGATTTCCCCCACCCATTCATGCGTGCCCGTCCAACCCGGGGCAGGGATTTTACCCGTCCCCTGGGCGCGCACGGGCGTGCGTCCCGTCACCCAATAACCGATGTTGCCCTGCGTGTCCGCATAAACCACGTTCAGCTGCGGGGCCTCCACGCAGCGCGCCGCCTCCACAAAATCATCCCAGCCAGCCGCCTTGTTCAGCCGGTACCAACCCTCCAACGCCAGGCAGGGGCGCAGGGCCATAGACTGCACCGCCAGGCGCTGCTGCTTTTCGCCCACCGCATCCGAAATCACCGGCCCGTGGTCGGTCAGCACCACCTTTTCCACATGCTCCGCCTGCCCCTTGACCGCGATGCGCTCCTCCAGCACCTGGGCCGTCTTCCACTCGCCCGCGAACTGGTAACGGGTGGGGTCCGCAGGGTCAAACTGCTCCACATACACATCTTCGCAGTCGGTAAACGCCAGGGTGATGCCCCAGCTGATGTCGGCGTTGTGCCCCGCCAGCACCAGCGGCGCGCAGGGGATGCTCACCCCGCTCACCTGGGTGGTGGGCGAAACCAGATGGTTTTCGTACCACAAATTGGGCAGGCTAAGGATCAGGTGCATGTCGTTGCACAGCAGGGCCGTGCCCGATTGGCTGCGCTCACCCGACACGCTCCAGGCGTTGCTGCCCAGCCCGCGCTGCAAAAACGGCCCGCGCACCGCGCTGAGGCCGCCTTTGGGGTCCAGCGCGTTCATCTCCACCCCCTCCGGCAGGGTCAGCGGGTTGCCCTGCGGGTACGACAGGTCAAATTCCGCCGCGTGTTCGGCCCCCACCCGCTCCACCAGGCGCGCACGGGTCAATTCGGAATACCAGGCGTGCGAAAGCTGCCAGATCATCAGGCGCGAAAACGCCAGGGTGTCCTCCACCGTCCACGGACGCGCTTTTTGGCCCAGCAGGGTGAATTCCAGGGGCAGCTTGTTGGGATAGGCGCTCAAATAGGCGTTCACGCCCGCGGTGTAAGCCCGCAGCGCCTCTTGCAGCTCCGGGCAAAAGCGCGCAAAATCCGCCCGGCCCACGCGCGCAAAACCAAAGGTGCGCGCCGCCCGATCCGTATCCAAGGCCAGCGGGCCAAACCATTCGCTCAGGGTTCCGTTGGCCGTGCGCCGGTTCAATTCCATCTGCCAGAAGCGCTCCTGCGCGTGCACCAGACCCTGCGCAAAGAACAAATCATGGTCGTCCTGGGCGTAAATGTGGGCGATGCCGTAACGGTCGCGCAGCACCTCTACCGACTGGTGCAGCCCCGCCACATCCAGCGAGCCCTCAATTTTGGCCAGTTTTTGCTTGCCCATCCAGGTCAGCCCTGCGCGCGCAATTTTCCCCAGCAGTGTGCTCTTACCCATCGCTACCCTCCAGAAGATGATGTCAACTCAGGCTCCCCTGCGAATCATTATACCCCCGCGCCGCGCCAGGGGCTGCCCAGCGCCAGGGGGTAAAACCGGGCACAAAGCCGAACAAACAGCGATTGTTTGATACAATAGATGCAGCCGCGCTCTCCGCCTCTTGCGGGGCGGCGTTGGCATTTTTGCGCTTCCCGTGCGATAATCACAGCAGAGGTTGGAGCATGAACTCACCCGCACGACAAATGATCAGCGTTGGCATTGACATCGGTACCACCACCACCCAGGTGATCTTCAGCGAATTGACTCTGGTCAACGTGGCGCGCGCAGGCCAGATCCCGCGCGTAGATATTGCCGCGCGCCGGGTGATTTACGAAAGTGAAATCGTCTTCACCCCCCTGCTGGACAGCGAAACCATCGACGCCCAGCGACTGGCGGCCGTCATTCAGGGCGAATATCAAAAAGCCGGGGTGTCCCCTGCCCAGGTGGAAACCGGCGCGGTGATCATCACCGGTGAGACCGCCCGCAAGAAGAACGCCGACCCCATCCTTTCGGCGGTGGCTGGGCTGGCGGGTGACTTTGTGGTCACCGTGGCCGGGCCCAACGTGGAAGGCATGATCGCGGGCCGCGGCTCAGGGGCTGCCAGCTACAGCCGTCAGCATTTCACCACCGTCACCAATGTGGATATCGGCGGCGGCAGCGCCAACAGCGCCGTCTTCCGCCAGGGGCACGCCGCCGCATCCGCCGCCATGAATTTTGGCGGGCGCGTGGTGGAAATTGACCCCGCCAGCGGTCAGGTCACGCACATCACCCCCGCGGGTGCGCGCATCGCCGCCGCGGCCGGGGTGCGGCTGGCGGTGGGCGACCGGCCTGCCCTCTCCGATCTGCGCCGCCTCACCGACCAGATGGCCGAGCTGACCCTGCATCTGATCCAGGGAACCACCAGCCCGCTGGCCGACCAGTTGTATCAAACCCCGCCTCTGGAAGTGACCGGGCGCGACAAGCCGGTGATGTTCTCCGGCGGGGTGGGTTATTACTACTACCAGCCCCCGCGCCTGACCAGTGTGGCGGATGTGGCCCGTCACGGTGATATCGGCCCGTTGGTGGCCGAAAGCCTGCGCGAATCACCCGCCCTCAGCAGCTGCACGGTGGTGCGCCCGGCCGAAACCCTGCGCGCCACGGTCTTGGGGGCCAGCGCCCAAACCGTCACCCTCTCCGGCTCCACCATCTGGGCCGAAGAGTCCATCCTGCCCCTCAAGAATGTGCCCGTGGTGCGCGTGGATCTGCGCGGCCAGCCCCTGCAGGCCGCGGTCATCGCCCCCGCCATTGAAAGTGCTCTCACCCGCTGGGACCTCAACCTGGCCGCGGATCCCTTTGCCGTGGCCTTAGAGCTGGATGGACGCCTGGATTATCCCTTGCTGGTAGCCCTGGCCGACGGCGTAGCCGCCTTTGAACGCAGCCTGCCCGCCGGACGCCCGCTGATTGTCATCATCCGCCACGATTACGCCCAGGCCCTGGGGCAAACCGTCAAATCCAAAACGGGCAGCCGCCCCCTGCTGGTCATTGATCAGGTCGGCCTGGAAGAAGGCGATTACATGGATATCGGTGCGCCGCTCATGGATGGGCGCGTGGTGCCGCTGGTGGTCAAGACTCTGGTTTTTTATCATTAGAGGCCGCATGATCTTAAGAACCAAACTGTTTGGTAAAACCTACGAATTCCCAGACCTGCGCGTCCTGATGGGCAAGGCCAACGAGGAGAAATCCGGCGATCAGTTGGCCGGGGTGGCCGCCGCCACCACCGCCGAGCGGGCCGCCGCCAAGCACGTCCTGGCCGCCGTGCCCCTGTGGGCGCTGCGAGAGAACCCGGTGGCCCCCTACGATCAGGATGAGGTCACCCGCCTGATTCACGACGCCCTCAACGAGACCGTCTATAACGAAATCAAAGATTGGACGGTGGGCGAGCTGCGCGAATGGATTCTGGACGACGAACACGAAAGCAATGATTTGCAGCGCCTGTCCAGCGGCCTGACCGCCGAGATGATCGCCGCGGTCACCAAGCTCATGTCCAACATGGATCTGATCTATGCCGCCAGCAAAATCCGCGTGGTGCGCCACTGCAACAATACCATCGGCCTAGGCGGAACCCTTTCCAGCCGCCTGCAGCCCAACCACCCCACGGATTCACCCGAAGGCATCCGCGCCGAGATCTACGAAGGCCTGTCCTACGGCTCCGGCGACTCGGTCATCGGCATCAACCCCGTGGACGACAGCTACGCCTCGGTGGCGCGCCTGCTGGATATGACCTACGATATCGTGCAGACCTGGAAAATTCCCACCCAAACCTGCGTCCTGGCGCACGTCACCACCCAGATGCGCTGCATGCAGAACGGCTCCCCCGTGGGGCTGGTGTTTCAATCCATCTGCGGCACGCAGAAAGGCAACGAGTCCTTCGGCATCTCCGTGGGTATGTTGGACGAGGCCTACGCCCTGGCGCGCAAATACTGCTACCCCACCGGCCCCAATTACATGTATTTTGAGACCGGTCAGGGATCGGCCCTGTCGGCCAATGCCCATCACGGCTGGGACCAGCTCACCCTGGAGGCGCGCAATTACGGCCTGGCCAAACGCTATGCCCCCTTCCAGGTGAACACTGTGGTCGGCTTCATCGGCCCCGAATATCTCTATAACAGCGAGCAGATTCAGCGCGCTGGGCTGGAAGACCATTTCATGGGCAAGCTCACCGGCATCTCGATGGGCTGCGACGTGTGCTACACCAACCACGCCCGCACCGACCAGAACAACAGCGAGAATCTGGCTGTGCTGCTCACCGCCGCGGGCTGCAATTTCTTCATGGGCGTGCCCATGGCCGATGACTCGATGCTTTCCTACCAGTCCACCTCCTATCACGACACCGCCGCCCTGCGCCGGATTTTTAAACTGCGCCCAGCCCCCGAATTTGAACGCTGGATGGAAGAATTGGGGCTGCTCAAAGACGGCCGCCTGACCCGCAAGGCGGGCGACCCCACCTTGTTCCTGTCGCGTTGAGGCCGGGGAGAGAAAAAATGTCAGAAGACCCGCAGAAAGACCCCATCGAAGCCCTGATCCAAAACGTGCTGAAAGAGCTGCAAGCCGCCGGACTGGCCCAAAAGCCCGCCCCGGCCGCCCATCCCCCGCCGCCCACAGCAGCGCCAACGGCAGGCTCGCACGCAAGCGCAGCGCCCATGCCAGCCAGCCCGGCTTCCACAGCAGCACCGCACCCAAAAGGGCTGCCCCCACAGCAAAGGCTGCGCTCACCAAAAACGAGCGCGGCATGCCCCCCGCCTCAAAAAACGGGCGGAAACGCGTGTCAAAATCGCTCGCCACCCCCACCATTAATGCCGTCAGCAGTCCGCTGGTGGCCCACCTCAGCAGCCGCTCGCGGTTACGCTGCATCCAAGTCATCGTTACCCTCCTGAAAAGCAGGGATCAGCCAGCGGGCGTACTGCGTGCACATGGTATCCACCGTGTACTGCGCGCGCACGCAGGCCTGGCCAGCTCGGCTGAGCTTGCCGCGCAGCTCTGCGTCTTCCAGCAGCCGCAGCAGCGCCTCGGCCAGGCCCGCCGCATCCTCCGGCGTGATCAGCAAGCCGTTCTCCCCATCCGTAATGACTTCATCCACACCTTCCACCCGCGTAGCCGCCACCGCCGCGCCCATACCCAGGGCTTCCAGCAGCACCATCGGCAGCCCTTCCCAGCGGGACGGCAGGGCGAACACATCCGCCGCCGCCATGCACTGCGGCACATCCCCGCGAATGCCGGGCATGCGCACCTGGGCGGCAATCCCCAGGGCGCGCGCTTCGGCTTCCAGCTCGGCGCGCAGCGGGCCGTCGCCCACAATGGCAAACACCGTGCGGGGGAAGCGCGCCAACACCGGCACAGCGGCCTGCAGCAAAAAGGTGTGAGCTTTTTGGGCGGTCATGCGCCCCACCGCCAGCACCAGCGCATCTTCCGCGCCCAGGCCCCATTCGGCGCGCACCCGCTGCACAGCCGCCGGGTCTGCCGCGGGCAAATTGACCCCGTTGGGGATCACCGTCACCTTCTCGGCGCGCACTCCTTCGCGCACGGCCTCGCCCAGCACCCGCCGCGAAACCGCCACCAGACGGGTGGTCAGGCGGCTGTTCATGAGAGCTGCGTGCAGGCGTTCCAACCCGCGCGGGAAACCCAGAATATGCCCGTGGTGCGAGGCCACCCGCACGGGCACGCCCGCCAGCCAGGCCAAAGGGATGCCGATCAGGTTGGCGTGATGGGTAAAGGTCTCCACCGCCGAAAAAGGTTGGCTGCGCAGCAAGCGGAACAGGCGAAGCAGCCCCCCCGCCAGGCGAAAAGCGGAACGCAGTCCGCCCTCGCCGCGCTGACGGGCCTGCAAATTGACAATGGGGAAATCGGCGCGCGCCTGCCAGTCTGCATGCAGGCCTTCTTTATCGTACAGGAACACCGCCGTCACGGGTATGCCGCGGGCGTGGAACCAGGCGGCCTGATCCAGCAGCACGCGCTGCGCGCCGCCAGTTTCCATCTGGCTGCCCAGGAAGAGCAGGGCCGGTCTTTGAGGGGACGGCTGGGAGGGTTTCACGGGTTGAATTTTACCAGAATTCAGGCAGGGGTTCAGCGCGCGATGGACTCCAGAAAGGCCAGCCGCTGTTCCTCTTTGGCGCGTTGATCCAGCAAAGGCCGCAGCGCCTCACGGTCGGCACGCTGACCGCGCATGCGCGCCGCAAAGGCGGCGATCTCGGCGGCGTGGGTTTCCACCCCGTCGGGGCGATTGGGAATTTGCAGAATGAAGGGGAAATCCCGGCCGCTCAGGTCGGTGTCTTCATACCCCAACACCACCGGAATGCCGTACCCCAGGGCTTCGCGCACTTTGAGAGGCGAGGCTTCTTCCATATTCTTGCGGTACAGCCCCAGCGTGCCGCAGGCCGCATCCGCCTGGGCCAACACCTGGAGCAGGGGCTCGCCGCGCAGAAAGCCGTGCAGGCGCACATTTGCCGGCAGCTCCCCGGGCACATCCTGCGGCCCGTAGCCCACCACATCCACGTGCAGTTCCGGGCGCAGCTGCGCCAGGCGCAGGAGATGATCCACCCCGTGCCAGTCGTAGCCCGGCGTGGCCACCATTACCAGGTGCGGCTGGGCATGGTTGGGCGCGGGCAGCGGCTCGAAGGCCGAAAAATCAATACCGTTGGCCAGCACCAGTCCCGGTTTACCCCAGCGGCGATTGGCCGCCAACTGCCCGATCTCACGGCTCAAATACACCAGCCCCGCCGCCGGTCCCAGCGTCCAACGCCGCGACTCACGGTTCAGGTAGTAATAAAACGACCCGCGGTAGCGGTATTCGTCCACATCGTTGGTGTTGATCTCCACCACCGTGGGGGCGGTACGCAGCAAACGCGGCAGCGGCCAGGTGAACAGGCCGTAGCGCAGGTAAATGACATCCGGCTGATAAGCCGCCGCCGCCGCGATCAGCTCAGCCAAAGCCCGGCTGCGGGAGGCCTCACGGCGCAGGGTACGCACGCCCGGCGGTCCCCCAGCGCGCAAGTCGTAGCGAAAACGGGTGATCTCTGGGTCGTCCACGACGTCGGGGGTGTGCAGGAACAGGCGCGCCTCGTGCCCCAGCGCGCGCCATAAGCGGCATTGGGTGCGCAGCTTTTGCCCCACCCCGCCGGAGATGATTTCCTGTCCCAAATGAATGGCTACCGAAGCGATGCGCACCGGTCTAAGCCCTCCCCGCCTGCAAATCGGCCAGACGGAGGATCAGCTCACGGTAGGCCGCGCTCCAGGCCGCCCATTCCTCAATCAGCGAGGTGTTGTGCCACAGCAGCACAAAGTCGCCTTCCACGCGCCGGCAGCGTTCGGCCATCTCCAGCGCCAGGGCACAGCCCGCCTGCGGGGTGCGCCCCCCTGCGGCCAGGGCCGCGTCCATCACGATCAGCGGGCGTTCCACCAGGGTCATCTCCGCGTCGCGCTCCAGGTCAAAGGGGCGGTAGGGGTGGCAGGTACTGGCACGAAAACCCACCAGGCTGGAGGATCCCAGGCTGGAATCGTGGGTGAAACCCGCCTCTTGGAAATGACGCCAGGTGTCGGGCACGCGAAAGCGCAGGAAATGGGCACGCACCTCGCGCAACGGCTCGCCCGCGGCGGCCTCCAGGCGGGTTTTCTCCTCGGCCAGGCGCTGCGGGTCCAAGAAAGCCTCGTAGCCCGGGTGCAGCCCCAGGGTGAAGCCCTGCGCCTGTGCAGTGCGGATCAGCGCGCGCGCCGCCGGGTGAGCCGGGTCATAGCCGCCCTGATAGCGTCCCGGACGCGCCGCCATGAAGTAATACGTGCCGCCCAAACCGGCGCGGGTAGAAAGCTCCATCAGTTCGCCCACGGCGCGGACCGCCGCGGTGCTGCCCAGGGCGCCGGCCTGTTCGCGCAGTTGGGCGGCGGTGTGCGCCGCCTGGCGCAAACTGCGCCGCCGCAGTACATCCGCCCCCAACACCAGCAGTCCCCGCGAAAGTGAGACAAACGGGCGCAGGTGGTCAATGTCATGCGTCAGCCGCACCGAAAAAGCGCGCCGCTTGGGCTGCCAGCCCGGCTGTATATGCTGAAGCCAGGCGCGCAGCACCAGGGCAGTTTCATCCACCAGCGGACGGTCCAAAAAACCGTGGCGGGCCGCCGCGCTTTTTTCCATCGGGAAGCGCCCATGCACATCGAAGGCGCTGGCGTCCGTCTCTTCCCAGCGTGAAAGCAGGAAGACGGTTGACGCCAGAATGTCGGCGTAGAACACCAGACACCCGTCCGCGCGCACCTCGGCGAAGGGCCGGGTGCCGTCCGCGGCGCACTGCCCCCACAGCAGCACCGGCATGCGTTCCGTGTGGGCCGCGGCCTCGCGCGGGGGGAAAACCCGCTGCGGCAGCAGCCAGTCCAGGCTGTGGGCGCTGCGCTGCACCAGGGTATCCCAGGCCTGCGGCGCACAGGGGGCCACCACCACCGCCGGGCGGTCGGGGCGCACCGTGTCCGGCGAAGCATACACCAGAGTCATGCCCAATGCCTCCAGGCGGTCGTGCTCCAATCCGGCGCGGCGGGTGAGCTGGCGCCAGGCATAAGCCGCGGCTTGGGGGGTGAGAGGCAAGGGGGTATGCATGGTAGGTCTACATCCCGTCCATTTCCAGTTCTTTTTCGACTTCTTCGCTCAGCAGGCTCAGCACCGCCTCGCGGATATCCAGGTAAGAATCGTCCGTGTATTCGCGCGGGCGCGGCAGGTTCACGTCAATGATGCCCTTGACCATACCGGGGCGGGCGGTGAGCACCACAATGCGGTCCGCCAAAAACACAGCTTCGATCACGCTGTGGGTCACAAACACCACCGTCTTGTTGGTCTGCATCAGAATGCGCTGAAGCTCCTGCTGCATGTGCTTGCGGGTCTGCGAATCCAGCGCGCCAAAAGGCTCATCCATCAGCAGAACCCGCGGGTTATAGGCCAAAGCGCGGGCAATGGCCACGCGCTGCTTCATGCCGCCCGAAAGGGTGTGCGGGAAGGCGTTTTCAAAGCCGTTCAGCTTGACCATGGCGATATATTCGCGCGCCTTGGCGTCCGCGTCGGCCTTGCTCCAGCCGTTGCTGCGCAGCCCAAAAGTGATGTTGCCCAACACCGTGCGCCAGGGGAACAAGGCGTAATCCTGAAACACAAAACCGCGGTCGGGGCCGGGCTTTTCCACCGGCTTGCCGTCCAGCAGCAAACTGCCGCGGGTGGGTTTTTCAAAGCCCGCCAGCAAATAGAGCAGGGTGGATTTTCCGCAGCCCGATGGGCCAATCAGCACCGTGAATTTGCCTTCCTCAATATCCAGGTTGATGTCGCGCAGCGCCTCAACCGTGTTCTTGGATTGGGGGTCAAATTCTTTGGCGAGATCGCGAATTTGAATTAAAGCCGGAGCGTTTTCATTTTGCAGCATACCGTTCTCACTTTCAGCGTCGGCGCACCATGCCCCAGCGCTCCACCGTGGCCATCTCCAGCCAGCGCAGGAAGGTGCGGTCCAGCAGATAGCCCGAAAGGCCAATCAGCAAGATGCCGACAAACATAATCGAAACATTGTTAAAGAAGCGCGCCTGAAACACCATCTTGCCGATGCCCCATTCAATCATGGCCGCCAGCATTTCGCCGCCCACCAACGCGCGCCAGGCATAGCCGATCCCCAGGCGCAGGCCGGTGATCAGCGAGACCAACGAGCCGGGCAGCAGCACCGCAAAGAACAAGTGCGCCCCGTTCACGCCCATCTCGCGCGCCGCCAGAATCTGGTTGCGCGGGACCATCTCGATACCGCGCATGGTGTTGTAGGTGATGGCGAAGAAGCCGCCCAGGAAGACCGTGGTGATCACCGTTCGGTCGCCCAGTCCCATAGTGATCAGCAGCACCGGCAGCCAGGCGATGGTGGGCACAGACACCAACAGGCTCAGCACGGGTTCAAACAGGCCGCGCAGCAGCGGGCTGAGCGAAAGCAGCGCACCCACCGTCACGCCAATGCCCACCGCCAGGAAATAGCCCACCGCCAGGCGGTAAAAACTGGCGCTGAAATGCTCCCACAAAACACCCTGGGTCACCGCCAGACGCCAAAATTCAGCGGCGATCTGCGAAGGCGCGGGCAGAGAAACGCTCTGCACCCACCCCAAGCGCAGTGCCGTTTCCCAGATCAAAGCCACCACCACAAAGGGATACACAAACCGCACCACCCCCCACACCGAGCGGGCGGCCGTCTGCTGCGTTACAACCGGTTCTTGGGTCAGCATGGTTAAGCCTGCCGGATCATCCCCCAGCGAGCGATGGTGCGGCTCTCCAGGCGGTTGATCAACGCTTTCTCAAGGATAAAGTAAATCACAATCAGCAGCAAAATGCCGCCGTAGACCACATCGGCGCGCAAATTCTCCGCGGCGTTCCAGATCATGTAGCCCATGCCCCAGTTGCTGGCGGCCACAAACTCCACCGCGATGATGGTCATCCAGCAGCGTGCCAGGCCCAGCTTGACCCCGTTGAACACATAGGTGGCCGCCCAGGGCAAATACACGTTCAGCACCACGCCTATCGGGCGGGAACCCATCATCTGCGCCGCCCGCACCAACTGGGGATCCACGCTGCGCACCCCCGCCACGGTGGTGTACACCACCGGGAAGAAGGCCGAAAGCACTCCCAACGAAACGATGGTCTGGTTGCCAAAACCCATCCACACAATGAACAGGGGGGCCAGGGCGATACCGGGGATGGGCATCAGCACAGTAATGAGCGGGTCGAAAAAGGAGTACACTGCGCGGTTCAGGCCCATGGCCACGCCCACGATCACCCCGGCCACAATGCCCAACACCACCGAAAGCAGCACCCGCCACAGGGTCATGCCCACATGCATGAGCAAGGCTGATTGGGCGGGCATGCCCTTCATAAACAAATTGCCCAGCTCCATCAGAATGGTCGTGGGCGGCGGGAATAAATACGGATTGAGGAGGCTCCCTCGTGAGAGAGCCTCCCAACCCAACAGAAAAATGACAATTGGAATGGCTGCCAGAGCAGCTTTTCGCTTCAGCACGCGCGCTTACTTCCCTTCTACCAGCTTGCGCGCCTCCTCCAGGTAACTGGCATCCCATTTGAGCGTGGGCACTTCTTTGATCTCGCCGGTCGAGACCAGGAAGTTCGCAGTGTCCTGCAAGGCGGCGATGACGGTTTCATCCAGGTCGAGCGAGAAATCCACGCGGGTGAAAATCTTCTCAAAAGCAGCCGGGTCCACGGTGGCGCCCTGGGCCGAAGCGGCCTGCGCGGCCAATTCAGCGGATTTCTTGGGGTCGCTCTTGATCATTTCGGCTTTGGCCAGGTGCGCAGCCAGGAAATGCACGATCTCCGCGCGGTGGCTTTCGGCGTATTTGACCGTGGTGTTCAGCAGCACGGGGGTCAGGGCGATGTCGCCGTAGCTCATCATCACCTTACCCGCGCCCTGCGCCTCGGCGATAGCGGGGGTGGGTTCCCAGGCGGTGAAGGCTTCAATGCTGCCGCTGGTCAGGGCGGCGATGCTGTCTTCCACCTTCAAGTTGACCCACTGGAAATCTTCCCACTTCAGATCGCCCACTTTTTCAAAGTAGCGCCGCACCACCTGCTCTGCACCGGTGCCCATGCGAATGCCGACCTGTTTACCCTTCAAATCATACCATGAAGTGTAACTGGAGTCGGGGCGAACCAGCGTGGAATAGCGGTCGCCGCGCTGCACCACACCGATGATGACTACCTGATCGGGCATGGCGCTGAAGAGGGCCACGGTCTTGCTGTCGGAGGCCACGTTGATGTCCACCGCGCCCGAAATGAGGGCCTGGTTGCCTTCGGTGGCCGAGCTGAACAAGGTGTGTTCCACCTGTAAACCGGCATCGCTGAACAGCGCCGGGGCGCCCTTCAACAGGTATTCTTCGGGATACAACTGTCCGCCGTAGCGAACAGGGCTCAGTTCCACAACCGGCTCAGCGGTGGGGGCCTCGGTGGCGGCGGGCGCAGCGGGGGCCGCGGGGGCGTCGGTGGGTTGCACTTCCACAGGCGCGGGCTGAGCGGTGGGCGCAGGCGCAGCCGCGGGCTGACAGGCAGTCAGCAGCAGGCTGGTCAAAAGCACGCTAACGAACAACAAATAAACGGGTTTGTACTGGAATTTCATGGTGTCTCCCTTTGGGTGTTTGATCCTACAAATTCTACTGGTGCGCCTTGACCGCGCGCAAATAAGAAATTCTTATAAACCGCCGCTTTTTCGGGCATAATCCAGTTTTGGGCAAACAAAAACGCCGCTTTTGTGCAAAAGCAGCGCCGATCCCCCACGTTTCTCCACCTCAAGACGTCCCTGTCACCCGCCCGATGCGCCCCCTTTGGCCTGGTTGGCAAAATCCAAAAAAGTCTGGGCCAGCGATGACAGCGGCGCCGAGCGGTTGTAACACACGTAAATCTGGCGGCGCAGGGCAAAACCCTCCACATCAATTTCCACCAGTTTACCGGTCTCCAGCTCTTCGCGCACACCCAGACGCGAAATGAGAGTGACGCCAAAGCCCGCCTGCACGGCCGCCTTGGCCGATTCCTGCAAGCCCAATTCCATCACCACGTTCAGCTCGCGCAGGCTGAGGCCTTGCTCGCGCAGCGCGTCCTGCAGCACGGAAGTGGCCCCCGAACCCTGCTGCTGCAAGATCAACGGGGCGGTCAGCAGCTCTTCGTAGGGGATGGTGCGCACTCTGGCCCAGGGGTGGCTGGCGGGAGCCACCAAAACCAGCTGGTCGTTCAAGAACGGCTCAAAGGTCAAATGCCGGTCGCGCCGCAGCCGCCCCACAAAGCCCAGTTCCAGTTGACGGCTGAATACCGCTTCCAGAATCTCACGCGAATCACCCACGCGCAGGCCCACGCGGATGGCGGGATGTTCCTGCTTGAATTTGCCCAACAGCACCGGCAGCAGCCCTTCGCCCGGCCCAGAGCTTGCCCCAATCCACAAACTGCCCGCCAGCCGCCCGCTGAGCGACTGCACCTGCTGCTGCGACTCTTCGTACAGACGCAGAATCTGGCAGGCGTATTCATACACCAGGCGGCCAACTTCGGTGGGCAAAATCTCAAAGCCGCTGCGGTGCAGCAGTTCCGCCCCATAAGCCTCTTCCAGGGCCTTGATCTGCATGCTCACCGCCGGTTGAGTCAGGCCCAGGGTTTCCGCGGCGCGCGAAAAGCTCTTGGCCTCAATCACCCGACAGAGCGTGGTCAATTCATCCATACGTGACATAGGCTTATCTTAACACAAACTCAATCATCTGATTCAATCCTGGACGGGCGGCAGAACCGCGGGCACGGCCGGCAGCCGCGTTAACGCCTGGGTGCGCAGTTCAAAATGTGCCGGCAGCACACGTTCACGGTGCAATCCCATGGTTTTGATCGTATAGGCCAGCCGGTCCACATTGGGCATAGGGTCGCCCCAATCCATATCGTCCCACACCTGCGGCCCGCCCTTTCCCACCACTTCACGCCAGCGCGTGCCGCGGGGTGCGCCCCAATAGGCAAACCATAAATCCGGCAGAATCCAGCGGTAGGTCAAATCGCGGGTGTAATCAAAGTGCGGGGCCACATCGCCCTGCACCGCCATTTCGCAGGCCAGGGCGGCAAAATCCACCCCGGCGCGCAGCGAACAGGCCAGCGTGCCCCAGAATTTGGGGTTGATCTCCATCAGCTTAAACTGCCCGTCGCGCTCGTCGCGCATAAACTCCACCTGGGCCGGGCCGTGCCATCCCAGCGCGTCCAAAAGCCGCCCGCCCAATTCCAGCAGCTCTGGGGCCTCTATGGTGCGGTTGCGCGCGCCCGTCCCCCCCGAAAGCGGGTAGGTGACCTCGCGCACCTGGGCCACCGCCGCCCGCCGCTGCCCGTGATTGTACAAAAACAGGGCGTCGTAGAGCGTGCCGGGGATGTATTCTTGAATCATCGGACGGGAAAAATCGTTGACCGGCGGGTTGCTCACCTGGGCGCTGACTGCCTGGTAGCCCGCCAAAAGCTCTTTTGGCGTGCGCGCAAAACGGATGGTCGTGCCGATGCCGCAGCCCTGGCGCGCCTTCACCAGGCAGGGGTAGGGTATCTCCCCCAGGCTTTTGGCTAACGCCTGTTCATCTTCCGGCCAAAAGGTGGCCGGGATGGGCACGCCCACTTGTTGGGCCAGGCGCATACTTTCCAGCTTGTCATGCGCCCGCCGCAGCACAGCGTAATTAGGGAAAGGGATGGCCGTCCAGCGCGCCAGGCGCTCATACGCATAGGACACCGGCAGCACCGCCGCATGGCTGAAAGGCAGCAGCACGTCAAACTTCTCACGCTGCAGCACATCCTCCAGCGCGTCCACATAGGCTTCCGGCGAGATGTACGGCGATGGGATTACCACCTTTCCCCGTGCCCATCGGGTGAGAAACGGGTCTGGCTGGGTACTCTTAACCCCCAGGGTGACATCATGCCCTGCGCGCCCCAAACTGCGCACTGCGGCCACCACGTTGCGTTCTTTAGACTGCGGAATGAGAATCTTCATGATGTTTGCGGCGAAGGAAGGATTGAGCTTTGTTTTGCAGATAGCGGAAGAAAGGCCGCGGGTCGCGCCAGCTCCACAGCCCGTGCATCACCGGCGGGCGCAGGAAGGGCAGCATGCGGCGCAGGCGGTTATCGCGGTTGCCCATCAAGCGCTGTACCGCCGCCTCCGAAAAGGCCACCCAACGCACCCCGTTGCGCTGCGGCACCTTGGGCAGCGGCGGCAGGCCCGCCATATCCAGGTAGGCCGCGGCGGCAATATTGACCCCGCAGGGCACCCCCAGGGCGTGCCATTTCCAGAAGCGGCCGTTGATTTCGATCAGCTTATACTGCCCGTCGCGCGGATCGCGTTTAAACTCCACCTGGGCAACCCCGTGAAAGTGAAAGGCGCGCAGCAGGTCCACACCGTAGGGGATGATTTCGTCACAGGCCAGGCTCTCCCCCACGCTGCACGTGCCCGAAAACGGCGGAATCTGAATCAGCTTGCGGCCGGTGAAGACCGCCGGTTCTATATCGGGATCAGGGCTGACGTAGCATCCCAGGGTATACAGTTCGTCATCCCCGCCGGGGATCAGCTCCTGCACCAGGGCATCCAGGCCCGTGCATTGACTCAGCACCGCCTCCAGGGCGGCGCGGTCCTTCACCACGATGGTCTGTTTGCCAAACACATGGAAGAATTGCTTGCCGCTCAGCCCCTTCACCAGGGCTGGAAAAGCCTCCGGCGGCCACTCTGCCCCCGTCTGGCCGCAGCGCACCTGCAGCGAACGCGGAACGGGAACCCCCAGCCGCAGAGCCGCCTCGTACTGGTTTTGCTTGTCCATCATAAACGCCAGCGTTTCGGCATCCGGAAAGGTGAAGCGGAAATAGGGGGCCAGGCGCTCGCGCCCGCGCGCCAGGGTCATCAGATAGGTGTCATCGGTGATCAGCAAAATCCCCGGGCGCGGCAGGCGCTGACCCACCTCCACCAGGCGCGACACCAGCCCCTCTGGGTCGTCCCACGGGCTGGGAGCCGTCAGCCCCACCGCGTAGCGTGAGGCCAAGCCCACGCCATCGGGCTTGGAGTGAATCACCACCGACTTGAGGCCCAGCTCCGCCAGGGAACGGACGATGCCCAGGCTGTTGATCCAGCCGCCGTCCAATACCACAGGGATTGGGTCCGTGCCCCCGGCCCAATGGGCGTCAAAGTTTTTTGGAAACATGGGTGCTAATCTTTCCCTGAGACCAGCGACTCCACCTTGCCGTTTTCGCCGAAGCGGTGTACTTCCAACTGGCTGTAGAGTTCATGCCACAAAGCCATAAACTCCGGCGTCTCCGGCAGGCGCGGGCGCGGCAGCGGCACCGGTACGATCTTTTTGATCGTCCCAGGGCGCGTGCCCATCACAATCACCCGATCGCCCAGCAAAATTGCTTCCTGGATGTTATGTGTGATGAATATGATAGTGGAACCCACATCTTGCCAGATGCGCACCAGTTCTGCCTGCAAAATGGCGCGCGTCTGCGCGTCCAGGCTGCCAAAGGGCTCATCCATCAGCAAAATTTCTGGGTTCAAGGCCAGCGACCGCGCAATGGCCCCGCGCTGCTTCATGCCGCCCGAAAGCTGGTGCGGAAAGGCCTTTTCAAAGCCCTCCAGCCCCACCATGCGGATAAAGCGGCGGGCGGTTTCTTCGCGCTCCGCTTTGGCCACGCCTTTCACCTTCAGCGCATAGGTCAAATTGCCCAGCACCGTGCGCCAGGGGAAAAGCTGGTCAAATTCCTGAAAGACCATCAGCCGGTCTGGCCCCGGATCAGACACTTCGCGCTCACCCACCAAAATGCGCCCTTTCTCCGGCTTCTGAAAGCCCGCGATCGAGCGGATGAGGGTGCTCTTGCCGCAGCCCGAAGGCCCCAACACGGTGATAAATTCTCCCGGCTCCACGCTGAAATCAATATCTTCCAGCGCCTGCACCTCGCCGTGCTCCCCCGTAAAACGTACCCATAAATGTTCCACCTTCATGCGTCCGGCCATGTTTAGCTCCTCGTCACCACCATGCCCCAACGCTGCACGGTGCGCTTTTCTAACTGGGTGAACAAACCGCTTTCCACGACGATACCGATCAGGATGATCACGCCCAGGGCTGCAAACACGCCGGGTGTATCCAGGAAGAAGCGCCGCTGATAGATGAGCCAGCCCAGGCCGCCGTCCTTGCCAGAAGCGCCGAAGATCATCTCCGCCGCCACCAGCGAACGCCAGGCGCGCGCCCATGAAATTTTGAGGCCAGTGAAGATGTAGGGGAAGGCCGCCGGAACCATGACCGAAGTCACCAGCCGCAGCCCGCGCAGACCGATATTGCGCCCCACTTCCAACTGAGTGCGCGAGACCGAACGGAAGCCCGCATAGGTGTTCAGCATCATCGGCCAGACCACCGAGTGCACCAGCACAAAGATGATGCCCCATTCGCCGGAGCCAAACCACAGCAGGGTGATGGGCAGCAAGGCCACACCTGGCAGCGGGTGGTTAATCGCCACCATGGCTTCCATGAAGTCGGCAAAGATATCCGAAACCATCGCCAGCGCCACCATCACAAATGAGATGAGCAGCCCAATGCCTAGCCCCATCAGGATCAGGTACAGCGAATACCAGGTACGCTGCACCATCTCACCGCTGGCGGTGGATTCTACCAGGGCTTTAAGGATGGAGACTAAATCGGGGAACAGCAAAGGCGGGTATATCTTGCTCAGGGCCACGATTTCCCAGATGGCCAGAAAGGCCAGCACAAACAGCACCTGGCGAAAGGTGTGGTTCTTCCACAGTGAAGGCTTTTTCTTCATCGTTCTGTCCCGGCTCACATAAACAGAGCCACGCACAACCTGGCGTGGCATCTGCTTATGTCAGTCTTTAGGTTAAGATACCAGCAGCGGTTACGGGCGATACTGCAATTTCTCCAAAGCGGAGGGGGTTTCACCCTGCATTTCACCGACCGTCGAAACGACATTATACCACGCAATATCGCTCACGGACTTGGGAGCATTCTTGATGTATCCGGCGTTGACCATGAAATCGGAGAAGCCCATCAAGCCGTAGGGGGTGGTGGTGTAGTTCATGCCCGGCCAGGTGAGGTATTTCAGGGTGGTGGCTTCATCCAGCTTGAAGCTAGGGGCCAGAATCTTGGCCGCGGCTTCGGGCTGTTCGTTGATGAAGGCCGCCGCGTCGCTCAGGCCCAAGACGAAAGCCGCGTACACCTGAGGGTTCTTTTCGTACAGGTCTTTGGAGGCCACCGCCACCAGGAAGCTGAAGTCAGAACCAAAGGCCTGGGTGCCGTCCACAATCTGGCGGATGCCCGGGGCGCTCAGTTCCTGGAAGTTGTAGGGGGGCGAAGTGAAGTGCGCAGAAATATCCTTCTGGCTGATCAAAGCCGCGGCCGCATCCGGGTGGGCCATGGCCACGCCGAAATCATCCAGCGCGGTGGGGCTGCCCAGTTCTTTTTCGGCTGCCATCGAGAGCAAAATGTGCTGGATGGAGCCAGGGGCCGGGTAGGCGATCTTATCGCCTTCTTTGAAATCTTTCAGGCTCTGGATATCGTCTTTGTAGGTCTGCAAGCCCAGGGGCATCACGCACACGCCCGAAGCCACTTTCCACGGAATGCCCTTATCCCAACCGATCAGGAAGGGGGGAATACCCATGATGGCCGCGTCCACCTGACCGGCCACAAAGGCTTCGTTGATCGCGCCGCCCGAACCGTAGGTCTGCCATTCCACCTGCAAACCCGGCAGGTATTTTTCAAACATCTTCTGTTCGCGCGCCACCGTCAGCATGGCGTAGCCCAAACCAAACTGTTCCGCAATACGCAGCTTGGGCGCATCCGCCGCGGGGGCAGGGGCCGCATCCGACGCCGCCGGAGCCGCCGCCGGGGCGCAGGCCGTCAACAGGATGGCCGCCAGAACCAAAGACGCCAATAACCGATACAACTTCATATGCTTCTCTCCTCAGACATCGAATTTTTCCGGTCAGATACCCGCCAGAGTTTTCCGGATAATTATACAGATGACCAGTAACCGCAAGCAAATAAATTTTTTTGATACAGGGAGATGTTTTCCCCCCGCCCAGGTGAGTCAGCCGCACAGGGTTCTTTCGCTTGCGGAGCGAAAATCGTCACCCTACTTGCGGTGAAGAACCGTTTGGGCCTTGTTTCCCAGGTAGCGGAAGAAAGGCAGCGGGTCACGCCAATTCCACAGCCCGTGCGTCACCGGCGGGCGCAGGAAAGGCAGCATGCGGCCCAGATGGATGTCGGCATCACCCATCATGCGCTGCACGACCGCTTCTGAAAAAGCCGCCCAGCGTACCCCGTTGCGCTGCGGCACTTTGGGCAGCGGCGGCAGCCCCGCCATATCCAGGTAGGCCGCGGCGGCGATGTTGACCCCACAGGGCGTCCCCAGGGCGTGCGATTTCCAGAAACGGGCATTGATCTCAATCAGCTTATACAGGCCGTCGCGCGGGTCTCGTTTGAATTCCACGTGGGCAGCGCCGTGAAAGCGGAAGGCGCGCAGCAACTCAAGCCCTTGAAGAGCGGCCGGCTCGCAAGGCAGGCTCTCCCCCACACTGCACGTGCCAAAGAAGGGCGGGATCTGGATCAGCTTACGGCTGGTGAAGTACACCGGCTCTTTATGGGGGTCGGGGCTGACGTAGCACCCCAGGGCATACAGCTCGTCATCTCCGCCGGGGATGATCTCCTGAACCAGAGCGTCAATGCTGGTGCAGCGGGCCAACACCGCTTCCAGGGCGGCGCGGTTATCCACAAGGATCGTCTGCTTGCCGAACAGGTGAAAAAACTGCTTGCCGCTCAACCCCTTCACCAGGGCAGGAAAAGCCTGCTCCGGCCACTCCGCCGCCGTCTCCCCACAGCGCACCGGCAGCGAGCGCGGGGCGGGGATGCCCAACCGCAGCGCCGTCTCATACTGATGGGTTTTGTCCATCAGGTACGCCAGCGTTTCGGCGTCTGGAAACGTGAAGCGGAAATAGGGGGCCAGGCGCTCACGCCCGCGCGCCAGTACCATCAGATAGGTGTCATCGGTGATAAACAGAATCCCCGGGCGCGGTAAACGCCGGCCCACTTCCTCCAACCGCGAAATCAGCCCTTGGGGGTCGTCCCACGGGCTGGGGGCCGTCAGCCCCACCGCATAGCGCGAGGCCAGGCCAATTCCGTTTGCGTTGAAATGAATCACCAGCGATTTCAGGCCCAGCTTCGCCAGCGAGCGGACAATGCCCAGGCTGTTCACCCAGGCGCCGTCCAACACCACAGGGATTGGGTCCGTTCTCCCGGCCCATTGGGCATCAAAGTTTTTTGGAAACATAAGGCTGTGCTTTCTCCAGGGTCGTTGTTTTTCCGCAGCAGCTTCACCCAAGCGCCGCTCTTCTCAGCGGCAGCGGCGATCCTGCTGCCTAGCCGTCACCAGAACGGCCGTCCGAGATTTCCGGCCCATTATATAGAGGTCCGGCAGCGGCAAGCAAATAAGTTCTTTTGATATTCGGAGATTATTTTCGGCCCCAGCCCAGTCGCGCCCAAAACGCCCCAAAAACATTTTTCCAAAAAAGCCAATCCGACTGCGTGAGAATAAAAAGACTCCCCCAACTTGCACCCGTCATCCTTGAAAAGATGATCACCCGCAGCACCAGGGTCAGCGTGTAGGATAGCGACGAGGACAGTGAGGCACCTGCCACCCCCAGGCGGGGGATGAAATACAGGTTGGCCGCCAGATTGATGACCAGACTGATCGCGGCAGCAATGGTGTTGATCTCTGGGCGGCCGCGCCCCGCCGTATCCGCAGAAAGCAGCCGCGAAGCGCTCAGGCTGATGATTCCCGGCAGCAGCCACTGGATGGCCAACGAGGCTTGCCCATAGGCTTTACCATACACAATCAGCACAAACGGATTAGCCAACGGCCAAATCAGCAAACAGACAACACAGGAGGCCCAGAACACGTTGCGCACCATAAAGGTGGTTAATTTCAGGCGTTCCGCATCGCTCTCCTGCAGGGAGCTGACTTGCGGAAGCAATACAGTCGATACTGAGCGTGAAATCATCCACACCCGTTCCGACATCTGCACCGCAACATCATAAATGCCCAGAGATGCTGCCCCGGCCAGATAATTTAAGATATATTTATCGGCGCGCAGGTTAAAGAACGAGATCACGTTGGAAAGGTAGGCCTGAAGGCCGTATTTCCACATCTTGCGCGCAATCTCCACATCCAGGAGAAACTCACCGCGCGGAATGGGGCCGGTGATTTGCAGCAGGCGGCGCAGAATCAGCCATGCACCCAAAAGATTGCCCACCAGATAGGCAAGCAAAGCCCCTTCCACCCCCATTCCCAACTGCCAAATAAAAAGCAGCACGGCGGCCATTTGGAAAACCAGGGGATATAACTGGGCGATATTATAGGTTTTAAAATCCTGGAAGCCCTGCAGCATCGAAAGCAGGTTGTCGCGCATAAAGATCACCGGGATGATCAGCAGCCCTAAGCCCAAAATCCAACCGGTGACGCCCGGAAACAAAACCTTTCCAGCATAGGCAGCCGCCAACAAACCGACCGCGATACTCACTACACTTAACAGGCTGACCAAGATGATATTGGTGCTGATCATCCGGCGCGTGTCAAAGTCACCGCGCGCCACGTAATAGATATTGGCCCCTGAGATGCCAAAACTGGTAAACGTGGTGATGGTAAACGGGACCAGCAAAGCCAGGGAATACAAGCCCTGGTTGTGTACACCCAAACCGCGCGCGATGAGCGCAGAAATGGCTAAGCCGAACACCAAAGCTGCAATTTGACGGGCAAAATTGTAATAGCTGTCCTTGAGGAATTGTTTCAGGTTGAGGCTGCTCTGCCCAACTGGGTCGTGATTCATGGAATTATTCCAGCAGCAGCGGCATCAGCTGTTGACGCAGCTGCGTGATTGTAAAATGGAACGGAATCTCGATCACCCTGCAGTTCACCTGTTCAAAAGCTTGCAAAAGCGTGGCGTGCAAATTCGCAAACACGGCAGCGCTGAGCGGAGGTTTACTGCCCAGCACAGAGCGGTTGAAGGTCTGCCAGTGGAGACTGGTGATTAAATTCTTGTATTCTCCCTGAATCATGGCAAGGTTCATCTCAGCAGCCTGACGGGCCGTGATGCTCACCGTGCGGATCCGTTCCGTCTGCCGGCGAAATAACATGTTGAGCTGTCCCAGTTTTGCGCCCGTGCCCACCCGCTCCGCGCCAAAAAATGTATTCAGGTCAGCGCGCCGGCGCACCGTTTCTAACCCGCGCAGTTTGGTCAGCTCCCACCAAAAACGATCCGCTAACCCGCGCTGTTGAAACAAACGGCGGTACACATCGGGGGAGTTCTGCACATTGTAAGCATAAATCTTTGGGAAAGCGTAGTTTGGCCACACAGTTCCCTGTGCGTCTACAAAAGATAAGTCGTCGGCCAAAAACCGAAACCCATGATCCAGAATCAGCGCAATTTCTGAAGAGGTTTTTCCAATCCCCCCCGAACCGCCGATGATCATCGCCTCACCCGTGTGGGGATTCTGCACAGCAGAGCCGTGGATAACAGCCACTTTTTGACTAAAAAACATCAGCAGAGTCGGGACAAGCACCGATTCATGAAACACCTGGGAAATTTCTTCGTAGGGATGGGTGAACTGCATGCCCAACAGTTTGTGCCGCCATGACTTCCGGTCGTCAGGAAAGCAGAAATCCACCGTTAAAGGGTCGGCCGATTCGTGCCAGGCTGCTTGATACCGCTGTCCGCGGAAAGCGAAACCGTCCGCCGTTTCCAGGTAGGTCGAAGGGTTTGCAGACACAGCCTCCGGCAGTGCATCCACCAACCGTATTCTGCAGTCGCTGGGAGCATCCGATTGGGGATAGTAACGCAGTTCGCGTTCAAAAACCTCAGCGCATGGGTGATCCCCCCATTGAAATTCGACCGTCTGTCCAGCAATGGTATATTTCATGATGCCAACTTTTGTGAAAGTTGCGTTTTGAGAAATTGACAAAACGCAGGATATTGTACCGCCGCATTCACTCGCTGCTGCCAAAGCTGATGGGCAGCATGGGCCATCTCTCGGCGCTGGGTTGGAGAAAGTTTTGCCGCCTCTCGCAGCACATCGGCAATTTGCTGCGGACTGGGGTTGGCCGGCAGCCGCCAGCCGCTGCGCGGGGAGACGATTTCATTCACGCCGCCCACGGACGTGGCGGCGATGGGAATGCCGTAACTGGCAGCTTCCATCAGCGTCACCGGCAGGCCCTCGCTGGAACTGACGTTCAAAAAAAGGTCAACCGGGTTCTCACGATAATACTGCAATAAGGTGGGGTTATCAACATAGCCCTTCAGTTCCACCTGCACATGCGCAGGCAGGGCTGCGGTCTTACGTTCCACGGCGGTGCTCCGGTGATCGCGGCCAAAGTGGGTCCAATGCACCGGGAAATTGCACAACGCGAGCGCATCTGCAATCAAATCAACCCGTTTCACCGGCCTCAGCTTTGAACAGGAAACAACGCGCAGCACGGGATCCGGCGAAGGTCTCGAACCCATTCGGCCGTCTTCTACCCCCAGTCGAAATAGTTGCAGTCGCTGCCTTAGCTGTGGGTAGAGATTGGCGAGCGTATTCACGCCGTCTTGTGAAATCGGGCAGACCCAGTCCAATCGAGAAATCATCTGTGCATGAAACGGCAAATAGGGCGGATTGCGGCGCTCTAGATACAGATCAAAGCCATGCGCCCGGCTCACCCGCAGCGTATGCGGCAGGTCCAGCATCGCGGCGCCTAACGCAGCGTGGTGCATCCAGTACGAGTACAGGATCAACGGCTGCGAATACTCCGCGCACATCTGTGCCAGCACCTGCCAGATGGAATACCCCTGCTGGGCGGATGTCAACATGCGCAGGACAGTCCGCATGCCAAAGCGCGCCGCCAGGGGCAGTTCACGGCAGATCAGGGCGCGGAACCTGGCATCTCGGAAAACAGCGGCCAGACCGGCGGGTCGGTTAACCTGGCGGGTTAACCGCCGGATGGATTCAAAAAGGTCCAGCCGTAAATTTGCATTGGGCGGCATCGGTAAATCGGGGCGCGTCTTCGCGGGGATATTCGCCGCGGCGTTCCCCACGGGAATCACATCCACCCGTTCAAACGCCTGACAGAGATACCCTAACTCGGTGCGAATAAACGTATCTCCAGGCAAATAGGGGTAACTATGGGTTAGAAAAACAAGAGTTGTCATCACGTATCTGCATGCAATCCAGAGCGCCTACGTTCCGCGGCAAATCAGCCGAAACCGCGGCCGCAGCCGCCGTCGGATGCCGTAACGCAAACCCTCTATTGAACAGTCTTCAGAGTCAAATGGCCTTCAGCCGAACCCATGTCATCTGCACCTCACCTGTGACATTGGTTTCTTCCGGCTGCTGCCCACCAGCGATTACCGGCCCATTATATAAATGCCCGGCAGCTGCAAGCAAATAAGTTATCTTGATATCAGGAGATTATTTTTTGCGGAAACCCAGGCGCGCCAGCATGGGCGTCAGCGCGCTTCGCAGGGTGGGGTCGCGCCACAGCGCCCAGACGTAATAAGCCGCCCCCATCACCGCGCTGATTGCCAGCAGCAAAAGTCCCTGCAGCGGAACTTGCAAGACCGTCAGGCTGGCCTGCGGCAGCGGGATGACCCACTTAAACAAAGCCACTACCCCCAGGAACGGCGCGCTGGAAAGCATCCCGTCAAAAAACATGCGCAGCGTTTCGCGCAGCGGCACACCCGAAATGCGTGTGGCCCACAAGCAGTACACCGCGTAGGTCACCACGCCACTGGCCGAAAACAGGATCAGCGCCAGGCGGGCATCCTGCAGCCAGCCGCCGACGGCCAGCGAAGCCACACGGGTGACGAACACCACCAGATTCAGCACCAGGCTGACTTCATTACGGCCCAAAACGTTGGTCAGCCCGCTGAGGGGCGCCACCAGGAACACAAAGAAAGTCCACAGACTTAAGATCTGCGAATAGACCCCCGCCTCGGCCCATTCCGGGCCAAAGAGCACCACAAACAGTTCTTTGCCAATGAGGGTCACCAACAGCATGGGGAACAGGCCAAACACCACCAGGCGGTTAAACGTCTCGGCCACCAGGCGCGTGAGACTGCCTTCGTAATAGGCCCGCGAGGCGCGCTGATAAAACACCTGACCAATGGAATTGCTGATCAAGGTCACCGGCAGGCGCAGCATGCGGTATCCCAGTGAGTAAAAGCCGGTGACGGTGGGCGAGAACAAAGCAGAAAGCATGAAAGTGGGCATTTGCAGCGAGGCGTTGCTCAACAATGCCGCCCAAATGTTATACAGCGGGAATTTTTTGTACTGGCGGATACCCGCCATCATCTCGCGCCAGCGCAGGCTGGAGCGGATAAAAGCCCCGTCGTCGCGCCAGATCTGCCAGCCCAATACCCCCGTGGAAACCACCTGCCCCACCACATTGGCAGCGATCAACGAGCCGCCGCTTTTGAACCCACCAAACCCCAGGCTCAGCTTGGTCGCGTCTGCCACCACTTCGCTGCTCACTTGCGCCGCGGACAGGCGCAAATATTTACGGTTGCGCGAATTCCAATTGCGCAGCGCCGCAAACACGCTGGTCACCGCCACGGAAAGCGGCGCCAGCCACAGGTAACCCGCCAGCTCTGGGGAACGCAGCAGCTGGGCAATCGGTTCGCGTCCAAACCACAGGATGGGCGTGAGGATCAGGAAACTGATCCCCGTGAACATCAAGCTCACCGCCAGTTGATTGGCAGAGCCTTCGCGCGCCTTAGGCAGCATGATGGTCACTTCGTAACGTAAGGCGGCCAACACCGCCAGCACCGCCACGATGGACGAAAAGTTTTGGGAAATTCCAAAGGCTTCCGGCAAAAACAGGCGTCCCAGAATGGGGGATACGATCAGGCTCAAGATTTGAATAAAGCCCGTTCCCGACACCAGCTTGAGGACGTCGGTGAGAAAACCAACGTCTTTACGCGCCTGTTCCTGCTGCGCCTGTGCCGAAGGAGCCGCGTTTTCTTCCGGCTGTTCTGCTTGCAAATCGTCCATGCCGCTCGTCTCTATTCGTCCTCGCCCGCGGGTTTGGCCGCGCGGACGGGGGCATCCGGCAGTTCATCGGGAAGCCCCAGCAGCTCCAGGTACAAATCCCACACCGCCTGGTAATTTTTCTCCCGGTCGTAATGCGCCTCGGCAAATGCCCGCCCGGCCCGCCCCAGCCGCACCCGTTCTTCCGGATGCTCCATCAGCCAGACCAACTGCTGCTTGATGGTTTCAATAGTGCACTGCACGATGGGCAAATCCGGCAGGCTTTCGCGCAGCTCCGGCAGCACAAAACCGCACACCGGTTTGCCGTAGCACATGGCCTCCATCGCCAGCGTGCCGAAGCCCCCGCTCAAGAGCTGATCCACGATGATATCGGCCTCTTCGCGGTAGATGCGGCGCGCTTCCAGGTTGGGCACTTTGTGCAGCTTGCGGTATTCAAAGGCGTAACCTTCGGCCTTCAGCTCCTCCAGCGCCTGCTCAATATAGGGCGTGCCTTTGGTGATGGGGTTGGTGGGTGCATGCACGATCACCGGCACCGACTTGGTTTCGTAATTGGGCACGAACTCCTCCAGGTTCATGGCGGTGTTGGCCCAGATGTGCCGCACGATCTTTTTTTCAGGGATGACCGCGCGGGCATATTCATACAGGTTGCGGCTGGCCAGGCAGCGGTCAAACCACAGGCTTTGCCAGCGCATCATGCGTTTTTTGCGCCCGTCCAGGCGCGGATGCTGCCGCCCGACCTTGCGCAGCTCGTGATAGGGGTTGCGGTGGCGGTCCACCTCGTACAGGCGAATGTCGCTGCCCACATAGGAGAAGACCATCTTCTTGCCAAACAATTTCAAGATGGGCAAATCCAACCCAAAGGGCAGGAAAGTTTTGCCAAAGTAAAAGTGGAACAGGTCGTAGCGGAACAGGCAGGCCCAAAAGAAATGCCACTGGGCCCACCAGCGGTTCCAGCCGTTCAGCCGCTCCAAATGCAAATTGACATGGCTGTTCTGGCGGTTGGTCTCATCATGATAGACCATAAAATCCGCCACAGCTTTTTTGCGTTCGCGCTGCCAATCGGCCAGATAGCGCCCGATGCCCCCAATGTTTTCAGTGCCGTGAAAAATTCGCACTGCTTTTCCCATTCGGCTTTTCTATGCCTCCGCCACAGGCGTATTTTTCAGCTCATCCCGGTAATAGGTGATGGTTTCATAATAGCGCTGGTAGGTGCGACCCTCAAAGGTGGCCAGGTCCTGCGGGTCCACCGTGATCGGCTCGCCCGTCCACACCTGAATACCCATCAAATATTCGTTAATGCTGCCGTGCAGCACGCAGGTGGACCAGCGCGGGTTGATTTCGATGATCTTATTGCCAATATACTGCGCCGTGATCAGGCCGGTGGTATCCAGGGCGTGGGCAATGCGCCGGTTGTATTCGACAATCTCGTCATTGTGCAGGATGACTCCGGCGGTGCTCAGGCCCTCTTTCATGTTCTCGCGGGTGTGAACGCTGCCAAACAGCAGTTCGCCGTTCTTGCACACCATATTGGCGTTCACGTTTAAGCCCTCGCCCAAAAATTCCATCAGGATCATCTTGGGCACTACCCCCGCTTCAAACGCCCGCCGCACATAGTCCGGCGTCACCGTCAGATATTCCACACGGGTGTTAAAGACCTTTTTCGGGTCCATGCCGCCTTCGTCAATCATCACAAAACCGCGCGAACCGGAGGTCTTAGCGGGCTTCATGCACAGCCGCAGGCCTTTCAGCTTGTCTAAACCAGCCTCAAAGGACTCCAGACTGTCCACAGTGTGAAAGGCCGGCAGAGGGATATCCACCTCACGGGCGAAGAACTCAAACAGGGTGCATTTATCCACAGCCATTTCCAGGGTTTTCAGGTTAGCCGCGGTTGGGGTACACCCCAGTTCGAGGAACTTATCGCGCATACGCGCCACCGCCAGGGCCTCGGCTTCGCCCGCCGGAGCGTAGATGTCCACTTTTTCCTTGCGGATGATGTCAAAGATCACGTCAAAATAATTCGGTTCGCGCTGCCAGGGCAGGCGGTAAAAGGCGTCGGCGTAAAACCGCCCCACCGCCTCGGGGCTGGCGTCACCAGCCACCACTCGAAAGCCCAGGCGCTGAAATTCGCGAATTTTATAAACCGTGCCCCCCGCATTGGAAACGGATGTGAAAATGGTTCGCTTCAAACCCCACCTCGTCAATCAGTCTTTATACGTGATGATATCCCAAAACCGCACCATCTTCAGGCCGGGATAGTCCTGCACATCGCTCGGGTCCACCGTGATCGGCTCGCCCGTGAAAATCTGCACCCCCATCAGGTATTCATTGATGCTGCCGTGCACCAGCGACGTGGACCAGCGCGGGTTGATCTCGATGATTTTGTTGCCAATGTACTGAATCGCCACCAGGCCGGTGGTGCCCAGCGCGCCGATGATCTTCTGGTTGATGGTGTTGATTTCCGGGTGTTCCAGAATATGGCCGTGGGTGATCGTGCCAATTTTGGCCTCGTCGCGCGTTTTCACGCTTTGGAAGAGGATTTGGCCGTTTCTGCACACCATATTGGAATCAAAGTTGGTGTCCTCCAGATATTCCATCAGCACCAGCTTGGGAATATCGGTGCTGTTGGCCAGGATAGAGCGCATCTCATCAATCGTCATCTCCAAAAAGGACATCTTCTTGGTGAAAAGCTCGCGCGCCTTCATAGGCTCGTCCCGAAGGATCACAAACCCGCGCGACCCCGACCCGCGGGCGGGCTTGATGCACACCTTGCAGCCGCGCATCTTCTCCAGCCCCACCTCAAAATCGGCCAGGCTGTGCACCGCGTGGTAGCGCATCAAAGGCACGTCGGTGTGCTCGGCCAAAAAGTCAAACAGCGTCACCTTATCCAGGGCGATTTCCAGGGTATGCGCGTCGGTGGCCACCAGGGTGCAGCCCAGGGCTTCAAAGCGGTCGCGAATGGCCAGAGCGCGCAGGCTTTCGCCCTCCCCGGCCACAAACAGGTCCACCTTTTCCTGCTCCACCACGCGCAGCACGGCGTCCATATAGCCCGGGTCTTTCTGCATGGGCAGCACATGAAAAGCGTCTGCAAAATGCCGCCCCACCGCGTCCGGGTTGGCGTCGCCCGCCACCAGGCGGTAGCCTAGCTTGCGGAACTGCTTGAACTTATATACCGTGCCGGGAACGTTTGCAACCGAAAAGAAAATGGTCTTCGCCATGATTCATCTCCTACTTGGAATGATAAATTACTCAACGATCTTGCGTTTATTGCGCAGCGCTGCTTCTTGATAGCGCCGCAGAGTATTGGCGGCCCGCCCCTCCACTGCGCGTACAAAGCGCACGTAAGGGCTGGTGACATCTTCCGTCCAACACACAGGATGGGTCAAAATGTGAATTTTCTCGGCAGCCGCCTGCTCCAATACTTCCACCAGGCGCCGGTAGCGCCAGTAACAAAAGGAATCAGAGCAGTAATCATATTGGCTCTGAAGCTCCGCCCCGTAGGCGTTCACCATCCCGGCCAGGGTTTCCTGGTCAAAACGCAGAGAATTATTGACCGAGGGGTTGTGAAAGGAGAAGGAGCGGATTTCCGTTTGGAAGGTTTCCTCCAGCAAATGGCGCTCCAGGGCCAAAAAATGCTCCAGATCCGCCGCAGATTGGATGCGCTCGCCATAGAACTGCGGGTCAAAATGCAGCCCCAGGTCGTGACCCAGCCCCAGGATGGCCTTCAGCCGGTCATACACATCTTTTTCCAGCGGGTGATAGCGGTCGCTGTGCAGCAGCACAAAGAAGGTGGAAACCACCCCCTCCTCGGCTTCAATCTGCGCCAGGCGCAGGCCGCGGTGCGGGGAGGTGTCAATGTCGTGCCGCCACAGGCACACCCGCCCCTCCGTGCGGTATTCTGGAAAACGCACAAAGCGGTAATTCTGCCGCGCCAGCTGCAGGCAGTGGCGGTAGTGCGCCTCGGTGAAATCGTCAAAATGGTACAAACTGCGGTTATCGCTCTCGCTCATTCGCCTTCATCCACCAAAGAGATATAACTGGATTCCAACGCGCTGCGGCTGATGACCCCGGGTTCGTTGTCAATGCCGCGGATCAGGTAGGTCTCTTCGCTGCCGATGTCGTCGTAGCGTTCGCTGGCAGGGATCTCCACCGGCTGGTTAAAGGCCAGCTTCAGATACGTCTCGGCCATATTGTGGTGGCCCACGGCGTTGAACACGATGGTGATCATGAAGAAGCGCCCGATGTTGATCTCGGTGATGCAGGGCAGGCCGCTGCGGTCTTCTTTCAGATCAATGCTGAACATGCCCGTGGCGTGGGGGTCAATGCTCTGCACGGCGCGGGTGCAGATGTCGTTGACCACTGGGTTATTCACCAGCCGCCCGATTTGGGGGGTGGAGGAGGTGCCGGAAGGCATCAACCGCGCAAACAGATAGGCCACGCGTTCGCAGGTTTTGGCCAGCACCAGTTGGCCGTCCTTCCACACGCTTTGGAAGGCGTAGTCCCGCCCGGGGAGGTATTCGCTGAGCAGGAACATATTCTCCGGCACACCGCGCATCTCCTGCCAATATTTCACCCAAAAGCGCACCTGCTCCGGCTTGCTCACCGGCAGAGACCCGGCCGAGCCAGACCCCTTGCGCATGCGGCACCACAGCCGTTCCTGATCGGGGAACTGGGCGAAGGCCTCTTCCACACGGTCCAAATCCTGAATCGAGACCGTCTTGGCCATGCGGAAACCGTGCGCTTCCAGATGGGAGCTGAGCGTGAATTTGTCCTGGCACATTTCGATGGTGGCGTGGGAGGGCAGGAAAACCGGCGCATCCAGCCGGTCGCGCACCGCCGAAATGCCGCGCACCTCGGTGTCGTTGTTGGCCACGATCAAATCCAGTTTTTCCGCCGCCGCAACCCGGTTGAGCGCCTCGGCGTAGCCCTTGCCCGAATCGCCGCGCGGCAGCAAATAGTTGCGTTCCGCCAGCGAGCGCGAAAGGATAAATCGGTCGGCGTTGCTGCCCACCAGCCGCACGGGATAGCTGCTGCGTTGGATGGAGCGGATCAGATTATTGCTTCCGCCGCCGCCAGCCCCTGTGATCAATACAGTTTTTTTGCTCATACACTCCTCAATCCATCATCCAGCCAAACCCAAAGAAATTGACCAGCGCCGGAAGAGGATCATCCCACGAACCAACGCCGTCCACGAAATCAAAACTGATCTCGCGCAAATAATCGTCCAAATTGACTTCCCCGGCCTTCACCTGCTTCATCACGCTCCACAGGTCCATCCAGGGCAGCCACCAGCGCACGCCGTTCACCTGCTGGGGCAGCTCGGTTGGGGCCTGGCCGATGGCGTCCAGGTACTGCAAATAGGGCAGGTTCACCCCGCAGGCCGCGGTCAGGCTGTGCCATTTCCACAGGCGGTTGTTGATCTCCAGGAATTTCAGGCGTCCGTCGCGCGGGTCGCGCTTGAACTCCACCTGCGAAGCCCCATGATAGCCCGCCTGGCGCAAAAACGCCATGCCCTGTGCCGCCACCTCCGGCGCCTCACAGCTGATCCCCAGGGCGCAGGTTCCGTATTTATGATTGCCGCGCAGTTTATAGCCGGTGAACAGGCCCAACGGGCGCGTGTGGGCGTCCACATAGCTGCCCAGGGTGAACAGCTCGGTGTCTTCGCCGGGGATTTCTTCCTGGAACATCAGTTTAAAATCCTGAGCGCGTTCAAAGGCCTCACGGGCCTCGTCGGGAGTGGTCACGCGCATCACCTGACAATGAAAGCGGCTGTAAAACTCTTTACCGCCGCGCGGTTTCATCAGACATGGATACACCAGCTCCGGCAGGCTGCGTTCGAAATCCTCGCGCGAGTCCACATACACCGTATGCGGAACATCCACGCCCGCCTGCTGGGCCACCCGGTACTGCTCGCGCTTATCTTCCAGGCGCAGTTGGGTCTCGTAATTGGAAGTCAGCAAGAAAACCCGTTTCAGTTCCGCCTGATGGCGCACGAACATGGCCAGCAGCCGCTCGGCCGCCAGCATAAACAGCACCGGCGTGCGCCCTGTGCTGCGAATGCGTTCGCCCAGCCCGCACAATTCCTCAATGAAGGCCGCTTCGCCTTCCGGCGTCTGCTTTAAGAAGGGTTTGCATTGGTAAGGAATGGCATAGCGAGAGTAGAAACTGAGCGCCTTGGGGTTCGGGTCAGCCACCACCGCCTGAATGCCGTTGCGGCCCAGCGCGCGCAAATGCCCCAGCCCGTTGATCCAGGCCTCCGGCACCAGCACCGGCACAAAGGCCGTCTCTAACTGGCTGACCGCCTGCTGCACTTCGTCGCCCGTTAAGGGCCGCATGTCCCGATAAGCCTGGCTCAATTGGGTAAGCTCGCGGCCTAAAGCGGCCAACACCGGATATTCCTGCTGCATCATGCCGAAAATTCCTCCCGCCAGCGTTCCCCATGTTCGCGGATGGTGCCCACGCGCGCGTCTCCGGCCAAACGCTCCAGCAAGTCCAAAAAAGCCGTGCGCGTGCCGGGGGCATGCTGCGCCAGGCGGTCCACATCCTGCACCTGGGCCTGATCCAGGCGGGGAACCTGCCGCTTGAGAGCCTCATAGGCCCCCACATTCCCCGAATTCAAAGCAATATGGATGGGATGGAAGGCAAACACTTTCAGCCCAGGCATCTCCAGCCAGCCATCGGCCACACGCCAGTCCGGCTGCGGCTGGCTCATCTCCTGCGCGTCGCTCCAAAAACAGGGCAGGCGGCACAGCACCCCGCCCCCCACCCGAAAGGCCGCCGGGCGCAAATGGGGCACATAGGGCAGGAACAGCGATACATCATTCACCCAGGGGGTTTGCTGCACCACACGGGCAAACAAAGGGGTGGACTGCACCAGTGCGTGGGTACGCAGGCTGACCGCCTCCGGCACCAGCGCGCACATGTGCGCCAAAACCGCGTCGGGGGTATCGCCGTGGGTTGAGCCCGCCATCAAGTTGGGATGCACACCCAGCTCAAACAGATCAGGGCGCTGGCGCAGACGATCCACCGCCGGGCTGGCGTGGGTCACAAACCAGGTGGCGGGAACCTGGGCCGCCGCCAGCAAACCGGCCACATGATCAATGACAAAATCGGGCGCCCAATCAATATCCAGCGTAATCGCTACCGCTTCCATGCTTTATACCCTACCCTTCCGCCGTTCGTAATCGCCGCGCCGGGTTGCCCGCCCACACTTCCCCAGGCGGAATATCAGCCAGCACCACCGCGCCCATGCCCACCGTGCTGAACGCGCCGATCTGCAGACCGACTCTCACGCTAACATTGGCTCCTAAATAAGCCCCTGTCTGAATGTGCACGTTGCCGGTCAGCGAAACGCTGTTGGCGCAGCAGGCGTAGCGCTCCAGATGACAATCGTGGGCCACGTACGAATTGCCCAGAATGCACACATGATCTTCCAGCACCACCTGCGGCTGGACAATGACCCCCGGCCCCACGTATACCCCTCGGCCCACCTGGGCCCGCGGGGAAAGCACCGCGTTGGGGTCCACCACCGTGGCCCAGCGTTCGGCGGGGATGCCCAGGGAATGCACGATGTCGCGGTAGACGCGCATCTTTTTGGCCGTGTACAGGCTGTTCAAAAAGAGCACGTCCTCGGGCAGCGTGCGCCAATCCTGCAGACTTCCCAAAACCGGCAGGTCAAAGCGGCTGCCCTGGGCGGCGTAGGCGTCATCCAAAAAACCCGCCAGCCGGGCTCCCGGCAGCCGTTCCACGCTTTCAGCTATTTGTATACCACTTCCCGCAGCACCTAAAACAACAATGGTCTGCGGTTTCGGTGATTCAGGAAAGGTCTTCATTTTTTCGTCCTTTTGACCGCTGCGCCGCCACAACCTGCGCCAGCCCAGCCGCCAATTGATCTAAATCGCGCTCTTCCATCTGCGGATAGAGGGGCAGCGTCAGAGACTGCCGGAAAGCGCGGTGTGAATTGGGCAAATCGCCGCTGCGGTAGCCGAACAGCCGCTGGAAAATGGGCTGGTCGTGCATGGCGTAGGTGCCCAGGGTGGATTCAATGTCCATCGCACGCAGATCCGCCACCATCCGGTCGCGGTCCAGACTGTCGTCCAGCAGGGTCACGAAGGATTGGTAAATGTGCCCGCCCCAGGCAGGCTCCACGGGCAGCTGCACCCCCGGAATATGCGCCATACGTTGGCGCAGCTCGCCAGCCAGGGCGCGCTTGCGCTCGATGAGCCAATCCAGCTTTTCCATCTGAGCCACACCCATCGCGCCCAAAATATCGCTGAGGCGGTAGTTATAGCCGGCCTCTTCGTACTCAAACCAGTAGCCGGTGCGCTTGCCGCCGTGGCTGCGCAGCAGTTGAATGCGCTCGGCCAGGTCGCTGTCATCCGTGGTGATCATGCCGCCTTCGCCGGTGGTGATGACCTTGCGCGGGTGGAAGCTGTAGGCTCCCATCGTGCCCATCGCGCCGCAGAAGCGGCCCTTGTAGGTCGTGCCGATGGCGCAGGCCGCATCTTCCAACACGGCCAGATTGTGGCGTTTGGCAATCTCCAAAATGGGATCCATATCCGCCGAGCAGCCGAAGGCATGCACCGGCAGGATCACCTTGCTGCGCGGGGTGATGCGCCGCTCCAGATCCGCCGGATCCATGGTGAAGGTGTCCAGGCAAATATCCACCATCACCGGCACAGCCCCCAACTGCACCACCACATTGGCCGTGGCCGGGAAGGTGAAATCGGCCACCAAAACCTCATCTCCAGGGCCAACCCCCCAGGCTGCCAGGGCCAGGTGCAGTGCGGTGGTGCAGGAGCTGGTCGCAAAGGCGTAGCGCGCACCCACATACGCCGCCAGCATTTTTTCAAATTCCACCACCTTGGGGCCCTGGGTGAAATAGCCAGTTTGCAGCACCTTGGCAATTTCTTCCAGCTCGCGGTGGTCGGTGTAGGGAATGTTCAGTCTCACAGGCGCCTCTTAAGAAAACCGCTTCAGGTAATAATCCACCGTCTCGCGCAGATCCGCCTCGCTGATCACCGGCGGTTCAAAGCCGATCAGCTCATGGGCCAGGCGGATGTCGCCGCAGTGCCGCCGCACGTCGCCGGGGCGCTGCTGCGAGTGGATCACCGGATAATCCGGCACACCCATCACCTCCAGCAGGCGCGCCACCAACTGATTCATGGTGATTTCCTGGCCGGTGGCGATGTTGAGGACTTTACCGCGCGTGGCGGCTTCTTCATATACGTGCACGAAGGCGTTGGCCGTGTCGCGCACAAAGATGTAATCGCGGGTCTGCTCGCCGTCCCCGTGAATTTCAATCGGCTGTTTGTGCAGCACGCGCTGCACCACAATGGGGATGATCCCGGCAAACGTTCCCGGGTTCTGGCGCGGGCCAAAGTTGTTGAAAGGCCGCACGATGGACACGTCCATGCTGAAGGTGCGCCAGTAGGACTGCACCAGTTGATCCCCAGCCGATTTGCTGGCCGCATAGGGTGTTCGCGGGTGCAGGGGGTGGCCTTCGTCCATGGGCACATACTGCGCCGAACCGTACGCCTCGGAGGAGGAACTGTGAATCAGGGTGCCAATCGCCCCCCAGCGCGCCAGTTCGCAAAAGGTCAGGGCGATGTTGACGTTGGTGGTCACAGTCCAGGCCGGATACTTCAGCGAGGTGGGCAGGGGGATCACGGCCAGGTTAAAGACCACATCCACCTTCTCCGCCTCCACCAGGTCGCGCATGGCAGCCAGATCGGCCGCGTCCAGGCGGAACACCTTCAGCCCCGGGTTCGCCTTGACGGCGTCTTCCAGGTTTTCCTCGCGCCCCAGGTAAAAATTATCCACCACAACCAGATTGGACGGGTTTTCTTGCAGCACCCGGTCCACCAGGTGGCTGCCGATAAAGCCGGCGCCGCCCGTGATCAACACGCTCTTACCCGTTAGTTTCATGCTCACATCTCCACAAATTTACGATGCTGCGGCCGGTGAGGCCGCGCCAACCACCCAATAGAGAAAACCCAGTTCCCGCGCCCGGCGGCCGTCCACGGCCTTGCGCCCGTCCACCAGCACGGGGGTGCGCATGGCGGCCCGCAGCTGCGGCAGATCCAGGGCGTTGTAGGCCTGGTGGCGCACCATCAGCACCACCGCGTCGGCGCCCTGCGCCGCTTCCACCACATCCCCCTGCATACCTTCCACATAGGGATCGTGGATGCGCACATCCGCGCCCAGGGATTCCAGCAGCCGCACCAGCACCGCCGAGGGGCTGTTGCGGGTATCGTCCGAATTTTCCAGGTAGGCATAGCCCAACACCAACACGCGCGCCCCCGCCAAAGAAACCCCGGCCTGCGCCAGCGCCTTCGAGAGCAGGTCCACCATGTGGGCCGGCATGCCGTCGTTAATCGCCCGCGCCGTGGGAACCATGCGCAGGGGCACGTCCATGCCCTGAATGCCGTGCGCCAGCAGCCACGGGTCTTTGGGGATGCAGTGGCCGCCCACGCCCGCCCCCGGCAGGTGCATGTGGCGCTGGGGGCTTTTGTTCACCAGTTCCCGCACCGTCCACACATCCCCGCCCAGCGCCTCGCAGATCAGCCCAACCTCGTTGGCAAAAGCGATCTGCACGTCGCGGTAGGCGTTTTCCACCGTCTTCACCAGCTCGGCAGTGATCCAATCCGCCGCGTCCAAATCGGCCTGCACGATCAGCCGGTACAGGGCGATCATGGCCTGGGCGGTTTCGGGGGTGCCGCCGCCCACCACGCGGCTGAGGCTGCTCAAATTGGTCAGCAGCCGCCCGGGCATCACGCGCTCAGGGCAGTTGCCCAGGTAAAAGTCGCGGTTCACGCGCATGCCGCTGCCTTCTTCCAGCAAGGGCCGCACCACCGTGTCCATTGTGCGCGGGGCGATGGTGGATTCCACAATCACCAGTGCGCCGCGCTTGAGCACGGGGGCCAACTGCGTCAGAGCGGCCCGCAAGGCCTCATAGCGAGGAATATGCTGGTCGTCCACCGGCGTTTCCACATCAATCAAAATCACGTCCCGCTCGCGCAGGGTCTCGTAATCTGCCGCGGCGCGCAGCCGCCCCTGGGTCACCTGTTCGGCCAGCAGCTGCGCCAAACCCGGCTCTTCGCCTTCAATCGGCGACAAACCGGCGTTGATTTTGTCCACCCGCTCCTGCTTGATCTCGACCCCCAGCACATCAAAACCCGCCTTGGCAAACAGCGCCGCCACCGGAAGGCCCACATAGCCCAGGCCGATGACCGCCAGTTTGGCTTCTCGTCGGGTGATTTTCTCTGTCAGATCGTTGAGCGACATAGAATACCCTCACTCCTCTGCCCCGCCCGGCGCGTCTCAAACCGACCTGGCGGGGATGACAACACAGACACAGAGGCCGGAAATATCAAAACCGCAGCGCCCTGTGTCTGTGTTGATAAGCAGCTTAGACTTCGACCACCTGGTGTTTCAGGCCCGATTCAACCAGGGCCAACGCCAGACGCAGCGCCTTCAGCCCGTCCTCGCCCGTCACCGCCACAGGGGCCTCGCCCCGCACGGCCTTCAGGAAGGCCTGCAGCTCGGCTTTGAGCGGTTCGTAGCGCTGGAGCGAATAGCGCACCATGCTGCCTTCGCTGACGCCCTTCAGCACCCGCAGCGCCGGGTAGTTATCCGCGGCGGCCTGCGCGTTTTCAAAGAAATACAAATCCTGCACCAGATCATCCACCCGGAACAAACCGCGTTCGCCCAGCACCAGCACTTCGCGCACCTTGGTGGGGGTCAGCCAGTTGATTTCCAGCGCGCCGGTGATGCCTTCGGGGAAGCGCAGCATGCCGAAGAGCAGGTCTTCGTGATCGGTGTGAATGCGCTGCTCGGTTTCGGCGTACACCCGTTCGGGGTCCATGCCAGTCAGGAAGCGCATGATGTCCACGTCGTGGGGGGCCAAATCCACCACCACGCCCACATCGCGGATGCGCGCCGGGAAAGGCCCCGCCCGGCGGCAGAAGATCTGGAAAATGCGTCCCAGTTCGCCCCCCTGCAGCTTCTGTTTCAGGGCCTGCAGCGCCGGGTTAAAGCGCACGATATGCCCCACCATCAGCTTGCGGTTCAATTCCCGCGCGCGTTCAATGATGTGCTGGCCTTCTTCCAAGGTGGCCGCGATGGGCTTTTCCACCAACACATCCGCGCCCGCCTCCAACGCCGCCAAAGCCACCTCTTCGTGCATGGCGGTGGGCACGGCGATGGTCACGGCTTCGGGCTTCACCTGCGCCAGCAGTTCGCGGTAATCGGTGAAGGCCGCCGTGCCAAACTGGGCACCGATGGCCTGCGCCACCGTGGGGTTCGCGTCCGAAACCGCCACCAGCTCGGCCTCAGGCAGTTCGTTGTACACTCGCGCGTGGTTCTTGCCCATCGAACCCACGCCGATCACGGCCACACGCGTCGCCATGGTTTAGGCTCCCATGAAGGTGTTAATGGCCTTCACCACCGTTTCCAGATCGGCCTGCGAAAGCGAGGGGTGCACGGGCAGCGACAGCACTTCCAAAGCCGCTTTTTCGGTTTCGGGCAGGGTCTGGTTGTAGCCCAATTCCTGGGTATAGAGCTTCTGCTTGTGGATCGGCACGGGGTAATACACCTCAGAGCCGATGCCCTGTTCCTTCAAATAGTCGCGCAGCGTGTCGCGTTTGCCGTCCGGCACGCGCACGGTGTACTGGTGGTACACGTGGCCGTAGCCTTCAGGCACAAACGGCGTGGTCACGCCCTTCAGGTGGGCGTTATAAAAGGCGGCGTTTTCCTGGCGTTTGCGGTTGAAGAGATCCAGCTTGCCAATCTGCGCCAGGCCGATGGCGGCGTGAATATCCGTCATGCGGAAGTTGAAGCCCAACTCATCGTGGTAGTAACGCACGCGCATGCCGTGGTTGCGGATCACGCGGCAGGCCTCGTTGACGGCGTCGTCATTGGTGGTGATCATGCCGCCTTCGCCGGAGGTGATATTCTTGGTGGGGTACAGCGAGAACGCGCCCGTGCCAAAGGCACCGGCTTTCGTGCCGCGGTAGGTGGCGCCGTGGCTCTGGCAGGCGTCTTCAATCACCGCCAGGTTGTACTTTTCGGCCAGCTTCATGATGGGATCCATGTCGCTCACCAGGCCGAACAGATGCACGGGCATGATGGCTTTGGTGCGGGGGGTGATGGCGGCTTCGATCTGGCTCACATCCAGGTTGAAGGTGCGCGGGTCAATATCCACAAACACCGGCCGCGCGCCCACATACAGCACTGAATTGGCCGAGGCGATGAAGGTGAAAGCCGAGGTGATGACCTCGTCCCCGGCGCCAATTTTGTGAGCCAGCAGGGCCACGTGCAGCGCGGTCGTCCCCGAAGAGGTGGCAATCGCGTGGCGTGCAGCGCACATCTGCGCAAAGGCATCTTCAAAAGCTTTCGTGCGCGGCCCCTGGGCAATGATGCCCGAATCCAAAACTTCTAAAACCGCCTGTTTTTCCTCAGGCCCCATTACGGGTTTTGCCATGTTAATCATCGAACACTCTCCCAAACTTGAGCAGGAATTTTCACCAACGTATCACATTCCTCGCAGCGGGCCACGACCAGGTCGCCTTCGCGGTGGTCGCTGTGCAAAGATGCGCCGCAGGCGCAAACAAACGCGCGCAGCCGCGCCGGGTTGCCAAACACCAGCCCGTGCGCGGGCACGTCGCGGGTGACGACGCTGCCAGAACCGACCATAGCCCATTCCCCAATGGTGATGCCGCAGCGGATGGTGCTGTTGGCCCCCAGGGCCGCGCCGCGCTGAATGCGCGTTTCGCTCAGCACCCAATCATCTGCGCTCTTGGGTGAGCCGTCCGGGTTGACGGCCCGCGGGCGCATGTCATTGGTAAAACACACGTGCGGCCCAATGAAAACGCCGTCCTCGACCGTCACGCCGTGATAGACCGAGACATAATTTTGAATTTTGACGTTATCGCCAATTTGCACACCAGCATCCACATAAACGCCTTTGCCGATGTTGCAATTTTGGCCCAGGCGCACACCGGGTCGGATCTGACACTGATGCCAGATGCTGGTGCCCTCACCGATGGTGGCCTGATCAGAGACTTCCGCAGTAGGATGGATACGAACCGCCATGCCTGCTCTCCAGTTTTCCCAACTTGGTAAAAGATCAGCGCAGAACGCGCTGTAAAACGCAATTTAACCCTGCCCTCAGACAAAAATTCAGCGCGTTTTCAGGCGCGCCGGGGGTGTACGGAATCTACGCCGGTTGCCGGACGTCTTCCAGAATTTTCGCGTAGGATTCTACCACACTCTCCAGATCGAATCTCCGCGCCGATTCTCGGCTGGCTTTGCGCACCTCCAGCAGATGCTGCGGGTCGCGGATCAGGGCTCGCAGTTTTTCGGCAAAACCGGCCTCGTCCCGCGGGTCGTGGCAAAAGCCGTTCACACCCTCCTGCACCAGCTCCACGTTGCCGCCCGCACGGCTGAGCGCCAGCGCCAGGCCCATCGCCATGCCCTGCACGCCCACCACGGGCAGCCCCTCAGAAAAGGACGGCAGCAGCAGCACGTCGCTGCGCCCAAACCAGCCTAAAACCTGCCGCGGCGTCAGCCACCCCGGCAGAGTGATGCGCTCGCCCAGGCCCAGCCGGGCAATTTCTGCCTCCACCTCAGCGCGCAGCGGCCCGTCGCCAATCAGCGCGCACTTCCAGGGCAGGTCGGTGATCTGGCTCAAAATGCGCACCAGACCCAGGGGGTTTTTCTGTTCCATAAAGCGCCCCGCAAAAACGATGCGCGGCGGATCGTTGATTTCCAAATCGCCGGGGTCCAGTTCTTCCAGATCCACGCCGTTGGGGATCACCGCCACCGGCACGGGGTAATGCTTCAGCGCCAGGCCGCGGGTGAATTCACTGACCGCCACCACCCGCCGCGCCCGCCGCCAGATAAGGCGGCTGAAGGGCAGCACCCAGCGGAACCATTTGCCCGTTTTTTCGGGCGTGCCCCCGGGCACATCCCCCAGATGGGCGGTGAGCAGGTAGGGCGTGCCCGTCAGCACCGAGAGCGCCCAGGCGCTGGCCCCCGCCGGAACCGCAAAATGCACGTGGATCACATCCGGTTTCCAGGTGCGGATGGTGCGCAGACCTTCCCAAAAGCTGGCCCACACATAACCCACCATCGCACGCAGATCGGCTCGAAAACTTTCGCGCCGCAGGGATTTCAGCCGGTGCACATGCACCCCCAGGACTTCGCGGTGTTCCGGAAGATCCCCCCAACTCGCCGTTAACACGCGCACTTCGTGCCCGCGTTTGGCCAGGCCCGTGCACAAATCTTCGGCCACGCGGCCGCCGCCGCCGCCCACCGGTGGGTATTCATGGATCAGGGTGAGAATACGCATGAGGGATCAGTCGTTCTTGCTGGGGTCGGTGTTGATGCGTTTCCGCACCGTGTAGGTGGGTTTTCCCTGAGATTCATGGTAGGTGCGCACTTGCAGCTCAGCGATCAGGCCCATCAGCATGCTTTGGAAGCCCATAATCGCCACCATCGTGGCCACCTGGAAGAGGGGTGAAGCCAACACCGACACCCCAAAGCCCACCCGCCGCACAAACAGGTAGAGCAGCACCGCAGCGCTGAGGGCAATCAACCCCAGGCCTGTGCCGCCGAACAAATAGATCGGCTTGTTGCCGAAGCTGCTCAGGAATTTGACCGTGAACAGGTCCAAAATCACCTTGACCGTGCGCTCCAGCCCGTACTTGGTCTTGCCAAATTTGCGCGGGTTGTGATTCACCGGCAGTTCGATGATGCGCGCGCCGTAGGAGCTGGCGTACACGGGGATAAAGCGGTGCATCTCGCCGTACAGGCGGAAGCCGGTGATCACCTCGCGCCGGTAGGCCTTCAGCGTGCAGCCGTAATCGTGCAGATGCACGCCCGTCACCCACGAAATCAGCCCATTGGCCAGGTTCGAAGGCAGCGTGCGGGTGATATAAGCGTCTTTGCGCTTGGCGCGCCAGCCGCTGACCACGTCGTAGCCTTCTTCAATCTTTTGCAGCAGCATGGGGATGTCCGCGGGGTCGTTCTGCAGGTCCGCATCCATGAGCACAATCACTTCGCCGTCCGAATGATCAATCCCCGCCGCAATCGCCGCGGTCTGCCCAAAATTGCGCCGCAGCGAAACCACCCGCAAACGCTGATCCTTGGCGGCCAACTGCTCCAGCACTTTCAGGCTGCCGTCGCGGCTGCCGTCGTCCACCAGGATCACATCCCAGGCAACTGCAAGGGGTTCCAGGGCTTTCAGCAGGGCTTCATACAGCATGGGCAGGTTTTCCTGCTCGTTATATACCGGGATAATCACGGACAGATTCATGGATTTCTCCGAAAAATATGGATAGCTGAATCCGGGCGGCACCCCACCACCGGTTCAGACGGGGCCAACTCATCAAAAGCGCGCGCGTTGTCAGCGTTTTTGGTGAAGTTGACCACATATTTATCCTCAATCAAGGCGTAGTCGGTTTCGCGCAGCCATTCCGCGCCGATTTCTTTGCTCCAGAAGCCGTTTTTCAGCAGATTGTCGCGCTTACCGCCTTCGCGGTAAGTGTACCAGTGATTCAATTGTCCGGGGAAGATTCGCACATCCGGGATATACAGCAGGGGCAGCGGCGTGGTGTCGTTCAGCCAATAGACCAGCGACCCCGCCGGGATGATGCTGGCCAGGTGCGCCCCGGCAGCCTCGTGCGAAGCAATCACATCCTGGGCGCACAGATTGGTGCGAAACCGTCCGCCGCCCAGAGCCGGCGTGGGCGAAAGCAGTGCACCCAAACCCCAAAACAAGGCCAGCGCCGCCAGCCCAAAGTTCACCCGCCGCGCGCGCCGCCGCGAGGCCAGCGCCCAAACCGCCGCCAGCACCGTCAGAGCCAGCCCTACCCCCAGCCCCGCCAGGGCTGGAAGCAGCAGCCGCAGGGTTTCGGGCGAAAGGGCGAACTTATTGGCAAACAGCCGCCACAGCTCGGTCGTCCCCGGCAGCAAGCGCCCACCGGCCACGCGCGGCACGGTCAAATCCATCACCGCATAGCCGATATCGCGCCAGGCCCCGTAGCCCAGCCCAGCCGCCCCCAGTACCACCGTCAGAGCCAAAAGCCCCTGGCGCAGCGCGCCCGGCCGCCGCACCCAGGCCGGAAAGGTGACCGCCACCAGCAAGATCGCCGCCGGGATGAAAAAGGTCAGATAGCCGGAATAGCAGAACAGGCAGTAATCTTTGGCCACCGACACCCAGTAATGCGCCGCGGCCATCAACACCACAAACACGCTCAAGCATACCCCCGCGCGAAAGCGCCAGGCTTCTGCCCAGCTGCGCCGCGGCGGCCACAAGATCCACGCAAAGACCGCCCCAAACAGGGCCAAAAAGTTGTAGCGCATGCCTTCCCAAAACACGCTCAACTGGGTCAGCCCGTCAAAAGAGGGCGCATACACGGCTTTGCCGCCCGCCAGACTGAGGTTCAAAAAATCAAACAAGTCGCGGAAGCCGTCCGGCATCCACGGCAGCCAGATTTTCATGATGTTGGGCCAATAGGGGATGTGCCCGGCCGCAAACAGACCCGCCATCACCCCGCCGCTCAGCCAGGCGGCACGCCTGCCGTGCTGCCAGGCGATGTACACCCACAGCAAGGCCATCAGCGGGGCCATATTCTGGCGGGTAAAGACCACCGCCACGGCCAGCGCCGAGCTGAGAGCCAGTTCCCAGCCTTTGCGCCCAGGGCCCAGCGCTAGCACCAGGCTCCAGGTGAGCAGACAGGCCACCTGCACCTGGGTGAGGGCCTGCGAATAGATAAAGAGGTTGGCCGGGCTGACCACCATCATCAGCACCGCCAGAGTCCCCCACCAGCGCCCGCCCAGCCGTCTGCCGCCCAGGTACAGGCCCGCCAGCATGACCGCGCCCAAAAACACGGCAAAGTAGCGTCCCGTGCGCAGCCCCGGCGAAAAGAGCATTTGCGGCAGACCCGGCAGCAAAAAAGCCAGGGGCATCTTGTTGGTGTTGGGGCCGTAATCCTGGAAGGGGCGGTAATCTCCCTGAAGGTAGAGCAGCCCCTTCATCAGATAGGTACCCTCATCCATGGTGACGTCTTGGTAATGGGCGTACACCAGTCCCTGGCCGATATAGACCAGGCCCGCCAACAGCGCCGCCGCCAGCGGCAGCCAGGGACGGCCAGCCAGCCGTCTAATCCGCTCGCGGATGGCCATGCTCTTTCTCCCGCAGCCGCCGGTACAGCCCCTTGCCCGCGTCCCACAGCAGGCCGCTGCCCAGCACCACTGCGCTCAGCACGCTGATCATCAACACGTTCTGCCAGAAGGGCAGGCGTTTCCACAGGTGGAAATAGCGGCTGAAATACCAGTTGGTAAAGTAGCCCAGAAAGATGATTTCCACCAGCAGCCAGCGCACCAACCACCAATCGCGCCGATCCCAGGCGCGCAGCACCCCCCAACCCGCCAGCAGGGCCATGAAGGGGATGAAGGTCACGCGGTAGCGCGGGTTATCCCACAAATCGCCACCCGCGCGGATGGAGCTGATCAGCAGCCACACCAGCACAAAGCCCGCCGTCCACAGCAAAATGCGTTTTTCCTCCGGCGCGGCTTTCCACACCGTGAAGAAGGCATACAGCAGCAGCGGCGCCAACGCATACCAGCCCGCCGCGCGGAAAATGGCGATGACCTTCCAGATGAGGATGGCGTCATCCGCGATGGCCGCCGGAAGCACCGGCTGGGCCAGCCCATAGGCCGCCAGAATGGGCAGGCGGAACTGCTCCCCGGCCTCTTGAATGATCTTGACCACCCAACCCTGAGCCGCCTCGGTGCGGTTGGCGTCCCATAAGAAAGCGTCGCGCAGCCAATCCCAGCCAAAATAAGCCACGCCCACCCCGCCCACCAGCAAGGCCAACGCCCCGCCCCAGGCCCAGGCGCGCGAGCGCGGCGCCAGGTGTTCGGCCCAGAACCACACCACCAACACCCCCGCCACCGCCACCGCCACGCGCGAAGATACCAACAGCATCCCCGCCAGGCTGAGCACCAGCCCCGCCCGCGCCGCCCACTTATCCTTAAAATAGGCCAGCACCCCCCACAAGGCGATGCCCGTCAGGCCGATCAAGAAGGGCTCGCGCATTTGTGAGCTGCCAAAGAGGATGCTGTCGGGGTACAGCACCATGATCCAGCCCGCCAGCGTGGCCAGGCGTTCGTTAAAGCGGAAGCGCACCCCGCGCCAGAAAAAGGCCGTCCCCAAGGCCGTGGTGAAAGCGCCCAAGATCAGGATCAAAAACGGGCGCTGCACATCCGGGCTGAGGTAGCGGTACACAAAAGCGCTCGTTGCCAGCAAGCCGCCGTATTGATCGGTCTTGAATTCTTCCGCAAAGGATTTAAGCAGCGGCTCCTGAGCCTTAACAATATCCCAGGCCTGGTTATCGCGCCGAAAAGCATCGTAAAACAAATAGCCGCGGTTTTGGGTGAGGGTGTCGTAGCCGTACTCCGGCAGCAGCTCCATCACCAGCACGCCCACGCCCAAACGAAGGAAGAAAGCCAGCGCCACCATCCAGGCCAGCGTGCGGCCGGCGCCCGCTTTTTGCCAGGCAAAGATCAACCCCCAAAGACTCAAGCTTAATAACAGCGTTGAAGACAGCCACCCGATCCAGAAATTCCCGGCAGGCCCCAACGCCGTGAGCACCGCGCCCAAAACGGCCCCGCCGCCCAGCGCAGAAAAAAGACGTGTCCGCCCGTTCATCGCGTTCATCACCACCTGTGTGGGGGCCGGCAGTTGGCTTGCACCGGCCCGCGTCTGTATGGAATGTGGATAATTGTACCAGACGAAGCGCCCCACACACGGTGCACCCGCGGCTTGCCTCTAAAATTATTATTTTCAAACCAATTTGCAAATCAATTTAATAATGCAATCTCTTGCAAGATCCTATACAATAGAGATGGTTAACCGTTTCTTTTTGGTTTTTCACCAGGAAGTTAAAAATGAAAATGATCCGCGCGTTTGCCTTAGCCCTTTTGGGAGTCTTGACCGTATTAACCGGCAGCATGAGTGAACGCGTGCAGGCTGCCAGTGCACCCACCAACCCTTACCATCAAAATGTGCGCTTTGAACGCCTGACCGTGGAAGACGGCCTGCCCAACTCCACCGTCTTGTCTGTCCTTCAGGATCAGCAAGGATTCATGTGGTTCGCCACCGCCGACGGCGCCGCCCGCTACGACGGCTACACCTTCACCACCTTCCGCCACGACCCCACCAACAAAAACAGCCTGAGCAACAACAACACCTTTGCCCTCCTTGAAACTCAAGATGGGCTGATCTGGATCGGCACCGACCCCGGCGGGCTGAACGTGTATGACCCCGAAACCGGCCAGTTCCGCCTGTACCTAAACGAACCCTCCAACCCGAACAGCCTGATCAACGACAGCATCTGGTCGCTGATGGAAGCCCAGGACGGCAGTGTGTGGATCGGCACGCGCGGCGGCCTCAGCCGCTTGGACCGCAGCACCGAAACCTTCACCAATTTTGCCCCCGACCCCGAAAACCCGCGCGCCCTGGCCGGGGCCGTGGTGTACCGCATCTATCAAGACAGCGCCGGGACGATTTGGGTCGCCACCCGCAACGGCCTGCAGCGCTACCACCCCGAAAGCGGTGATTTCACCTTGTATGCCCACGACGACAAGGACCCCGACAGCCTGAGCAGCAGCAATGTGTGGGCCATGCTCGAAGACAGCCAGGGCAATTTTTGGGTGGGAACCCGCGGCGGCGGCCTGAACCTCTTGGACCGCGCCACCGGCAAGGCCGCTGCCTTCAAACACGATCCCAACGACCCCACCAGCCTCAGCGATAACAACCTGTGGAATATCTTTGAAGATTCGCACGGCAACCTGTGGGTCACCACTGAAAACGGCGGCATCAACCTGTTTGACCCGCAAACCGGAACGTCCCGCGCCTTTAAAAACAACCCCAACGACCCCTCTACCCTGAGCAACAACGACGTGTTTTGGGTCACCGAAGACCGCTCCGGTGTTTTGTGGTTCACCAACCGCTACGGCGGGGTTAACAAGCTCTATCCCTCCCTGTGGCGTTTCGGCCTGTACCGCACCATCCCCGGCGACCCCAACACACTGAATTCCAACAATATCTACAGCATTCTGGCCGAAGAGGACGGCGTGATCTGGATTGGCACGTTTGGCGGCGGCCTCAACCGCTTTGACCGAAAAACCGGCACGATGACCGTCTATCAAAACGACCCCAACGACCCCACCAGCCTGAGCAACAACAAAATCTATTACATCTTCCGGGATGAACAGGGGGTGCTGTGGGTGTCCACCTCGGGCGGCGGGCTGAACCGTATGGATCCGCAGACCGGCCAGTTCACCGCCTTTAAGTACTCCGCTGACAAGCCCAACGTCATCGGCAGCAGCTTTACCACCACGATTGAATCGGCGGGCAGCGGCCGCCTGTGGGTGGGAACCCTGGGCTACGGCCTGGACCTCTTTAACACCCGCACGGGCGAGATGGATAAGGAATACTTCCACGATCCTGAAAACCCCAACAGCCTGAGCGAAGACACGGTCTACGATCTGGCGGTGGATTCTGAGGGGAATGTGTGGATCGCCACCGCCCGCGGGGGCGTGAATTGGCTCAACCCCAAAACCGACACCTTCGGCCACTACCGCCACAACGCCGATGACCCCACCAGCCTGCTCAGCGACACCGTGTATTCGCTGTATCTGGACGAAACCAACGGCGTGCTGTGGGCTGGAACCACGGACGGCCTGAGCGGCCTGGACCTTGCCGAGCACACCTGGCAGAATTACACCACCCGCGACGGCCTGCCCAGCGATTCGATCATGGCGATTGAACCCGGGGTGGAAGGCGAGTTGTGGATCAGCACGGGCAAAGGCATCAGCCGGTTTAAGATGGCCGAAAAGAGCTTCACCAATTACGATTCGCGCGACGGCCTGCAAGGCGACCAGTTTGAGATCGCCAGCTCGCGGCGCGGCCCCGACGGTGAGCTTTTCTTCGGCGGTCCCAACGGCGTCACCTTTTTCTACCCGGATCAAATCCAAACCAACCCCTACCTGCCGCCGGTGGTGTTCACCGATTTTCAGTTATTCAACCAATCGGTGCCCGCGGGAAGCAAGATGCTGGCCAAGCCCATCGAACGCACCGACCAGATCCAGCTCACCTACGACCAGTCCGTGTTCACCCTCAAATTTGCCGCGCTCAGCTATCAGCATTCCGCCAAGAACCTGTACCAATACAAAATGGAGGGCTTCGATAAAGACTGGTCGCCGCCGCGCAGTAAGCAGGATGTCACCTACACCAACCTGCCCCCTGGAACCTATACCTTTCGCGTGCGCGCCGCCAACAGCGACGGCCTGTGGAATCAGGACGCCGCCAGCATCCTCGTCATCAAAATCCTGCCGCCGTGGTGGTCCACCTGGTGGTTCCGCATTCTGGCCCTGCTGCTCATCGGCCTGATCGTTTTCGGCGGCATCCAAATGCGCATCAACCGCATCCGCAGCATTAACCGCGAGTTGGAACAGCGCGTGGTGGAGCGCACCCAAGAATTGGAGCAAGCCCAGACGCAGTTGTATCAGGTCAACGAGGAACTCAAAACCCAGTTGGCCGCCGTGACCCTGCTGGAAAAGAACGTGCGCGAGTTGGCTATTCATGATTCGCTGACCGGCCTGTACAACCGTCATCACCTGAGCGAACGTCTGGAGATTGAATACAGCCGCGCTCACCGCGAAAACCATCCCATCGCCTTCCTGCTGATGGATATTGACCACTTTAAGGATGTCAACGACACCTTCGGCCATCAGGCCGGAGACCAGGCGCTCAAAGCGGTGGCCGATGTGATCACCCACCACACCCGCCCCACCGACATCGCCTGCCGTTACGGCGGCGAGGAGTTCATGGTCATCCTGCCGGGTGTAGACCTGGAAGCTGCCCTGCACCGCGCCGAGGAACTGCGCGAAAGCATTCAGAACCTGGAAATTCGCTACCAGGATCAGATCATCCGCGTCACCCTGTCCATTGGCGTGGCGGTGTACCCGCAGCACGGCCCCAGCAGTGACGAAATCCTCTCGCATGTGGATGCCGCTCTGTACCAAGCCAAGCATGTGGGCCGCAACAGCGTCATCGCCTACGCGCCCACGCCCGCGGATTGAGCCGCAGGGGATCTGTACCTGCTTAAACGCGAAGCGGCTGCCGGAAATCGTTCGGCAGCCGCTGTTGTTGTTTTGTCAGCAAGAGGATCAGCTTTTCTTCTGATTCCAAACCACCGGCTCCGTGGACAGATCAATAGCAGCCTGAAGGGCTTCCTCCAGGCTGCCGCACACCCAATCATTCTCAACCTGCCATTCGATATCGCAGGAAAATTTGTAGAACTGGTTTTCCCCTGGGTAGCGGCAAATTGCAAACCCATGAATGGGTTTATAGGGCGTTCCGCCGCTGTATTCCATGATAAAAAACGGCTTTTGGGGATCAAACGCCCACAAAAGCACCTCCGCCCCGTCCAGTTCGTCGGGCGGCTCGAGGGTGCCGTGGTTGGGTAAAGTCGTCATAGGGCCAACTTCTTTCAGGGATTAACGATTTTCTGTTCTCTCTACGCCCCTGCTACATCTCCAACCAGATGGTCACCGGCCCGTCGTTGGCCAGCTCCACCTGCATGTGCGCCCCAAACACCCCTGTGGGCGCGCGCACGCCCATCTCGCGCAGCAAATCCGCAAAAAAATCCACCAGCGGGCGGGCCTGATCGGGCAGCGCCGCGCCGGTGAAGGACGGCCGGTTGCCTTTGCGCGTGTCAGCGTACAGGGTGAACTGCGAAACCACCAGCGCCTCACCGCCCGTATCCAGCAGGGAGCGGTTAATCTTGCCCTGGTCGTCTTCAAAAATGCGCAGCATGGCGATTTTTCGCGCCATCTGCCGGGCGGTCTCCTGGGTGTCCTGGGGGCCGACCCCCAGCAAAATCACCAGGCCAGGGCCAATCTTGCCCACCACCTGCCCATCCACGCTCACCTGCCCCCAGCGGGCCCGTTGAATCACCGCGCGCATCGCCCTAGCCCTCCATGCGCAGCCGCGAACCGCAGGTGCGGCAGAAGGCGTCGCCGGGTTTGGCCTGCTTGCCGCATTGGTGGCAGTATACCGGTTCTTCTCCAGGGGCAGCCTCACGCCGCGCATGGCGCAGCCGCCGCCCCTGGCGCGCCGCGGAGGTGCGCCCCGCCACCCAATACCAGGCCAGCCCGCCGACAATGAGCACCCCACCGGCCGCCGCCAACACCCAGGGTAAGGCCTGCGTCAGGCCGGTTTTGCCCTCGGTGTTCTGGTTAATGGGCGCCACAGGCATGACCAGCTGCAAATTGGCGCTCAATTGCTTGTCCGTTTTGTTGTATTGCGAAGACACGCGAAAAGGATTGCCCGCCTGCACCTTGCCCACCACAGAAGTGTAATAGGTCAGCCCGTCCTGTCCCTGGCGGCCGCTGCCCATCTCTGGCTGAAGGCGCATCTCAGTGGCGTTCACCGGCTGCTGAATCTGCACTGTGAGGGTGCGCACGGTGTAATCAGCCGGCCATTCAAAGGTGAAAGCGTGTTCCACCTCGCCGCGCGTCAGGCGCGGGTCGTAATATTCCAGCTGTACTTCCTGCGAAGCGGTGGTAAAGCTCACCCAGGTCCACTCGCCGTCTGGGCGGGTTTCAAAATCCAGGGTGTAGAGCACGCCGTCCATATCCTGGCTGGCAACATTGAAGGGTTCGCCCGCCTCACGGGGGATGCGCAGGGATACGCGCGCGGGCAGGCTGGCTTCGGGGGAGAGGGTCATGCGGTAGATGACCAACAGGCTGGGGCGGTCGTATTCGGGCCAAAGATCGATCAGCACGCGGTCCATTTCCAGCTCCGCCTGGGCCGCGCTGTGAACGGCGCTTTGGGGAACGATCAACCATACAACCAGCAGAAGCCACCCAATCCAGCGTTTCATGCCGCCTTCCTCCTCCATCCTCATGCCCGCCGCGCGGGTGTGTGGGATGAATCTTACCATAATTGTCATCGAAACAAAAACCGCCCGTGTGGGGCGGCAGGGTAAAGCGCATTGAAAACTGAGGTCACTCTTCCAGCAGGCGCTGCAAAGCGGCGGGATCCAGGCGGTAGAGTGACATTTGCAGGGCGTCTTCCTGGTTATCCTTATAGTAGCGGCGGCGCACCCCTTCTACGATGTAACCAAAGCGCTGGTACAGGGTCTGGGCGGCGGTGTTGCTGGCGCGCACCTCCAAAAACGAACGCGTCACCCCCTCTTGAGCCGCCGAAAGCAAGGCAGCAGCCAGCAGCTTGCGTCCCACCCCCAGCCGCCGGTAGGCCTCCGACACAGCCACGGTGGCGATGTGGCCCTCATCCAGAATTTTCCACAGCACCAGCAGCCCGGCGATGGCGGGCTGGCCCGCCGCATCGGTCACTTCGGCCACCCACAGGCGGCTGTTGGGGTTCTCGTTCAGCTCAAATTGAAATGAACGCGCCGGCCAGGGCAGGCTGAAGGAAGCCTGATCAATGGCCACCACCGCCTGCAAATCCTCGGCGCGCATCCGGCGAAGGGTCACGTTCACAGGCCGCGCTCCACCTAGCTCAGCCCCACGCCCGCCACATGCAGGTAAATGGGGGAAAGCCCCACCACCTCGTCCGTCTGGCCGCTCTGCCAGCGGTTCCAGGCCAGCTCGGCCAGGTACGAGGGGCGGCGCAGACCCTGGGCAGGGGAGGCCAATGTCACCTGCTTGTGACGGCGCAGCGCCTGGCGAGTTTCGGCGGTCAGCTCGCCGCATACCGTCACCGTCTGCTCATCCAGCTCGGCTTCCAGCTCGGCCAGGGTGGCGCCGTGGGCTTCGCCCTGCGCCTCCCAGCGCGCACCGCCAGGGGTATACCAGCCCACCGCCATGCGGCTGCGCCCGGCCTGCAGCACGCACACCAGGGGTGAGCGCGCCAGGGGTTGAGCCGCGGCCAGCACGTCCAGGGTGGGGACGCCCACCACGGGCAAATGCAGCCCCAGGGCCATACCCTTCACCAACGCCAGGCCGATGCGCAGGCTGGTGAAAGAGCCCGGCCCCAAAGCCACGCCCAACGCGCTCAACGCGTCGCTGGCGAGGCCGCAGCGCTTCAGCAGGCTGTCCACCGCCGGGGCCAGTTCCACCGTGTGGTGGTTGCGCGTCTGCCAGACCATTTCGCCCAAGACGCGGTCGCCGTCATATAACGCCAACCCCATCATCTGGGTGGAAGTATCCACTGCCATCAGCATAATTTAACCTCCAAAAGCGCGGCGGCGAAATTCGGACACCAGCCGCACGTAATGTTCACCCTCCGGCCGAAAAAGCATGGAACGCTGCTCATCGGCCACATACTGCATTTCCACCCGCAGGCGCTCGCGCGGCAGGGCGGAATCGATCCGCTCCGGCCATTCCACAATCAGCGCGCCCTGCTCCTGCATGATCTCCAGATCTAAATCTTCGGCTTCCAGCGCGCTTTGCAGCCGGTACGCATCCAGGTGATAAATGTGCTCCCCGGTCGGGCGGTGATACACATTCACCAGCACAAAGGTGGGGCTGGAAACCGCGTTCAAAGAACCCCAGCCCTGGGCGATGCCCTGCACCAGGGTGGTCTTGCCCGCGCCCAGATCCCCCGACAGGCAGACTACATCCCCCACTTGCAGCAGCGATCCCAGGCGAATGCCCAGGCGGCGGGTCTGTTCGGGGCTGCGGCTGGTGAATTCCAGACTGTTGGGTTCAAGAATGGGCATGTTCATCTCCTGAGGTCAGTCCCACGCGCTGCGCCAACAAGCGGGCAATCTGGCGGGCGGCCTGGGGACGCGCCAACCGGCGGCAGGTGGCGGCGGCATCCAGGCGTTCTTGGGGATGCTCCAGCCAGCGCCGCAGCGCGTTCACCACCGAATCGGGTTCCGGCGCCCACACCCCCGCCCCCTCATCCACCACAAAAGACACGTTGCCGTCCTCCTGCCCAGGCATGCGGCTGTAGAGGATAATGGGCAGCTCAGCGATAAAGGCCTCACAAATCGTGCCGGGGCCGGCTTTGGTCACCAAAATATCCGCCGCGCGCATAAAATCGGGCATTTCACGCACAAACCCATACACGCGCACGGGCATATTCCATTCGGTGCGCTCCAACTGCTCTTTCAGCTTGCGGTTGCGCCCGGCGATGATCACCAGAGTGGCGGGCAAATGCGCGGCGTTGATCGCCTCGGCCACGGCGCGCAGCGGCCCCATACCCTCACCCCCGCCCACCAGCAGCACGGCCGGGCCGTCCTGCGGCCAGCCTAACCCCGCGCGCAAAGCCGCGCGTTCCCCCACCGGGCGGCAGAAACGGTCTGCCACCGGCAGGCCCACCACCGCCAGCTTGTTGGGTTCAATGCCCAGCTTCAGCCCGCGTTGGCGGGCGGCCTCGGTGGCTACCACAATTTTTTCAGCGTGGCGGTCAAACCAGGCGGCGTGGGTGGAGACCATATCCGTGACCACGGTGTAAAAGGGGGTTTTACTGTTGGCCAGCCGCCGCCCCAGCGGGCCGTTGAACAGGGGATGCACCGAAACCAGCAGATCAGCAGGGTTCTCGCGCACCAGGCGGCTGATGGACAGGCGCACGTAAGGCCACAGGGCGTCATTTAACATGCGCGTGCGCTGCTTGCCGTCGCTGACCCGATACCCCAACCCCCACACATCCGGCACGCGCGACAGCGGCGGGTAAATATCCGGCGCCAGGTCTAACGGCTTGGGCGCATAGGCGCGGAACAAGTCAATCATATCGGCGCGCACCTGCCCAGGGAACTCCAGGTTCAGGGCTTCGATGATGGCTTCCGAAGCGCTGCGGTGACCGCCTCCGGTATCTGAGAATAAAAAGATGATTCGGGGAGTTTTACGAATCGGGTCCACCAGGCGCATCCTCTCGCGGCAGAATGGATTTCAGACGGCGGGCCAGTTCTCGGCGCGGCAGCAGAACTTTTCGGCCGCATTGGCAGCATTCCAGGCCAATATCAGCTCCCAACCGCACCACGCGCCACTCAAAGCCGCCGCACGGGTGCGGTTTCCGTAAAAGCACGTGATCGTCCTGGCGGAGTTCGGGCAGCACTTCGTGATTATACCACCCATGTTATAATCATGAACATCGGCGGAACGCGGGGCAAAGGCGTGCTTTAGCCAGCTCGCACACCGTTCTTGGCGGTCTTACCCAATAGAGGTTTTAACATGCTTGGTCTTTCCCCAGAAACATTAATCGTGCGCCTGATCATCCTGTTGATCTCGCTGCCGGTGCATGAATTCGCCCACGCCTGGACGGCGGACCGCTTTGGCGATACCACCCCGCGCCAATATGGGCGGCTGACCCTTAACCCTTTGCGGCATCTGGACGTGGTGGGCAGCCTGATGATCCTCTTCGCGGGCTTTGGCTGGGCCAAACCCGTGCCGGTGAACCCCTACGCCCTGGGGCGCAAGTCTCCGGCGGCGCTCATGTGGGTGTCGCTGGCCGGGCCGATGTCCAATTTTCTCATGGCCCTCCTGGCTGTCATCCCCCTGCGCGCCGGGTGGGTGGAGCCCAGCGCGTACAGCGGCCTGGCGACCTTCACCGCCTACGGCTTCCTCCTGGATTTTATCTACATTAACCTGACCCTGATGCTCTTCAACCTGATCCCCCTGGCCCCGCTGGATGGGGATAAGATTGCCGATTACTTCTTCCCGCCGTCATGGGCGCGTGCTCTGGAGCGCATTCGCCCCTACGGCCCCATGATGATCCTGGTGCTGTTCATCGGCCTGCCGTACGTGGGTGTGGACATTTACAGCATGCTCATCACCCCGGTTCTCTACAACCTTTTGTCCTTACTAGGAGTATTCTGATGAGCAAAATTCAATTGACCATCTTAGGCCTGGGCCAAATTGGCGCATCTCTGGGTCTGGCCCTCAAGGCCCATACCGATCAGGTCACGCGTGTGGGCAACGACCTGGTGTTGGAAACGGCCCGCAAAGCCGAAAAGCTGGGCGCGGTGGATCAGGTGCAGATTAACCTGCACACCGCCGTGGAAAAGGCCGATCTGGTAGTGCTGGCCCTGCCGCCGGATCAGGTGCGCGAGACCCTGGCAATCATCGCCTCAGACCTCAAGGACGGGGCCGTGGTTTTGGACTGCTCGCCGATGAGCCGCAGCGCCGCCCAATGGGCGCAGGAACTGCTTCCCGAAGGGCGCCATTTCGTCTCCTTCTGTCCCACCGTCAACCCTGCTTACTTGATGGACTCCACTCGCGGGGTAAACGCGGCACACGAGGACCTCTTCACCAACAGTCTGATCTACCTGGCCGCCCCCCCAGCCACCGACCCTGACGCGGTCAAATTGGCCGCGGATCTGGCCACCCTGGTGGGCTCCAAACCGGTCTTCTCCGATGCGCACGAGCTGGACGGCCTGCTGGCGGCGCATTTCCTCCTCCCCCGCCTCACCGCCGCCGCCCTGATCAACGCCACCGTGGATGAACCCGGCTGGCCCGAAGGGCGAAAAATCGCCGGAATCAGCTACGCGGGCGTGACTCACTTTGCCGAAGAGCAGGAAGAAAGCAAGAATCTGGGTAAATCGGCCCTGGAAAACAGCGACAACCTCGTGCGCGTGCTGAACAACCTCATCACCGCCCTGGTGCACCTGCGCGACGCCATCCAGAGTCAGGATGAAGAAAAGGTGCACAGCTGGCTGAAGCACGCCCAGGAAAGCCGCCTGACCTGGTGGGAACAGCGCCTGAAGAGCAATTGGGTCAGCACCTCGGCAGAACCACTGCCTTCCAGCACGCAAATGTTGGGCGGATTGTTCGGTTTGCGCCCGCGCGACAAAAAACGCGGTCCCGGCCAATCTTAACCGCCGCAATGCCGTTTTACTGTTATCTTGTCGAGTGTGCAGACGGCAGTTACTACGCCGGTTGGACGACCGACCCGCAGCGCCGCGCGCGTCAGCACAACCTGGGCCGCGGCGCTCGTTATACGCGCATGCACGGCCCGGTGCGCCTGGTGTATGTGGAAGAACAAAGCGACCGTTCGGAAGCCATGCGCCGCGAGCGGGCCATTAAAAAGCTGAGCCATGCGCAAAAAAAGGCGCTGGCCCAATCGTTTACACCATCCGTGGAGTGAAGTATGCAGCCTTCCATTTTCAATACGCTGGCCTCCCACATCCCCCAGGCGCGTTATCAAGTCACCGCACCTGGGCGGGTGAACCTTTTGGGGGAGCATGTGGATTACAACGACGGGTGGGTGCTTCCGGCGGCCATTGACCGCGCGGTGCACCTGTTGGCGGCCCCTCGCCCCGACCGCCGCGTGCGGCTGCATGCGCTGGATTTAGGCCAATCGGCCGAGTTTGATCTGGACGCGCTGGACAGCAAACGCAGCCCGCAGGGCGAACCGCTGCCCTCCTGGGCACTGTACCCGGCCGGGGTGGCCTGGGCTTTGGCCCAACGCGGGCTGCCCCTGAGCGGCGTGGAAGCCGTGTTTCAATCCAATGTGCCCATCGGCGCGGGTCTCAGCTCATCCGCCGCGGTGGAGGTGGCCTTTGCCGCCCTGTGGCGGCTGGCGGGCGGCTGGGAGATGGACAATATGACCCTGGCCCAGGCGGCTCAGGCGGGTGAAATTGGCTATGTGGGCGTCAACTGCGGCCTGATGGATCAATTTGCCAGCGCCAACGGGGTGGCGGATCACGCCGTGTGCCTGGATACGCGCACCCTGGCCTGGGAAGCCGTGCCCCTGCCCGCGGGCAGCGTGATTATCGTGGCCGATTCCGGTGTGCGCCGCACGCTGGCCACCTCGGCTTACAATGAACGCCGCGCCGCCTGTGAAGACGCAGTGCGCCGTCTGCAAGATCATCTCCCCCACATCCGCGCCCTGCGCGACGTCAGCTCAGAGCAGTTCGCGGCCCTCTCGGCCCACCTGCCCGCGCTCACTGCCCGCCGCGCCCGCCACGTGATCACCGAATGCGAACGGGTGCAGACCGCTCTGGAACTGCTTAAGAGCGCCCAGGCGGCCCCCTTTGGTCAGTTGATGTTCGCCGGGCACGCCTCACTGCGCGATGATTACGAAGTGAGCTGCCCCGAATTGGATACGCTGGTTGAAATTGCCCGCACGCTGCCGGGCTGCTGGGGCGCACGCCTCACCGGAGCTGGGTTTGGCGGGTGTACGGTGAATTTGGTGGCCGAAGACGCGGCTCAGACTTTCATCACAGAGCTGCGCGGGCAGTATCAGCGCACCACCGGCCGCAGCGCAGAGGTGTATTTGTGCCGCGCCAGCCAGGGTGTGACCGCCCAAACCGTATAACCCCCCTCCCGACCCCGAATCCTGACCCATTCGTTCTGTATTGGAGGATTCGATGCACACTTCCCGTACCTTGTGGACCCTGAAACGATTTTCCGCTCTGGCGGCATTGCTGCTGCTGATGCTGGCCTGCAGTTTGCCCCTGGGACGCACCACCCCGCCCGCCCCCACCGAGCCGCCCGCGCCGCCCGCCGCCCCAGCCGCTCCGGCTGCCCCGGCAACGCCAACGGACACCGCCGTCCCGCCCACCGAAGCCGCCCCCGTGCCGGATATCAGCTATCAGGGTGTGTCCTTCTCCTGGGAGGACGGCGTGACCGCCAGCGCCCGCCCCGAAACCCTCCCGGCCGCCGCTGGGGCCGACCTGCCCCCCTGGGAACAGACCCCCGAGATGATCCAGTTCACGCTGGAAGGCTACGCCCTCTCCGGCCAGTTCCACACCCCGGCTGTGCGCATTTATCCCATCGAAGCCTACGCGCAGATGAACGAGTACATTCCGGAGATGGTCGCCAATTTGACCGCCGTGCTGAACACCCAGCCCGCCAGCCCCGAAGCGATCCCTTCGCTGCCGCTGTGGAACGCCGGGCAGATGATGCAGGCCAAAGTTCGCTATCTGAACTTCCAAAACGGGCGCGGGGTGGCCTTTTTGACCCAATACGGCCAATCCTTCTGGCCGATCAACAACGAAAGTCTGTTTTACATGTTCCAGGGGCTGACCAACGACGGGCGTTTCTGGGTGTCGGCGGTGCTGCCTGTTAACCACCCTTCGCTGCCCGTCAACGGGGACGCGGCGGGCATCACCGATTGGGACGCCTTCGCAGAGGGCTTCACCAACTATGTGGCCAGCACCGAAGAAGCCCTTGCGGCCCAGGACGACGCCAGCTTCACCCCCAGCCTGGCCGCCCTGAACGCCATGCTGGAATCCATTCAGGTTTCGCGCTAACCCCAGCGAATTTCACCAATCAAAAAACTCCCCCAGGTTCGCTCTGGGGGAGTTTGTGTTGATATTTTTTCTATGGAGCGCAGGTTCAGTCGCTGAACACCGGCAGATGACCCAGCGAGATGATGTTGGCCCATTTGGCGCGCTCGCCCTCGGTGAAGATGGCCGCCTCGCCGCTGACCTCTGCGTTGGCCTTATTCATCAGCAGGCGCATGCCCTGCAGGGTGGAGCCGGTGCTGATGACGTCATCCAGGATGATGACCTTTTTGCCTTGCAGCAGCATCAGGTCTTTCTCGTCCAGGTACAGGGTCTGCGGCTCGCCGGTGGTGATGGACAGGGTCTGTGCCTGCAGGGCCTGGCCCATGTAGGGCTTGTAGGCTTTGCGCAGGATCACATAGGGCTTGCCGGTGACCACCGAAAGCTGGTGCGCCAGCGGGATGCTCTTTGATTCCGCCGTGACGATCACATCGTACACCACCGGCTTGAGTTTTTCAGCCAGAGCCGCTGCACAGGCGCCCACCAGCTCGGTGTCGCCCAAAATATTCAAAATAGCAATCCGCAGCCCAGGTTTCACCTGGAACAGGCGCAAATCACGCTGCACCCCGGCGATTTCAACAGGATAAACATCGCGCTTGGTCATTGAAGCATTCCTCCACAGCAGGATCAAAACTTGCGGCACAAAGTGTATCATAATTTGATGCGGATCAAAATGAGAAATTTCCCTCTTCCCCCTTCACAGAACATGTGGGGTAAAATAAATCCATTCTGACCGGAAGGAGCACCCATGCAGCCCGAAGTCGCCCTGCGCGAAGTTGCCCAAGCGGTATCCGTATGCACCCGCTGTGCCCTGCACTTCTCCCGCAAGCGGTCTGTGCCCGGCGAAGGCCCGGCTGACGCGCAGGTCATGCTGATCGGTGAAGGTCCGGGGTTTCACGAAAACGAGCAGGGCCGGCCGTTTGTGGGGCAGGCCGGAAAATTCTTGGATGAGCTGTTGGCCCTGGCGGGGCTGAAGCGCACCGAGGTGTTCATCACCAACGTGGTCAAATGCCGCCCACCGGGCAACCGCGACCCGCTGCCGGAGGAATTGAGCGCATGCAGCGCCATGCTTGAGCAGCAGTTGGAAATCATCCATCCGCGGGTGATCGTCACCCTGGGGCGCTTTTCGATGGCGCGTTTTTTGCCCAACGCGCGCATCAGCGAAATCCACGGCCAGCCGCGCTGGGTAGATGATGGGTGCATGATCGTGCCCATGTACCACCCCGCCGCCGCCCTGCACCAGCCCAAGCTGCGCCCCGATCTGGAAGCCGATTTTGCCCGCCTGCCGGGATATTTGCAGATGCAGCCCGGCCCGCAAAAGCCTTCTGTACCACCGAAGAAAGGAACCGAGGCTGAGACCCAATTGAGCCTGTTCTGATCCCCGCCTGGGGGCAATTCACTCGCGCTGCGGCGCCCATAATCGAGGAACCTATGTCAAATTCTGTGCAGTCCCAGCTTGTTCAACAGTTAGAAAACAAAACCGCCACCGTCGCCATTTTGGGCCTGGGCTACGTGGGCCTGCCCCTGGCCGCCGTGATGGCCGAAGCGGGCTACCATGTGATCGGCATTGACCCCGTCGCCGAAAAAGTGGATATGATCCAGCGCGGCGAAAGCTACGTGATGGATGTGCCCACCGAGCAGGTCGCCCGCTACGTGCGCGAAGGCCGCCTGGAGGCCACCACCGATTTTGCCGCCCTCTCCCGCGCTCAGGCGGTCAGCATCTGCGTGCCCACCCCCCTGCGCAAAACCGGCGACCCCGACCTGTCGTTCATCGTCTCGGCCACCGAGGCTCTCTTCCCCTACATGCACCGCGGCATGGTGGTGGTGCTGGAATCCAGCACCTACCCCGGCACCACGCGCGAAATGGTGCTCTCGCGCCTGGAAGCCAGTGGGTTGAAAGCCGGTGAAGATTTCTTCCTGGCCTTCTCGCCCGAGCGCGTGGACCCCGGCCGCACGGATTGGACCACCTACAACACCCCCAAGGTGGTGGGCGGTATCACCGAGGCCTGCTGCGATGTGTCGGTGGCCTGGTACCGCCAGGCGCTGGAAACCGTGGTGCGCGTGTCTTCCACCGAAGTGGCCGAGATGGCCAAGCTGCTGGAAAACACCTTCCGCATGATCAACATCGCCATGGTCAACGAGCTGGCCATCATGTGCGACCGGCTGGGCGTGGATGTGTGGGAAGTGATTGACGCCGCCGCCACCAAGCCCTTCGGCTTCATGAAGTTCACCCCCGGCCCCGGCCTGGGCGGGCACTGCATCCCCATTGACCCGCTGTACCTGTCTTGGAAGCTCAAATCCCTCAAATACACGGCGCGCTTCATCGAGCTGGCCTCCGAAATCAACACCGGCATGCCGCGCTTCGCCGTCACCAAGGTGCAGGACGCACTCAACGAGCACAGCAAAGCCCTCAAGGGCAGCGCGGTGCTGGTGTTGGGTGTGGCCTACAAGCCCGACATTGACGACCTGCGCGAATCGCCCGCGCTGGATGTGATCGGCCTGTTGGAGCAAAAGGGCGCGCACGTGAAATATCACGACCCCTTTATCCCCCACTTCGATCACGAAGGCCTGGCCATGACGGCCGTCAGCGACCTGATGACCGAGGTGCGCGCGGCCGACTGCGTGGTGATCATCACCAACCACAAAGCCTACGACTACGACGCCATTCTGGAAAACGCCAAACTCATCGTGGACACGCGCAACGCCCTGGGCGAGCGCGGCCGCACGCATCCCAAAGTTGTGAGGTTATAATCATGGGCCACTATCTGGTCACCGGTGCGGCCGGTTTCATCGGTGCGCGCGTTGTGGAAATGCTGCTGGCCGACGGGCACAGTGTGGAAGGCGTGGACAACCTGTGCGACGCTTATGATGTGCGCCTGAAAGAATACCGTCTGGCGCGTCTGACCCCGCACGCGAATTTTCATTACCACCCTGTGGACATCAGCGAGATGAGCGCGGTGCAGCAGGTCTTCGCGCACAGCGCCCCCCTGGACGGGGTGATTAACCTGGCCGCCCGCGCCGGGGTGCGCGCCAGCGTGGAAAATCCCTGGGTGTTCCTGTCCACCAACACCACCGGCACGCTCAACCTGCTGGAAAGCTGCCGCCAGTACGGGGTGAAGAAGTTCGTCCTGGCCTCCACCTCCTCCATTTACGGCGCGGACGCCCCCTACCCCACCCCCGAAACCGCCAGCTCCGACCGCCCCTTGCAGCCCTACGCCGCCAGCAAAAAAGGCGCTGAGGCCATGTGCCACGCCTACCATTACCTGAACGGCATAGATGTGACCATCTTCCGCTATTTCACCGTGTACGGTCCTGCCGGACGCCCGGACATGGTTATGTTCCGCTTTGTGCAGTGGATCAGCGAAGGCCGGCCGGTGCGCCTCAACGGCGACGGCGAGCAGTCGCGCGGCTTCACCTACGTGGACGACATCGCCCGCGGCACGATCCTGGGCCTCAAGCCGGTGGGATATGAGATCATCAACCTGGGCGGGCACGAGACCATCACCATGAACGAGATGATCCGCTCCCTGGAAGAGATGATCGGCCGCAAGGCGGATGTGACCCATCTGCCCCTGCACCCCGCCGACATGCTCACCAACTGGGCGGACGTCAGCAAGGCCCGCCGCCTGTTGGGCTGGGAACCGCAGGTGAACCTTCAGGAAGGCATGCGCAGCCTGGTGGATTGGTACATGCAGGAACGCGCCTGGACTTCGCAAGTCATCACGGCATGAATTTTCGCAAGACCCTATCCGCCTGGAAGGATGACCGCCTGTTAGGGGCGGTCATCCGCAACAGCGGCTACCTGTTCAGCAGCAGCACCATCGCCATGGTCCTCACCTCGGTGCAGGGCATTTTGGCGGCGGTGCTGTTGGGCCCCAGCGACTACGGTGCGCTGGGCATTTTGATTCTGTTTGCCACCAGCGTCAACCGCCTGCTGTCTTTCCGCATGGGTGAAGTGGTCATCCGCTACGCGGGCAGCGCCCTGGAACGGGGGGAGCGCACCCAGGCCGCGGCGGTGGTCAAGGCCGCCGGGCTGAGCGAGGCGGTCACCTCGCTGGCGGCCTACGCCATTCTGATTCTACTGTCCCCCTGGGCCGCCCAGGTGTTCATCAAAAACCCCGCCGCCGCCCCACTGATTGCCTATTACGGGCTGGCCCTGCTGGCCAACCTGGTGGCGGAGACAGCCACCGCCGTGCTGCAGTTGGGGTCGCACTACCGCGGGCAGGCCGTGGTGAACGTGCTGCAGTCCCTGGTGACCGCCGCCTGGATCACCGCAGCCTATTTCACCGGCGGCGGGCTGGTGGAGGTGCTGAACGCCTACCTGGCGGGCAAAACCATCAACGGCCTGGGGCTGACCCTGCTGGCCCTGCGGCGCGCGCCCCAACACCTGGGCGCGGGTTGGCTGCGCTCCCCGCTGCGCACGCTTTCCGGCTGGCGCGGGGTGGCGCGCTTTGCCCTCAGCACCAACTTGAGCGGCACCATCAATCTGGTCATCCGCGACAGCGAAGTGCTGTGGGTGGGGTTGTTCTTCAACAACGCCGCCGCGGGCTATTACAAATTCGCCCTGGCGATGATGAGCCTGATCCTGATGCCCATCACCCCCTTCATCTCCACCACCTTCCCAGATATCACCCGCTCGGTGGCCCGCCGCGACTGGCCCACCCTGCGCCGCCTGCTCTCTCGCACCACCTGGATCGCCGGGCTGTGGACCACGGCCTGCGCCCTGGGCCTGGTGACGCTGGGGCCGTGGCTGCTGGTGTGGCTCAAGGACGGCGCGTATCTGCCGTCCTTCGGGGCCATGCTGATTTTGCTGGTGGGGTACGGCGCGGCCAACATCTTCTTCTGGAACCGGCCCTTGCTGCTGGCCCTGGGCCTGCCCAATTACCCCCTGAAGGTGGCCGCCCTGACCGGCGCGGTGAAAACCGTGCTGATGTTTGCCCTGGCCCGCCCCCTGGGCTACCTGTTCCAGGCGGCCCTGCTAAGCGGCTACTTCCTGGTCTCTATCGGGCTGATCGTGCGCCGCGGCCTGGTGGAGGTGGCGCGGGAGGAGCGGCGGCCAGAGGATTCGTCCGCGGGGGAATAAGGGGAGTGCTGACAGCACTCCACGATATTTTCAAGCACCGCGGTGATATTTTCCTGCACTTCTGAATTGGTATAGCGCAGCACGCGGTACCCCTGGCTTTCCAGCCAGGCAGTGCGTGCCTGGTCATATTCCACCTGATCGGCATGGGAATCGCCGTCAATTTCGATCACCAGGCGGGCCTGGGCGCAGTAAAAATCGGCGATAAAGGGGCCGATGGGGTGCTGGCGGCGGAACTTCAGCCCGTTGGCCTGCCGGCTGCGCAGCGCCTGCCACAGCCGGGCTTCGGCGGGGGTTTGCCGTTGGCGCAGTTCGCGCGCGCGTTGGATCATTTTCGGAGATGCGTGAGGCATGGAAGACCCCCTCAGCCGGAATTTCCCCTCACCCGGCCTCTCCCCTGTGGGGAGAGGAGAAAACCGGTGGAAGCAAATGATGAGGCTGTAGGTTCTGTGATGTCAGGTTTGGTCCTGTAAATTTCCACATCCAAGTATATCAAGGCGAGTTTTCAAAGTCACCCCTCTCCCCTTGGGGAGAGGCTGGGAGAGGGACTTGGTTCCAAGGATGTTGTCCAGAATATGCCTGCTGCAAAGCATATGACTTCTATGTGCAGCTCATACGCCCGTGCTGATCAGAGTGTTAGGGATGAGTCCTAAGAATATATCTTATGTTTTGCAAGACTGGCTACCTGAAAAACACAACTCACACTTTTTGCTTTCGTTTTTTATTAAACAGATAATTTATTTATCGTGTCAACGAAAGATTCTGGAGAATAGGGGGTCATATTAAACTCTGTGTCAAATACTTTTCCATTTATAGTCTCTCGCCAAAGCAATGTGTATACATTTGATGTGGTTACATATGAACCGCCACTAACAGTCTGGGTTGTCTTTACAGCAACATTTACCATTTCAAGAGGTAAGTTATGCAACTCTTCCAGCGAGTATGAATAAAATATTATAGAGCGTTCTTTTATGCCTATAAGTACACGATTTTGATAAGGGAGGCGAGGATGACCACCTAAATGAAGTGCACTGTAGAGATAATCGCAGCCTGTTCGCTCAAAAGCAATCTCGTGATTCTTTTTTACTTCCTCTTGTTTTGCAAGATAATTTGCTCTGGCAATTGGTTTCCAAATCAGAAATATTATCCCCGGCACTACATACAAGCAAGTGGCGAAAAAACATCCTATTGTGTGCCCCCAACCCCATTCACCCCCCATAAATCCTTCATCGGGAAAATCTAACCATTCGAACGTATTGTCTGATGCCATGAAATTTTCCTCCAGTTTGTTTTTTTGGGCAATTCTTATTAATTTTAGAAGCGGATGTAAAACGTTGAACCTTCTCTATCTTGAAACGCCCAACGGCTTGCGGTAGCGGCGGATGGGTGGGACGAGACAAAACTCCGAGAGCAGAAAAAAGCCCGAAAGTAGAAAAAAGCCTGTTAGCCGCGGGGCCCCCACCATCCGCTGCACGCTTTGTTAGCCCGTTTTTTGTCTTTAACAGTTGCCACGATAGCAGTAACTATCATAATGATAATAAATGTCTGTTCCAAGAAAAATTGAAAAGCCTATGGGTTTGAATTTCATAGCACAAAGTTTATCTCCCATTTTGATTGGATACTCAAAGATATAACCGTGTGCGTCATCAGCCGCCTGATAAGTTCCAACTACTTCGCCATTTACTGTAAATTCCATACCCGATGAACCTGAAATCCATACAAGGTTTGTATTGTAGCGCGATACGTCACAGCCGCTTGGCTGTTCTTCCCTTCGGATTCTTTGTACTTTGGAATGCTTGTTATCCCATAACCAACTTTCACTGTAAGGGGCAAGTCCATCTGAAAACGTCCCATTTTCAAAGATTCCAGTGCCTACTTGAACCGAATAATGCTCTCTGATAGGAGTCATTTCTGAGCCAGAAGATGGCTGAGTAGAAGATTGTGATACTTTTGTGGGAGGTGGCTCTGTTTCTAAAGTTGCAATTGGTACGACGCTAGTGTTTGTCGAAGCAGGCATTTGACCTACACCGTTGCAACCAAGAGATTGGCTTGTGCGGTTATGTAAGTCAACATTTGCGATTTTGTCGAATATAACTTGCGCTATACCATCTCCGTAAATTACTTCAATAAGCCCTTTTACCCGTGTAACTTTCCATTCAATCGTATGCTCAACAAAGGTACCTTGAGGGTTATCTAATGTCAAGTCATGATTTTTTTCAGTCGTTAAGCCATAATCTTTGGCAAGGGCGGCTGTTATTTTTGCCTCTAACTGAACTTCCAATGCTGTTGGAACAGGAGTACCAGTTACTAATCCACCTGCACCTACAGTTACTTCAAACGTTGCTTTTTGCGTTTCAATAGTTTTATAACTTACGTTGTAAGTTGGATTTGCACCATCGCAATTATTTACTCGTTCTATTTGAATTTCAAAGGTTGGCGTTATATCTGCTATTTTCGGCTCGCTAATTTGTTGTGGCGTAATATATGCATTGTTTCCTGCTGGCGTACCGCAACCAGCCAAGATGAATGCAATTAGCATAATTGATATAGCGTGATTATTTTTCATGTTGCCCATCCTATAGAATGTAGATTAATTGCTGTCCAAAAACTAAGAATAGAACAAGGATAATGCAAATACAAAATATGAGAAGAAATACAATTGCTGTCAGAATATAAATAATGATAGGAATTTTATATAATAGTTTCGTATCGTCATTTTCATTCATTGCGTATCCTTATTGATTGCGTTCTTGTTGTGCAAGGGACGGACTAACTATTTATTATCCGGATTTCTGATATTCTGCATCTTTACCGTATAGCCAGGCCAACAAAGTATGCTATATTGCAATTATGCTTGGATATCTGAAACCCTCCGATTAGAAAAAATGCTATATCCGCTCAATACCAACATGTAATCCCCACATAAACTCAGTTACAACAATTGGATGGTTAAGCGCAAATATATGCAGTTCAGTGTTAATACATCGAACGTTTTTCGATTAAGATCATTCGTTTTTCTTATCTTCGTAAAAGAACCGCACGACGATTGATGATTTGCGCATTTGATTCACCACCCTTAATCCGCACTAGCCAAAAAAGCAAGCTGTACCGCATAACTACCTGATGACCCCACTCAAACCGCGACAAACAAACCTAAAAATATTACTAGCCACCTGACAGTTTGAAAAATCAACAGTAAGAACATAGCAAAATCCGAAATGGAAGCGAGTTGAGAAGTTGACGATCAATATAACGCAATCCAATTTGAAAGATACTCAGATCACGACGATCC
>NZ_LGCM01000047.1 GCF_001306035.1 Levilinea saccharolytica
AGCCCAGCTCACGGCGGGCGCGCTGGTTGCTGATTTCCGAATTGCTCTGCACCGTCTCCAGCGAATAGGGCGTAAAGCGCGGGCGGGTATGCGTCAGGCGGTAATACCAGGGGGTCAAATGCGCCGCCGAAAGTCTGCGCGGGCTGCAAATCACCTTCATGCACCCGTTTTACGCCGATTCCGCGGCGGCCCTGGCGTCCCTGACGGATGAATTTAACCAGACCAACGTCTGGGGGCTGCATGTCAAACTCCAGGCCCCCGGCAGCGCAGGGCTGATGAATCAGGCCGCGGCCGAAGCCCGCCAGGACGGCTCCCTGCCTCAAATTTTGGCCGCCGAAAGCGCGCAGTTGGCCGCCTGGGAAGCCGCCCAGCCTACCTTCGCCGACCTCAACGACTACATGCAAGATCCCAATTGGGGCCTGACCGCCGAGGAACGCGCCAGCTTCTTCCCCAATTTTTGGGAAGCAGACTCCGCCGCGGACGGTACGCGCCAACTGGCTCTGCCCGCCCTGCGCACCACCCGCCTGATGGTCTACAACCAGACCTGGGCCGAAGAACTGGGCTTTGCCGCTCCGCCTGCCAATGAAAAAGAGCTGGAGCTCCAGCTGTGCGCCGCCCTGCAGGCCAATTTGGCCGACGCCGACCGTGCCAATGACGGCACCGGCGGCTGGATTGTGGACAACGACCCCTATACCATCCTCACTTTCCTGGCCGCTTTTGGTGAAGACCCCGCCCAGATGGGCGGCCGCGCCTATTCCTTTAACACCGCTTCCAACCGCGACGCCTTCGCCTACCTGCGCGGCCTGTTTGACCGCACCTGCGCCTGGAACAGCCGCCAGCCGGAACCGCAGGAATATTTCAGCACCCGCCGTACCCTGCTCTACACGGCTTCCCTGCAGGATCTGCCCCGTCAGGAGCGCATTCAGACCCGCCTGAACCCCAACGACAGCTGGACGGTGCTGCCCTTCCCTGCTGTCGCCGCTGACCCGCTGGTGATCGCCTCCGGCCACTCCTACGCCGTCAGCCTGGCCAAGCCCGAAGAGCAGTTGGGCGCCTGGCTCTTCATCCGCTGGCTCAGCCTGCCCCGCCACCAGGCGCGCCTGGCCCAAACCGCAGCCGCCTGGCCGGTTTCGCAGGCCGCCCTCGACCTGATGCAGGATTACGCCGCCAGCCATCCCCAATGGGCCGCCGCCGCACAATGGATCCCCCAGGCTCGCCCCGCCCCCCGCTCCGGCGATTGGGCACGCACCCAGTTCGTATTGCAGGACGCCGCCTGGCAGCTTTTCCAGGCTAACCTCACCGCCGAGCAGATCCCCGACTTGCTCTCCCAGTTGGATGACACCATCCCTGACGTGCTGCAGCCCACGCCCTAAGAACAAAAACGGGGCAGCCGGTGCGAAAAATCACCTCGGCTGCCCCGCTCTTTTTTCCCTGTTTCGACTAACGATTGTCCATCCAGCGCGCAGGGCCCCCGCTCTGCCAGCCGCAGCTGGGGCAAGGCTCAGCGCTGTCGGCCCGCCGCATGGCTTCAATCAGCACCCGCCCCACCCGCGGCGCGTTGTGATTATAAAACTCGCGCAGCTGCGCCTCCGGCCAGTCCGAGCCGGAGTCTTCCGCCAGGTACGCCACCAGATTCAGCACCGCGATGCACGCGCCGATGGCCCGCGCATAGGTCACGTCCGGTGTCACGCTCTGCCCCACGATATCCCCGCCCCAGGCGCGCAGCATGTGCACTTCGGCGCGGGTGGCAAAACGCGGCCCCTCCGTCACCACCGTGGTGCCCCGCCGCATCACCCGCGGGAACACCTTGCGCGCCTCTTCCAAAAGCGCCTCGCGCAGCCCGCCGCAGAAAGGCGCGCCCATGCGCATATCCTGGCCGCCAAAGGTTTCCGCTCGCCGCGTGCGCGCCTCAATGAAGTCGTCCGGCAGGATCACATCCCCAATTTCCAGCAGCGGGTTCAGGCCACCCACCCCCGCATCCGAGAGGATCTTCTTCACGCCTGCTTCGCGCATCAGCCAGAACACCTGATCGCTGCTCTGCTGGTGGGTAATGTGCGGCGCGTTCAGGTGCCAGCCGTGCATGGGGATCACCAGGGCGTCCTTGGGCTTCTCACCGCCCAACCGCACCACTTTCAGCGGCACGGTCTTGCCGTAGGGCGTGTCAAACACCGCGCCCTCTGCAAGCACCTCCACGCCTTCCACGCCGCAGTCCTCTGGAAAACGGCAGGCCCAGGTCGCCGATCCGTTCAAAAACGCATAGGCTGCCCGCGGTATCTTGGTTGCCATGTCTCCTCGCTTTCCCGGCCTACCCTAGAGCACACGCAAAACAGGCAGTCCGGCCTCCTCCAGTGCGTCTCCCGCCCCCATCACCACCACCGGCGTGTCCGCCAGGGCCTGTTCCAACAGCGCGCCAAACGCCTGGAAATCCTGCGGACTGCTGTTCAGCAGCCCGTCGCGGATGCGCTGACGCAGTTCATCGCTCACCCCCAGCAAATGCCGCACCAGGCCGGTGTAGCCTTTGGCGTCCGGCAGTTGGTACGCGTCCAAATCCCCTGCCGCCCCAATGATGGCCTTCACCCGCTCGGCCTCGTCCAACGCCAAATTTTTCAAGAACTCCGGCGTGCGCCGGTAGATATCCAAAGTGGCCTTGAGATTAGGATCGCGGTAGGAAAGCAGCGAGAACACCCCCGAATAGGGGTCAAAGGAGGCAAAGCCGCCGTAGGCCCCGCCCTGCACGCGCACCTTTTCCCACATCCAGGTGGCGTTGAGGTACTGCAGCACCGCCAGGGTGGAACCTTGCCAGGTGTAGCCGTGCGCAAACAGGTTTGCCGCCGCACCCACATAGTTCACCTGAGCCGGAATGGCCAGGCCCTCGTTGGCCGGATACACCGGCGGCTGCCAGCTTTCCGCGCGTAATTCGCGCAGCGGCAGCCCATTCAGGAAATCTTCCACCGCCGGGCGCAGCCCGCCCCAGCGCGCCGCTTCCAGGGTCACGTTGCTCATCATGCCCCGCCCGTGCAGCAGCCGTTCGCGCATGCCTTCCAACACCGCCAACACGCCCGTCCAGTCGCGCTCCAGCCGTTCGGTCAGCTCGCGCAGGAAGAACAGCCAGCTCACGCCCCCTATCGTCTCTGAAACCCAGCCCGCTTCATCAAAACGCGCCCGCAGGCGGGAATTCACCACGCGGTGGCCCACATCCGCCAGCCGCCCCTCCAGCGAAGCCCGCGCCTCCAGCACCATCTGACGGAAACGCTCGCGGTTGTCAAAATTGACCTCGGTGAGCACATCCCGCAAAATATCCAGCAGCTCGGCGCTGCGTTCGGCCATCACCTTGCCGCGCAGGAACAGCCAGGCTGCCGCCGGGCCGCCCCCAGGCCGCGCCGAAAGCAGCACCTGGGTGTGCACGCCGCCGGTGCTGCGTCCAATGCGCTGCAAGAGCTGCACATAGCTCTCGCGTTGGGTACCCATCTCGGTCAGCGCCCGCCCAAACAGCGGCACAAACGGCAGCCATTCCTGCGGCAGCTGGTGCAGATCAAAACCCACGTCAAAATACAAAATGCCGTTGGTGAACAGGTCGTGGTACAGCAGCTGCCCCTCGCCCACCGCGCTCAGCTCGCCGGGGATCTTCTTGGCCAGCGGCTCCAGGTCGCTCAATTTCAGGGTGGGGATGGCCGCCAGCGCCTCGGGGCTGTCGGGGGTCTCCTGACGGCGCTGCAATTCCTCCGCCGCGGCCGCAACCGCCGCCAGCGCATCCGCGTCCATGCCCGCCGCCGCCCGGTCCAACCGCGCGCGTTCATCCTGCGCGCGGCGATCTGCCAGATGGGCGTCCGGTTCCAAAATCACCGTCACGCGGTGGGGGTTATCCACGAACAATTCCCGCGTCAGGCCTTCCAGCACACGCTCCCCCTGCGCCAGCCGCGCCTTGAGGGCTGCCAGCGGAGCTTCCAGCCGCAGCGCCCCAAAGGGGTCTTCCCCATACAGCCACAGATCCATCGCGCGCAGCATCACCGCCAATCCGCGCGGATAGGAGCCGGTGTTGTTTTCACGCAGCGCAAATTCCACGCTGTTCAAGGCCGCACCCACGGTATCAGCATCAAAACCCTCTTCTGCCAACCGGCGCAGCGTATCCAAAATCAACGTCTCCACTGCATCCACATTTTCGGCGCTGACCCCTTTCAGCCCTACCGAATAAAACGGCTGGCGCAGGCCCATGTCCAGCCCGCGGCCGGTCAAATCTTCGCCTAAGCCCGATTCGATCAAAGCGCGGTAGAGCGGGTCGGCGGGGGTGCCGGTCAGCGCCCGCTCCAACACGGCCAAATCCACCATGCCCTGCGGCGTTTTCAGCGCCTCCGGCAGCATCCAGTTCACCGTCAGCATGCGTTTGTTTTCATCCTCGGCAGCCTCATAGCCCTGCACCAGCCGTCGGGGCTGTGCAAAGCGCGTCTGCGGGGCAATCTGGCTGTCCACAGCCTGCCAATCAAACTCGTTCAAAAACTCAGCTAGTTTTTCCAGACGGCGCTCTTCGGGGTCGTCGCCGTAAAAGAAAATGCGCGCGTTGGATGGGTGGTAAAAGCGCCGGTGAAAGCCCTCAAACTGTTCCCAGGTCAGCCCAGGGATGGCCGTCGGGTCGCCGCCGCTGTCGAAGCCGTAAATAGCCTCCGGAAAAACCGCATGCTGGCTGACCTCGTCCAACACCCCATCCGGGGACGAATAGGCCCCCTTCATCTCGTTGAACACCACCCCCTTATAGCTCAGCGTGCCGTCCTCTTCCACCTCATAATGCCAGCCCTCCTGCATCAGCGTGGACGGAGTTAAGTTTGGGAAGAGCACCGCGTCCAGATACACATCCACCAGATTGTAAAAATCCTGCAAATTGGCGCTGGCCACCGGATAGGTGGTTTTGTCGGGGTAGGTCATGGCGTTCAGAAAGGTGTTCAGCGAGCCTTTCATCAATTCCACAAACGGCTCCCGCACCGCGTACTTGCGCGAACCGCACAGCACCGAATGTTCCATGATGTGCGCTACCCCGCTCGAATCCGGCGGCGGCGTGCGAAAGGTGATGCCAAACACCTTGTTCTCGTCATCGTTTTGAATCGTCAGCACTTCCGCGCCCGTTTTAATATGACGGTAAAATCGCCCCACGGCGTTCAATTCTTCAATCGCTTCTTCTCGCAGCAGCTCAAAACCGTGCGTATGGGTCATTTGCGCTTGCCTCCCAAAAAAAGAATACCTGCTTCACAGGCTTGATTATACCCCGCCGGCCTGCGGATGCAAAATCGGCCGCCCTTCCCATCATTTGCGATACAATAAACCCATCCCCGCTTGAACCCCGGTGCGCTCCCATGATTCCAAACCCTCCCCCCACATCCTGGCTCGAAATTGACCTGTCCGCCGTGGCCCACAACACCCGCGTCATCGCTCAGGCGGCCGGGGTTCCTCTGATGGCCGTGATCAAAAGTGACGGCTACGGTCACGGGGCGGTGCCCGTGGCGGAAACCTTCCTCAAGTCCGGCGGCCTGTGGCTGGGCGTGGTGCGTGTAGAAGAGGCCCTGGTTCTGCGCCGCGCCGGAATCCAGGCCCCCATTCTGCTGGTGGGCAGCCTCATCCCGGAACAGTTAGACGCCGCCATCGCCGCCCAGGTCACCATCGCCGTCGGCAGCCTGGAACTGCTCCAGGCCGCCCAGCAGCGCGCCGCCGCCCTGCAAACCCCCGCCCTCGTCCACCTGAAGGTGGATACGGGTATGGGCCGCCTGGGCGTTTTTCCCCACGAGGCCGGGGCATTTGCCGCCCTTGCCCAGGGGTCGCCCTGGGTGCGTTTGGACGGCGTGTTCAGCCATCTGGCCAGCGCCGGGGATGACCCCGCCCTCACCAACCTGCAAATCAGCCGCTTCGAGGCCGCTGTGGCCGCCGTGCGCGCCGCAGGGGCCAACCCCACCTGGATTCACCTCTCCAACTCCGCTGCCATCGCCCTGGTTCCCGAAGCTCGCTTCAATCTGGTGCGCGCGGGCGGCATCCTCTACGGTATCACCCAGGAACTCCCTGCCCCGTGGATCGCCTCCCTGCGCCCCGCCATGACCTGGAAAGCCCGCCTGCTGTCGGTCAAAACCATGCCAGCCGGTTGGACGGTCTCTTACGGCGCGCGCTACCGGTGTTCTGAAGGCGAACGCATCGGCGTGCTGCCCGTGGGCCACGGCGACGGCTACCGCCGTTCGGAGGATAATCAGGTGTTGGTCGGCGGTCGGCGCGCCCGCGTGGTGGGCCTCAACTGTATGGATCTCTCCATGGTCTCCCTGCCCGCCCCCGCAGCCGCCGGGGATGAGGTCGTGCTGCTGGGCCGGCAAGGTTCGGAGCAAATCACCGTGGAAGAGCTGCGCAACCGTTGGCGTTCCAGCTATTCCGGCGTGTGCCTGATCCACCCGCGCATCCCGCGCGTCTATTTCCCCGCCGGGGATTAGGCCGTTTCTCGCTCTGGGGCGCGCCGCCCCAGCAGGGCCTTCACCCGCGGCCAAAAGAGTTCATACAACCGCAGCACCCGCCAAAACGCCACCGCCGCCATCCCGTGCGCCAAGACGGCGAAAAACGGCGGGGTTTGCCGGGTGTAATACGTCCAGCATTCGCGCGTGGTGCCCCAGCGCTCCAAAAAGTAACCCAAGCCCGCCCCCGCCGCGAACACCAGCACCATCGCGCGCCGGTCTACCGGCGTGAGGATCAGGAACACGCACAGCACCAGGGCCATCACCGTCAGCGAACGATTTAGGGTGGGCGCTACAAAGATCACCATCAGCCCCAGGAAAATGCCAAACACCGCCCAATAGCCCCAGCGGAACACACCCTCCGGCCAATTCTTCGTCCAGCGCGCCAGCAGGCGGTACAGCCGGTCAATAGACAGGCTGGCGATCGGCCAGGCCGGGATAATCCACAGCGGCGGACGCTCCGCCGTGTAATACGTCCACAGGCTGGTCTGCGTCCCCCAGCTTTCAATCACCAACCCGCCCGCCAACCCAATGGCAAAGATAGGGAAATCCTTGCCCAAATGCGCGTTGGCCATGATCAGCAACGTCATCGCCAGGAAAATCCCCAGCAGCAGCCAGTCGAACTGCACCCAAAACGGATAATCGGGATTGTAGGTGTCCAGATAGGCCTGCAGCAGCGGCCACCACACATACCCTATCAAGAAAATGAGCACCATAAACACGCTCAACAGGGCATAGCTGGCGCGCGTCCAGCCCAGCCGCGCCCCCAGGCTGCGCTTGCGCGGTTTTTCTTCTTCAGCCGCTTTCTCCATGCCTTCCGCCGCCCTTTCGCTCCTGCCGATAAAAGCGCAGGCGTGTTTTCGCACGCCCGCGGTGAATTTTGATGCTATATTTTAATCACAATTACGGTGCGCCATGCAAATTCAGGTCGTTCTTCATGCCGTCTTACGTGAAAAGCTGCCCCCCCAGGCGCGCGGTCGGGCTGTGCTGACCCTTCCCGAAGGCGCAGCTCTCCGCGATGTTTTGGCCCAGCTGAACTTAGACCGCCATGTCACCTGCGCCGTTAATGGGCGCGTCCAACGCGATCTATCAACCCCTCTGCGCGACGGCGATGAGGTGCACTGCTTCCGCGCCGCGGGCGGGGGCTGTTTGTCCCTCTAAGGCGCGGTCTTAATCACCCGCACCCCGCTGACATTCGAAAGTTCTTCCGCCACCTCATCCAACTGTTTGCCGTCTTTCAGCTTGAACACAGTTTCGATCTTTATGCGTTTGGTGCGCACATGCTTGCTGATGGTGAACGGCTCGTTGCCGGTTGCAAAGTGCGTTAAGATCGCCCGAATTTCCTGCTCAATCCCCGGGCGGTAATCCACCGTCAGGGTCAGCGCCACCACCAACCGCGGGCGCACGAAACGCGTCTCAAACACGTTTAACAGGGAGAGCACCACCAAAAGAGTCACCGTGGCTCCCAGCGCTGGGATATAATACCCCGCGCCCACCACCAGGCCCACAATCGCCATGGTCCACAGCGACGCCGCCGTGGTCAGCCCTTTCACCGAGGCTCCAAAACGCAGAATGGCCCCCGCTCCCAAAAAGCCGATACCCGAAATCACCTGCGCTGCCAGCCGTGCCGGGTCGCCGTTGGGCGCAAATTCACGAAACTGCATAGCCAGGTTGATCGAAAGACTCATCGCCAGCGAAGCGCCCATCACCACCACAATATGGGTGCGCAGCCCCGCCGGCTGGTTTTGCCGCTCGCGTTCAAACCCCACCAACGCCCCCAACCCTGCTGCTGCCAGTAAGCGCAAAACAATCTCAATATCAGCAACCATCTGTGCCCTTCTTTCATGGATAATTGGTCCTCCAAACGTCAGTTTCAGGCGTTCAGAGAAAATTCCTGGTATTCATTCTCACACGGGTTGCCCCAGGTAGCGTACATCTTCAATTCCGTCAGATCCATAATCAAGGCCGTGATCGTTTTTTCACGGTCTAAAGGGTCCAACGCTGTATCATCATGATTACAGATTGAATCCGGATAATTCACATGATCGCGCTGGATGGCTTTCAGCGTCTCCAGCGTGTGCTGTTCCGTTTCGTGCAGCAGCCGCCATGCGCGGTGATAACGCACCCGCGTGGCCACCAGTTCGTCCGGTTCGCTCTCCACCTGCTGCATTTCCCAGGTCAAAAAATGGTTGGTATGCACCATCGACCCATCTTCGCCGTACAACAGGGCGAATTTTCTTGCCGAAACTTCCACGCTGTACAGTTCTCCGTTCGCATCCGCCAGCAGGTGATTATACCCCGCAGCGCGGTGCGGAACCAGCGTGCGGCGGATGGCTTCACCGGGGGTTTGTGCCGCCAGTACCGCCCGCGAAGCCACAATTCTGGGGATGCCGATGCGCGAATCGGTGGGATAGACCGAATCACAGCACTGTGCGATCCCATAAGCGTTAAAACCAATATTCGGCAGCAGCCCCCCATAGGTCATGGCCAGCATCGGCGGCTCATCATCCGTGGTCACATGGATAATTGCCAAATCATCTTCGTCTTCAGGAACCCAGTCTTCATTATGAGCCACCAACACATGCCCATTGGCCGTGCGCCGTTGATTCACGGCCAGACTGGTGCATTTGGTTAAATGCAGCGCGTCAACCGTCACCGCCTCCATCGCGTTCAGCACCACGATATCGTCAAAAGACACATTGGCCCCTTCTGCAATCCCGCGCATTTCGTCCACATACTGCCGGAAGCGTTCTTCTGCAAAGGGCAAATATTTGCGCGATTGGTTGATCGCCCCTGTCCAAGAGAGCTGCAGCTGATCGTAGGCTTCTTGCAGCAGGTGATGAGCATTTTCAATGCTGTGGGCCACCTGTTCCCGCCGGGCCTCCCCCATCTGCCGCCCGATTTCAAAATGGGAGCCTTTTAAGACCAGCATTTCCAGTTGTCGCATTGGTTTTTTTAATTCTTTGCGGATCATGGTTTTCTCCTGCGCTTTTCTGTCCTGCGCCGGTGTTGCTCTAAAATTTCACACACATGCTGCACCTTTTCGGCCGCGGCAGCCTCCAACCACAGCCGCCCTTTCTCGGCGGTGCCCAAACTGCCGGCCCCATAAGCGCCCGTGGCGGTGTCATCCTCCCAGGGTGGATTGGCGATCAGCGCGCCGCCCTCCACCCAGTCCATCCGGTACGATTCGGTTTCAATAAAATCTACCTCATCCACCACCCGTTCCATGTGCACATCCGTCGGGTTCAAATACAGGTACAGCGAGGTTTCCAACTCACAGGCATGCCCCATGCCCCCCGGCCGCGACTGGCGATGGCGTTCCAGCTCAGCAATGCCCTGCGGACCGGATAAATACAGCCAGGCCGTGGCGGCAAACCCATTGGGGTGGCGTTCGCCCACCGCCTTGACTGCGTTCACCAGGTAAGAACAGCTGCCGCCGTGCCCGCTGAGGAAATACAGAGTCTCAAACCCGCGTGCGTTCAGCACATCCGCCGCCGCAATGCAGAAATCTTCAAAGGCGCGCCCGCCGCAGTTCAGTGTACCCGCGAAGCTGCTGCGGTGCGTGCTGACCCCATACGGCACCACAGGCAGGCAGGCTGCCAGCTCCGGCACAGCCGCTGCCGTGCGTTCGGCCACGGCTTCAATCAAACGCGTGTCCACGTCCAGCGGCAGGTGATAACCGTGCTGCTCGGTGTGTCCGAAGGGGATCAAAATCACCTTGCCGCGCTGCGCATCCTCCGGCAGCGGGCGGGCGGGTTCGCGCGGCGTTTTCAGGTACAAGCCGTACTCGCCCACATCCACGCCGCAGCCCGCCGGAAGCAGAGCATAGGCGCGAGTAAAGCCGTCCTCACGCAAACTGCCCACCAGGTTGCGCACCACCTCCCCCAAAACCGCCGCTGGCAGTTCCAGCCCGCTGCCGCGCCAGCCGTAGGGAAAAATCGGCAGCAGCCCCACCCGCGCAGGGTAGCCCAGCGCCTCGGCCAGCCGCTCCAGCGGATACCCGCCCCCCAAAGGCAGCACCAGCGGCGTATCCCGCGCCAGATCCGCCGCCTCCGGCCAGGTCAGGCGTTCGTAGGGGAAGAACAGGGTCAGCATGGATTCAAAGTAGCGCTCCTGAAAATCCACCGCCTGCAAAATTTCTTCCGCCGTCAGCCGCGCCGCCGCGGGCGTCACCACCAGCTTGTCTTCCACATCGTCCAGGCGGTGAATTACCCCCACACACACGCCCTCAAAGTGCTCCAGGGGTTCTTCCACCCCCAGCACATAAGCGTCCAGCGCATCCCCATCCGGGGCCAGCGTTCCCGGCACATAACCGTAATTCACCGGGTACAGAAAACCGTGCTGCGGGTGGTGTGAACCTTTCGGGCGGTCAATTTCCACCCGCACCGCGCGCCCCAGGCTGCTGCTGTCGATCCGCATCTTCATCCGCCCACCTCACCTTCAGGGTTTTGGCATCAGCCACCAATCTAAAAAGCGTTCAATGCGCTGCCCCACATCCATCAGCACCTCCCACTTGAGAAACCCGTGGGATTCTCCCGCGTAAGTTTTGTATTCAAAGGTCTTGCCCGCCGCCCGCAGCGCCTCTACCCACTCCTGTGAAGCCTGCGGGGGCACAACCTCATCCTCCAGCCCGTGCAGAATCAGCACCGGCTTCTGCACCTGGTTCACCTGCAAAATGGGTGAGCCAGCGCGGTACACCTCCCGGTTCAGCGCCGGATGGCCCAACTGCATCTCGGTATACAGGCGCGTGCCGCGTTCACACAACGCCCACGAGCTAAAAATGTCCGCGTCGCCGTACAGACACACTCCGCAGGCGAAGCGGTGCTCTGGGTCGCGCGACAGACTGCACACGGTCATATAGCCGCCGTAGCTGCCCCCCATGATGCCGATGCGCTCCGCGTCCACCCCAGTCAACCCGCTCAGGTATCGCGCTCCATACAGGCAGTCCTGGGTGTCGCCGATGCCCCAACTGTCCTGATTGAGCAGCTCAAATTCGCGCCCATAGCCGCTGCCGCCGCGGTAGTTGATCGCCAGATAGGTGTAACCTTTGGCCACCAGATACTGCACAAAGGGGTCCCAATCATACACGTATTGGTCTCGCGGCCCGCCGTGCGGGTGCAAAATGGCTGCGCCGTTAGGTTTTTCCGGGCGGAACAAAAGGGCCGGGATGCGCAGCCCGTCAAAACTGGGGTAACTCACCGCCTCCGGCATCACCCGTTTCAGCCCCTCCATCGCCTCCGGCAGCGAAACGGTCAGCGCCCGCACGGTCCCGGCCTCCAAGCGTCCCTCGGCCCCCGCTCGCAGGGTCATACGGTAAATATCCGGCGGGGTGAGCGGATCCGTGTATTCAAAGGTCAAAAAATCGCCCTTCGGGCCCCACTGCGGGTGCAGGTGGCAGCCCAGCCGTTCGCGCAGCAGGTGCAGCCCGCCGCTGACCGCATCCACCAGCCCCAGGTGAAACGCCCCATTATCGTTCACCGTCACCGCCAGCCAGCGCCCATCCGGCGACCAGGCCAGATCCGCCAGGTCCTTGCCCGCCTGGGTCAGGCACGTCGCCGGGCCGCCCGCGCTATCCGCTGTCCAAACCTCATAAAACCCGCTGCGGTTGGATAAAAAGGCAATTCGCCCCCCATCCGGCGACCAGCGCGGTGAGGCGTCGCGCGTACCGGGCTGGCCTTCAATGCGCCGCTCATGCCCGCCCCCCAAATTCACCAGGCGTAGCTCCCAGCGGTTTAGATCGGCCAGGGGTGCAAACACCGCCGCCGCCCATTTTCCGTCGGGCGAAGGCCGCACCTCCAGATAATCCCCTGCGCCGCTGGCCGCCAGCCGCGGCCAGCCCCCCTGCCGGTCGCCCAGTACAATCTGGGTCATTTCGTCTCGCTCCACGCTCATCAGCAGGCCAAAGCTGTCCGGCATCCACACGGGCGAGCCGGCCCGTGCAGTGAAATCGCTCACCGGTTTGGCCAAAGCTCCGCGCGCCGCCACCTGCACCACGCCGTCTACGGTGAAAGCCAGATATTGGCTGTCCGGCGACCAGCGCGGGGTCTCTTCCCACCAATACTGATAGGCTGGCCGTCCCACGCTGACCCGCTGCGGCCACCCCCCAGCAGCAGGCATGCTGTACACTTCGGTAAAGCCGTCCCGATCCCATAGGAAGGCAACGGTCTTCCCATCTGGCGACAGGCTGTGATTGTAAATCCGGTTAACGCTGTGCACCAATCCCAGGCTCCACCCCGGCGGCGGCTTCAAATCTGGCCGCGGCAAAGACGGCCAGCCGCTGCGCTCATCCGTCACATTCACCTGCGGACGATCGTTTTTCATACATCCTTCCTTTCACTCATCCGAACCGCCCCCCGAAACCAGCCAGCAGGCTGCCTGGTGGCTGCCCGCCCCCACAGCCGCCAAAACCGGATCTTCCACCCGGCAGCGCTCCATCACCTTGGGACAGCGCGGATGAAAACGGCAGCCCGCGGGCACATGCACCGGGTTAGGCGGCTGCCCTTGCAGAATGATCCGCTCGCGCCGCTTGCGCGGATTCGGCACCGGAATCACCGACAGCAGCGCCTGGGTATAGGGGTGCGCCGGGCTTTCCAGCACCGCCTGCGTCTCCCCCAGTTCCACAATGCGCCCCAAATACATCACCGCCACCCGGTCTGCCAGGTAGGCCGAAGTGGCCAGGTCGTGGGTGATCAGCAGCACGCTGATGCCGCGCCGCTCGCGCAGCTCGGCCAACAGATTCAATATCTCCGCGCGGATGCTCACATCCAGCATGGACACCGGCTCATCCGCCAGCAGCACTTCCGGCTCCAACACCAAAGCCGCCGCAATCACCACGCGCTGCCGCTGCCCGCCGGAAAGCTCATGCGGCAGGCGGTTCATAAAGATGTGGGCGGGCTTCAGCCCAGCCTCTTCCAGAGCTTTTTCCACCCGCCCCCGGCGCTCTTCGCGGTTCTGCGCCAACCGGTGCACATCCAGCGGCTCCGCCACGATTTCGCCGATGGTCATCAGCGGGTTCAAGGATTCATACGGGTCCTGAAACACCATCTGAATCTGGCGGCACAGACGCTGCCGTCCGGCGCGGCTCTGGCGGGTGACATCCTCACCTTCGAACCAGATCGTCCCCTGGGTGGGTTTTTCCAGGCCCATCAGGGTCAGCGCCAGGGTAGATTTTCCGCAGCCGCTTTCCCCCGCCAGAGCCAGGATTTCGCCTTTTTCCAGGCGCAAATCCACCCCATCCAGCGCATGCACAAATTCACTGGTGCGCGCCCAAATGCCGCTCCGCCCAGCGGGGAAAAGTTTACGTAAATTGCGCAGTTCCAAAACCGCAGCCGTCTCGCTCATACCTTGCCCTCCACTAAAAAACAGCGCGCCGTATGTCCCTCTTCAACCGTATACAGCCCCGGCGTTTCCTGATGGCAGCGCTCAAAAGCCGCCGGGCAGCGCGGCGAAAAGCGGCAGCCGGAGGGTAGAGCGTCCAGGCGCGGCGGGTAACCTGGAATGGAAATCAGCCGCGCATTGGGCTGGCTCAGGTCGGGGAAGGCTTTCAGCAGATTCTGCGTATATGGGTGAACAGCGTGGTTATACACGCGATCCACATCAGAATATTCCGCCGTCATGCCCCCATACATCACCAAAACCGTGTCGCAAATTTCTGCCACCACGCCCAGGTCGTGCGTCACCAGAATCACCGCCAGCCCCAGCCGCTCGCGCAGTTCCAGCAGCAGTTCCAGAATCTGGGCCTGAATCATTACATCCAGCGCCGTGGTGGGTTCATCCGCAATTAAAACCTGCGGGCGGCAGGCCAGGGCCATGGCAATCATCACCCGCTGGCGCATCCCGCCTGAAAATTGGAAGGGGTACTGATCTTTGCGGTTGGCGGTAATGCCCACCATTTCCAGCAGCTCTTCCACCCGCCGGGTAGCCTGCGCCGCGCTGACGCTGGCGTCGTGACGGCGGATGGCCTCGCTGATCTGCTGTTCCACCGGCAGCACCGGGTTCAGCGCGTTCATCGCCCCCTGGAAAATCATGGCGATATCGCGCCAGCGCACCTGGCTCATCTCCGTCTCGCTCAAATCCAGCAAATCCTGCCCGCCAAAGCGCACTTCCCCGCGGGTAATACGCCCCGCCACCGGCAGCAGCCGCAGCAGGCTGAGCATCAGAGTGGTCTTGCCGCAGCCGCTCTCCCCCACCAGGCCCAGCACTTCACCTTCGCGCAGATCAAAATGCACATCCTCCACCGCAGGCAGCAGTTTCCCTTCGCTTTCATACCCCACGCTCAAATGGCGCACGCTGAGCAGCGTTTTTTGGCCGGTCACAGGTTTCATGGCCGCTCCTCCTTTGCCCCGCGGGCCACCATCTTCGGCCCCACAGACAAATGGTGCCATTCCAGGCGCGGGTTCAGCACCTGCTCCAGCCCCTGCCCCAAGAGGGTACAGCCCAACACCACCCAAACAATCCCCAAACCGGGCATAATCAGCGCCCACCAGGCCCCCGCGCTGACCCCACCGCGGGTGAAGGCGAAATTCAGCATTTGCCCCCAGCTCAGCGTGGTAGGGTCGGCCAGTCCCAAGAAGCTCAGTGTGCTTTCCTCCAAAATGGCCAGCGAGATCACCAGCACCGTGTTGGCCACCAGCAGCGGCAGCACCAGGGGAAAGATGTGCCGCCGCAAAATGTGAAAATGCCCGCATCCGATGGCCTTGGCGCGCAGCACAAATTTGCGCTCCTTCACCGACAGCGTCTGACTGCGCACCAGCCGGGCCGTCCCCGTCCAACCCAGCAGGCCGATCACCAAAATGATGTTCATCAGGCTGGGCTTGGTCAGCGCCACCAGCACCACCGCCAGCGGCAGATCGGGGATCACCAGCATAATGTCGGTGATGCGCATCAGGATGTTTTCCACCCGCCCGCCAAAATACCCCGCGGTGATGCCGATCGTCCCCCCGATGAACACCGAAATGAAAGAGGCAAAAAAGCCCACAATCAGCGAAACGCGCGCCCCATAGATGAAATTGGAAAGCACATCCCGCCCGGCGTCATCCGTCCCCAGCCAATGCGCTGCGCTGGGCGGCGCGTAAATGTCGTCAATGCTCACCTTGAGGTCCGCCTTGGGGTCATAGGGCGCGATCAGCGGCGCAAAGACGGCCACAATCACCGCCGCCGCCAGCATGCTCAGCCCCGCCAGCGCCATCCAATTGCGCCGCGCGCTGCGCCAGATCGTCCCGAAAGAAGTGGTGGTGACGGCGCTCATGATTGACCTGCCTGAATGCGCGGATCGAGGTACGAATACAGCAGATCCGCGATGAGATTAGCCGTGATCACGCTCACCGCGATCAGCAGGAAGGCCCCTTGCAGCATGGGGTAGTCGCGCCGCCCCACCGCGTCAAAAATGGCCAGCCCCAGCCCTGGCCAGGAAAACACCGTCTCAATTTGAATGGCCCCCGCCACCGTGAAGCCCAAATTCAGCGCCACAATTGTCACCATCGGCAGCAGCGCGTTGCGCAGGGCGTGATCTTTGAGAATTTGAAAGGTGCTCAGCCCCTTGGCCTTGGCCGTCAGAATGTAATCCTCCGAAAGCACATCCAGCACCGTGCTGCGCATCACCAGCATATATTCCCCCAGCACCACAATGGTGAAGGTCAGCGTGGGCAAGATCAAGTGCCGCCCCAAATCCGCCGCTTTCGCCCCCCAATGGGGGTAGGCCATCCCTGGGGTCAGCTTGCCCACCACCGGCAAGCCAAGCCAGGTGCTGCCCGCAAAAAGCAGCACAATCCCCAGCCAGAAGGTCGGCAAACTCCACGCCACCAGACTGGCGGTCAGCGCCGTAAAGTCCACCGCCGTGTGCGACTTCCAGGCCGCCACCAGCCCCAAAATGATGCCAAACACAATGGAAAACACCTGCGCCGCCCCCACCAGCAGCACCGTGTTCAGCAATGCCTCCCCCAACATTGAAGACACCGGCCGATTGGTGTGGTAGCTGGTTCCCAGCTCTCCTCGCAGCAAATTACCCACATAGATGAAAAACTGGGTCTCCAGCGGGTTCACCCCGCATTTCCCCAGCTTCAGCGGGTTCAGCGTCTCAAAGCAGTTGATCACCGGCTTATCCAGCCCAAAGCGCTCACGAATGGCCTGTTGGGCCTGCGCCGTCAGCCGCGGATCGCGGATTCCGGCTCGCGCCGGGTCGCCGGGCAGGACGCGGAATAAGAAGAAGTTGAGCGTGATCACAAACAGGATCGAAAGCAGCGCCCATTGCAGTCTGCGAAGCAGATATGTCAATCGTTTCAATGGGGGACCCTCCCAATAGCGCGTTCACTTGAAATCATCAGGCACAGGGGGCTGTACACCCGCCCCCTGTGCCTGTAGCTGCGGTTCTCGCCGGCCTGCCGTCCTAACGCACCGGTTCCACCACCATCAAGGAGGTCACATCATCCAGGGCCAGTTTGGGCTGGTCTACAATCCAGCCCTTAAAGCGGTCTGTGCGGTAGGCCTGCACCGCCTTGGAATAAAACGGCACAATGTAGACCACATCCTCATGCAAAATTTCCTGCATCTTCCAAACGATCTCTTGGCGCTTGGCGGGGTCCAACTCTCGGGACTGCTGAATGAAGAGATCGTCAAATTCGGGGTTAGAATAGCCCGTCTCGCTCATGCCCGTGGGAATTTGATCCGTCAGCATGACGCTCAGCAGGAAGCTGGGATCGGGATCCGAGCCCCAGCCCCAGATGAGGATGTCGTAATCAAAAGCCGGGCAGCAGATGGAAGTCAGCGCATCCGGATCCAGGGCCTGCATCTCCAGCTTGACGCCGATCTGCCCCCAGGTCTTGCCCAAAAGCTCCGCCAGGCGCGGGGCCACCGTGCTGTCGCTGGGCCAATTCAAACGGAAGGTCAAATCGCGCGAACCATCCGGCATCTCGCGCACCCCGTCGCCGTTGCTGTCTTTATAACCGGCGTCCTCTAAAATCTGGTTGGCCTTGACCAGGTCAAAGGGGTAATCCGCGATCTTGTCGTTATACCAGGTCCCCAGGCTGTCGGGGATCAGGGTCAGCCCCGGCGTGCCCAGACCCAGCAGGATGATGTCAATCAGCTCCTGCTTGTTGGTGGCATGGGCCAGCGCCAACCGCACGTTGCGGTCGGCCAAAGCCGGGTGTCCGCTGCACACCCCGCCCTCATCTGTGGGGCAGTTATCGCCGCCCGCCTGGTTAAGGATGATATCCGTCACATCCGGGGCCAGGGGCGCGCCCGTCACCACGGTCACATTCTCCGCGTTGCGCAGCGTGGCCACCGCCGTGTTGGGCATCTCGGTGATCATATCCACCTGGCCGGTCTTGATCGCCTGCACCAGGGCGTCGAGATTGGAGAAGGTTTGGAACACCACCTCATCCACCTTGGGACCGGTGCGGTAGAAATCGCGGTTGGCCTCCAGATGCACAAATTCGCCCTGGGCGTATTGCTTCAGTTTGAACGGCCCGGAACCGATCAGCTCCAGGTTCTCAAATTCAGTCGCGGCTGCGCCCTCGGTGTGATCCTTCCAAATATGCTCCGGCAGGATATATAGGAACACAATCTGGCTGAACAGGTTGGGGATGGCTTCGTTCAGGGTCAGCACCACGGTGGTGTCGTCCGGCGCTTCCACCGATTCAAAGGCCGTGGTGTAGCCGGTCATGTAGGGGAAATCCTCGTGGTCTTTATAGAAATTAAACGAAAAGACCACGTCTTTGGCCGTCAACGGCGTTCCGTCGTGGAATTTGGTGTTGGGCACCAGCTTAAACGTCCACACCAGGCCGTCCTCGCTGTGCGTCCAGCTTTCCGCCAGATCGGGGGAATATTCGCCGTCCAACTCCAAATCCAGCAGGGCGCTGTAAGCCAGTTCGTAGATCACGAACGACTCGCTCAGCAGGGCCGCAGCCGGGTTCAGCGTGTCGGGGCTGCCCGCCCAGCCCACGCGCACCACCGCCGGACTTTTCTGCTCGGCCGGGGCAGCGGCTGTGCCTGCCCCGCTTTCGCTGGGACTGGCCGCCGGGGTGGGCTGCCCGCCGCAGGCGCTCACCATCAGCGCCAACATCACACACACCATCCAAAAACTTCTGTGCGTTCTCATCCTTCTCCTCCTCGTCTAGGCAGCTTATCCCCCCGCGCTGCGCAATTCTGGAAACCGGACGATCCCAACATTTGCAGCCCTCGACGATGAAGATGGGGAATTGGAGGCCGCATTCGTGTCATTGAATCGTCCGTGCAAGATGGTTTCAATCGCCGTTCAGCCGATATAAAATAACACCGCCATTGAGGACGGCGGCGGCCCTTTCAACCCCTTAATGTTTATAAAAAATATAGCAGAATTAGACAATTAATACAAGCAAAAGCCCCCTGGGTTTCACCAGCCCGCTCAGTCCTCGGCTTTCTCCGCGGGGTCCGGCGGGCTGCCGCTTTCTGGCGCATCCTCCGGCTGCGCCCATTTACTCCCCCCCGGCTCGGCCGAGTCCACCCAGGTTCCCGGAGGCCCCGCAAAGGCGGTGGGCACCGAACGGCCCCGGTAGCCTTCTTTACCTCCCAGGCGCGCCATCGCATCCTCATTCAGCATGGAGCGCTGAAGCTCATCGGTGTCTGCGGCCGGAACATACTCCAACTGATCCAGATCGGTTTTCTGCTGCTCCAGGTTGGCCTCGCGCATCAGGTCGTAGGGCATTTCGCGCATCTCTTCCCACCACGCGCGCAGTTCTCGCCATGTGGCCGATTTGGTAAAGCGCGTATACTGACGCGCCGCCCAGCGCATCCCCTCGCGCGTTCTTTCCGGGCCAAAAACCACCATCACCACAATGGCAATCAGCAGCAGTTCGGTGAAGCCGACGTTCAAGAATTCCATGAGTCTATTCCCAGCCGCCCAGGGCAAGCCCCCTGGCCCCGCTCAGGTTACGGCTGCGGTTTGGTCTCGTCGTCGTTCTTCTTCTCGTCATCTTCGCGCAGTCCCTTGCGGAAAGCGCGGATCCCCGAGCCCAATTCGCTGGCAATTTTCGTGATGCGCCCCACCCCAAACACCAGCAGGACAATCACCAGCACCACCAACAGTTCCGGCCAATCTAATCGGAAAGGCATTGTTCACTCCTTTTTATTAATTATACCGCCGTTGTCCACTTTGTCTGTTTTCTTGCGGCCAAACCATCTGCGCCGCGCCGGTTTGGGGGGCCTGGGGGGTTTGGGCGCGCGCGGCTGCACCAGGGCCGCCAGGCCGATGCTGATCCCATACAGCACCGTCAGCGGCAGCATCAAAATCGCCATGTTCACCGGGTCACCGGTGGGCGTCACCACCGCCGCCAGCACCGCAATCACCACAATCGCCACGCGCCACCCGCGCAGCAGCGTTCCCGCTCGCACAATGCGGAAGCGCGCCAGGAACATCACCGCCAGGGGTGTCTCAAAAGCGATGCCCACCCAAAACATCAGGTTGGTGATAAAAGAAAAATAACTGGCCGGACGCGGGCGGGTCTCAATGCCCATAAACTTCAGCAGCACCTCCAGGGCTGCGGGCAGCATCACCAGGTAGGCAAACGCCACCCCACCCACGAACAGCACCAGCGCCAGCGGGATGATCACCCACACCCAGCGCTTCTCTTTGGCGGTCAGCCCCGGTGCGAAAAACCCCAAAATTTCACCCACGCCCCAGGGCAAGGCCAGGGTAAAGGCGCCCAGCAGGACGATGCGCATGAACACGCTCAGGTTTTCGGTGACGTCAATGGAAGCCAGGGTCTCCAGCCCGCCCACCGGTCTGGCCAAAAAGTGTGCAGCCGGCTCGGCAATAAACAGGCTGGCCGCCACCCCCACCACCATCCAGGCCAAAAACCGCAGCAGCCGAGTGCGGATGTCGGTTAAATGCTCCGTGATTTCCATCTGGTTCGGGTCTTGCGCGGCCTTCATATGCTGCGATTATACCCCATGCCTTTTCAGCGCGCATCCAGCGCCGGAAGAAAATTCCCGGCAGCCCTCGCGGGCCGCCGGGTTTCAGCAGAAAACATACCGGTAATCTACCATTAAGTCGCTAACGCAGGCTCTGCGCTAACTTCTGCTCCAAACGGCGCTCAGCGCTTGCCGCCTTCCCAGGTGATGAAGGGCATGTTGATCACCACCCCCGGCTCGCTCACTTGCACTTCACCCGCGGCCTGGGCGGCCTCCACCTCTTGAACGGATTTCAGCACGCGCGCCTTAGCCCCCTCTTCCCAGCGCACCACTACCAGCTTGCGCAGGGGGGTATAGTCCGGGCTGCCGGGCGGGGCGTTGAATACATCCGCCTGAAAGCCAAAGGGTCCGCTGCCCGAAACGCCGTTTTCAAAAACGTACACAGTGGCCAGGTATTCCGCCGGGATTTGCGCCAGGGAAGGCACCAGCAGGACAGGCGACTGCATCATGGCTGTCAATTTCTCCGCCACACCCGCGTCCGAAGCTTCCAGGTGGGCAAAGTAAATCTCCGCTCCCTCGGCGTACCCCATCCCCGCGGGGATGTTGGCAAACGAGCCGCCCCCCGCGCTGCCGCTGCACCCCGCCAACAACCCCAGCAGGGCCGCACCCAGCAGTGTTGCTGCCAAACCGCGTTTCAAATTCAACATAGGCTTCACCTTCTACCCTTAATCCTCGCTCTAAAGTTTCATCTTGCGCAGCCGCAAGCTGTTGCTGACCACAAACACACTGCTGAAAGCCATCGCCGCCGCGGCCAGCGCCGGAACCAGCAGCCCAAAGGCCGCCGCAGGGATGAGCAGCACGTTGTAAAAGAACGCCCAGAACAAATTCTCACGGATCACCCGCAGGGTCTTGCGCGAAAGCTGCACCGCCCGCGGCACACCGCGCAAATCACCGCTCATCAGCACCACTGGCGCCGTAGCCATAGCCACATCCGTGCCCGTGCCAATCGCCATGCCCACGTCCGCCTGTGCCAGCGCCGGGGCGTCGTTGATGCCGTCCCCCACCATGGCCACCACCTGCCCCGCCGCCTGCAGCTTGGCGATCTCAGCCGCCTTGTCGCCGGGCAGCACCTCGGCCAACACGCGGTCCACACCCACCTGCCGCCCAATGGCCTCCGCCGTCTGGCAGTTGTCGCCGGTGATCATGGCCACCTGCAAGCCCATGCGGTGCAGTTGGGCAATCGCCTCGCTGGAGCCTTCTTTGGTCACGTCGGCGATGCCGATCACCCCGGCGGCGGTCTCATCCACCATCACCACCACCGCGGTCTTGGCTTCATTCTGAAGCTGCCGCGCGCGTTCCGCCATCTCGCCCAATGCCAATCCGCTGTTTTCGGCCATGCGCAGGCTGCCCACCCGCACCCGGCGGCCTTCCACCTCAGCGCGCACGCCCTGCCCCACCTCGGCCTGAAAACCGCTGGGGTCGGCCAGTTTCAGCTCACGTTGGCCCGCCTCGGCCACAATCGCCTCGCCCAGCGGGTGTTCGCTGCCTTTTTCCACCGAGGCCGCCAACCGCAGCAGCTCGTCCTCGTCCCCTGCAAAGCTCGGTGCAAGGATCACATCCGTCACAGCCGGCTGCCCGCGGGTGATGGTTCCGGTTTTGTCCAGCACCACCATCGAGATGCGCCCGGCCCGCTCCAGCGCCTCGCTGGATTTCAGCAAAATGCCCATCTCCGCGCCCCGCCCCGTGCCCACCATCACCGCCGTGGGGGTCGCCAGACCCATCGCGCAGGGGCAGGCGATCACCAGCACGGCCACCATGTTGATCAGCGCGCGCGTGAAAGGGCTCACATCCGCGTTGACTGCCAGCGGCGGCCCCCACAGCAGCCAGCCCGCGAAGGTCAGCAGCGCCAGCACAATCACCACCGGCACAAACACCGCCGAAATCTGATCCACCAGCTTCTGCACCGGGGCCTTGCTGCCCTGGGCTTCTTCCACCAGGCGCACAATCTGCGCCAGGGCGGTCTCTTTGCCAATGCGCGTGGCCTCAAAGCGGATCAGACCCACCTTGTTCAGCGTGGCCCCCGTCACGGCGTCCCCCGGCCCCTTCTCCACCGGCAGCGATTCGCCGGTCAGCATGGATTCATCCACCTGGGTGCGGCCGTCCACCACCACGCCGTCCACGGGCACCTTCTCACCGGGGCGCACCAATACCAGATCGCCCACACGAACGTCTTCCACGGCCACGTCCAGCTCTTCGCCGCCGCGCACTACCCGCGCCGTCTTGGCCTGCAGGCCCATCAATTTCTTAATCGCCTCGCTGGTGCGGCCTTTGGCGCGCGCTTCCAGCAGTTTACCGATCTTGATCAGGGTCAAAATCACCGCGGCGGTTTCATAGTAAACATGCCCGCCGATCCACCCAAAGGTCACCGGCAGCGAGTAGAAAAAGGCTGCCGAAGATCCCAGCGCCACGAGTACATCCATGTTGGCGGCTCCGTTGCGCAGCGCCTTAAACGCGCCTTCATAATACTGCCGCCCCACATAGAACTGCACCGGAGCCGCCATCGCCAGCATCACCCAGCGGATCCAACTGCTATGGCTGATGCTCATGGGCAGCAGCCCAAAATCGCCGCTCATGGCCAGCACGAACAGCGGCACGGTGAAGATCAGCCCCACCGTCAGCAGGCGGCGCTGCTGATCAATTTCTGCCTGGCGGGCTTTGGCCTCGGCGTCCTCTCCCGTGCCCCCGCTCTCGACGGCCTCAAACCCGGCCCCCGCCACCGCACGGCGCAGTTCGCTCTGCGACACCAGGGTGGGAATGTAGCGCACCCGCGCCTTTTCGCTGGCGTAGCTCACCTGGGCGTCCAAAACGCCCTCCAAACTCGCCAGAGCCTTCTCCAGGCGGCGCGCATCGCTGTCGTCGCTCATGCGCCGGATGATCAAATCCGCCTCGCCCGCAGCCACACCGTAACCGGCGCGCTCCACCCGGCCCAACAAATCACCCAAGCCCGCCAGTTCGGGGTCAAACACCACCGTCGCCCGTTCGGACGACAGATTCACCATCGCCGATTCGACCCCCTGAACCTTCTTTAAGCTGCGCTCCACCGTGGCCACACAGTTGGCGCAGGTCATGCCGGTGATCGGGAGTGTGATTTGCTTCTCTGCCATGTTGTTTCCGTTCGCTTTCTGGCGGGGGGAGCAGCCAGCGGCCGCTCCCCTTGCCTACCGATAAAGTTTCTTGCTAAAGGTTATTCCGCTGCCGGGTAGTTGATCTCCGCCAGCAGCGCGCGGATTTGCGCCTCGGTCGCCGGGGCGTCAAAGGTGATCACCGCGGTTTTGCTGTCGGCGTTGGCCGTCACCTGGGTCACCCCAGCCAGCTCGCTCACTTCGCTCTGAATGGTGTGGACACAGTGCTTGCAGGAAATATTCGGGATGGAATAGGTCACAGTTGTCATGCTTGTTTCTCCTGATGGTAAATGTGGGACCGCCTACACGCGTGTGGCGGCTTCAAAAACTTCTGCAATCTCTTTCAGCACCCGCTGACGCTCCGCAGGGTCATCCCCCTGCACCGCAGTCACCAGGCAGGAGTTTAAATGTTCGTCCAAAATCTGGGTGCTGACCTTGTTTAAGGCCGCCTGCACCGCCTGAATTTGGCGGATCACGTCAATGCAGTAGGCATCCTCTTCCACCATGCGCTGGATGCCCCGCAAATGTCCTTCCGCGGTTTTCAACCGCAAGATCACGCCTTCGGTATCGTGCATTTTGACCTCGCCTTTCTCCCTGTTGGGGATACCCCCCCCAGGGGGGCAGGGTTATAAGAGTAAGTATAGTGATTTTATCCCCTTTTGTCAACCTTTCTCTTTTCCTTGCCAAATCACCCCCGCTGCGGTATCCTTATCGGTGGGAGTGGATGGATCCCGGTGGGTTCCCCGGTCTTCAAAACCGGTGGCGGGTCGCGTTGCGGGCCGCGGTGGGTTCGACTCCCATCCATTCCCGCCTGCTGTTTATTTGGTTGGAGGTTTCTTTGGATACCCTGCCCCTCATCGACCGTTACACCCAGTTCGACGCGCTGGTTCGGCGCGTTTTTCATATCGAAGACATCACCCTGGGCTCCTCCCGCGATGAATTTCTCGTGCGTTACCGCGGGCATCTGCTGGATTCCGACTCAGCCGCCGCCTATGACCGCCTGGCCGAATCCCTGCGCCCCCATGCCGTCACCCCCCTCTTCCGCTGGGACGGCGACCGCCACGTCATTCTGCTCACCGCCAGCCAGGCCGTCCCCACCCCTTCGAACCCGCGCATCAACCTCATCCTGTTCATCCTCACCCTCTTCAGCGTGCTGCTCACCGGCGGCCTCTACGGTCTGCAGGATGCTCTGCCCGCTGAATGGCTGCCCGCCCTGCTGGTATTCATCCGCAACGGCTGGCCTTTCGCCCTCAGCATGATCCTCATCCTCGGCGCGCATGAACTGGGCCACTATTTTGCCGGCCGCTACCACGGCGCCCACGTCACCCTGCCCTATTTCATCCCCTTCCCCTTCAGCCCCTTCGGCACCCTGGGCGCTTTCATCAATATGAAAGACCACCCCAAAAACCGCCGCGCCCTGCTGGATATCGGCATCGCCGGGCCGCTGGCTGGTTTGGTGGTGGCCCTGCCGGTTTTGTACATCGGCCTGCGGCTCTCCAGCGTATCCGCTTTGCCCGTCTCCATCCCGGCAGACGGAGCCATGCAGATGGAAGGCAACTCGCTGCTTTACCTGCTCTTTAAATATCTAGCCTTCGGTCAGCTGCTTCCCGCCCCCCCATCCTACGAAGGGTTTTCCCCGGTGCTGTACTGGCTGCGCTATTTCTTCACCGCGCGCCCCTTTCCTTACGGCGGCACGGATGTGATGCTCTCCGGCGTGGCCTGGGCGGGTTGGGCGGGTCTGCTGGTCACCGGCCTCAACCTCATCCCCGCTGGTCAACTGGACGGCGGGCACATGATCTACGTGCTCTTCGGCAAGTCCGTGGCCCAGCGCCTGCGCCCCATCATCCTCGTCTTCCTGGCGCTCATGGGCTTCGTCTGGTCGGGCTGGTTCCTGTGGTTCGTGTTGATCTTCTTCCTGGGCCGCTCCTACGCCGAGCCGCTGGATCAGATCACCCCCCTGGACCCGCGCCGCAAAGCCCTGGCCATTTTGGCCCTGGTGATTTTCGTCCTCACCTTCACCCCTGTGCCGCTGACCGTCCTCACCCCACCCCTCCTCCCCTGAGATGGCTAACGCAAAGCGGCGCGCCGGAGTGTTCCGGCGCGCCGCTTTTTTTGATTCACCCATCCTCAGCCGGAAATCCGGCTAATGATTCAGCGTATCCACCCAGCGCCCGTCCAATGTGCGGTAACGCCGCATCACCTGCACCGTCAGGCAGGAATGGGCCGGAAGGATGCACACCACATCCCCCACCCGCAGCCGGGACAGGTCTTCCGCGTCCATGCGCAGGATGCCGTGCTCCTGCGAAAGCCCGCGCACATACGCCCCCGCCAGCGGCGCCCCCCAGCGCTCGCCCTCCGGCAGGCACACCAGGCCAAAAGCGCGCGCCTCACCGTATTGGAAGGTATCCTTTGACAGGTGAATGGCCCCGCCGTAGATCACCGCTTCGCTGCGCTGCGGGTGCAGCGCCACCACCGGGCAGGCCAGCGCCGCCGCCACATCTTCTGCGCGGCAGGCTTCGATCTGCGCCAACTGCATGGCGTCATACAGTACAAAGTTCCCGGGGCGAATCTCATTCACCGGCCCCAAATCTTCCACCAAACTGACCGAAGGGGTGTCCCCCACCGAAATTTCCAAATCGCCCAGGCCCAGCCCCGCCAGCGCCTGGCGCACGCTGAGGATGCGCGCCACGCTTTCGTCATACACCTGCCGCACGGCCGCCCCACCCCGTTCGGCGTAGGTGTGCCCGGCATGAGTCAGCAGGCCCCGCAGGCGCAAATGGCGCCCAGCCCGCGCCGCGCGCGCCACAGCCGCGGCCTGTTCCACCTGGGTCCAATCCACACCCGTGCGGTGCCCGCCCACATCCACCTTGATCCACAGGTCTGCGCCGTGCTGCAAGCCCTTTTCCAAAGCCTCAACCGTCTCCACCGATTCCGCCAGCAGCCCCAAACTCACCCGTTCCGCCAGGGCGTCCATCTGCGGAATCTGGCGCACATTGGCCGGAAAGGCGATGGTGATATCCTTCCAACCCGCCGCGGCAAAGTACTCCGCCATCTCCAGCGAAGAAGCGGTGATGGCCTTCACCCCTTCGGGCCGGAACCATTCGCCCATCTCAGCCGATTGGTGGGTCTTAAAATGCGGCCGAAAGCGCAGGCCCAACCGTTTGGCTTTGCCCGCCGCCCGCGCAATATTGGCCCGCGCCGCGGCTTCATCCAATAGCAGGGTAGGCTGCACAATTTCATCAAAAAGACTCATGGGGTTGCTCCTGTGTGGGTTTTCAATTGCTTTGCAGATTTGGGAAGGTTGGATCTTTGTCTTGCTTATATCTTCAACCTATACTATCATAATCTCATGGAGGGAACCATTCAATCACGGCGAAAACCATGCAGATGAACCCTCTCAGTCTCCTTCTGCTCCCCTCGGTAGGGCTCCTCATCGGTCTGGTGGTGTACACCTGGCGGAAACGGAGTCTCATACCGGCCCGGCTGCTCCTGGCGCTATCGGCGAGCATGCTGGGGTATACCCTCGCCTATGTTCTGGAACTGAACAGCGCGAATCCGGCCCTTATCCAATTCTGGCTGCGTGTGCAAACCCTGGCGGTCATCCTGGCGCTCATCGCCTGGGGCAGCCTGGTGGTCTTTGTGACCGACAGCCAGCATTTGCTCCACCGCACCCACCGGCGGCTGGCTGCCGTTGCCTTGACTCTGGCCTACGCAGCCCTGCTCACTAACCCCCTGCACCGCGCCTACTTCAGCTCAGAAGCCGTGCAGACCTACCAGGGCTTTGTGTACCGCGCCCTGCAGCCCGCTGTGGGCTACTATCTCTTCACGGCTGTTGAAGCCCTGACGCTCATCGGCGGCCTGGCGCTGATCTCCTTCCGCCTGCGCCTGCTGCCGCTCAAATCCCGCCCCATCAATATTGCCATCGTCCTCGGCGCGCTGCCCCCCATCCTGGCGATTGGCTTGAACCTCCTGGGCGTCTTCCCCGGCCCGCAGATGGACTGGACCCCCTTTAGCTTCTTCTTTACCGCCCTGGTCATTGCCTGGGCTTTCAGCCGCATGAACATCCTCGGCTTTCTGCCTTCCGCCCGAGACACCCTGCTGGAACACTTGCGCGACGGTATCCTGCTGCTGAATGGGCAGGATGAAATTTTGGATATCAACCGCAGCGCCGCCGAACTCCTTCAACTGGATCAGCAGGCTGCCCTGGGCATGCCTCTCGCGCAGGCCCTGGCGCAGCAGCCCGCGCTGCTGACCTTCTGCCAAACGGCCCGCACAGCTCAGGATGAAGCGCAAACCCAGTTGGCGGTGAACCAGCGCTTTTTGGAGGTCTCCCTGCGCCGCGTCGCCGAGGGCCAGCAGACTGCCGACAATTTCCTGCTGCTCCTGCACGACATCACCGAACGCTACTCTCGCGAAGAGGAATTGAGCGCGCTCTTCGCCGCCATGACCGATGTGGTTTTGGTGCTGGACCGCGAAGGCCGCTACGTTAAAATCGCCCCCACCCAACCCTCCCTGCTGGTCCGCCCCCCCGATGACCTGCTGGGCAAGACCATTCATGAAGTCCTGCCCCCCGATCTGGCCCTGGAAATGAACAATTACATCCATCGGGCCCTGGACACCGGCGAGACGGTCAACACAGAATACTTCCTGGAAGTCAACGCCGGCCCCTGCTGGTTTTCCGCCACCATTTCCCCCTTTGGCAAAGAGCAAGTTTTCTGGGTGGCGCGCGACATCACCGAAAGCCGCAAGACCCTGGAAGAGCTGCAAAAAGCCAAAGAACGCCTGGAAAAAACCAACCGCAAGCTGCAAACCAGCCTTTCGACCGGCAAAAAGATCAACGAAGCCTGGACCCTGCTCAATTCCATCGTCTCCCACATCGGCCATTCCCTGGCTTCGTTGGGAGGGCTTCCGGAGCTGTTGGAAAGCTTCTACGCCCAGGTGGGCCGTCTGGTGGACGCGGAAAACTTCTTCGTAGCCCTCTACGACCCCGAACAAGAAGAATGGGAATATATTTTGGATATCCGCGAAGGCCAGCGCATCCCCTCACAGCGCTACAAACTGCGCACGGGCCTGGTCGGCTACATCCTGCGCACCCGTACCCCCCTGGTGTTTCACACCCATGAAGATTTTCAAGCCTTCTTCAAGGCCAACGAAATCCTGAGCACTGGCCAATCCTCCAGTTCCTGGCTGGGTGTGCCCCTCATCAGCGCCAATCAGGTCATCGGCGTCCTCGGTGTGCACAGTTACACCCGCCCTCACCTCTATGATGATAACGACCTGACCCTGCTCACCGCCATCGGCAGCCAGTTGGCTGTGGCGGTGGAAAACGTCCGTCTGCTGGAAGACAGCCAACGGCGCGTGATTGAGGCCGAAACCCTGCGCCACGCTGTGGCAGGCTTGGTCTCGTCCGTTGAACAGGGGCAGTCCATTCACATCATTCTCGAAGAGCTGCAGCGCCTCATCCCCTTTGATTCCGCCTCCATCCAGCTCCTTAAAGACGGCCATTTGGAAATTGTGGATACACGCGGTTTTGCCCGGCCTGAAGAAATCATCGGCCTGCGCTTTCTCGCCGATGACAACAACCCTGGGGCGGTGGTGCTTTCACAGCTGCGCCCCATCATCCTCTCGGATATTTCCGGTACCTATCCCAGTTTCGTCCAGTTCGAAAATTCGCGCATCCGCTCCTGGCTGGGCGTGCCCCTCATGCTGCAAGACCAGCCTATCGGCATCATGGCCCTGGATTCGAGCGCCCTGGATTTCTTCACGCCCGAACACGCCCACCTCGCCCGCATTTTTGCTGATTACCTCTCTGTGGCGCTGGAGCGCGCCCGCCTCTTCCGCGAGATGAGGGAAGCCCGCCTGCAGGCGGAAAAAGCCGCCCAGGCCAAATCGGAATTCCTGGCCAGCATGAGCCACGAGATCCGCACGCCCATGAACGGCGTATTGGGCATGGCTAATCTGCTGCTGGATACACCGCTCAGTTCCGAACAGCGCGCCTACCTTGACATCATCAACACCTCCGGCGAGGCCCTGCTCAACATCATCAACGACATTCTCGACTTCTCCAAAATCGAAGCCGGCAAGCTGGAATTGGATCTGACCTCCTTCGACCTGACCCGCTGCGTGGAGGAAACCCTCGATATCGTCGCCCCCATGGCCGCCCAAAAGCACCTGGAGCTGACCTATTTCATCGAGACCGGCGTCCCCGATTACATCATCGCCGACAGCAACCGCCTGCGCCAGATCCTCATCAATTTGCTCAACAACGCCGTCAAATTCACCGAGGCCGGGCACGTGCTCGTCACCGTGCAGGCCCGCCGCATCGAATCCGCCACCGCCTTCCAGGGCGCTGAACTGACCTCCATCCCAGGGGCAGCCGTCGGCCCGGCGTTTGAGCTGCATTTCACCGTCAGCGACACCGGCATCGGCATCGCCCGCGAGAAAATTGACCGGCTCTTCCAGCCCTTTAACCAGTTGGAATCTTCCACCACCCGCCGCTACGGCGGCACCGGCCTGGGGCTGGTCATCAGTAAACAACTCTGTGAGCGTATGGGCGGCAGTTTGTGGGTGGAATCGGAGGGCATCTCCGGCAAAGGCTCCCACTTCCACGCCACCCTCCAGGCCACCGTGGCGCTGGGCACCCGCCCCCTCTCGCTGCGCAACGAGCTTTCCGAACTGCGCGGAAAACACGCCCTGCTGCTCTCTGCCAGCAGCATCAATGTGCAGATCCTGGAACGCTACAGCAGTCATTGGGGCCTGATCCTGACCACGGTGCCTTCCTGCGCCGAGGCGCTGGCCACCCTGCGCACTGCTGCCAAACCCAAACACAACCTGCCCTTTGATGTCTTCATCGTGGACCTCCCGCCGGAGGATCGCCCCCTGGAAGACTTCTGGCGCGACCTGCGCAAGATCCCCGCGGCGCGCGGCCTGCCGCAGATTTTGCTGCTCTTCATCACCCACCGCCCACCGCAAAACACCCAGAACCTCACGGTGCTGACCCTAAAAAAGCCGCTGAAACGCTCTCAGCTGTATGACGCGCTCTACCGTACCACCTGTGATTCTTCCTTCAAATCGCAGATGGATCAAAACGCTGAAACCGAAATTGACGTCTCCCTCAGCGACCGTTACCCCCTGCGCATCCTGGTAGCCGAGGACAACCCTGTCAACCAAAAGGTCACCGATCTTATCTTGAAAAAGCTCGGCTACAAAGCCGAATTTGCCAATAACGGCGAAGAAGCCTATCAGATGGTGCGCGACATCGGCTACGATGTGGTGCTCATGGACGACCAGATGCCCATCATGGACGGCGAAGAAACCGCCTGGCGCATCCGCAACGACATTGATTCCGACCGCCAGCCCTACATCATCGCCCTCACCGCCCACGCCCTTCCCGGCGACCGCGAACGCTACCTCCAGGCGGGTATGAACGACTACCTCAGCAAGCCGGTGCATGTGCAGGATCTGGTGAAAGCCCTGGTAGCCAGCCGCCCCAGCCGCGACAGCAGCGAATTGCCCGAGCTTCCGGCCGAAGAGCCCATCATCGCCCAGCCCTCCGGCCCTGCCTCGTCAGCCATTGATGATAAGACCGTCAACGAATGGATCTACGCCATCGGCGACCCCTCCGCCTTTGCCTCCGTCATTGACATCTTCCTCATCAACACGCCCCCCTCGCTGGATGATATGAACACAGCCCTCATCAGCCGCGACTGGAAACGCGTCAACGTGGTGGCCCACACCCTCAAATCCAGCAGCGGCAACATGGGCGCGCTGACCTTTTCTGATCTGCTGGCCCACATGGAGAATATGGCGATGGTGGCCATGCGCGAACCGCCCGAATCCGTCAACCTCATCCCCTTCCTGGCCCAAAACAGCGAGATCAACGCCGAGTTCCAGCGTGTACACCATGAGCTGACCGAACTGCGCGAAAAACTCGTCAAAAGCGCCTCGCCAGCCCAGCGCCAGGCTCCCACCACCGACCCCAGAGATTAATCCCCCACCCTCGCCAGCCCCAACTGGCCGGATGGCCTATTGACAAAAATAGAATGCTAGTTCTATAATCGAGGTATGGACGCCCTTCAGCAGCTCCAAGAACTCGATACTTACATGGCGGTGGAAGATGACGATTCCGCCGCGTTAGCCCCCGCGAATCGCGCCTGTCCGGTGGAACTGCCCGTGCATATGGCCGCCCTGCCGGGGGGAAAGCGCGTGCCCATCCTCAAAACCGTGCTGACCTCGGCCTGCGAGCGCAACTGTTACTACTGCGCTTTTCGCGCCGGGCGAGATTTCCGCCGCCACACCTTTAAACCCGAACAGATGGCCGAAGCCTTCCATACACTGTGGCAGGCGGGCGTGGTGGAAGGGTTGTTCCTCAGCTCGGGCGTGGCAGGCGGCGGGGTGCGCACCCAGGATCAGCTGCTCGACACAGCCGCCATCCTGCGCGAGAAATACGCCTTCCGCGGCTATCTGCACCTCAAGCTCATGCCCGGCGCCCAGGAAGCCCAGGTGGAGCGCGCTTTACAGTTGGCTGACCGCCTGTCGGTCAACCTGGAAGCCCCCACCAGCGCAGCCCTGGCCCGTCTGGCCCCTCAGAAAATCCTCATGGAAGAGCTGCTGGCCCCCTTGCAGCGCGTGGAGCAGCTGCGCGCATCCCTTTCACCCAGCTTCGGCTGGAACCAGCACATGCCGTCTTCCACCACGCAATTTGTGGTCACGCCCGACGGCGCATCCGACAGCGACCTGCTGCGCGCCTCAGAACACCTCATCCGCCGCCTGCGGCTGACTCGGGTGTACTACGCGGGCTTCTCGCCGATTCGCGGAACCCCCCTGGAAAATAACCCCCCAGAAAACCCCTGGCGCGTGCACCGTCTCTACCAGGCCTCCTTCCTGCTGCGCGATTACGGCTTCCAGGCCGAGGATTTTCCCCTCACCCCCAGCGGCGCCCTGCCCCTCAACACCGATCCCAAACAGGCCTGGGCGCTGCGCCATCTGGCCGAATCCCCCCTGGAACTGAACCGCGCCGATTATCATCAGCTGCTGCGCGTGCCGGGCATCGGCCCGCAGCGCGCCCGCGCCCTCATCGCCGCCCGCCGCCGCCACCGCCTGGTGCAGCCTGAAGACCTGCGCGCCCTGGGCATCCCCATCGAACGCGCCGCCCCATTCATCCTCCTGGCTGGCCGCCGCCCCACCCACCAACCGCGCCTCTTCTGGTAGAATTACGCCAGAAGGCGCCTATGGATCTGATCCCTATTTCTTTTATCGATGAACCCATCCAGGCGGGTTTTGATTCCCCACCCCTGCTGGAAAAAAAGCCCACCTGCCCCCAGCACTTCATCTGGCGCGGCCAAACCTACACCGTGGCCGAATGTTTGGCCGAGTGGGTGGATAACCGCCGCCGCGGTCGCATGGCCCGCAACATGCGCCCCGAACATGCCGAGCGCGCTCAGCGAGTGGGGTCGTGGGGGGTAGGGCGTTACTTCTTCCGCGTGCGCAGCGCAGATCAGCGCGCTTTTGAGATCTACTACGACCGCGCCCCCCAGGACGCCGCGGACCGCAAAGGCAAATGGTTCCTGCGCGCAGAACTGCGCCTGCCCGCCTGAGTCCCATACAAATCCCCTTTTTTGATTTCCTAAAGAACACCTGAGAATATTCAAGTATTCTCAGGTGTTTTCTTTATAATTTCAAAAATAGATATTGACATTTTCAATAATTGCGCTATAATCTGTTTAAAGATCACAAACACACCTTTAGGATTCTGAAAATCCTGCTGTTTTGGGAGGGACGATGTACCAACAACCCGAAAAATGCCCTGTTTGCTCTGAGCCGATCACCGTGACCCGCCTGTACTGCCCGCATTGCGACACCACCATTGACGGTCATTTCAGCCCGGCGGTCAACCCCTTTGGCCGGCTCTCACCCGAACAGCTCCAATTCCTGGTCAGCTTCATCCGCTGCGAAGGCCGTTTCACCGCCCTGGAACGCGAGCTGAATTTATCTTACCCCACCCTGCGCAACCGCCTGAACGAAGTCCTCAAAACCCTGGGTTTTGAACCGGGCCGCGAAGATCCCCCGGCGCGCCTCACCGCCGAAGACCGCCGCCGCATTCTGGAAGACCTCGATCAAGGCGTCATTTCGCTGGCAGAAGCCCAGCGCATGCTGCGCGGCAAAAAAGAAGAATAACCCTCAAAGGAGGCTGCTGTGACCCTCGCAGAAGAACGATTAAAAGTGCTGCAAATGGTAAAAGATGGCAAAATCAGCGCGGAAGACGCCGCCGAACTGCTGGCTGCGCTGGATGTCGCCGCAGAGCGCAAGGCCAACCCCCCCGCTGCGCCCATCCCACCCTACGCCGGAGACCGCCGCAACCGCTGGCTGCGCGTGCGCGTCACCGACACCGACACCGGCAAGGTGCGCGTGAACGTGCGCCTGCCCACCAGCATGATCAAAGCCGGTATGAAAATGGGCATGCGCTTTGCTCCCGAAGTGGACGGCATGGATATGTCGCAGCTCACAGCCTACATCGAATCCGGCGAAGTCGGGCAAATCGTGGACGTGTATGACGAGCAAGACGGCGAGCATGTAGAAGTCTTCATCGAATAACCGTCCAAACCCACCCCCAGTCCTTCAATCCACCCCCTCTCACTCCCAGCGCCTGCGCTGCGGATCAGCTTTGTATTGGAGTAATCACATGGCTTCTTCAACCGCTCTTTCGAAAAACTGGCAGCGCCCCTATTTCACCATCTGGTTCGGGCAGCTGTTCTCGATCCTGGGCTCCATCCTGGTGCAGTTTGCCCTCATCTGGTATCTCACCGAAAAAACTGGCTCCGCCACCATCCTGGCCATGGCCACCCTGGTGGGTTTTGTTCCCGAAATCGTGCTCGGCCCCTTTGTCGGCGCGCTGGTAGACCGCTGGAACCGCCGTAAGGTGCTGATGATCTCCGACGGCAGCGTGGCCCTGGTCACATTGGGACTGGTGGTGCTCTTTTGGCTGGGAATCATTCAAACCTGGCACATTCTGATCGCTCTCTTCCTGCGCTCGCTGGCCGGCACCTTCCACTTCCCCACCTTCCAGGCCTCCACCGCCCTGATGGTCCCCGATGAACACCTGTCGCGCATCAGCGGCATCAACCAGGCCGCCCGCGGCGCGCTGAATATCGTTGGGCCGCCCCTGGGGGCCCTCATGTTAGCCTGGCTGCCCATGCACTTCGTCTTGATGGTAGATATCGTCACCGCCGCCCTGGCCGTGTTCACGGTCTCCCTGGTGGCCATCCCCCAACCCGCCCAGAGTGACACTTCGCCGGTCACCCCGCGCAGTGTGCTTGCGGATGTATCCGTGGGGATCCGCTACGTGCGCGCCTGGCCCGGACTCATGGCGGTCATCCTCATGGCCACCTTTCTCAACTTCATGCTCACCCCCACCGGCGCCCTCACCCCCCTGCTGATCACCAAGCACTTCAACGGCGGCGCGGTGGAACTGGGCTGGATCGAATCCGCCAGCGGCCTGGGCGTGGTGGTGGGCGGCTTGCTGCTGGGGGTATGGGGCGGCTTCCGTAAGAAGGTGGTCACCTCTCTGCTGGGCATTGTCGGCCTGGGTGCTGGTATTTTGATTGTTGGCCTGGCCCCCTCCGCCCTTTTCCCCCTGGCGTTGTTCGGCATGGCCCTCACCGGCTTCATGAACCCCATCACCAACGGCCCGCTCATGGCCCTCATGCAGGCGCGGGTGGCCCCCGAAATGCAGGGGCGCGTTTTCACCCTCATGGGCGCGGGCTGCTCCGCCATGGTTCCTCTCTCCATGCTGCTGGCCGGGCCGCTTTCGGATCTGCTCGGCATCCGCACCTGGTTCTGGGTCAGCGGCGCGGCCTGCATGATCATGGGCCTGCTGGCCTTCACCATCCCCGCCATCATGACGATGGAAGAGCAAAACACCGCCCCTCTGGTCCCCGTCAGCGCAGCTGCCTCCGACTAGCCTTCGTCTTTTTTCCCAAAAGCTATTCCTTCTCCCCTAAAACAGCCGCCCTCCATTGTTCGGGGGGCGGCTGCGGGATTCTTAATCCAAACGCACGCCTAAGATTTTGCCGCCTCTGAAAAGCCCACCATCCTGCCGCGCGCCTCATCCCACAAGGCCAGTTTCACCGTCCGCAGGCTGGCGCGGATGTCCAGGCGTTTAGCAAATTTTTGCATCAGTGCCACATTCTCATAGCACGCCGCCAACTGGTACTCCGGGATGCGCGGGCTGAGGTGGTGAATGTGATGGTAGCCGATATTGCCGGTAAACCAGCGCAGCACTTTGGGCAGATCGTAAAAAGAAGCCCCCGCCAATGCCGACGCCACATAGTCCCAGCGTCCGCTGCGCGCCCAATACATGTCCTCGTATTGGTGCTGCACGTAAAACATCCAGATACCGACCATACCCCCCAGCCACAGCACCGGCAGTTGAATCATCACAAAGGCTTTCCAACCGATCCACCAGCTCATCCCGGCGATCAGCGCCGCCAACACCAGATTGGCCAGAATCACATTGTTGCGTTCCTTGCTGCCGCTGCCCGGCCGCCAAAAGCGGTGGCTGATCACGAACATGTAAATCGGCCCCAGGCCAAACATGACCAGCGGGTTGCGGAACAGGCGGTAGCCCAGCCGCCCCATGCGCCCCATCTTCTGATACTCCTCCACCGTCAGCGTGGTCACATCCCCCCGCCCGCGCTTATCCAAATTGCTGCTGGTGGCGTGGTGCACAGCGTGTTCGTGCCACCAGTGTTCGCTGGGGGTAAACACCAGCAGCCCCAGCCAAAAACCCACGCGCTTGTTCCAGGTGGTGGAGCTGAAAAACGAATTGTGCCCGCAGTCGTGGAAGAAGATGAAAATGCGCACCAAAAAGCCCGCCGCCAGAACGGCCAGCAGCAGGGTCAGCGCATAGGAAACTTTCAGGCTCCACACCATCACCGCCCACAGAGCAGCATACGGGATCAGCGTATTCGCCAATTCCCACAGCGCCCGGCGGTCATTGGCTTTTTGGTAGGGCGCGATCAGGGGGTTAATTTCCCCCATGCGCGGCAGGCGCGCGCCTTGTTCCACCTGGTTTGGTTTTGTTTCAACCGGTATGCTCATCTTGGTCCGTGCCTCCACAGAGAATAGAGTGATCCATTATCTCTCATCATGTCTTTTTTCCGCTGCGTGCGCAAGGGAAGCAAGGCACGTTGCGAGTCATGCCTGGGCTGTGACCCCCGCTGGAATCAAAACCGCGCTGGGGCTGCCAGCGCGGCTGTGTGTATTCTGTTTCGATCAGGCCCAAAGCAGCTGCAAAAACACCAGCCCCCCCAGCACCGCCGCCATGAGGGCACCGGTGGCAAAGGCGCGCCCCGTGTTCGTGTCGCGCAGGCGCAGCTGGTCTCCCCAACCTTCCACCTGGAGCACCGGCCCGGCGAACCACGCGAAAGCCAGCCCGCCCAGCAGCCCGCCCAAATGTCCCCAGTTATCAATGCGCGAGGACAACCCCAACACCAGGTTCAGGCCCAAAATCACCAGCAGGTTGGTCAGCATCGGTTTCATGCGCTCTCCAAAGAGCTGCCGGTTGCGGTAAATGAACACCGCCTGCGCCGTGATCAGCCCAAACACCGCCGTCGAAGCCCCCACCGAAATGCTGGGCGAGACCACAAAAGAAAGCGTGTTGCCCGCCGCTGCCGCCAGGAAATACAGCGCCAGAAAGCGCCAGTGGCCGTAAAAACTTTCCAGCCCCGGCCCCACGGCGTACAGCGCATACATATTAAACGCGATATGCATAAACGAAGCGTGCAGGAAAACCGGCGTCAGCAGCCGCCAAAACTGACCCGCCAGGATCGCCGAGCGAATCTTGGCCCCAAACACCAGCAGCAAATCCGTCCCCAGAGCCGATTCCAACCCCAGCTGGCCCAAAAAGACCAGAATGGTGACGCCCATCAGCACATAAGTCACCACCGGCCGGGAGGGTTCCACGGCCACGCTCACCATCCGCGGGCGCTCGGGGGGTGGGTAGGATGAGGAAGGGGAATTCGGTTCGTAGCTCATAGTTGAATCCGCCGCGGCGTTGTGCGGTGATGCTCGGCTTCGATGATGGACAGGATGGTTTGGGCGGCGTCATCCAACTGGTTGTGCGCGTTGATCACCACGTAATCAAATTTCTTAGCGTCTTCCAGTTCCTTTTTGGCCGTCTCAAAACGAACCTGAAAGGCTTCATCCGTTTCTGTGTTGCGGGTGTGCAGCCGCAGCAGCCAGGCTTCTTCGCTTTCCGGCGCCAAAAAAATCAGCACCGCGTCCGGGCACATCTTGCGCACCTTTTCAGCCCCCTGCACATCCAGGCGCATGATCACATCTTTGCCGCTGGCCAGCGCATCGCGTACCTGAGATTTATGAATCCCTTTAAATTGATTGTACACGGTCGAATATTCCAGCAGCTCATCCGCAGCGATCATGCGCTCGAATTCCTGGGTGCTCACGAAGTAGTAATCCACCCCGTGCACCTCTCCGGGGCGAGGCTCGCGGTCGGTGGTTGTCACCACAAAATGAAACGAATAGTTGGTCTGCTTTAAGGCTTTCACCACCGCGTCTTTGCCCGCGCCGGAAGGCCCCGAAATGACCACCAGCAAAGGCTGCGGCTGGTGCAGGTTTCGTAAGTGTACGGTCTCTTCCATCATCATAAAGTGCGCATCCATATTGCTGCGAGATTCTTACGTTTTTTTGATACCACCCTGATTATAATGGATAAATGATCTTCTATCGCCGGAGGCTATCCCTTCATGCCAACTTATGATTTCCGCTGCCTGGATTGCAAAGCTCGCTTTGAGGTGTTCCTCACCTATCAGGAATACAACCAGAAGCCTGTGCACTGCACCCGCTGCGGCAGCGCCAATGTTCAGCGCCGCATCAACCGTGTGCGCGTCGTCCGCTCCGATCACAGCCGGCTGGCCTCCATGGCCGATCCCGCCGCCCTGGACGCCCTGGACGAAGATCCCCGCAGCCTGGGGCGCATGATGCGCGAGATGAGTTCCGAGGTCGGCGAAGAGATGGGCCCGGAATTTGACGAGGTGGTCCACCGCCTGGAGTCCGGCCAAAGCCCTGAGCAAATTGAAAAAGAGCTGCCCGAACTGGCCGATGCCGCCGGGGGCATGGGGGACGACAGCGGCATGGGCGATTTTGGCGGTTTCGACGGCGACCTGTAATCCGCCCGCCTAGGGCTGCAAGGCCTTCTGCAGATCGGCGAATTCGTCCATCCAACTGATCCGATTCAAAAATTCCCGCAGCGATCCGCTCTGCGCGCGCAAGGCCCGCACCGCCGGGCCGACCGGGTCTTCTCCGGCAGCCCCCAGGGGGGTATCCGCATAGGCCCCGTGGAAGGCAAAATAGGCTTGATTCAGCCGCCGCAGCACGTAGCCGTTGGCATAAAATACCTGCCGCCGCGCTTCCATATACGCCTCAGCCTCATCCACCTTGCCATCCGCTAACAGGCGGTCCGCCTCCACCCGGGTGATGTGCATCTCCGCGCGAAAATCGAAGGCGGGGGGTTCCGCGGGCGGCTGCTGCGTCTGGGGGGCCGCCGGGGGGGCGGGTGGCGGCGGCACCAGATCGGGGTAATAGCGCTCCAACACACGCAGGCCAATCTCTTTCCCCGCCAGCGAAGCCGCCGTCTCGTTCATCGAGCGCAGTTCCGGCGAAGCATCATAGAGCATGCCCAGCGGACGCAGGGTCAAATAATTGTGAGTCCATTCATGCGCCACTGTATCCGTCAGGTACACCAGGTTGGTGGTCTCCATCACCATCGCGGGGTACACCGCCACCCCGCCGATCTGCACCACCAATGCTGAAACCCCCAGTTCCTGTTCCACGCGCTGCTCCAACGCGGTGATCTCATCCAATCCCATGTCGGGCAGCAGAGAAATATTGGCGTCCTGGCGGATGACCTCCCGCGGCGAAACCACCAACGCCAGCGGCAGCTTGGAAATGCGGTACAGCACCGAAGGCACCGCCTGTTTGCCGTAGGTCAGGCCCATCTCCGCCAGTACCGCGCGGGTTTGAATCTGGAGAATCTCCTCGCTCAAGGCCCCCAGCCGTGCCTGTTCAGCCTCCCGCGCACGCAGCCTGGCCAGCACAGGCGCGGCGGCGGTCTGTGGGTCGCTCACCGAAGGGTCAGCGAAAATCCGCGCGCTTTCCGCCCGCAAAGCCTGCACCTCGCGGGTCAGCGCGGCCCAATCCTCCACCACCTGCCGTTGGGTTTTCTCATCCCAATAGCGCGGCGCACTCAAGGCCCACTGCTGCCCCTTATCCCACAGGGCTGCCAGCATCCAGCCGGCATAATCAAATTCGACCCCGCGGGTATAAGCGCGCACCTGTTCCAGGCGTTCTCCGCCCGGCACCGTGCTGCTGACCAGCACCAGGATCGCCAGGATCCCCGCGCCCAAAATCCGCAGCGTCTGCTGAACTTGCTTCCATATTCGCTTCATGAGTATGTACAATCTTTATACTTTCAATCTACTGACAATCATTCTATTTTCATCCACTTAGTGCTATCATTCTTACAGCAGAATCCTATCTGCGGAATAGTTTATCATAACGAACGCGAGCCAACGCTCAGGAGCCCACCGTTTTAGAAGGTTTTCCCCGAAAACCTTTGCAAAACGAGAACTCTGACAGAAGCTCAGATTCTGATTTTCATTTCTTAAGGATCGTCTCGTATGAATCGTCGCCTCATCTGGATTATCGCTGCTGTGGTTGTGGTCGCAGCCGTCGTCACCGGTGTGATCTTGTACCGCCAAAACCAGGCCTCCCAAAACACGGCCTACCAGACCCTCACCATCACGCGCGGCGATCTCACCGCCCTGGTGGGCGCCACCGGAACCGTGCGCGCTAACCAAACCACCCTGCTTTCCTGGCAGACTACCGGCCGCATTCAATCCCTGGACGTTCAGGTGGGCGATATGGTGAAAAAAGGCGACGTCCTTGCCCAGCTTGACCCGGCTTCACTGCCGCAGAACATCATCCTGGCCCGCGCTGACCTGATCAACGCCCAGCGCGCCCTGGAAGACCTGCGCAATTCAGACGTATCCCGCGCTCAGGCCCAACTGGCCCTCACCCAGGCCCAAAAGGCCCTGGAAGACGCCCAGGAAAATCGCACGAACAAGGATTACCAGCGCGCCTCTCAATCCACCCTGGATCAGGCCCGTGCCAATTACATCGTGGCCCAGAATCAGATGGAAAAAGCCGAGGAAAATTACAACGTCGTTGCCGACCGCCCCGAAGATGACCCCGTGCGCGCCGCTCTGCTCAGCCAGCTAGCCGCCGCTCGCCAATCGCGCGACCGCGCCCTGGCCAACCTCAATTATTTGCTCTCCGCTCCAGACGAACAGGAACTGGCCGAAGCAGACGCCCGTGTAGAAGTGGCCCGTGCCAATTTAAAAGATGCCGAGCGCAATTGGGAACGGGTGAAAGACGGTCCCAACGCCCAGGATATCGCCGCGGCTGAAGCCCGTGTGGAAGCCATACAAGCCGCCCTCCAGCTCGACAGCCTCACCGCCCCGTTTTCTGGAACGATCTCCGCCGTCAATTCCAAACCCGGCGACCAGGTGACCCCCGGCCTAAGCTCCTTCCGCCTGGACGACCTGTCCACCCTGCTGGTGGATGTGGAGATCCCCGAAGTGGATATTAACCGCGTTCAGCTCGGTCAGCCTGCTAAGCTCAGCTTTGACGCCATCCAGAACAAAGAATACAACGGAACCATCACCGAAGTGGGCCGCGTGGGCAACCCTTCGGCCTCCGGCGTCAACTTCACCGTCACCATCGCCCTCACCGATCCAGATGAAAACGTGCGCCCCGGCATGACCGCCGCCGTCAACATCGTGGTCAGTCAGCTTAAAAATGTGCTCCTGGTTCCCAACCGGGCTGTGCGCCTGCGCGACGGTCAGCGCGTGGTGTATGTGCTGCGCGGCGCAGAAACCGAACCGCGGATGGTGGAAATTGAGATCGGTGCCACCTCCGATGTAAACTCAGAAATTATCAGCGGTGACGTGTTGGAAAACGACCGGGTGGTTTTGAACCCGCCCGTCGAATTCCAGCCCGGCCGGCCGCCCTTCGCCCGCTAAGAGGCTTGCATGCAAACCACCGAGTGCCCCGACTGCGTCATTGAAGTGCAAAATCTCACCAAAGTGTACAAAATGGGTGAGATCGAAGTTCACGCCCTGCGCGGCGTATCTTTCAAAATCTTCAAAGGCGAGGTGATTTCCATCATGGGGCCGTCGGGTTCCGGGAAATCCACCCTGATGAACACCCTGGGCTGCCTCGACCGCCCCACCGCCGGGGCCTACTTCCTTGACGGCGAGTTGGTTTCACGCATGAACGACGACCAGTTGGCCAGTGTGCGCAACCGTAAAGTGGGCTTTGTCTTTCAATCCTTCAATCTCCTGCCGCGCATGACCGCCCTGGCCAATGTGGAACTGCCCCTGCGCTATGCTGGTCAGCGGAAAGGCCGCCTGGATATCGCCCGCCAATCACTGGAGGCCGTCGGCCTGGCTGACCGCATTTACCACAAACCCACCGAGCTTTCCGGCGGCCAACAGCAGCGCGTGGCTATCGCCCGCGCCCTGGTCAACGATCCTGCCATTCTCATGGCCGACGAACCCACCGGCAACCTCGACTCAAAATCAGGCAAAGAAATCATGGAACTCATTCTGCGTTTGAACCAAACCCGCGGAACCACCATCATCATCGTCACCCACGATCCCACCGTCGCCGCTCAAACTCAGCGCGTCATCCGCCTAAGCGACGGCCTGCTGGTGGAGGAATCCGCATGAACTTCTGGCAAGCCATCCTCGAGGCGCTGGAAAGTGTCACCGCCAACAAAATGCGCTCCGGGCTTACCATCCTGGGCATTGTCATCGGCGTGGCCGCCGTCATCGCCATGTTGGCGGTGGGCGACGGCGCCCAGGCCAGCATCACCGGCTCCATCAGCGGCATCGGATCCAACTTGTTGTTCGTCTTCCCCGGCAACCGTCAGGAAGAAGTCCGCTCCGTAGAGCCGCTCACCCTGTCCGATGCACAGGCCCTGGCGGATGTCTTTCAGGCTCCCGCCGTGCAGGATATCGCCCCCGTCATCGCCGATAATTTGGAAGTCTCGTACGGCGGCGAGCGCCGCCGCGTATCCATCAACGGCGTCACCCCTTCCTATCAGCCGGTGCGCAGTTACGACCTGCTGGAAGGCGAGTTCATCAGCGAGGATCAAATCCTCGGCAAAGCCTCCGTGGCCCTCATCGGCGTGGATGTGGCCGACCGCTTTTTCCAGCGCCGCGAGGCCATTGTGGGCGAAACCCTGCGCATCGAAGGCCAGCCCTTCCGCATCATCGGCGTCTTAGCTCCCAAAGGCGGCGGCTCTTTTGGCAGCCAGGATGATGTCGTCCTCATCCCCTACACCACCGCCGAAAGCCGCCTCATCCGCCGCAGCCGCGATCAAGTGGATGTCATCTACATTCAATCGGTGGACGCCGACTCCGTCACAGATGCTGCCGATCAGGTCACGCAAATTCTGCGCGCCCGCCACCGCATCACCATCGGACCCAACGACTTCACCGTTTTCAGCCAACAGGATTTCGTGGAAACCGCGCGCACCATCACCGGCGTGTTCACCATCTTCCTGGGGGGCATCGCCGCCATCTCCCTCCTGGTGGGCGGCATCGGCATCATGAATATCATGCTTGTCTCCGTCACCGAACGCACCCGCGAAATCGGCCTGCGTAAAGCCCTGGGCGCGCGCCGGGTGGATATCCTCATCCAGTTCCTGACCGAATCCTCTCTTCTGTCTCTGTTTGGCGGCATCCTCGGCATCGGCCTGGGTTGGCTCATCGCCTACATCGTCGGTCTGATTGCCCAGGCCAACGACACCCCCTTCACGCCCATCGTCGGCCTGCAAGCCATCCTCATGGCCACCCTGTTCTCCACGGCCGTAGGCCTCTTCTTTGGCATCTACCCCGCCAACCGTGCCGCCGGATTGGAGCCTGTGGAAGCTCTGCGCCACGAATAGCCGCCGCCCGGGGCTTGCCGTACTCTCCTCATAAATTCCTGTGGATCAGCACTTGACCAACGGAACAAATGTACTATAATTGAATTGATTATACCCGCGCTTGTTGTGGGCTGCCGCCCTCTTGGTTCATTAAGGAGAGTATCATGGCTCGTAAATCTTCTGCATCCGCCGCCCAACCCCTTCCTAACGATTCCGGTTCCGGTATGGATGAAGCTCGCCGGGCAATGCTGGACCGCGCCCTGGGCGAAATTGTCAAACGTTACGGCGACGGCGCCATCATGCGCATGACCGACCACCACCTGCATGTCGAAGCCATCCCCACCGGTTCTCTTTCGCTGGATCTGGCCCTGGGCGTCGGCGGCATCCCCCGCGCCCGCATCACCGAAATCTACGGGCCTGAGTCCTCCGGTAAAACCACCCTGTGTCTGCACATTGTGGCCGAAGCCCAAAAAATGGGCGGAACAGCCGCCTTTGTGGACATGGAACACGCCCTCGACCCCGCCTATGCCGCCCGCCTGGGCGTGAATCTGGATAACTTGCTGGTTTCACAGCCGGACACCGGCGAACAGGCCCTGGAGATCACCGAAACCCTGGTGCGCTCCGGCGCGGTAGATGTGGTCATCATCGACTCGGTGGCTGCCCTCGTGCCCCGCTCGGAAATCGAAGGCGATATGGGCGACGCCACCATGGGTATGCAGGCCCGCCTCATGTCGCAGGCCCTGCGCAAACTCTCCGGCGCCATCAACCAGACCAAAACCTCGGTCATCTTCACCAACCAGCTGCGCCAAAAAATTGGCGTGATGTTCGGCAACCCCGAAACCACCCCCGGCGGCCTGGCGCTGAAATTCTACGCCTCCGTGCGCCTGGATGTGCGCCGTATCCAATCCATCAAGATGGGCGCAGAGGTCATCGGCAACCGCGTGCGCGTGCGCGTGGTTAAGAATAAGGTCGCTCCGCCCTTCCGCACCGCTGAATTTGACATCATGTACAACGAAGGCGTCTCCAAAGTTGGCGACATCATTGATCTGGCCACCCAGCTCGATATCGTTATCAAACGCGGCGCTTTCTATTCCTACGGCGATATCCGCCTGGGCCAGGGCCGCGAGAACGCCAAAGAATACCTGCGCCAGAACACCGAGCTGTCCAACGAAATTGAACTGGCCATCCGCCAGCAGTCCCTCTCCGGCGAAATCCCCCTGGTGCTCAGCGGCGGTGAGGAAGAAGACCTCGGCGACGAATAACCCTCTGGCATAAACCTTGCTATAATACGCGGTATGAGGAATCACTCTGCCGCGTATTTGATTCTCGTGACCTTGCTGTGCCTGACGGCTCTGGCAGGCTGTGTCAAACCCACCCTGCCCGCCGACCCCGAGGCTACCCAGCCGCCCTACCGTCCGCCCACGCTGCTGCCTTCTGCCGCCCCGCCCACCGCCACCCCCAACGCGCCCACGGCCGCCTCCCCCGCCAACTGCAGCGATGTGCTGGCCTTCCGCTCCGACCTCACCATCCCCGACGGCACGGTGGTGGCCCCCGGCTCGACCATGGACAAGCGCTGGGAAATTGAAAACACCGGCACCTGCAACTGGAATGAGAATTACACCCTGCGTCTCATCGCTGGCCCCGCCCTCGGCTCTGCTGAGCAGCAGCCCCTCTTTCCAGCTCGGGCGGGTTCCCGTGCCGAAATCCGCATCCTTTTTACCGCCCCCGATGAAACCGGCCCCTACCGCTCTGCCTGGCAGGCGCATAACCCGGCCGGAACCCCCTTTGGCGACCCCATTTACATAGACATTCTCGTCCAGCCGTGAAATCTTCTGCGCCCGCAGCCTTCCCAGGGGCTGTTTTGATCTTGCTCTTACTCGTCCTCTGCCTGGCAGCCGTGCTGGGTCTGGCGGCGGTGTATGCTGCGGGCGGCCTGCCCCTGGCCTTGCCGGTGATCTCCCCCCTGCCGTCGGTTGCCGCTCTCCCCTCAGCTACGCGTACCCCTTTTCAGCCCGATCTGCGCACGCACACGCCCTTCCCCAGCCGCACCGCCACCCCCACCGAAACGCCCACCCCCAGCCATTCGCCCAGCCCCACCCCCACTGAAACGCCCACCGCCACCCCCACGGCGTCTTTCACCCCCAGTCCTCTGCCGCCCACCGCCACCCCCACGCTGCCCCCACCGCCAGAGAGCGCCTCGGTGGGCAGCATCATCGGCTATGCCCAATCCTACACGCTGGACTGCGAAGCCCGCTCGGCAGCCGATTTGGCCGCCTTCTTCGGCCTGCAATTCAACCACATGAGCTTTCAGAACAGCCTGCCGCAGAGCGATAACCCCGAAACCGGTTTCGTTGGCCCCTATTGGGGCGCGCAGGGCCGTCTGCCGCCCGAACCCTACGGCGTGCACGCCAAACCCGTTGCCCGTCTGCTGCGCGAATTTGGCCTGAATGCCCGCGCCCAAACGGGCCTCGACTATACCCGTTTACAGCAGGAAATCGCCGCCGGGCGGCCGGTGATGGTGTGGGTCATCAACCACACCCTCAACGGCTCGGCCGTTTCCTACACGGCTTCGGATGGTGAAACGGTGCTCGTTGCCCCCTTTGAGCATACCGTCTTGGTCATCGCCTACACGCCCGATTCCGTCACTTTGCTGGACGGCGAGATGATCTACACCCGCTCGGTGGACCAGTTCTTGTCCTCCTGGAGCGTGTTGGGCTACCAGGCCGTGCTCGTCCGCGAGCCGCCGCTGCGTTAGCCGCGCAAATACAGCAGGTACATCCCCCCAAAATACAAAAGGATCAGCGCCAGCGCATCCAGCTCAATCACCCACAGCTTTTTCTCCAACTTGGCCAAATTGCCCACTACGCCGATGCCGGTCATCAGCAGGCCTAGCATGGCCACCAGCAGGAAGGATGGGTCAATGGCCGCCAGAAAACGCCCTTGCGTAAAGAACATATCGGTCAACCCAACGGCGAACATATTGAACATATTGCTGCCAAACAAGTTGCCGATGGCCATGTCGGTGGCGCCAATCTTTGCCGCCGCCAGAGTGGTCACCAATTCCGGCAGAGAAGTCACCAACGCCACCAGGGTGGTGCCGATAAAGGTGGTCCCCAGGCCGGTCAGCACTGCAATTTCATTGGCACTTTCCACCATGATGGGCGTTACCACCACCAGAGCGGCCGCCGCCAGCCCAAAACCAATCAAACCTGCGCGCAGGCTGGGCAGTTTCCCATCCACCGGCAGGTCCTCTTCCTGAGTTTGGGGGGCAGGGGCGGCGTTTCCCTGAATGATGCGCACCGCTACCACATAAAACCCTAAAATCAACAGGCTGTCCACCCCCACCCATCCGATGGAGAGGTCCAGATTGGCCAGCATGAAGAAGGCCACCATGCCGATCATCACCATCGCCAGGCTGCCCGTCAGGGCGTGTTTTAGCAGCGCCTTGCGCAGGATACGCTGGTTATGGTTAGCCATATCCAAAACCGCCAGTAAGAACATGTTAAAGGTGTTGCTGCCCAGTAAATTGCCTGCCGCCAGGTTGGGCGTATTTTGCTGCAGCGAGCTAATGGAAGTCAGCACCTCTGGCAGTGAGGTCGCCCCCGCCAGCAGCAGCACGCCGATGAACATCCCGCTCAGGCGCGTACGAATGGCGATCACATCGCCGTATTTGGCCAGTTGGTTGGCAGCCAGCACAATTAAGGCCGCTGTCACGATGAATTTAATCCATACCATGCTCAACCTCGCCTGATGGGATACCCTTCGAGAATGTGATCGGCCAGGCCATCAGGACACCGGTGTTGGGGCCGTTCAAATCGCCCACAATGCTTTCCACCGCCGCCAAACAGGCTTTGACCATACCCTCATTCTGGACCGCCACAAATAAAGTGATATTCCCTTGTTCCACCAGACTCTCAGCATAGGCGTAGCGCATGGGGATATGTTTGCGCCGACGGTGCAGCCCGGTGCTTTCCACAATCGTCGCACCCGTCACACCCTGCTCTGCCCAGGCCTCTAAGACCGCATCCAGTTGATGCGGGTCATCTAAAACAAGCATTACCATAAACATCGTTTCACCCTCCGTGTCGGTCTAGCCCTAATTTCAAGCCCAATTTTACCCCCCTTCCAGGATTCCTTCGTTGACATAAGCCGTCAATTCGCCCACACTCAGGTTATCAATCCCCAATTTATCAATCGTGCGCCCACGCCGCCAGTAATCGGTGCGGTGGATGATGGACGATACGCGGATGATGGAGTCCATCCCGCGCACCGACACGCCGTAGCGCTGACCCAACGAAGCGATGGGCACCAGGCTCATGGGCACATCTTCAAAGATGTAGCGGTGGTTCAACGTGGGCGGGGCTTTGATGCCGTAATAGCCCGGCTGATTGTGGACAGCCTCGTGCAGATCCTCGCCGGTGGCATCGTAGGCCAGTTTCAGCCATTCCAAAGCCGTGCGTGCGCGGATCCCCAGCGAAGAAGCCACCGTCACCCGCTCGCGGTCCAGAGCCTCCAGCACGCGCGCCACCGAAGGAGTGACCCCGTCAATATAGAACTGATAATCCCCGTGAGTGGCCTCAATCCAGCCGGAGTTCAAAATCGTCAGCGCCGGATGGAAGATCGCGCCCATATTGTTCAGCCCGGTCTGCAGGACGTTGCCGCCGTCGATGTACTGCGGGTAAGCCTCGTGAATACGGTCTAAGACCATACGGGTGCGGTTGGCGGGCAGCGCCGCCAGGGGCACCGCCTCTTTGATGCGGAAGATGCGCGCCTGGGCGGGGCCGTCAGAGCGTGAGGCATAGATGAAGGTCTCCGCCTCGGCAATGGTCACATCTGCCGAACAGTTATTTTCGCGCAGGATCTTAGCGAATTCAATCGCCCCGCAGGTGCGCCCCGGGTGCAGCACCACAATCTGCCCGTCGCGCAGGTGCGGCGCGCATGAGCGGGCGATATCGGCATGGGCTGAAGACGGCACCACCACCATGATCATTTCGGCTTTTTCCAAAGCCTCGGCCATGTTGGAAGTCACACCCGCCAAACGGCAAAAACCGCGGATGCCTGCTTCCGTACTTTCTAGATCAAGACCGCTCAATTCTCGAATCGCGTAGATATGATCCGCCGTGCGGTTATACAATGTGGTTGGAAAGCCCATCAAAGCCAAATGAGCAGCCATAGCCTTGCCGCCGTGTCCAGCCCCGATGACTGTATAGTGAGTTTTCTGTGTCATGTCCTTGCTCCTTCCATCCTCAAATTAAACCAGCCAGGCGAACCTCTTCTGAAATCGGCTGGCCGTCATCCCCCACCGCCACACAAGCCCCCTGCACCACGCGGGTCACCACCCGTCCGCGGCCAAAGGGATTGTTTCGCAATTGCGGCGCATCCAGAATGCCCATGCGCACCGCCCGCCCCAGGGTTTCGGGGCAGGTCCAGGCGTCGCTCACGCCGGGCATGGCCGCCGCCTGAATGGCCCGCAGCGTCACCTGCGCCTCATCTGCCAAAAACGCCGCTCGCTCCTGCACCTTGGGGTCCAAGCGCATATCCGGCGCGCCGCGCACAGCGTTTTCGATCGTCCGGCGCGCCATGCGGCAGGCTTCCACCACATCTTCGGCCGTGGCCGCGTGATCGGCTTCCGTATGCCCCACCACATGCACAATATGGGGCTGCAAAGCCATTTGCACATAGATGCTGGCTGCCAGGTGGGCGCGTGCCGCCGCGGGGTCCAGCGGGTAACTCAGCAGGCCCGTGCGCGTCTGCCGCCAGATGCGGAAATCCGGCCCGGCCAGCGGTTCAATCAGGCGCAGCACCGCCAGCATCTTGGCCAAATCCATCGCGTCCGACACCCCCGGCGGGCTGTTGAACATCAACTGGGCGATGTAATCGCGCACCCCGAAGGCGCGTGCGTTGTAGGCCGCCAGGAAGGCCGACACCACATACACCACATCCGGTGCATCGCGCATACCCCAATGGTGGGGCTCATTCAGCTCCACCGGCAGGCCGCGCTGACCGTACCAGGCCATCACCGCCTGATGCTCGCGGATCGAGCCTTCCAAATCCCACGGCCCGCGCCCGTCCATCTGGTTGAACCAGAACAGCGGGATGGCGCACCAGGCGATATGGATGGTATCTATGTACATTTCAGCCAGGCGGATAAAATCATCCGTGCCCGAATAGGTGCGCAGCAGTGGGAAGTTCCCCCGGCGGCTGGCGGCGTACAGGCTGGCGTAATCGCCCGGGCTGCGCACCGGCACGCCGCCCGCCCCCTTGCGCCGCGGGTTTTGGCGTTCGGGCCTAAAGAAGTTCTCCTGGGCATCCTGGTCAATCCCCAGCGAAATCACATCCACCAGCCCACTTTCCGCGATGTGCTCAATCCCTTCGCGGGTGTCCTCCAGGCTGGCCAGGCCAAAGTGATGGCGAATGAGCGGATAGGGCGCCTTCCACAGGATGCGCTCCACCGCAGTTTGCGGCGGCTTTTCCTGTTGGCCGCCGCCCGCCCCCTCACCGCGCAAATACGTCAGCACCGCTTCGTCCGCCTCGCCGCCCTGAAAGATGCGCTCAAAAAAGCCCAGCTTTTCGGCCCGCTCGGCCACCGGCGGCGTGCCCGCAAAAGCAAAGCGCACCCCGCGGCTGTGCAGCTCATCGGCCGCCTCGGCAAATTCACCCAGCAGGCGCTCGCCTGTCTCCGGCGTCAGGCGGTACGACACACCCACCAGCGCCGCGTCCTCTTCTTTAGCAGCCTTCAGCACCACCTCGATGGGCACAGCCGGCCCCAGAAAAACCGTACGCCACCCGGCCAATTCAGCCAGGCGCAGGAAATTGCTCACCCCGGCCACGTGCACACATTCCCCCAGAGCCGCCGCAACAACCGTCTTTTTCATCATGACCTCCTGAATTCAAAAGAGCAGCCACTCACCGGCTGCTCCTTGATCTGCTGCGCTTGCTTCGTCCGTAAGGAAGCGCCTTACCCCCTCAAGCAAGCGTTGAAGATCCAACCGGCAAAAAGTTCATGCGTGCTTCCAGAAAGAGAAGAAACCGCTGCGCACCGCCATAAAACCCGCGTCCGCAGGCCCGGGGTGGGTCTGGAACCCAGGTCATCTGGAGACCTGTACAGCGCACGCCAGCGTGAATCACGGTCTGCATCGTTAGTACCATACTCCCTATTGTATTCGATTTTAAGTGGTACAGACAACCAAATCAAGTCCTCAATTGCAAATTGATAATAAAAATTGGATGCAAAATAATTGAATCAGGGGTATGGTAAGGGTAGGGGCAAGTGCTGCCCCTGAATGGAGGAAACATGCCCAAAAAAGGAAAACTCACCCAATTACTGGCCATCCTCGGCAGCATCTTCGCCTGGCTGCCGCTGCTGGCCCCCGTCTTTTTCTCCCTTGGCCGCCTGTTCAGAGGCGGTTCTTTCCTGTTTGATTATCTCATGCCCGCGGAGTTGTTCCCCGCCGCCCTGCTGGGCGGGGGCTTGCTGCTGTGGGCCGCCATCCGCGCCCGCATTTACCGCGAGTGGATTGGCTGGAGCCTGTTAGCCTCCATCCTCCTTCTGGTGGGCAGCCAGGCTCTGGCGGTAGCGACTGGCATAGCCTCTGGCCGCACGCCCATGAGCAGCCCCTGGTTCTATGCCGTCATGGCCGGGCTGATCCTTTTCATCCTTGCCCTGCTGATCACCGCCGTCAGCGGTGTGCGCCTGGCGCGGGAGTTGTTCAAGAAAGCCTGACGGCCGCAAGCCGCAATGGCCCGATACCCTCTCTGTTATGAGGGCTCGGAAGCACGCAGGTGTTCTTATCGACCTGGCGAAGGACAGAACATCCATCCATGACGAAACCATTTGCACTGGAGTTTGCCCCCCTGAGCACACGGCACGGCTGGATGGACTGCTGGCTGATCATCCACGGTGAGCGGCAGCAGGTGTACACGTCCAGTGTTTTTCCCCCATTCCGAGACCTGTTGAAATTCGCACGGGCGGTTGCGGTCAATCAGCTGCCCCATAAGTTCAACTGGGAGGAAGAAGGCCCCTGGATCGAATTTAAAGCGTTCCCAACGGTAGGCAGCAGCGAGAATTTTCAGTTGGTCATCGAACGAAATCGAACCCCTCTGCTCACAGCCGAACTCAATCGGATGGACACGGTGGAAATACTGGTGGAGCAGCTGCGCCGGGTGGCCCTGGACTGCCCCGGCGCCGAAAGCGAATGGGCATTCCCCTATTTTTTGCTGGAAGAATTTGAACGCGAATGGGCCCAGGGGTTCACACGAGAATCAAGCAGCAGCGCCGTCACTCCGGCGCGGTTTGTGTTTTACCCGTGCGGCGGGTACGGCGGTGTCACGTCTCCCGCTTTTTGTGTATGGTTAGGAGAAGCTCACGCTGTGGTGATGTTGATGGAGGATGACCGCCGCTGCTGGCGGGCATGGTTTGAGATGCTGGCAAGGATCCGCAGCGCAGATTTTCCTTTTGACTACAATTTCTACGACATCCACCATGCCGAAGATCCCCAGGAAATGGCTGCGGAAGAGGATCCCTGGCCGTGGACTTTTGGGCTGACCTTCTGCGCCGAAGCCGCCGACCTGCCAGAGCATTTCCGGCTGCGGGTTCAGACCCAAGGTGATGAAATGGAGCCCACGCTGATCTGTGATGTCACCGCCGACCGTCAGGCTTTTGTGAATGAATTTATCCGTGCTTTCAAAGAATTCTTAAATACAGACTATTTAGGCTTTCTCGAAAATGGGGAGCTGCGGTGCGATTTGCACAGTCTGCTCCCCGAAATAGAGTAAGATGTTCTGCGCTCCTTGCTACGCAGCCCAGAAGCTCAAGTCCATTTTCGCTGCCCTACAAAACGAACAGTCCAGCCAAATCCAGCCAGGGTAAGCCGCCCGCAGTCTGAACTCATTTTCTCCAGCAGCTCTCAACGGTCTGTGCAGGAACAGCACGGATCCACCGAAGCCTGAATAATGGCCATATCGCCCAGCGCCTGGCCGCGCGCCATGGCCCGGATGGCAGGCAGGTTCAAATCAGATGGGGTGCGGATCTTCACCCGCGCCGGGGTGTCAGAACCGTCGCTTTTCAGGTAATACACCACTTCGCCGCGCGGCGCCTCGACCCGCATCATGGTTTCACCCGGCGGGACAACGGTCACCAGCTCGCTGGGGCGGATCGGTCCGCCGGGCAGCTCCAACAGCGCCTTTTCAATCAGCCGGCAGCTTTCCAGCATTTCCAAAGCGCGCACCACCACCCGCGCGGTCACATCGCAGCTGTCCTGAGTCACAATCTGGAATCCCAAATCTTCATACGCCGCATAGGGGAAATCCTGACGCACGTCAATGGCCAGCCCCGAAGCGCGGGCAATTGGTCCCACCACGCCGTACGTCACCGCCTCATCCCGCGTCAGAATGCCTACTCCGCGCGTGCGCCCCAGGATGGTTCGGTTTTGGGTGAAGATGGGAATCACCGTTTTTTGAATGCCCTCGCGAATGGAACGCACCGCCCGAAGAACCCCCTCTGGGTCGGTGATATCGCGGTTCACCCCGCCGATGCAGTTCATGGCATAGTTCACGCGGTTGCCTGAAATGGCTTCCAGCACATCCATCACCTGTTCCCGCAGCGCATAAATCTCCATGAACATGGTTTGAAAGCCAATGTCCTCCGAGCCAATGCCCGCCCACAGCAAGTGTGAATGCAGCCGTTCCAATTCTGCCATGATCGTGCGGATGAAGCGCGCCCGATCCGGCACCTGCATTCCCGCGATCTCTTCGGCGGCCATGCAAAAGGTCAGGGTGTGGATGTTGGAGCAAATACCGCACACGCGCTCCACCAGCACCAAATCCTGAATATAATTGCGCCGCTGGGCCAGCAGCTCGATCCCGCGGTGAACAAAACCCACCTCAATGGTGACGTCTTCCACAATTTCGCCCCTGCTTTGAATGCTGAGTTTATATGGCTCTTCTAAGGCAGGGTGATAAGGGCCAATGGGAATTCGAAAAGGCATCGTAATCTCCTAAACCATCTCACCGCGGGCAGCTTTTCCAGCCGCGCCGCCCGGTTCGCGATAATATCCAGCCGTCAATTTTGACGGGCGCAGCAGCGGCTTTGGATCGGGGTGGCCGTCAAACACCACCGCGTACAGATCCATAATCTCGCGCTCAATCCAATTCGCCGCCGCCGTGATGGGCGTGATCGTGGGCAAATGATTCCCCTGTGTGCAGGTTTTGATATGCAGACCTTGTTTGCCGCAAATCCAATGATAAATCACTTCGGTCTCACCGTTTGGCAGTGCCAGCGCGGTCATGGTGCTCAAACGGGCCTCCGCCGCCAACAAAGCCTGAGCCGCCGCCCGAACATCCACCGCCGGAGCCTGCAGCCACAGCTCATGCTCCGACCGCTGCTCCCATGCTGCTCCTGCGATCTGTTCAATTTGTATCCTCAAGGTTTCGTTCATGGCTTCACTCCAAGCACACAGCCTACCTGCCAGTAAATCCGCGTTTCACCGCCTCGCTGGTCACTTTCTTGCGGCAGCGGGTACATAACCGATTCAAGGCAGCCATCTCCGTCGGAACCGGAAAACCGTACTGTTTTTCCAACACCGCATCCGGCAGCGGGATCATCTCTGCCCCGCAGCGCGTGCAGGGGAAGGTTTCAATCTCATGCCGGGTTAGCTCCAGGCTGTGCACCAACAGCTGAGGGGTCGTGCCAAAAGACAGCGCATCGGTCGGGCAGCTTTCCACGCAGCGCCCGCAGTAGGTGCACTGCAGCATCTGATACTGCCAGGCCGCTCGCCCCAGCTGACTGCGGTCAAACGTGATCGCCCCCGGCGAACACACATAAGCGCAGGTCTCGCAGGCCACACATAGATTGGTCTCATGCACCAGATCAGCCCGAAAATTCTCAGGGACCGGCACCAAATCATCTGGCCGCCGTGTATGTGCGCGCTGCACAAAGTTATTCCGGATCAAATTCCAAATATTCATCTGCGCTTCCTCCCTTATAACAGGGCTGCCAGAACCACGCAGCCCAGGGCAGCCAAAGCGCCCCAGGTCCAATAAAAACGGAACGCGCGGTGAATTTGCAGTCGGGCTGTCGCCGCGGCCAACACACTGGTGATGAGCACCAGCAGCAGTCCAGCGGCCAAATACAAAACCAGGTTTAGGCCTGCGCTGGGCAGCCGCGGGATAAACAGCACGCTGAACAAAGCCCCTACCGCCACAAATTCCAGCCCGTGCGCCAGCTCAAACAGCGCCAATGCCGGGCCGTTGTATTCCACATGCGGGCCAGCCACAATCTCTTGCTCGGCGTTGGGGATGGAAAATGGGTTGCTCTTCAACCGCGCCGGTACGGCCAAAATAAACGCCGCGGCCGCCAAAACATGCACCGGTCCAAACGGCAATGCCAACACATCCACCATCCTGAAACTGTCCGCCTGGATGGCCAAAGCCGAAACCGCCGCAATAAAGGGCAGCGAATAGCCCAGGATCAGGGCCGCCTCTCGCGACGAACCAACCTGCCCGTAAATGGAGCGCGAGGCGAAACCAGCCAAAATATCGCAAAAAGCCGGCATTTCCATCAGGTACAGCACCAGAATGAGATCGCCGGTGAAAGAGGCGTTTAGCCCGCCCGGCAGCGGCATAACAGCCAACGCCAGGGTAATGGAAATCACCGCGGCCAGCGGCAAACCGTAATACAACAGCGGAGCCGTGCCCGCCGGAACCATCGAACGCTTTCCCAGCAGCTTGACGAAGTCAAAAAACGGTTGGTAAAACGGCGGGCCAAAGCGGCGCTGCATCCTCGCGATCAGCGCACGGCTGAGCCACAAATACAGCCAGCCCAACAGCGCCCCCGCCAGCAGGCCCGGCCAAAGGAAATAGGCTGCCAACCCCTGGATCAGTCCGTTACTCATGGTGTTTCTCCTTATGCCAGCGGCCGGTTTTGCCTTCGGCCAGCAAATGCGCCGCTTCCTGCACCCCGGCCAAAATCGCCTGGGGGCGCGGCGGGCAGCCCGGCACAAACACATCCACCGGAACCACATGCAGCACGCCGTCTTCCACAGTGGGGCTGCCGGCAAACACGTTGCCCGTAGCTGGGCACGAGCCCACCGCCACCACCGCCTTGGGCTCGGGGATTTGCGCGTAAATGCTGCGTACTGCATCAGCACTGCGCAGGGTCAGCGGGCCGGTGATGAGGAGGATATCAGCATGTTTCGGGCTTCCCTGCCGCAGCGCCCCGATCTGTTCCATATCGTAGCGCGGTGAAAGCAGCGAACCGATCTCAATGTCACAGCCGTTGCACGACCCCGCGTTGAGCACATACACCCAGGGCGAGCGCCGCCGGGAGAGCTTTAAGATTGAAGAAAAGAGTCCCATCGTGCATACTCCTAAAATGCCAGCAGCCAGGCTGGAAACAACCCCAGCACAATCACCCCAACCGTCAGCAGCACCATCGTCAGACGCACGGCTTTCGGTTCGCCGCTCACCGCCTGGTGCTCATCCGCCGGTCCCAACCAGACGAGGTGGATTGCGCGCACGTAGTACAGCAGGGCTAAAACGGTCGCCGCTGCCATCGCCAGCCCCAGCCAAATGCCGCCCCATGCCACGCCAGATAGATACAGCCGCCAACGTCCCGCGAAACCGATCATGGGCGGCACTCCAATCATCCCCAGCGCCCCCACCACGAAAGCCGCCGCTGACCGCGGGAACCGGCATCCCAAACCGCGGTCAGCGAGTGTGACGGCGTGCCCCAACCCATTCTCGGCCGTGCCCACCGCGCTGAACAGCAGCAGCTTAAATAAGGCGTGCGCCGCAGCCCCCAACAGCGCGCCGCTGATGCCAATCTCTGACCCCACTGTTACCCCCAACAGCAGGTAGCCCATGTCGTCCAGGGTGGAAAAAGCCAGCAAACGGCGCAGGTTTTTCTGTCCCAATGCCAGCAGCGCGCCGACGAACATTGAAAGCAGCGCCGCTGCCAACCACACGGCCTGATGCTGCTCAAACACCCACGGCATCGCCTCGCGGAAATGCACCAGCTCGCGAAACGCGGCAATATCCACCACCGAGATAATCAACACCAGGCTCATCGGCGCCGCATTTTCAGCCACCATTGGCAGCCAAAAATACACCGGAACCAGGGCCAGCTTCAACGCAAACCCCACCAACAGCAGGGCGCTGACCACCTGATCCAACGGGTAAACCGGTTTTACCCCGCCTGCCAAACGCTCAGCCAGCAGCAAACAAAGCACGGCTGCCAGGGTCATCGTCAGGTACAGCCGCCCCGCCCTGCGCGCCGCCGGAGAGCGGTCTGCCAGGATCAAGCCCACGGCGCACAAAGCGGCGGCGTCCAACAGCAGCATACTCGCCGTGCCAGCCCCAGCCAGCGTACTGGCCAGGGTAAGCCCCACCACGGCCACCGAAAGGACCCACCAGCTTGCTCCCCCCTGGGGAATGGCGCGAGCGTACACCCAAACCGCCGCCGCAATCAGCGCAAACACAACGCTAAAGATCCACATCCAATTTGTGCTCACATCCGCCAATGCATTCATGCCAGGCTCGCTCCTTTACCAGATCCACATTGCGGCCGCCAGGAGCAGCGCACCTACGATCCAGACCAAAACAGCGCGGTTTTCAAGCCCCCTGGCTCTGTCCGCCGCCCATCCAGCCGCCGCCTGCAGCCCGCGCCAAACGCCCATATACAGCGGGTCTGGGTCCAGTAGACGATACGCATCGCCAAATGTGGTGCCTGCCAGCTCCGAAAAATCCACCGCACCAACGCGGTCTCCTTCGGGCAGCGGGTCGCCGCCGGTGAAAACCGGCACATCACTGCTGCGTGCCCGGCGGGTCAGACGGTAAAAAACCCAGCCTGCGCCAAACGCCAACACCGTGATCCCAGCCGCGGCGGTGGTCAGGAGCGTCATCGCCCCCGTCTGCAGACCCAGCCAGGTCACCTCCACTGGCCAGGCCATGCCCAGACCTTGGCCTGCCGGAACCACCAGCCATTTCATCAGCAGCTGCGGCGCAAGGCCAAAAACCAGAGCCAGCACCGCCAGGAAACCCATCCCCGCCAGCATGGTTGGAGAGGCGTCGTGGATGTCTTGCCCCCGAAGTTCATCCGGCAGCCGCCCATAGAAAACGCTCACGGTGGCTTTTAAGATATAAAAGGCGGTAAAGGTGCTCACCAGCCAGGCCAGCAGAACCACCAGGCCCTGCCCCGAAGTCAGCGCCGCTGAGTAAAGCAGCCATTTAGCCACAAATCCATTGGTCAACGGCACGCCGATGATGGCCGCCGCCGCCACCAGCCAGATGCGGTGCGTGCCCGGCATGCGCTGCTCCAACCCGCCCAACTGCCGCATGTCCCGCGTGCCGGTCGCGTGCTGCACGGCGCCCGCGCATAAGAACAACGTTCCCTTAAAAATTCCGTGACTCAGGCAGTAAAACAGCCCCGCAGCGATGCCGGCTGGCGTACCCAACCCCAACCCAGTGAGGATATACCCCAACTGGCTGATGGTGGAATAGGCTAACAGGCGCTTCAGATCCGTTTGCACCAGGGCAAACAGCGCCCCCACAATCATGGTCACACAGCCCAACGCCATCACCGCCGAGTTCCATTCCGGCTGCCAGCCGCCAAAGGAATACATGCGCGCTGCCAAATAAATCCCGGCCTTCACATAACAAGCCGAGTGCAGCAGGGCCGATACCGGTGTGGGAGCGTTCATCGCTTCCGGAATCCAGGTGTGCAGCGGGAAAATGACCGATTTGGCCATCGCCGCAATCAACATCAAGAAAAAGACCGCGCCGGTAAACGCGCCGCTCATCTCCGCGCTGGTCCATAAGAAGCTGCCTGTGGACTGATACACCAACAAAATCGCAATCAAAAAACCGTACCCAGCAGCATGGGTGATGATTAACACCTTGCGCGCCCCCACAGCAGCCTCTTTGCGCTGATACCAGAAACCGACCAGAAAGTAAGAACACAACCCGATGATTTCCCAGCACAGGTAGGCCACCAGTAAATTGGCCGAAAACACCAGGCCCACCAGCCCGCCGATGAAAGCTAACATCAGGCCGTAAAAACGCGTGGTACCCGTCTCTTCATGCGCCATGTAGGTGATGCAGTACAGCAGAATGGCAGAGCCAATGCCCGTGGCCATCAGCGCGAAAATCAGGCTCAGCCCATCCACATAAAGCGCCAGCCCAACGCCCTCATCCCACCACCCCAGGTCAAACTGCACCGCTTGGCCGCCCTGGATGGATGGGATCAACGCCAGCACGGCCCCAAACGCGGTCAGCCCAGCGATAAACGCCAGCCGGCCTTTCCAACGCCTGCTCAAAATCCGGCCTAACGCCAGTTCCAGCAGGATCCCCAGCAACAACGCTGCAAACGGAATGACCACCAGAGTTCTCACATTGCGCTCCTGAAGTAATCAGATACAAGCCTAACCGCCGGCGACCGGCGGGAATATGCAAATTTCATCCTCGGGCGAAAGCGGAGTATCCACCCAGGCCCCATCCCGGATATCTTTCCCATTGATCAGGATAATGGCGATGGTGGATATACCGCCCTCCGGCGTGCGGATCCAGCGCGAAAAACCTGGGCCGTAGCGCTGACACAAAACCTCTAACAGGTCGCCAATCGTGGCGGCGGGTTGGCTGTAGTGCTCGGCGGCTGTGTGGGTGGTGTCGCGTAAATAAGCAAAATACTTAATTTTCATCGCCAACTGCCATCCAGACGCAACCCCTCTTCCGGAGAAACCGGTCGAGGGGTTGCTTGAATTCATCCGCAATACCTGGATGCCGTCTTAGGCCAGCCCCAGGGTTTCCAACCGTTCAGCAGAGGGAACACCGTTGGCGTCCCACCCGCGCAGATCATAATATACGGGCAGCATTTCATTCAGGTGGCTGACTTCACCCTTCGACGGTCCCGTTTTGATCGGCTCATGCAGCAACCGTTCCGGCAGCACATCGTCATTGCTGCTTAAGCCGGCCGCCAAATTCCACATGCGTTCCAGGTTCCAAATGCGCTCGCCGGCTTTCATGAAATCGGCCGTGCTGTAGGGAATGCCCGTCGCACCGCTCAACAAAGCTGCCAGTTCATCCCCACCAATGCCAAAGGTGGCAAACAGGCAGGCGCCGGTCGAGTCCAGAGCTGCAGTCAGGTTCTGGAAGGTGATCACCAGGTCCGGCTTGCCTTCGGTGGTGTGCTGATCCATCTTCACCGGGTTGCCCAACACCTCCACGGCGATGGTATAGCCGCGCACGTGGCAGCCGCCGCGGTTGCTGGTGGCGTAATGCAGACCAATACCCTGCACACCGCGCGGGTCATAAGCCGGCATTTCCTGTTTCTTGCAGGACATGGAATATTCCGGGTGGCCGTAAGCATCTGCCAAACGCCAGGAGCCGTCCGCCATCTTATCACCGAAGCCTTCACGGTTGCCCATCATCTTTACCAGCTCAACCATCACCTCAGCGTTCCCAAAATTGAGCGGGATCCCGCCGGTATCCTTGAGAGTGATGATGCCCGCCTCGTACAGATCCATCGCGCAGGCAATGGTGGTGGCAGTCGAGATGGTGTCCAGGCCGAGATCGTTGCACAGGAAATTGGCTTTGATGATCGCGTCCAAATTATCAATGCCGCAGTCCGCCCCAAAGCCCCAGGCGCTTTCGTATTCAGGGCCTTCGCCTTCACCTGCGAATTTGGGATTGGTCACCTTGGTGGCGCGCCCGCATTCGATGATGCAGGAATGGCAGCCGCGCGGACGAAGCAGGTTATTGGCCGCCAGCGCCTCGCCGCCCGTCTTATCGGCGGTGGGGAAATACCCATCCTGGAAATTGCGGGTTGGGAGCGAGCCAACGCTGTTGAGGATGTTCACCAACACGTCTGTACCGTAAGCCTTCAGGCCCGTGCCGCCCACCGGATGCGCTTTGATCTTGGCCGCAGCGTCTTTGGCTGCCGCCGCAAAGGCGTCTTTATCGGCAACGGAAACCCCGCCCGTGCCCACGACGGCGATGGCTTTCAGGTTCTTAGAGCCCATCACGGCCCCAACGCCCGAACGCCCAGCCGCACGCCCCATTTCGTTCATCACCGAAGCGATGAAAGAAAGCTTCTCACCCGCGGGGCCAATGCAGGCTACCTTTGCGTCCTCATCCGTCTCCGCCCGCAAAAGGTCGGTGGTTTCAGGCACTTCCTTGCCCCAAAGGGCGCTGGCGTCGCGCAGCTCCACCTGGTCATTGTGGATCCACAAGTACACCGGAGCAGGGGCCTTGCCCTCGAAGATGATCATGTCGTAACCCGCATACTTCAGCTCCGGGCCAAACGAACCGCCCGAATTAGAAGCAGCGATGGCGCCCGTCAGCGGGCTTTTGCAGACCACATCGTAGCGGCCCACATTGGGCGCGAACGTACCGGTGAGCGGGCCGGCGGCAAAGAACAGTTTATTCTCCGGCGAAAGCGCGTCAATGTTGGGGTCAACTTCATCGAACAGCATTTTCGCAGCCAGGCCGCGTGCGCCGATGAAAGCGCGGGCGGCTTTCACATCCAACGGTTCTTTTTTAATCGTGCCGTTGGTCAAATTCACTCGCAGAATCGTACCCGTCCAGGCGTTCATTAAGCCACCTCCTGGAATGCATCCTTAAATTTCTTTGCAAAGGATTTCTTGCGCGCGCGGGTGGAAACGGTCACATCCACATACTCCAGCGCATGGTTGGGGCAAACCGCCACACATTCCGGCGCTCCGGCGCAGGTGTCGCACTTAAGAATCTTGTTGGTCACCATATCGTAGCTCGCGTTGCCAAACGGGCAGGCCTGCACGCACATGCGGCAGCGGATGCATTTGTTGACATCGTATTCGACCACGATTGTGCCGTCCGGGCGGTGCATTGCGCCGGTCGGGCAAACCGCCACACACGGTGCGTCATCGCACTGTTGGCAGAGCATGGGAACCGAAAACTGCTCGCGTTCCCAGTTATACACATGAACGCGGCTGGCCGAAGGGCGCGCCTCGCCTTCGCGTGTAAACGCGCAGGCCAAAACGCACATATTACAGCCCGTGCAGCGTTCGGGGTAAATCATGATCACCTTTGACATTGATCAGCCTCCATTGGGATGCATACAGAAAGCAGGCAGTTTTTTTACCTGATATCTACGCATTCCATTATAGGAAGCAGCCCCCCGGCTGTCGTCCGGACAAAGGCGAGTTTATGTCCTGACAAAAGGATAAATTTCCAATGATTGGACTAAACTTTCGTTGACTCCCCCGGTTTAATTCACAGCTGGTAAATTCCGATAGATCCTTAATAAACGCCGTGATCGGCCGAATTCTGCCCCACCAGATGGTGCTGCACGCCGTAGGCAATCGCCTCAGCGCGGCTGTTGACCCCCAGCTTCGAAAGCACCCGGCTGACATGATATTTGACGGTTGACACCCCCACCACCAACACCGCAGCAATCTCGGCATTGGTCTTGCCCTCCAGCAGCAGTCGGTACACTTCCCACTCGCGTTCCGTCAGTTCCTGATGCAGCGGGGTGGCGCCCTTTTGCTGAATCAGCGTCGTGGTCGCCTCGCTCGAAAGAGTGGTTTTCCCACTTTTGGCCGCGCGGATGGCCTCAGCCAGTTCGGCTGCCTGGGCGCTTTTGAGCATATACCCCACGGCTCCGGCCTCCAACACATCCTGAACGAGCTGGGTATCCAAAAAACTGGTCAAGGCAATCACCTGTGTATGCGGGCAGGCCCGCCGGATCGCGCGTGTGGCCTCCACGCCCGACATCCCCGGCATCATCAAGTCCATCAGCACCACATCGGGACATTGAACGGCGCAAAATTGCAGCGCCTCCTGGCCGCCGGCAGCCTCCCCCACCAGATTCAAGTCTGGAAACGCCAGCAAGAACAGGCGCAGCCCGCCGCGCACCACCGCATGATCATCCACTACCAATACAGAAATTCGCTCGCTCATTCCAACCTCACCCGAACCATTTTACCAAACAATTTCCACCCGAGTGCCTGCCCCGGGTTGGGTGTGAATGTCCATGCGGCCGTTAAAGCCGTCCACGCGCTCCTGGATAATGCGCAAGCCCATGTGATCGCTGGTGACGGCTTTCTGATCGAAGCCGCGCCCATTATCCACCACCACCAGCCGGACGCATTTTCTGCACTGACGGCAGTGCAGCTTGGAAAGCTTTCTCTGCGGATCAGGGTCGGCGTGTTCCAGGATCACCTGCACCTCAGAGGCCTGGGCGTGCTTTTCAATGTTATGCAGCAGCTCCTGGGTGATGCGGTACAGCCCAATTTTCACGTCTGCCGGCATCTGGCACTCAAAGTGCTCGGCCCTGAGGCTGGCCTTTACCCGCGTACGGCTGGAAAAGGCATCCACTTGATGCCGCAGCAGGGTGAAAATATCCGCCGAAAGCAGCGCCTCGGGCCGCAGCTCAAACAACAGCATACGCATCTCCGCCAGCGCCCCGCTGGCCAACTGCCGCACCTCCTGCAGCGCCATGCGGCCGTTGGCCTCGTCCTGTTCCCACAAAACAGGCAGCGCATCCGCAATCAGCGAAGCCGAGAACAACGTCTGCGTCACGGTATCATGCAGGTCGCGCGCCAGGCGGTCGCGTTCCGAAAGGACAGCGGCCTGCGCCAAACGCTCCCCCATACGCGCATTCTCAATCGCCAGCACCGCCTGATCGCTGTAGGCGCTGGCAATTGCGATATCTTCGTCATTAAATTGCTGGGGGGTGTCGTAATACAGGTCCAGGGTCCCATACACCTCGCCCCTGGGAAAGATCATCGGCACCGCCAGCAAAGCGCGGTAATGGGTGGAAAGCTGGAGCAGAATCGCCTCGCTGTCCTCATCCAAAGCCAGGTTGCGGTTTTTCAGACGCTGGTTTACATCACAAATCGTCATCGGCTTGCGCATCACCGCCGCGTTGCCGGTGGCCAAACGGCCAAAGGGAATGCGCGCCAGGCGGACATAGGTATCGCTCAGGCCTTCCTGAGCCTGAATTTGCATAATCCCGCTCTGATCCACCGGACGGTAAATCGCCACAGCCTGTGCAGAAAGCACCTCGCGCGCTTGATGCACGATAAACTGCAGAATTTGATCCAAAGACCGGTTCGAATTCAGCACGCGCAGCGTCTCGCGCAGACTGAGCGCCACACGGTGTTCACGTTCCAGCCGAAGACTTCGGCTGGCTGTGTCCAAAGGGGATGGGGGGAGCATGCTTTCCATTGAAGGTATTATAGAGGACAAGTCCGCAAGGGGGTATGGATAGAAATAACCCTTTAGGGAACTTTCTGTCGTGTTTTTTCAGGGGCAGGGCCTGAGCCGCCAGGGCTTTAGTATCACCCAGGCTCCAACGGGTTGGATGGGCCGCGATATACGGATGAGTGCGCCGGTAGGCAGCTTCACCGCGGATGAAAAGTCAGCCACCCCCTATCCGTCCTCCCAGAACACCCGCCGGGCCTGGTCAATCAATTCGAAAACGCGCCCATCATCATCAGTTCCGGTTCGGCCCAAAAGCCCCTCGATCCAACGCGGCGGCAGCCCAGCTTTGCCGTGCAGTGCCCCCACCGCTGCCCCCACAATCGCAGCCACGGTATCATTGTCTTTGGTATCGTTGACAGCCCGAACCACAGCTTCCTCTGGGTCATGGCCGTAGCGCGCCAGGATGTACAACACGCATGGCATCGTTTCCAAAAGATAAGCGCCGGAATGCCATCTTTCGCAGGCCTCCAACGATGACGGATTCTCAGTGATCGCCTGGCGGACTTCCTGATCCACGAATTTCCATAAGGGCCCTCGGTAGGAATTTCCAGGAATCCGAGACGCGTATTCCGTCCGGCCCTCCAATGAACGGGCCGCCTCTGTAAATGTATCCAGCCACCACATGGGTTCAGGGATGTCTTTCCGCCGTAGACATTCCCACAGCAGGTGAATGAAAGCCACGCAGCAGGCGTTGGCGGCCGGGTCATTATGGGTGATCATGCCGGCAAGAGCGGCATCCGCCCACAGGGCGGCGGTGGGTTTTCGGAGATGTGGGATCAACACCGGGGCAATGCGCATCACCGTGCCGTTTCCCGCCGAGGGCTGCCCAGCCTGTACCCAGGTTTTCCCCTCGTTCTTATACGCCCAAATAAAATCCCGAACGGTGCTCCCGATCCCAAAAATTGTGTGCCGGGTAAATTCCTCCGCCACATGCTCCGGAAGGAGGCCGCCGTCCGCCAGCAAATTCTGGAGCGTCCAAAAGGTCATTTGTGTATCATCCGAGCAAACCCCCACCTGCCGGTAACCTGCATGGGGAGAGGGCAAATAATCGCGAATTTCCCCGTGGCGTTGAAAACGGACGTTGGGCAGCACCGCTTCTGTCGGATATCCCAAAGCATCCCCTACGGCCAGCCCCAGCAGCATGCCTTCCACCCGATCAAAATCCCAATCAACAGGCATCGGCGCTGGAGCGATGGAGAGAAACTGGGCGTTCGCCATCTTAATTTGATCCTGAGAAAGCAGCGCTTGCAGCAAGGCTGTGTTGTCGATCATCCAATCCCTCCTGGTTGATTTTGCTCCTGTTCGGTGGATCCATTTCCAGACACGCTCAGGATCTTTGCAGCTCCGATCGCACGCGCATGAGGGCAAACCCCAGCAAATTGAGGCCCCGCCACTTTTCTGGCTGCGAGGCGTTCGGGTCATCGGCTGACAAGCCAATCCCCCAGATCTGGTCATAAGGGCTGGCTTCCACCAAAACCTGCTCCCCCGTGCCCATCAAATATGCGTACAAATCAGCGTTTTGTTGAAATTTGGCTGTATTCCCCCGAACCACAATCTCCGTGCGATGGGCTTCCCAGACTGGGCCGTCAAAGCCCTTCACCAATCGCCCCAGCTTTTTCACCTTTTCAGGGCTGTCGGCCGCGAGAATCTCCCTGCGGATGTCCTCATCGCCAAACAGACGCGCCTTTTCAGCCATCATATAGTGTTCCGCCGTGGCGTAGGGGATGCCGTCCACACAGAAGGCAGCCGGCCACCATTGTGACAGGCATTCTTTGCCGATCGTCCCAGGGGCAGTGGGCTGATGGCTCCAAAAGAATAAAAAGTCTGGGCGATATCCCGCCCGGCACAGATGGATTAAGGTAGGGTAATCTAATATTTCGGTTGTTTTCATAAGAGTTCTTGCGCCTGTGGGGGACGATTCCCTTTTCTGCAGTCTCATCTACAAAGGGATGATCATTTTGGTATGTTAGGTCATGTCTTCTGATTGGGTTATGGTCACTTTAAGGATACTTCTAACTCAGCCCATTGGTTAAGACTCGATGTGTACAGAATACAAGTTACAACAGCTTGTTTTTCAAACCCGGCCTTTGAGTGATATATTCCAGACAGGCTGAACCATCTGTATCAGTCTTTTTTCGAGGTCATCCATCCTGGACAGGTCTTTCAATTCACTCAGAAACAATCTCATTTCAGCCCGGTGGCGGGTGACCAACGAATTGATATGGCAGTTCGTCGCCTGTCCATCCAAATAGCAATTCTTTGGGGAAATATTCCCGTATCCCTGGTTAATTCGTTTGCCGAAGGAGTCCCGGCTCTGCCCAATGTACACAATCGTTTCGCCAAGCGCATAGCAATACAGACCCTTACGCCCCAGCCACTCCGCATCCCGAAGATAAAATCGGCTGTAGGTTTCGTCCCCATAGCGGTTCAGAAACCTCTTGTAAACCCCGTCTCCTGCCTGCTTCCGTTCCAGCAGGAAGGTTCCCAATGGTTTTTCGATCGATTCAGGGTAACGGGCGCGTATCAGCGCTGCCAGCGATTGATATCTCGGCGCGCAAACCGTCTCGCCGAGCGTTTTTTTTAGCAACGCGAACCGATTGGCTTGGATCTCCGTATCGAAAATCAACCGCACCCGGCGAAATTCCAAATCACCAAGCTGAATTTCATCGAGGCTCATGCCGCTTGCGGTTTTCATTTGGGCCTTCCTGCCTACACCGCATACACCTTCAACACCTCATCCCCATAATGATTGATTACCTTCACCGCAATCTTGCCGGTCCTGGGCTTTTCAAAGGGATAGGATGTCGTCGCATACAGCGCGCTCCAGGCCGCCTCATCCACCTCGGCGCGCAGGGCGCGTTTGAGCTTTTCATACGGCTGGTCGGCGCCGGTGAAGTAGGCATGCCGCACAAAGAAGCTTTCGCCGTTGTAATCGGTGTCAATAAACCAGCAGGCAATGTCATCCGTTGAACTGGAGCGGATCTCGCCGGTAGTGGGATCGTAGATGTCCACCCCTTGGATCGTCACCGTCAACTTTCCGTCCGGCAGTTCTTTCACCTCCACATCCGGCTCGCCAAAGACCATGAACAGATTGCCCACACCGCTCTTTTTGAGCAGCAAATTGCCCATCTGCAGGTCGGGGTTGATGCGCGCCGGCAGGACGGTCAGTTTGCCGTAGCGGTGAATTTCTTCAGACACATGCGGGTCGAAAGCAAAGCCCAGCACCACCAGCAGGTCAAAGCCCACACCCTGCACGGCTTCTTTGGCCGCGTCCTTGATCAAATCTGGGCTGACCGTGCCGTGTTCCGGGCCAATGCACACCGCCACCCTGCGCACCACCCCCTCTCCTTTCGAAGAGGGCCGGGGTGAGCCGTCGCTCCCTCGCCCTGTGGGAGAGGGCTGGGGTGAGCCGTCGCTCCCTCGCCCTGTGGGAGAGGGCTGGGGTGAGCCGTCGCTCCCTCGCCCTGTGGGAGAGGGCTGGGGTGAGGGCGCTGTTCCCTCTCCCTTTGGGAGGGGGTTAGGGTGAGGGCTTGCTTCTTCATACTCCCCCACCGCGTGCAGCCAGGTTCCGGCGTACGGCTCCAGGCGGGTGAACCTGAGGCGCTCGCCCTTTTTGGTGTTTTCCACGCCCGCGGCGCGCAGGTTATCCAGGATCAGGGTTTCAAACCCGCCGGATGCGGCAGCCTGGTTTTGCCCCTCCTGCTCGGTTCTGGGGCGTTCTTCGTCGGTAGAAAGCACGCGGTGGGGTGAGAGGCTTTCCACGGTGAACGGCCCGGTGACGCGCACGCGCTTGTTATCTTCGTAGGGTTGGTCGTAGAGCAGTTCGGTATCCGCCCGGCGGGCAATGGAAGCGTCCATCTCCTGCTGGCGCTGACGGCGCAGCGCCCACCATTCCGCCAATAATTCAACCACTTTCTCCCTCTCCCCCTGGGAGAGGGGTGGGGTGAGGGGCTCCCTCTCCCCCTGGGAGAGGGGTGGGGTGAGGGGCTCCCTCTCCCCCTGGGAGAGGGATGGGGTGAGGGGCGCTTCCCGCGGGATCTGCCAATCTTCCCAGTGCTGGCCCAGCGCCTGGTTCAGCTTCTCGCGCAGCGGCTCCAGCTCTGCCTGCCACTTTTCGTGAATGGTATCAATCTCTTCGTTGTTGGCGATGGATTTCAGCGTGATGTGCGGCACGCGCTTATACACAAAGCCGCGGCGGATATCGCCCTCACCCTGCCCTCTCCCGGCAGGAGAAGGTTCTGCTCCCTTCTCCCCCAGGGACATTGTGCCCGCAGGGTAGAAGGGTTGGGGATGAGGGTCTAACTCCCGCTCTTTACGCTGCCCCTCCGGCGAATCCGCCAGCAGGTAATAGGGGTAGCGCCCGGCCATCAGGCGCGTGCGCGCCAGGGCCACCGCCACCCGGCTGGTGTCGATCGTGATCCAACGCCGCCCCCACTGCTCGGCCGCGTAGGCGGTGGTGCCGCTGCCGCAGGTGGGGTCCAGCACCAGGTCGCCCGGGTCGGTGGTCATTAATAAACAACGGCTGATAATATCTGGGGTTGTTTGTACAACGTAAATTTTTGCATATGACATTGCCGTTGCAAGCCAGAAGTTCGTAATTTTTTTATATGGGAAATCATCAAAAAATAGTCTATAGCTTAAACTTTTTCCTTCTACTTGAAGTCTGTTTGATTGGACAATCCTTTCAAGTTTTGGCCGATCAACAACCCAGGCACCTCTACTAGGCGGGTTATACTTATTGCCCTCGAATTCAAACTCAAAATCAGTCTGAGGGCTATAGGATGGTGCGATAGTAGAGAAAAGCCTATAGTAGTATGTATTTTTTGGGTGAAGTGGGCTTTGGAAATCTGTAACATCAATTTTCGTGTAAGAGCCATCAGGGAAAAGAGCATATGGCCCATGAGATGTAATTTGAGATACATCATTCTCTTCATACAACTGTCTGTACTTCAGCTGATCCTTATTCTTAGCATAGAAAAGGATATGATCGTGCATCGTTTCTAAATGTTTTGCACCTAATGGTAAGCTCTTTTTCCTAAAGATGATATTTGCAATAAAGTTTTCACTCCCAAACACCTCATCCAGGATAGAGGTGACAAGGTGACTGTTTTCTGAATTGATTTGCACGAAAAAACTTCCACTCTCTGTAAGAAGTTCTCTAACAACTACAAACCTATCACGAAGATAGGACAGGTATGAATGTATCCCCAGTTCCCAGGTATCGCGAAAGGCCTTAATCTGCTCCGGCTGGCGGGTCAGGTCTTCTTCCTTGCCGTCCTTCACATCCCGTTTGCGCGTGCTCACCTGCCAGTTCGAGCCAAACTTGATGCCGTAGGGCGGGTCCATGTAAATCATCTGCACCTTGCCCTTCAAGCCCTCCTTTTCCGCCAGGCTGGTCATCACCAGCAGGCTGTCGCCCAAAATCATGCGGTTGGTCCAGTTTTGCTCGTGATGGTAAAAATCCACCAGGTCTTCAAAGGCAATGTTGTTAAAATCCGCAAACAGCGCCATCTGCTGCTCTGCCCCTCCCCCGCCGGAAGAGGGCCGGCTGAGGGCCTGGGCGCGCACATTCTCGATAATCGCCTGCGGGCTGATCTTCTCCTGAATGTAAATCGGCACCGCCGGCACTTCCAGCGGCTGCTGATCCTGCTCATCCTTGCCCTTCCAAACCAATTGCGGGTCAAGCGAGGGGTCGCGCGGGTACAGGATGGTCTTTGGCGCCTTCTCTTCGTCAGCCACAAAGTCGCGCAGTTCCTCGGTGGGGATGTTGGCGCGTTTGTCGGCGTGGTGGGTGGCGGTAATGGGGGTGGGCGTGGAGGAGGGTGGTTTTTTCGGCATAGTTTCTCTTCACTCCATAACGGGGTATAAGCGGCTGTTCAGCTCATCCATCACTCTCTGACCGCGCATGTTTAAAAAGGTTTGATAATCGTTCTGCCAGATGCCAAATTGCTCCAGATCGTCAATCAGATGAGACCTCATCGTCTGCGCGAGGTGTTTATTGCGTTCCAGGAAAGGCTTCATATAGTCACTGGGTGCTTTATCACGGATCACCCGTTTATTCAAGAAGTCATCCACAATCGTAATGTTCAGCACACTGTTGGCCTGCCACGATGGAATCCCAATTCTGCCCAAATACGCCCTTGGAAAGAAGTGATGGTAATTCTTGCTGATCGAGGTTTTCAGCCAGGAATTATCCATCTTCACCAGGCTGTTATTGCTGAAGGAGCAGGGCTGCTGGTAAGCATACAGGCACAGCAGCGCTTTACAGAACGCATCCCCGGCGCTGAACCCGCGGTAGCGTAAGTCATCCATGCTCAGGCGAATTTCCTCCCCCTGATAATTGGGCTTCTCGTGCCGGAGAATGGCATTCACACGGTCAATGTCTTGGGCCACCTTGTTTTCCAGGCCAGAGGAATAGCGCGACCCCAGCGAAATCCACCAGAATAACTGCGAGAGCAGTTTTTCCTGAAGATGATCCGGGGGGTTGCCGTTGGTCTTGTAAAAGAAATAGGTGAAAGGGATTAACAATGGGTTATAAGGCAGCAGCCCGGAAACCGGAATCCGCAGGTAACTTCGGAAGAAATCCACCGCGCTGAAGATCGCATCCGTCACCTTTGGCCAGGTCTGGATAAACTGGTCCTTGTTCAATCTTAGAATATCTCTACGGCGTATTTGCCCGGTCAGGCAGGCGGAGACACATTGCAGCACCGTGGAAGCGGGGATGGTATCGTAACCGGCATCTTCCAGGTCTTTTCCGTTATTTTTGTTATCCATCAACCATTGATATCGTTCAGCCAGATCAAAATTCTGTTCCGAATCAAACGTCTTTGCCACCATGATTTCAAACAGCGTCAATTCCGTGCCCCCCGTGTTGATCCTGGTGAACACCTCACAGGCAATATCCAGCGGGTAGTTATTAATCACGATGGTCGAAAAGTCATAGGTGGTCAGGCGTTTCTTGTAAATATCAATTTTTTCAATATAGTCCATATGGTTTTGAATCAGATCCTTGAGATCGCTGGTTAACAGGTCGTGCACGGTGATGTAATGCACACCAGCCGGGGGGTCAACAGACACCACCTGTTCATCAGAATCCGGATCCAGATCCAGATTAATCGCGATATCTCCATAATTGATCTCCACCCCATCTTTGGTCAGGCGAACCCCCTTGCGGACCGCGTACAGCGACGTGATTCGCTGCTGCCCATCCAAAACATAAGAGATCGGCTCGCCCGAGGGAGGATCGGGCAGGTTGACGTTGCCAATATTCTTGACATGCCTCAATTCGTCCGTTGTTTTCCAAAAAATAAACGTACCAATGGGGAAGCCTTTGATGATACTGTCAATCAGTTTCGCGCTCTGTTCCTTCGACCAGACAAAGTCCCGTTGAAATTTCGGGATTTTGATCCTCCCAGAGTCGATATCGGCAAACAGGAAATCGTATTTTTTATTCTGATTTTCGGGCTGAAGCATGTCGTGTTCTCCTCAATCTCGCAGTAATGGCCCTACTCCATCGTTTCTTTGACCCTGCAAAAAACCCCTGATGATATTCTTTACATCCCACGGATCGGTCACTTCCAGAAAGGCCCATTTTCCAAACCCGCCGTGGTTGTTCACCGCCGGCACCCACAGGTTGCGCGCGGTGGCGGTTTTGGCGGCTTTTTCTTTCTTTTCCCGTCCACTCACCTCCAGGATCAGGTTCAGGGTTTCGCTGCCGGTCTGGATGCGCACAATAAAGTCGGGTTCGTAATCATGGGCTTCGCCGTTGAGGGTATAGGGAATCAAAAAGCCCAGGTTCTGGTTTTTGACATAGCACACCATCTCCGGCATCTCCTCCAGCGCCTGCGCCACCTTCTGCTCCCAGGTGCCGGTATCCGCCACCACGTGCGAAACGTGGCATTTGGCCGGGTCGGTCGTCCAGGTGGGCAGCACGGTGTCAAAATCTACAGTGCGGGTCGAGCCGATCGGGTCATACGGGCGCAGGATGGGACGCAGCAGCTTCTGCTCCGAGTGGGTGGCCGCAATCGAACGGTAGATGTGTTCCGCGGCTTCGTGCGCCAGTTCGGTCAGCAGCAGCATCTGCGAGAAGGTGTTGTCTTTGCAGATCACGCAGCTTTCGCGCCACTGCCGGGCGATCTTCAGCAGCTGCGGGAACAGCCAGGGGCGTGAATTGCCCTCGTCATCGCGGAAGAATTTTTCCAGCACCAGGCTGGCCAGGCGAAAATCAATCTCCTGTTCGCGCCGTTCTTTCAAACCGTAGAGGGTATGCAGTTTGCTTTCCCCCAAAATCGAAGCCATTTCGGTTGTGGTGGGCACGTTCTGGGTGGAAAGCACCATGCGAGCTTCCTTGCCAAACGCAGCAGAAAGCTGTTCGGATTGAATATCATACCGGTAGCCAGTCACGCGCGGGAAGGTGATCTCGCACATTTGGCGGCTTTCCAGCGCGCGCACATGCGTGACCCGCGCCGGTGGTTTGGGGTCGCGATTGGAGCCTGAGCAGGGAATAAAGGAGAACGGCACGCCGTAGACTTCGGCGTATTCCGGTTCATACGAGTCAAATTCAACCGTATGCCCATTCAGTTCCAGCCGTTGGCGGCTGACCGCATGGCTCATGCGCCGCAGCCCGCGCCCCACCACCTGCTCACAAAGCAGCTGCGTGCCAAAGGCGCGCACGCCCAGGATATGCGTCACCGTGCTGGCATCCCAGCCTTCCGTTAGCATCGAAACGGAGACCACGCACTTGATCTGCTCACCCAGGCGGCCGGGTTTGCCCACCGTGTTCATCACCTCGCGCAGCAGGTCTTCATCGGTAAGCGAATCCACGTCCCGCCCGGGAAAACGGGCTTGATATTCTTCTTTAAACCGTTCAATCTCGGTGGCAGCGATCTTTTTAAACTCATCGCTCAAAGCCTCACCGGATTCAAGCTGCTCGCTGTCCACCAGGATGGTGTTGGGGCGGGGCAGCCATGCGCCGCCGTTATTGTTGGTCAGCAGCGGTAATTTGCCAGGCACCAGCACGCTTGTCCCATCGGGAAGGGGCTTCTGCCATCCAGCGATGTAGTTGTACACCATGCGTGAGACATTCGTGTTGTTGCACACCACAATAAAGACCGGCGGAGTCAACCCTTTGGTGAGGGCATCGCCGTCCTGTTCCCACATGGCATAATAGCGGGCATAGTTGGCATACAGGCTTTGCAGCGCGCCTTCCAGTTCCACCGGCAGTTTAGGCTCTTCTTCCACCGCCTCGTTCTTACGGCCCTTTTTTGGCAGGTGCTCACGGATACGCGGCCAGATATCGCGATAGGTGGGCAGTTCGCCGGTCATGGAATCATCCGAGACCGGCACGCGCGGCACCTTCACGATGCCCGCTTCGATGGCATCAATCAGGGAGAAATCAGAGACCACCCAGGGGAAGAGCGTGCCTTCAGGGTAACCTGATCCGCGCAGGAAAAACGGCGTGGCTGAAAGATCATAGACGACTTTAACACCGATCTTGTTCTTGACCGCTTCCAGCCCGGAGATCCAGATGCGCGCCTGTTCCTCGCGCTTTTCGGCTTCCTTGCGCTCATCGCCCGATAGTTTTTCGTTGCCATCCTCGAGTTTATGGCGGTAACAGTGGTGCGCTTCATCGTTAATCACCACAATATTCTTCTTATTGCCCAACTCACGGCACGCCCGCCGCACCATCTGGTCAGGCGTTTCGGTGAAAGGGCTTTCTCCGCCCGCGGTCAGGATATCTTTGGTTAGTCTTCCAGCCGGGGTGCGTTCATGCAGCATGAAGGCATGGAAGTTGGTGATCACCATTTTGGCTTTCCCAAGTTCAGGGAGCAGATCCACCGGGACCAGGTCATGCTGACGGTAATAGTTGTTGGGGTCAGAAGGCAGCAGCACGCGCAGCCGGTCGCGAATGGTGATGCCCGGGGTACAGATCAGGAAGGCATCTGAAAAACGGTTATCCTGAGGGTTGGCCAGTTTATTCAGAGTCTGCCAGACGATCAACATGGCAATCACCAGAGTCTTGCCGCTGCCCGTGGCCATCTTGAATGCCATACGGAAAAGCAAAGGGTTGGCTTCCTGGTTTGCCTCTCTCAGGCTGTTTTCAATCCAGGCATCGCCATACTTACCCGCCACCTCAGTGATGTAAATCGCAGTTTCCATCGCCTCGATCTGGCAAAAGAACAGGCGGTGTTCGCGCTGGGGATTGGCCCAATACTCCAGCAGGCGGCGCGTGACGTTGGTAACCCCCTGATATTTCCCCAATCGCCAGATGGAAACGCGTTCACGAACGCGATTGATGAACTTATTCTCCTCCAGGCGATCCGCAGTCCATTCGGTATCGAAGGCGAGTTGTTTGGGGTTCTTCTTGCGGGGCTGCGGAATGGGAACAAAATAAGAACTGATCCGGCGAGATTCGATGATCTCATCGGTGATCCCCTCTTCTGAAAAACGGAAATGTCGTGCCGGCTCTTTAAATGGAGAGTTGATAACTGGGTTTTCGATGACAGCTTGTTTCATGAGAAGTTCCTATCTGGCCTGAACACCCCCAGCCCAAAAAAACCGCGGGAAAATGATTCGTTTACCAATTATATACTAGCCTTGCCCAAATGATCTAACCAAGATGAGAGCCGGGGGCTTATGTGAACAAGTCCAATTTATAAAAAGATGGTCACATCCACCCCGCATGGTCTTGCGGGCTATTAATCAAAATAAACCCTAGAATGCAAGCCTCCATTTATCTTAGGTGAAGACGCCGAATTTGTCAAAAAAGTATTCAGCCCAACCCTGGCGGCCATTCCCACCCTCATCACCCGCCCCGCTGTCCTGCTGGCGGAGCGTACCCACCCTGCATCATCAACGCTAGATTGAGGCTTACACGGTTAATATCCGTTCAAAATTTTCGAGTGACAATAAATTTAGGTTAAAACCCGGGGGAACAAATGGCCGCACATCTGCCGCAACCCCAGGCCAGTTCAGGGCTTGCAGCCTTTGCATCAGTTGTGATTTCCAATTCTCTTCTGTTAAGAGCCCACCTTGCCAATTTGTCTGGCTCAGAGCATTGTTTAAGTAAATCAAGTTCGGCTGCGGCCAGGTAGGATCACTCAGGTACCACAGCAAATCATAAATATCGCGTCCCTTCGTATAAGAGCGCTGAAAAACCGCATAAAGTTTGCCGGCCAGCAAGGATGCTTTATCGTGATGGTGAAGTTGAAGAACCACAAAACGCCTGACAACGCTGGTGGCTAAGCCTGCGCCCTGCGGCGGGTTAGTATCAACCTCAATTTTCACCGCCATCACCTCACTCTGCATAGAGGATAAACCCAGTTCGTAAAGCAGCCCAGGAAAGCGAATAAACGCACTGTTGACCGTTTTTTGATCCTTCACCTTTATCTCAATTGGATACCCTTCTGGATACAAATCGGTCTGGATGGATTTTAAGAAACCTCGGAAATCATAGGTGTGAGGATTCCCTTCTAGAGCAAAATCAAGATCCTCAGAATAGCGGCCGTGCGAAAAGAGGAACCGAAGGGCTGTTCCACCGTGAAACGCTAAAGGGATCATAGCTCCTGATTTTTGCAGGGATTCCAAGATTCGCGCCTGCAAATACTCCCGCGCCAGGTTTCTTCCATCCATCACTGTGGCCGATTGTCTCACCAGACTCGCCAAATACTCTTTCATAAATCCTCAAATTCCTCAGAATCTCGGGAGATCAACTGGAGCAGCAAGTTAGCTGCGTTTTGCATTTTTCTCGTATTATACTTTTTCGATAATTGTGTCAGGTATTCTGGATCCAGCTTTTCAAGGTTCTGTAACCGCAGTTCCTTCAGGTAGGTCCATAAATCGCCCCCCGGTTGGAAGTAAACCAGATCCAACAACGCTTTTTCTGGGTCAGCCACGAAAGCGCTTTGTCCGCCAAGATCGATCATCTGGTAACCAAACAACAGCTCTCTTTTGATATGCCGGAACTCAAAAGTTCCCAGAGCTGTCTCCAAACGCTCCGGCCTGTTAGTAGAAACGCTGGTCGTGATATTCATAACTTCGGGGATCAGACCGTAAAATGACAGCGTAGACTGAAGGCTGACATAAGATGCTTTTTGCAGAAAATTGGCGACCCGGAATGGGTGGGGTAGTTGCTTTTGAAACGGAGGAGCAATGGCATAGAGGCCTCTGCGAATCCGGCAAATTTTACCCGCTTTGACCCACCGAGAGAGCTGAATACGGATGAGGCGTGGATTGACATCTCCGGAGAGAAGCAAGGATGAGGTAAAGATCGGATCATCTCCGACCAGTTTTAGAAGCGCAGAAAATTTCATTGCATTATATTAGCATAACTGATAATATAATGCAATTCAAATGACTAACTAGAAATTACAACGCCCTTCATCGTGTGCGCGAACACAGGATACCGGGTCGTCACCGATTCCCTTTTTTGCAATCTCATCTTCGAAGGCATACTCTTTTGGGTGAGTCATTGGGTTCTCCTTCATAGATTTAGCGACCATATGGATACTCCTGACACACAGCTATTATTAAGATGTTCTAAATCATGTCAAGGGGGAACGATCCCAAATTACCCGAAAATGGAACAGGGAAACACATCCTCGATCGTGAGGAGCTTGAAACGATCGCGGTGACAGGCTACAATGAAATTGGGAAAGCTGCGAGAACGTGAGGAAGCGTCAGGCTTGCCTCTTACTCGACTCGACGGCTTTCCTTTTTTTGTTCATTTTTCTCGGCGGATCGTTGTGTTCTTTGTTGGCGATGAAGCTTGTTATTGCGCTCACGGATTTCTTTAGGCACCTGATAACGTTCTGCAATAATTTCCCGAGCTTGTTTGATCGAGACAGGCCGACCATCCACGTCGCGTAATTCGTATGGTTTGTCCTCACGCAGGACGACCAGCACGCGATCCAAAAGGTGAGTGGCGCATGTACAGACAGCCTGAATATGATGTTTCCCTTTGTGCACCATCTGGTCATAATACAGCGCCGCGAGCTGCGGATCCCATTGACGGGCTACCTCCGCATCCAAATATGCATACTTCTTGATCAAATCCGGTCCTGCCTTGGTGATATGCAAGCCTTTGGCCTCACTTCCCCCACTCTGGCGACTGTCAGGCACCAAGCCATGCCAACCGCGGAAGAGGCGATGATTGGCAAACCGGGCGGGGTTATCAATCCCGCTGGCGTAAACGGCCGCGCCATCCTGGCCCACCCCTTTGATTGTTTCCAGATTGCGACTGGGATGGATGTGTCGGTACAGCTTACGCACAGTCTTCAACCGCAGCGTATGACTGACCTCTTCAAGATAAACTAGCTGGGCCTGTTCGCGTAGCACTTTGCTTTGCAATTGCTCGAAATCCACAAACCGGCTGTCCGTGCCATACAACGCCAACACTCGCCCAGCTAAACTGACTAAAGCCGATACCCATTCTCCGGGATCCTCTGGGTCAATCCCGGATTGCCGCCAGGCTTGGCGCAATCGTTCTTCTCCGGTTGTCAATACCTGGATGGGCTGGTACCAGTGTTTTCGAAACCAGCGCGTGGCAGCGGCTTGAGGATCGCGAAAGACGAGTTCATCCAGACCCGGCCAAACGAACCGATCGATGGCCCGAATGCGATTCTTCAGGGCGGTCATTTCCTCTTCCAGTCGGTCAAGCTGTCGACAGCCGCGCTGACAAGCCAACGACTGCGCCGAGGGTAGCACCAACTCATGGATGTTCTCTCCATTGATCAGTGGTAGGCGAGCCAGCAACCGACAGTCAATCCGGTCACTCTTCGCATGTCGTTTGTAGAACCGTCGCAGATCCGCGACCTGTTGGGTGTTCACCAGGTACGATACCACGTTCGGCTGCCGTGCAAAATAGGCGGCGATAGGAAACCAGGCCATCCCAGTGGGCTCCATCACCACTTTGACTCTTTCCTGATCGTTCTGCCTGCGGGCCTGGATCAGTAACTGCTCCAAATCTCGTACATCGGTAGCGAATTCGATCACTTTGCTCACAAATCGCCCCGTTTCATCCGCGATCACTGCCTTGTGGGCACTTTTGACCGCCAAATCGATCCCTATGATCCGCATATCTTCCTCCTTGCCTTACTTTTGTTTCGGGAGGTGGTTGGTTGGCAGTTCCCCAAGACCTACTCTGTCTCACGCTGTACACGCACCCAGCCTTGTGACTCATCAGGGGCATGGATTACCATCCCCAATGTTCCTAATCGGGTCGCTTGGGGGAAGGCTGGCAGTCTTAACATAGGGGCAGCTTAGCTCCCCACGTCCATGGTTAGCCAACCTACTTCCTCCCAATTGTAGTGTACGTCCGTATTCGGTTTTTAATGTGCGATATCCCCTAACTCTCAATATACAAGGTCCTGAATTTACAGAAAGAATCTTACACTACTGCAAGGTTTTCTTCCCCAATTCTGTTATAAAATAAGAATGTTCGTATAATATTTGAACCTCTCATATTGATAGTGCAACCTTTTTTCTGTAAATTCGAGTCAGATAGTGCAACCTTTTTTCTGTAAATTCGAGTCAGAAATATCCATCGTTCTTTAACAATCGAATGACTTGCCAACGCAATAGTGCTTACCGATCTGCCACTCTTCTGAGATCTCCATCAGAAGGGC
>NZ_LGCM01000028.1 GCF_001306035.1 Levilinea saccharolytica
ACCAGTTATGATAAAGGAGGTCGGTCGGCATTGGTTTACTCCGTTTCTAAAATGCTTCCGGAAAACCTATTTTAGTGGAGATCTGGTGCCGATCAACTATTCTTTTGTTAAAGTGTCAGGTGGCTAGGCAAAGTTTTTTATTTGGGTTGATGACTGCAACAGGGATGTATACAAAGTCGGCTTCGCCTGCCCCGTTTAAGTAACGAAACGTCACAACGCTGACGATGATCAAATCGCCGGAGGGCTGGTTGAAGTTGGCAAGATAACCAGTTTCATCGGGATTGCCATACAATGACCAGTATTTTTCCGGGCTTTCTGAAAGCGGAAACTGTTGCTTCAGGTTCTCAGGCAATCCAATCTGCTGTGCGGGGTTGGGCGTTATGGTTGGCGTTAATGTAGCGGTTGGAACTGCTGTTTGGGTGGGCTGGACAGGCTCCGGCGCCGCGGTGGGTGTGGATGCTGGGGGCTGCGCTTCCGGCGGTACTGGCGGTGCAACCGGAGTGCATGCGGAAAGGAAAAACAGCATAACAAGTATTAGATGATTGGCTTTCATCGTTTCTTCTCCTGATAACAAAGCAACAGTAATTACAAAATTATCCCATCAAATCACATAATTGCCTTCGATATCGGATTTTTTCAGACATTTTTTTATTTCACAAATCACAGCCTATGGACCGCTTCACCATTTCGTGGCGCGCAATGAAATGCCAGGGCGGGGGTCGTCCTGCCCGCTCGATTAAACGGAGTATCTCCCCGGCCCCTCCTTGGCGTCCTTCGCGGCTTCGCGGTAAAACCCGACCTGAGGGGGCAGACCCTCGTAATCCCCCTCGAAAAAAAGGGGCGCGGGCTGGTGATCCCAAGCCCGCGCCGCGGCAATTCACCCCACCTTAGAACTCCAGCAAATACATCACATCCTGCACCACCGCCGCGAACATCTCATCCATCACGGCCGGGTCGGCCTCATACTTGCCGCCAAATGCCCCATCCCCGTAGGCCTCACGCGATTCGGCCGCGCTCATCAGCCCCTTGGCGTGCACCGGCGTCTTTTCGCCCTGGGGCAGATCCGTCACCTTGGTGAAGGGGAAAGCTTCCAGCCAGTTGGCGTGTTCCGGCTCCAGGCCGTATTTCATCGCCACCGCCGACACGCTGTTCGAAGTCCACCACGAATACCAACTCACTTTCAGCCCTGGGCAGTCGTTCATCACCTCCCACATCACATACTGCCCCGGCATATTCCCGCCGTGCCCGTTCAGCACCAGCACCCGCCGGAAGCCCTGCTGGTACACACAGCGCACGATATCCTCCACCATCGCGATATACGTGCTGGTGCGCACGCTGATCGTGCCCGGGTAGGTCACAAAATAGGGCGTAATGCCGTAATTCAGCGGCGGCGCCACCAGCACCCCCGTGCGCTGGCTGACCACATCCGCCACCGCCATAGGGATTTTCACGTCGGTTGCCAGGCTCAAATAGCCGTGCTGCTCGGTCGAACCCAACACCAAAATCAGCCGGTCGTCGTTCTCCAGGTATTTCTCCACATCCATCCAGTTCAGTTCTTCGTAACGCATGTTCGTTTTCTCCTTCGGGGCCGCAGGCGCCCGCAATGTTGTCCTGCGGTTAAGTGTAGCCTGCCACAGCGGGGGAAGCAAGCCCAATTCCCGGCAAAAAAAGGGCTGCGCCCGTTCTTTTGGCGCAGCCCTGATTATTTACACCACGATGGGGGTTTACACCGCCATGGGTGTTCACACCACGATGTTGATCAATTTCTTAGGCACCACGATGATCTGCCGCGGCGTCTTGCCTTCCAGGAATTTCACCACCCCTTCGTTTTCCAGGGCCGCCGCCTTCACCGCTTCTTCGCTGGCGTCCGCCGCCAGCGTCACCCGCCCGCGCACCTTGCCGTTCACCTGCACCACCACGGTGATCTCATCTTCCTGCACGGCTTCCATATCCACCGCCGGCCAGCTTTGGGTGTGAATGGAATAGCTCTTGCCCAGGTAAGCCCACAGTTCCTCGGCGATATGCGGCGTCACCGGCGACAGCATGCGCAGGTAAATATCCACCGCCTCGCCCCAGGCCGGGCTGCCGTAGGTGGCCGGTTTCAGGCGGGCCATCTCGTTGGACAGCTCCATCAGGCTCGACACGATCGTGTTGAACTCAAAATGCTCATAATCGTGCGTCACCCGCCGCAGCGTCTGGTGCACCTTACGCCGCAGCACGCGCACAGCGCTCTCATCCACAAAGCCGTCCTTGCCCACCGGCTCCACCACCATCGCCCACACCCGCCGCAGCCAGCGGAAGGTGCCGTCAATGCCGCTGCTCGACCACGGCCCGCCCTGATCCCAGCGCGAGAAGAAGATCAAATACGCGCGCAGCGCATCCGCTCCGTAAGCCTGCACCAGATCATCCGGCGCCACCACGTTGCCGCGGCTCTTCGACATCTTCTCCGAGTCCTCGCCCAAGACCATGCCCTGGTTGCGCAGCTGCAGCATGGGCTCATCCCCATGCGCAATGCCCATATCCCGCAGGGCCTTGTGGAAGAAACGCGTGTAGATCAAATGCATGTTGGCGTGCTCAATGCCGCCCGTGTAGGTGTCCACCGGCATCCAGTAATCGTATTCTTTCGGGTCAAACGGCCCCTGATCGTAATCCGGGCTAAGGTAGCGCAGGTGATACCACGACGAGCACATGAAGGTGTCCATCGTGTCCGTGTCGCGTTCGGCCGCCCCGCCGCACTGCGGGCAGGTGGTCAGCCGCCAGGTGGGGTGCAGCTTCAGCGGGCTTTCACCCGTCGGCCGCCATTCCACATCGTCCGGCAGCATCACCGGCAGCTGCTCCTCCGGCACCGGCACCACACCGCACTTCTCGCAGTGCACCATCGGGATAGGCGCGCCCCAATAGCGCTGGCGCGAAATCAGCCAGTCGCGCAGGCGGTAATTCACCGCCCGTTTGCCCATGCCGTTGGCCTCCAGGTATTTCAAGACCTGTTCAAAGGCTTCTGCGCCGGGCGTGCCGCTCATCGGGCCGCTGTTGACCATCTTGCCGTGCGCCGGAACCGATTCCGTCAGGTTGGCCCCATCCAGGGCTTCCATATCTTCCGGCTGGATCACCACGCGCACCTCCAGGCCAAACCGCCGCGCAAATTCAAAGTCACGCTGGTCGTGGGCCGGAACGGCCATGATCGCGCCCGTGCCGTAGGTCATCAGCACATAGTCCGCCGTCCAGATGGGGATGCGCTCACCGCTCACCGGGTTCACCGCATACCCGCCCGTGAACACGCCCGTTTTCTCCTTATCGGTCGCCTCGCGCTGCACATCTGTCTGGCGCACCGCTTCAGCCACATATTGCTCCACCGCCGCCTTTTGCTCCGCCGAGGTGATCTTCTTCACCAGCGGGTGTTCCGGGGCCAGCACCATAAAGGTCACCCCCCACAGCGTGTCGGGGCGAGTGGTGAAAACTTCCAGCTCATCGCCCTGCTCCGTGTGGAACTTGACCACCGCGCCTTCCGAGCGGCCGATCCAATTGGTTTGCAGCACGCGCACGCGCTCCGGCCAGTTGATGCCCTCGTAGGAGAGCAGCTCGTCCGCGTAGCGGGTGGTGCGGAAGAACCATTGGTCCAGGTTCTTCTTGATCACGGGCGTGCCGCAGCGTTCACAGTGGCGGTCGTCGCCCCACACCTGCTCGCGCGCCAGGGTGGTGTTGCAGGTCGGGCACCAATCCACCGGGCTCAATTTGTGATACGCCAGCCCGTGCTGATAGAGCTGAACGAAGAACCACTGCGTCCAGCGGTAATATTTCGGGTCCGCGCTCACCGCCTCGCGCCGCCAGTCAAACATGGCGCCCATGCTCTTCAATTGATCGCGCATGCGGTTGATGTTGCGGTAAGTCCACTCTTTGGGATGCACATTTTTCTTAATGGCGGCGTTTTCCGCGGGCAGGCCAAAGGCGTCAAAACCCATCGGGAACATCACGTTGTAGCCGTTCATGCGCATGTACCGCGCGCGCGCGTCCGAAGGGGTCATCGCGAACCAATGCCCAATGTGCAGGTCGCCGGAAGGGTACGGGAGCATCGTCAGCGCATAGTGCTTGGGCCGCTGCGGGTCCACATCTGAATGATAGAGGCCGTCCGCCTCCCACCGCGCCTGCCACTTCTTTTCAATCTCTGCCGGGTTATACGCCGGAATTTGTGACTCTGCCATGCTGCACGCTCCCTGTTTCAGATAAAAAAACTCCGTCCCAATCAGGGACGGAGGATTCTCCGCGGTACCACCCTGCTTGCACAGCCGCTGGAAGGCGCTGCGCCGCTCTGGCTCGCGATAACGGGCGAACCCCGGCTGAGGTTACTGCTTTCACCTCAACGGCTGGCCCCTCAGGGCAGCGGGCGAGTTCTGTCTTCTGGCGGTTCACATCCGCCGTTGTCGGGCTTCCACCGGGCTTTCCCGACTCGCTGGTGAATGACCTACTACTCCCGCATTCGCCGTTCGTATGAACAAAGAGAGAGTAAAAACGTCAGGCGTCTCTACTCTCTAATTAGTGGACCCAGAGGGATTCGAACCCTCGGCCTTCTCAATGCCATTGAGACGCGCTCCCAACTGCGCTATGGGCCCTCATTTCCTGACAGTTTGTTAAACTTCTCAGAACGATCTCTGCTTGCAGAGTTCTCGTCCCTCAGTGGACCTGGAGGGATTCGAACCCTCGGCCTCTTCAGTGCGATTGAAGCGCGCTCCCAACTGCGCTACAGGCCCTTACTTCATCGTAACCAAGATTTTACTCGAACCATGCCCGCCTGTCAAGACTTCGCCGCCTTTCCAAAGCCACTTTTTCGGCAAGAATATATTGGCTATACGCAGGTCTTCAACTCCCTTCGTTTCTCACCTGCCCTTTTTCCTCTTTCTGCGTATAATCTCCTCTGGAGGTAATCATGTCCCTTTCTCGCTACCAACGTCTCGAAACGCTCATCCGCTCAGCTGGCCTCGACGCCCTGGTGCTCAACCCAGGCCCCACCCTCACCTATCTCACCGGTCTCAATTTTCACCTCATGGAGCGCCCCACCGTCCTCATCATCGTCCCCGGCGCCCAGCCCGCCCTCATCCTGCCCGAGCTGGAGGCCGGGAAACTGGCCCAAAGCCGTCTGGCCCTGCGCGATTTCCTCTTCCCCGATAACCCCGCCCTCTGGCCCGAGGTCTTCACCCGCGCCGCCGCCCAGTTCGGCCTCACCGGCGCAAAAATCGGCGTGGAACCCAACCGCCTGCGCTTCATGGAGCTGACCTACCTGCAAAACGCTGCCTCCCGCGCCGTCTTCGTCAGCGCCGAACCCATCCTCAACCAGCTCCGCATCCAAAAGGACGCCGAAGAAATCGCCGCCATGCGTCAGGCAGCCGTCATCGCCCAAAACGCCTTCCACGCCACCCTGCCCTTCATCCACCCGGGCGTCACCGAACGCGCCGTGGCCGCCGAGCTGTCCATCCAGCTCCTGCGCGCCGGTTCCGATTCTGAAATGCCCTTCGCCCCCATCGTCGCAGGCGGCCCCAACAGCGCCAACCCCCATGCCGCCCCCAGCGACCGTCCCCTCCAGCTCGGCGATCTGCTCGTCATTGACTGGGGCGCTTCTTTCGGCGGCTACTGCTCCGATCTCACCCGCACCCTCGCCATCGGCCAGCTCCACCCTGAGCTACGCCGCATCCACGAAACCGTACAGGCGGCCAACGCCGCTGGGCGCGCCGCCGGAAAACCCGGCGTCCCGGCTGGGGATGTGGACCGCGCCGCCCGCCAGGTGATCGACGCCGCCGGTTACGGCCCCTACTTCACCCACCGCACCGGCCACGGCCTGGGCATGGAAGGCCACGAGCCGCCCTACATGTTCGCCGAGAACGATCTGCTCCTGGCCGAGGGCATGGCCTACACCGTCGAGCCGGGCATCTACCTGCCCAACCGCGGCGGTGTGCGCGTTGAAGATGACATCGTCGTCACCGCTGACGCCAGCCAAAGCCTCAGCGATTACCCCCGCGAACTGATCATCCTCGAATGAGGATCGGACTGCCCACCTTCCGTATCGGAGCGTTTTCATGACCCGCGACCTTCTGCTGGTTTCTATTTCCCTGTTCACCTGGGGGGTCGGCGAGGGCATGTATTTCTATTTCCAGCCGCTCTATCTGGAAAAGCTGGGCGCCACCCCCTTCATCATCGGCGCCATCCTCAGCGCCAACGGCATCGCCATGACCCTGGCGCAAATCCCCGGCGGCTACCTGGCCGACCGCTACGGCCCGCGCCCGCTGATGTGGGCCGCCTGGATCATGGGGTCCATTTCCACCACCATCATGGCCTTTTCTGGTTCGCTGCCCATGTTTGTGGCCGGTTACCTGCTCTACGGCCTCACCTCCAGCGTTCTGGCCCCTATGAACAGCTACATCACCCGCGTGCGCGGCACCTGGCCCGTGCAGCGCGCCCTCACCTTCCCCTCCGCCATGTTCCACCTGGGCGCGGTCATCGGGCCCATCATCGGCGGCTGGGTAGGCGAGCAGTATTCCTTCAGCATGGTCTACAAGATTTCCGCGGGGATTTTCTTCCTTTCCTCGGCCGTCATCCTCTGCATCCGTCCAGTAAAGCCCACCCCCCACACCCAGGTGGTAAAGAACGGCAGCCTGCTGCAAAACCGCGCCTTCCTGGTCATGCTGGGGCTGGTGTTCGCCTCCATGACGGTGCTGTACTTGCCCCTGTCGCTGACCCCCAACTTCCTGCAAAATCAAATCGGCTTGGATCTGCGCGCCATCGGCTATCTGGGCTCCATCGGCAGCCTGGGGAACGCCGTCTTTGCCCTCGTTTTGGGCAGCCTGCACCCCTCCACCGGCTTCATCATCGGCCAGACCTTTGTGGCCCTGGCCGCCCTGCTCTTCCGCGTGGGCAAGGTCATCCCGGCTTTTGCGGGCGGCTATTTCTTCTTCGGCGGCTACCGCCTTTCCCGTTCGATGGTGCTGGCCCTCACCCGCGACCTGGTGCACCCCAGTGAAATTGGCCTGGCCTACGGCTTCATCGAAACCGCCAACGCCCTTTCCGTCATCCTGGCCCCCTTCCTGGCCGGCATCCTCTACGAATGGAACCCCGTCGCCATGTACAGCTACGGCCTGCTGGCCATCACCGCCGTGCTGTTGGTCAGCGTGCTGTCCCTGCCCCGCCTCCTGCACAGCCATGCCGCCCGCCAGCGAAACGGCTTATCCCTGGAAGAGGAGTCCCATGCCCATTGAAATCCTCACCTACGTGCTCGGCTCTCTGAGCAATAATACCTACTGCGCCGTCGATCAGGCCGCCCGCCAGGCTGTCGTCATTGACCCCTCCTTCGGCGCGCGCAAGGTGCTGGATGACCTGCACGCCCGCGGCCTCAGCCTGTCGGCCGTCTGGCTGACCCACGCCCATTTTGACCACATCGCCGGAGTCAAAGAGATTCTCTCCGCCCTGCCCGCGCCGGTTCCGGTGGGCCTCCACCCGCTGGATCTGCCCTTGTGGCGCGAAGACGGCGGCGCGGGCACCTGGGGTTACCATTTCAACGCCGGACCCGACCCCGATCTATTATGGCAGGCCGATCAAACCGCCGCGGTGGGCACTTCCACCGCTGTCGTGCGCCACACCCCCGGCCACACCCCCGGCCACGTGGTCTTCATCTTCGCCCAGGATCATGTTGCCTTCACCGGAGACCTGATCTTCCGCCGCAGCGTGGGCCGCACAGACCTCCCCGGCGGCAACGGGCAGGCCCTGGCGGAGTCCATTCGCAACCACATCTACACCCTGCCGCCCGAAACCGTCCTGCTCAGCGGTCACGGCCCGCAAACCACCGTGGGCGAAGAGCTGGACGAAAACCCCTACGTCTGAGCCAGATGCGCTTAAAAGAAAAACGGCTGCCGGAAAGCAATCACGGCAGCCGTTTGCGTTTACAAACAAGGTTTACTTGGCGTAATCCACCGCGCGCGTCTCCCGGATCACCGTCACCTTGATCTGACCCGGATACTGCATGGTCTCTTCGATCTTGCGGGCGATATCCCGCGCCAGGCGCGTCGCGGCCAGATCATCCACATCCTCAGGCCGCACGATAATGCGCACTTCGCGCCCCGCCTGAATGGCATAGCTCTGGCTGACGCCCTTCTGCGAATTGGCGATATCTTCCAAAGCGCGCAGGCGTTTGATGTACTGTTCCAGGTCTTCGCGCCGAGCGCCCGGGCGTGCGCCCGAAATGGCATCCGCCGCTTCCACGATCACCGCTTCCACGCTCTCCTGCTCCACCTCGTGATGGTGCGAAGCGATGGTATTCACCACTTTGACGTTCACCCCGTGCCGCCGGGCAAATTCGGCGCCAATCGAAGCGTGCGTGCCTTCGGTATTGTGATCCATCGCCTTGCCCAGGTCGTGCAGCAGGCCGCCCGCCTTACACGTCTCCACGTCCGCGCCCAATTCCAGGGCGATGATTGCGGCCAGTTTCGAAACTTCCACCGCGTGCGCCAGTTGGTTCTGGCCGTAAGAAGTGCGGTAGCGCAGCCGCCCCAGCACCTTTAAGATCTCAGGGTGCAGCCCAGGCACGTTGGCCTCGTAGGCCGCCTGCTCGCCCGCTTCCACAATGGCGCGGTCCACTTCGCGTTGTTCTTCGGCCAAAATTTTCTCAATATGCGCCGGGTGAATGCGGCCGTCCAAAATCAGCCGGTCCAAAGCCCGCCGCGCCACTTCACGCCGCACCGGATCAAAACAAGACACCGTCACAGCTTCCGGGGTATCATCCACGATCACGTCCACACCAGCTGCCTGTTCAAAGGCGCGGATGTTGCGCCCGTTGCGGCCTACGATGCGCCCCTTCATCTCTTCATTGGGCAGAGAAACCAGCGAAGTGGTCACTTCGGAAACATGCTCCGACGCCACCCGTTGGATGGCATCTGCGATCAGCTCCCGCGCTCGCTTTTCGCCTTCCTGGCGCGCCTCAGCCTCAATCTGGCGAATAATGCGCGCCATATCGTTGCGTGCCTCTTTTTCCGCCGATTCCAGCAGTTCCTTACGCGCCTCTTCCACCGTCATCTGCGACACGCGCTGAAGTTCAACCAGCTGGTCGTTATACATCTTCTCCACATCGTTCACGCGCTTATCCACCGAACTTTGGCGTTTGTTCAGGGCTATTTCGCGTTGTTCCAGCCGTTCCACTTTGTGATCCAGTTCTGCGCGGCGCTTTTGCAGGCGTTCTTCCTCGCGAGAAAGCTCCTGCCGCCGCCGGTTGATTTCACTTTCACCTTCCTGCAGCGACTTCAGCGCCTTATCTTTCGCCTCTAATTCTATGGTTCGGGCTTTTTCCTTGGCGTTCGAAAGTACAACCTCCAGCTTCGCCGATTCTTCCTTCTTAAATCGGTCCAACAGAAAACGTGTGGCGAAATAGGCCACACCGACCACAATCAAGATATCAAATACAATCAAAAGAATTAACACCAGCGGGGATAGTCCATTCATAGTCAGCATCTCTCATCCTCATTTCCGAAAGTGGGTTCCGCCTCAGAGGCCTGAATTTCTTCCCAAATGCGTCGGACTGCTGAAGCCGTCGTCTCGAAAACAAAGCCCCTGCGCGCTAGATACGCGCTCAACCGTTCTCGAAACTCGTTCCACTCCAGCCCGGCCCAGCGGCGGGCACGCTTCAGCCCGGCCTGGTATGCCAGTTCTTCTTCATCGGTGGCTTCTTCTAAAGCAGACAGGATTGCTTCTTCTGCGACCCCTTTATGGCGCAGCTCCGCGCGCAGCATGGCGCGGCTGCGCGGTCGAAAAGCGCTTCGATTTTCAACCCAAAGGCGGGCGAACTGTTCATCTCCGATCAGCCCGCTGTTGGTCAGGCGTTCCACAGTCGCCTCAATCACCGGCCCCTCATATCCGTGCTTGCGCAAACGCTGTTCCACCTCGGCCTGTGAGCGCGGACGGTAACTCAAGAACAGCAAAGACCGCTGGTAAGCTACCTCGTAGGTGTCTTGCCCTTGCAGCTCTGCAATTTTTTCATCCCCAAGTTCCTGTCCCACTTGCAGCCAGGCCGCTGTAATCCGCGCCAGCCCAAACGCGTACTCCCCATCCAGGTAAACATTGACCCGATTTGGGTTGCGTTTTTGTACTTTAAGGGCCGTGATCTTCTTCGTCATATTAAAACGCGCAGCCGTGAACGCTTCCGATCGTCACGGCTGAGATAGAACGGCTATTCAGGATGGCCTATCCATCCGAGGGGTACGAAAAAACGCTTACCTGCCGGTAACACTCAGCAGGTTGGACATTCAAAAGCGCTGCTTGCCTGATCGCGTTGAGGCATGGGCTTGATTACACCTTATGCTGTTATCCTGGTCGTCCCGCTTCCCACAGTGTTCGCTTTTTCTGCAAGAACGCGTTCTCAAACCTTGAACGTGACCGCTTCTAAATGACCCTTACAAACCAACACTCCCCTCGGAGTGGAATTACAATTCCTGTCGCTGCCAGACTTATCAGCCATTTCAACCGGTTAATCAGATCGCAAAAAAGAAAGCTAATCTAGACAATTACTATTATACAAGATTTTAATCATTTCGTCTATTTTTTTGTACACATGCTGCGGCGCGCGCGTTCTGTGTAGCCAAAAACTGGAGTACAATCAAAATATCTCGCTTTTCTATCCTCACAAAGGACATCCCAATGGCCGTCACCCGTGAAGAAGCCCTGGAATATCACCATCTCAATGGCCGCCCCGGCAAATTGCAGGTGGTCCCCACCAAACCCCTTGCCACCCAGCGCGATCTCAGCCTGGCCTATACCCCCGGTGTGGCCTACCCCGTTCTCGAAATTGAACAGGATGCAGAGTTGGCCTATGAATACACCAACCGCGGCAACCTGGTGGCCGTCATCTCCAACGGAACCGCCATCCTGGGCCTGGGTAACCGCGGCGCGCTGGCTTCCAAACCGGTGATGGAAGGCAAAGGCGTCCTCTTCAAGAAATTTGCCGATATTGACGTGTTCGACATCGAAGTCAACACCCTCGACCCCGAAGTGTTCATCCAAACCGTGGCCGCAATCGCCCCCACCTTCGGGGGCATCAATCTGGAAGACATCCGCTCCCCCGAATGTTTTGAGATCGAAACCCGCCTGCAGGCCATGTTGGACATCCCCGTTTTTCACGACGACCAGCACGGCACCGCCATCATCCTCGGCGCAGCCCTCATCAACGCCCTCGAATTGACCCAACGCAAGATAGATGAGATCAAGGTGGTTTTCTCCGGCGCGGGCGCCGCCGGCATCTCCTGTGCCCGCCAGCTGGTCAAAATCGGCGTGCCCCGTGAGAATATCTGGATGTGCGATATCGCCGGTCTGGTCTATCACGGCCGCCCCGAAGAAATGTTCCCGCAGAAGGCCGAATTTGCCCAGGGCGATCGTCCCGCCTCGCTGCGTGAGGTCATCCGCGGCGCAGATGTCTTCATCGGCCTGTCCGCCGCCAACCTGGTGGACGAAGATATGCTCTGTTCCATGCGCTGCGACCCCATCGTCTTCGCCATGGCCAACCCCGACCCCGAAGTCCGCTACGAAATCGCCCATTCCTGCTGCCCAGGCGGCATCGTGGCCACCGGCCGTTCCGATTACCCTAACCAGATCAACAACGTGCTGGGTTTCCCCTTCATCTTCCGCGGCGCGCTGGATGCCCGCGCGCGCTGCATCAACGACGAGATGAAAATCGCCGCCTCTCATGCTCTGGCCGCCCTGGCCAAAGAGCCCATCCCCGCCCAGGTGCTGCGCGCCTACCATCTGGATCATCTCGAATACGGCAAAGATTACATCGTCCCCAAACCGCTCGACCCGCGCGTCAGCCTGTGGGAATCCGCCGCGGTGGCCCAGGCTGCTATCGAAAGCGGTGTCGCCCGCCGCGCCCTGGATTTGGAAGCGTACCGCCAGCGGCTGGCCGCTGGGATGCCTGCTGAATAATCACAAAAATCATGCTACAATAACCCTATGGAAAACCGCGCCCCTACCCCGCCTCTTTCCACCGCCGCCCAACACCGGCGGCGCATCCTCTGGCAAATTTGGGTTCCCCTCGCCGGGGTTCTCCTCTTGTTTGTCGCCCTGGCGGTGTGGGGTGCGCTGACCGCCAGCCGTGACCCGCTCCAGGGCACGCATTGGGCCAGCATCTCCCTCATCTTCCTGATTTTGCCAAATTTGCTCTTTGGCCTGCTGGGGTTGGTCCTCCTGGTGCTGCTCATCTACGGGGTGAGTCAACTCCTCGGCTGGCTGCCCGTGCAATCCCTGCGGCTGCGCGCGGCCATGTACCGGCTGTCAGCCTGGCTGCTGCAAGTTGCCAACCGCAGTGCCCGCCCCTTCATTCAAGCACGCTCCTGGCGCGCAGCAGCCGCCGCCTTGATTCGCGGCCTCACTCCAACCGCAAAACGGTAACCTTTCGCACAGCGAGGATCTTATGGAAAATCAAGATCAGTGGAAGTTCCGCACCATCGCCCTCGGCGCCCTCATCGGCGCGGTCACCGGCACCATCGCTGCCGCCATCCTGGTGCAGCGCGCCGAACAGTTGGAAACTCGCCCGCGCCTCACCGCCGGAGACGGCGTCAAAGTGGGCCTCGGCGTGCTGGGGGTGCTGCGCCTTCTGGCAGATATGATGTCTGATAAAAAATAAACGCTCCACCGCAGCCCACAGGCCCTGAACAAACCCTTTTTCAGGGCTTGTTTTTTTAGAGAACGAGGTGTCATGCTGCCCAGCCATTCTGTGATCCGTTTTGTTCTCGCCGGTCAACTCCGCCGCGATTACCTGCTTTTGCCCGATGGGAAAGCCCATTTGGATATCCCCGGAGGGGGTCTTTTCTATTCCGCCGCCGGCCTGCGCATCTGGGAAACCAACCTCGGCCTGCTCTCCCGCGTCAGCGAAGATTACCCCAGCGCCTGGTTGGAGAAAGCCTCCGCCTACGGCATGGATACCCGCGGCGTGGCCGTCACCACGGATCCCCTCGAACAGCGCAGCTTTTGCGCCTACACCGACCTCAACACCCCTGAAACCGACAATCCCGTCATTCATTTTTCACGTTTGGATCTACCATTCCCCCGCGGTCTGCTTGGCTATACCCCCCCGCCCAACCAGCCCGACAGCCGCACTCGCCCCTCCCCTCATGCCGTCCAGCTGCGCGACATTCCCGAAGATTACCGCGACGCCACCGCTTTGCACGTCGGCCCGCTGGAATTCCTCAACCACGCCCTGCTCACCTCCCACTTTCGCCAGGGCAACACCACCACCATCACCCTCGACCCTTCCGCGGGCTACATGAGCCCCATCTTTTGGGATGATATCCCCCTGCTGGTCAAAGGGTTGACCGCCTTCCTGCCCACCCAGGATCAGCTCGCCTCCCTTTTCCAGGGGCGCTCGCTGGATCTGTGGGAAATGGCCGCGGCCATTTGTGCCTACGGCTGTGAAATTGTGGTCATTCGCCGCCGCGGCAACGGGTACTGGCTCTTTGACAGCAGCACCCAGTCGCGCTGGATCATCCCCAACTATCCCGCCGCGCCAGTGGACCCCACCGGTGTGGGCGATGCCTTTTGCGGCGGGTTTCTTGCCGGGTACTGCACCGCCTATGACCCGCTGGAAGCCGCCCTGTACGGCGCGGTCTCTGCCTCGATGGTCATCGAAGGCAGCGGACCTTTCTATGCGCTGGACGCCATGCCCGGGCTAGCCCAGGCCCGCCTGGATAACCTACGAACCTTGGCCCGCCGCGCATGATCGAATTTTCTTCCCAAACCACCGCTCAGATACTGGAACTGGCCTGCACACTCCAGCAAATTCCCGCGCCCACCTTCAACGAACAGCCCCGCCTGCAATTTCTGCGCGGCCTGTGGCAAAACCTGGGGTTCGGGGCCATCCAAATGGATGCCGCCGGCAATCTTTTGGCCTGTTTACCGGGCAGCGGCGGCCGCCCTCTGGTGCTCACCGCCCATGCCGACACCGTCCATCCCCTGGGCACAGACCTGACTCTCACCCGCGAAGCTGACCGCTTGCTCGGCCCCGCCATCGGCGATAATTCCCTCGGCGTGGCCGCCATGACCCATGCCGTTTTATGGCTCAGAGAAAACGGCTTCATCCCCCCGGGAGATCTTTGGTTTGCTGCCACGGTGGGCGAAGAGGGCCTCGGCAACCTTTCCGGCGTGCGCGCCGTGGTTGAGCGTTTCCAGGCCAAGCCCGTGGCCTATATCCACCTGGAAGGCATGGGCCTGGGCAGCGTGTTTCACCGCGGCCTGGGTGTGCAGCGCTATCAGATCACCGTGCGCACCGCCGGGGGACACTCCTGGGCCGATTACGGCTCCCCCTCCGCCATTCACGCCATCGCCCAACTGGTCACCGCCTTCACCCAAATCCCCATTCCCACCAAACCGCGCACCAGCCTCAACGTTGGCAAAATCAGCGGCGGCATCTCGGTCAATTCCATCGCCTCACAGGCCAGCCTGGAATTAGACCTGCGCTCCGAAAACCCGCAAAGCCTGGGACAACTCATCCAGGCCGTGCAAAACCTCATCCAGAACGCTCAGCGCCCTGGAATCGAGATTGATACGATTGAAATTGGCAGCCGTCCCGCGGGAGAAATCCCCGAATCGCACCCCCTGGTGCAGTTGGCCGTGCGTGCGCTCACCGAATGCGGACAGCCGGTTTACCTCTCGATTGCTTCCACCGAAGCCAATATCCCCCTCAGCCTCGGCTTGCCTTCCGTTTGCGTTGGCATCACGCACGGCGGCAGCGCCCATACCCTGCAAGAATGGATCGCCCTGGATCCAATTTCCATCGGGTTCCGTCAGGTGCTCACCCTGCTCACCCAGGCCTGGCAAACGGCCTAACCGCCAGCCTCCGCGCCCGCATCTTCACGCAGTCCCACCAGTTCATACACCACCACCGGTTCGCGCTTGCCTTTGGCGTTAATCGCATCGACCGGCCGCACTTCCACAAGATCCATCACCTGCGCGTAGGTTGCCTGGCTGATCAAAATCTGCCCGGGGCCGGCATTTTCCTGAATGCGCTTGGCCGTGTTCACCGAATCGCCAATGGCGGTGTACTCCAGGCGTTTTTCTGTGCCCACCAACCCCAACACCGCGTCGCCGGTGTGAATGCCAATGCCGAAGGACAGATGCATATCCTCCCGCATGGTGGCATGCAGCGCATTCAACGACTCGCGAATCTGGATCGCTGCCCGCAGCGCGCGGATGATATGATCCTCCTGAGGGATGGGGGCGTTGAACCAGGCCATCACCGCATCGCCTAGAAACTTATCCACCGTGCCGTCTTCATGCAAAACCGCTTCTGCGGCAGAGGCCAGGTAGCGGTTCAATACCGCCACCAGTCCCTCCGGGGACAGGCTTTCACTAAAACCGGTGAACCCGCGGATATCCGCAAACAAAACCGTGATCTCCGTGCGCCGCCCGCCCAGGTGCAGCCGGTCGGGGTTCAACTGTTCAATCACTGCCGGAGAAACCATGCGTTCAAACAAGCGCCGCTGGGCTTCCAGCTTCTTTTTCTCGGTTAAATCCTCCAGAACAATCGCCACCCCCTGCGTCACCTGCTGCACGTCCTTCAAAGGCGTCAAAGACATGCGCAAATCCACCATCCCGCGCGGGGTCTGAATGGCGTTGGTTTCCAGGCCCAACACCTGCTGATCTGTTTTCATCACCCGCTGTAAGTGCGGCTCGATCAAAGGGGCCAGCCGCGGCAGGGTTTCCTTCAGGTCGTGGCCCACAATCTCTGTTGAAGCCCGCCCCAAGATGGTGGCCGCCGCCCGGTTGCACATCATCACCCGCTCTTCCACATCTGCGGTCAGCACCCCGCTGGCCATTGAGGCGAACACATTGTCCATCAAATTCTTCAGCTCCGTCACCTCCGCCAGGGTGCGCCGCACCGATTCAAACAGACGCGCGTTCTCAATGGCCACCCCGGCCTGGTTGGCAAAAGCCGAAAGCATGTCCAGATCTTTTTGCGTAAACATCCCGCTGCGGATGCGGTTGTCGGCGTAGATCACCCCGATCATCTCATCCCGCGCTTTCAGCGGCACGCACAAAATGGAGCGCAAATTGTAGGCCACCACGCTGTTCTGCCCGGTAAAGCGCGGATCTTCCTGCGCGTTGGTGGTCAGCAGCGGCAGTCCATCGTTCACCACCCGGTAGATCACCGTGCGGCTAATCTCGAATTCCGAAGGGTCAATCGATTCCTGCACCCAATTACGCGCCACCTGGATCACCAGTTCCCCTTCCGGGTTGTGCAGCATCAGAAAGCCGCGTTCTGCGCGCGAAATGCGGATGATGGTGTCCATCACCAGCTGCAAAACTTCCCGCAGCTCCAGCGAAGAATTGACGTAATACCCGATTTGGGCCAAAGCCCGCAGACTGCGGCGCTCATCCTCCAGAGTGCTCACCTGTTTACGGATCTGGCCCAACGAACCCGCCAATTGGGTCACGCCCTCATACACAAAAGTCGGCAGAGAGGCCGGGCGCACCTTGGTCAGGGTATCCTGGATGTTCTTCAGTAAACCGTCCAGGTGCACCAGTTTTTGATCCAGCGAAGTGAAGGTCAATGAATCGGGAATATTCAGTTCCATACAGGCTTTAGCCCTCTCTTGGGATCCGCCGCAGTTGGTACCGCAGCCAGACAGGAATCACTTTCAACCAGATTTCTCGCCGCGCTTTGCGGGCGCGTTCAAGATCGTAGGCAGACTGGCTAAAAATGGCCTTTTGGGCCTCTTCCAATAATACCGCCCCAGCCGTCTCTGCCTGTGGTACCCATTTTACCAGTTCCCGCACCTGTTCTGCCGGAGTCAGCAAACTTGGGTTTCCGCTCCGCAGTAATTTTAAACTAAACGGCACCACACTGTAAATCTTTTCCATGCGCGACATTCGCCGCAGCGCCGCCCAATAATGCAGCATCCACGGCACGCGCACCCCCCGCTGAACCAGCCGTCCCACAACCCATTCCGGGAAAGGCTTCAGTCGCCCGCCTAAATTCAGCCAGCGCCACACCAACCCCGCCAGCACCAGAAGGAGGGTTGCGATCCACACCGCAGCCCAGGCGCGCACCTCCACTCTGCCCGCGTTGGCCTCCTCCTCTGCGTCCCGTTCTTCCATCAAGCGGTCCAGGCGGTCGAAATCGGGACCTTCGCGCTCACGATCTTCCGCGGCTGCTGCGGGAACCGAGGGCTGGGCTGGGCGCACGCTGCTCTCTTCAAAAAAGTTGAGCTCCGGCTGCGACACCGTCGGCTCAAATTCCACCCAACCAATTCCAGGGAAGTACACTTCCGGCCAGGCGTGCGCGTCCATACGCTGCACGCGGTACACTTCTGCGTCTTCGTCATACGTCCCTTGCGCAAACCCCGCCCCCAAGCGTGCCGGAATCCCCAGCGAGCGCAGCATCAGCACTTCTGCGGTCGCGTAATAATTGCAGAAGCCTTCTTTCTTTTCAAACAAGAACCACTCGATGGGGTCCGCCCCCGCCGGAGGTGCTGGAATCACCGCCTGATAGCGGATTTCCTTGCGCAGGTAGCGCGTCACCGCCTGCACCTGATCATACGGACTTTCGGCCCCGCGGGTGATCTCCTCAGCCAGTTCTGCCACCTTCGATGAAAAATTCTGCGGCAGCTGCAAATAGCGCGTGCGCAGCCATTCGGGGTAATCCACCCCTGCCGTGCGCAGTTCGTTGGTGGTGGGGTGGCTGACCTCAGCCCGCGCCCGCAGCACCTCACCCCGCCGCAGTACCGTGTCCGAAACCAGGGCCACAGCATCTGTCTCGCTGTCTTCCAGCACATCCCCGGTCACGCGTACCGCGCGGCTCACAGACACGGGGTAATTGGGGACGTACAGCGTGCGGGCGGTCTCGCTTTCCAGGGTGAAGGTCAAATCCACCACCACTCGCCCGCGGTGTATCGGGTGGGTCAGAGGCCAGTCCCGCGCCAGCAGCAGTTCCTTGGCCGCGATGGTGTTTTGCCAGCTGACCCCATCATAGTAGTTGTAACTGTGCCCGCGCCAGTAGTAGCGCGCGTTTCTCAGCTCAGGCATGGAGGTTTCCACCAGGAAAACCTCCTCATCCCCCAGGATAGCTCCGGTGCCCAGCTCCAGCTTGTCGCCAAAATACTCGTTCACCACCGAAACCGGCGTCTGCAAACCCGCAAACGCATTGGAAAACCGCTCGCGGAAGCCCATCCACGCCTGAGAAAAACGCTCGCGCGCCGCAGTTCCCGGGGTCATCGTCTCAAACACCATCGGCAAATTCCAAGAAACCAGCACCAGCAGCGCCGCCACCACCACCACCGACCAGGTCAGGCTTTGGCCGGTATCCAGGTCCATCGCTACCCCCTGGCTCCCCCATTCCGCGCGTGAGCGCAAAAAGAAAATCCGCCCCACCAACACCACCACCGTCAGGGTTAGGAATGCGCTGTAGCGGTCGCGGTGCTCGGCAAAGGGGTGATAATAATCAAAAATGAAGAACATCACCACGGCCACCACCAGCGGCAGCCAGGGACGCCCTTCGCGCACCATTTGCAGCCCTGCGATCAGGCTTACTCCCCAGAACAGCAGGTACATGGATAGCAAAAACAAAACCGGATCCGATACTGGTTGATTGCTTAAGAATATGCGCGTGGTTTGCGCCAACCGCCCGCCCAGGCTGGCCAGCCGCTCCCCCCATAGTACGCCGCCCTCCATGGTCAGTCCCAGCTGCCAGGGGATGAAGAACGCGCTGTACGCTGCCGCGAAAACCCCTACCCATACGCCGCTAAAACGGCTGCGGCCCAGCAAAGCTCCCAATATAAAGGCGATCATCACCAAAAGATTCGCCCGCCCCAGGTTCTCCGTCCACCCCGTAACCTCTAACCGCGAGGCGACGATCATTAAGGCTGCCCATAAAAGAAAAAGAGCTGGGAGATCCCACCAGCGCTGGTTCGTTGTTTTCATGGGTTGAGTGTACAATACCTTAAGCGATTTCGTCAATTGCATTCAGGAGGCACACATGGATTTATGGCTTCAACTCGAAGCGCAGGTTAATGTATTCCTTCAAAGCCTGGGGGCGTGGCTTACCATTCCGATGAGCGCGCTGACCTTCTTAGGCAACGAAGAATTTTTCTTGCTTGCAATGCCCTTCCTTTTTTGGTGCGTTAATGCCAGCCTCGGCTTTCGCATTGGCGTGATGCTCATGCTCAGCAATGCCGTCAACGCCTTTTTTAAGGTGTTGTTTCGCAGCCCCCGCCCCTACTGGATCGAGCCGCGCGTCACTGCCTACACCGCCGAAACCTCCTTTGGCGTTCCCTCCGGCCATTCGCAAAATTCCGCCAGCCTGTGGGGCCTGGCCGCCGCCAAAATCAACCGCCGCTGGGTGTGGGTGGTTTTCTCGTTGGTCGTCTTTGGCGTCGGTCTATCGCGCCTCTATCTCGGCGTCCACTTTGTGCGGGATGTCCTCCTCGGCTGGATTTTGGGCGCCCTGCTGGTGATCGCCTTCACCCGCTGGGAAAAAGCAGTCTGCGATTGGCTGCGCCCCCAGTCCTTGCAGCGTTGGGTTTTGCTTTCTGCCGCGGCCGCCCTGGTTCTCCTACTGCTCATGCAGCTGCCCATTGCCCTGCTCAGCCCCGGCGGCTATCCAGCCGAGTGGGCCCAGGCCGCCCTGTTGGCCGCGCCCGAAAAGCCCATCACCCCCTTTGAACGCTCCGGCAGTTTCACCATCGCTGGGACCTTCTTCGGCATGACCGCTGGTTACGCTTTTCTCCTCAAGCACAAGGGCGGTTTCGACGCCTCCGGCCTGTGGTGGAAAAAAGCCCTGCGCTATCTCCTGGGCAGCGGCGTCCTCCTGGCCCTATGGTTTGGCCTGGGGCAAGTCTTCCCTCGCGGTGAAGATTTGATTAGTTACATTTTGCGCTTTTTGCGTTATACTCTCATTGGCGTCTGGGTATCTGCCCTGGCCCCCATATTATTTATGCGTTTCGGGTTAGCCAGCCCCATCTTGCGGCCGGAGTCAACCCAAAAAACCTGAGGCTTTTTGAAGGAGATCATCATGCGGAAGTTCTTTACCTTTGTGTTTGGAGCGGTGGCGGGCGGGCTTTTGGGCGCTGCCCTGGCCATGTTGCTGGCCCCCGCTTCTGGCAAACAGGTGCGCAGCCAAATCACCGATTACACCCAACAGGTTCGCCAGGAAATCCTTCTGGCCGCCCAACAAAAACGCGATGAACTAGAAGACGAACTCACGCGCCTGCGCGCCCCCAAGCCCCCAGCGGCTCCCCAGGAATAGTCATCCCAGCAGCCTGAAACAGGCTCTCCCATTCATCCAGAAAACCACCAGCCTCACCCGAAACCGCGGTGAGGCTGGTGGTTATTTTCACCCTGCGCGTGGTTATTCCACGCTCAAGCGGTAGCTGGCCGTCTGACGCGTGAAGCGCGTCGTCCCGCTCACCACAATGACCACTTCCTTTGTGCCGGAGCTAAAGCTCAAGGGAATTTCCGCCGAGAGGGTCTCATCCAGCGTTACCGGAACAACCGTCGTTGTGCCGCCTACCTCGACCACCGTCAGCAGAAAGGTCTGCGGCAGCCGGTTTTGAATGCGCACCCAACCAGCGCTCTCCCAGCCGCCGTTATCGGTTTCAAAATCCGAGAAATATGCAATAGCCGGGATGGAAACATCGTCCAGCAAAAACCCTTCGCCGTTCACTGCCGCGTCGGTCACATATTCAAATCGCAGTGTCACCGTCTGGCCCGCATAAGCCGAAAGGTCCACGGTTTCTTCAATCCACCCATTGGTGACCCCATTGTACGCCCATCCGTAGCTGTTGCCGGAAGGGTCCTGATCCGTGCCCGAAGGCGTCTTCACAATTTCCCAGCTTTGGCCGTCATCCTTCGAGGCCAGCAGGTAGAGATAATCGTAATCCTTCTCCAGGTCGTACCAGGTGCGGAAGCTCATTTTCAAGTCGCCGCTGACGCCGCTGAAGTCAAATTTTTGCGTCAGCATCATGTCCGATTCATCCCCCTTATTCGACCAGAAAGCGTATTGCCCCGAATACGGCTGTTCCGGCAGTACGCCCACTTCAGTCGTACCCTCAAATTTCAGGGTCACATCCCCTTTACACGAGAGCACGAAATAGTCCGTGCCGTACTGGCTGACAGCGCGGGATTGTTCACCGGTGGGGCAGGTGCTGAAGCGCTCAAAGGAATACACCTGCGGTGCATTCTTATAATTATGATAGGTATAGCGCCCGTCCGCGACATCGTCATCGCGCAAGTAATTAGCTACTGTCCAATCGCGGAACAATTCATCCGCGCTCATCGGCTCGCCCGTCAGGGGATCCACTTTACCCAGTTCGGTGAGAACCGTGTCCACGCTGTCCAGGCCGTTATCTGGGTGAGCCACTAACATGCGCGTGGCCTCTTCACCCAAACGGTCGAGGAAATAAGTCACGAACAGGAACCCTGCCCCATAGTGCGGCCCCGTGGCGCTGGGGTCATTGGGCCAATCGTTCAGCTGCAGGTCCGGGTCCGACATGAACACCATGTCAAAACCACCTGGGTCATAATTGTTCAAGAATGAAGCCAGCTCCGAAAAACCTTCGTTCAGCCAGGATTCCTCGTTGCGGTCTCGATACCAATGGATCATGTGCTGGAACTCGTGCGCCAGCACCCCATAGGTAAATTCTTCCCCCAGTTCAATATTATCGGCGTTCAGCAGGAACATCTCGTGGGCGTTGGAATATTCATGCGCCAGAGGGTGCACCGAATCCGCCGAGGAGAAATACCCTGCCAGATTGTTGCCCAGCCCACCCGCCAGCAAAATATACAGGCGCGGATCCTGATCAATCCCAGGGCTCCATTCGCTGCCGAAGAATTCGCGGTTGGTGGGGTAAATCTTTGTATCAAAGGCTTCACTCAAATCCTTGAGTTCTCTTTCGTTATAGGAAACCCCGTCTTCAATCCAGAAATACAGATTTGTGCCAATGTAGCGCAGCACACCGGTGATCTGGAAATTCTCGTTGGTATCCACATTCGTCACCCAAAACGAACGCTTTTCCCCCAGTTTGGCCGCTTCAGCGGCAGGTGGAACCACTTCAGGGATGTCCCCTTTGCCTCCCAGCCGCTTAGCCAGTTCGCGCATGTCGTTGTTCGGCACGATCTGGTTTTTCAGCGTGTTCAGCGTCTCATACGCATCCGCGTCAGCAGGTTCCCGCACCAGGGTGGGAATGACCTGCGGTTCATTTGAGAAAGGCTCCGGCGTCAGGAAAGAATCAAATTCATCAAAGGGCATGTCTGTTAGCAGCTGGGACGGGGCCGGAAATTCCTCATAAACCGCCGTGGAAGCCGCCCGGGTAATTCCCCAGGCCGCCAGGCCGCCGGTGAGCGCCATACCAATCAGACACACACAGCACAGCACACTCAGAATGACCAATATCAGGATTACCCATTTCGAGTTCATTTTGTCAACTCCTCTATATTATGTTACAGATGAACCGGCGATGTCATTTTCTTCCTTCGCCGCAATCAGGGCCGCGCCGCTGACCCACCCCAGGGTAAGCCACGGGTATGGGAAAGCAAACGTGTCCACGCTGAACCCTTCCACAAGATACGCCAGGATCACCAACCGGCCAACCCATCCAATCATGCGCAGTTGCCGGTCCGGCTGCCGCACCAATCCCAGCGTGGCAAACCACAGGCTCACCAGCCAGCTGATAAACACCGAAAAACCCACAATGCCAGTTTCGGCCAAAAGCCGCACCCAGATGGACTTGATATTCAATAAAGATCCGCTGCGGTACAGCAAATCGCGCACCTCAAAAAGGCCGTGCGCATACCCTTGCAATGTATCCGGCAGGAAAAAACCGGCGTTCCCCAACCCCACACCCAACCACGGGTGTGCTGTAAAAACACCCCAGCCCGCCTGCCAATAGACCATGCGCGCCGCAAACATGAGTTGGTTTGCATACCGCAGCAGAGGGTTTTCGCTGCCTAATTCAAATTGGAACAGCTGCGCCATGCGCGGATCCAGACGGCTCAGCACCCACCCCAAACCCAGCAGCGCCCCTGCATACACCACAGCCATGCCCCCCAGCACGGCTCCCTGCACCCAGCGCGCCTGCCCGCCGGATGCATGTCTGCGCTGCCAGCTCTCTTGGATTTTACGCGCCAAACGCACATTCCACAGCAGCATACCGTAGCCCACCAACAAGAAGAGAGCCAACAGTCCCACCCGCGAAAGGCTTAACCCCAGCGCCGCCACACCCCCCACCAGCAGTCCGTCCTCCGCAATCCATTTGCCCCAGCGCAGTTTGTGGGCCGATTGGCGCGTCACCACCGCCCCAATCCAGATGGGCAAATACAGCAAGTTCAACTGGTTTGCTAACCAGGAAGGTTCCAAAGTGAAACCAGAAACCCGCTGGCGGTACAGCGGACCAATGGAATACAGATCGTGAAAATCTTTCATCCATTGGGGGTAGCGGTGGTTAAACTGCCACATACCCGCCTGCAGCAAACAATACAGGATCACCACTGCCCCGCTCCAGTTGATCCAGCGCAGCGCCGTGCCCAACCGGTCGCGCCGCTGCCCCCAGGCGCTGCCCGCCAGATAGAACGAAACACCCACCCCCAGCGTCAGCACCGCTTGAATCGAATTACGCAGGGCTGAAATTCCCTTATACCCAGGGAGTTCCACAAAGACAGCCCGCAGCGTTACCCCCAATGCCACCCCCACAAACGCCACCAGCGGCACAGCCGTCCACGGCAGCCGCCCACCCCGCAGCCAGGACGGAATCAGCCAACCCACCACAAGGGCCAGCAAAATCAGCCCAGAGGGCGCCGCCACAGCGTCAGACCCCACCAGGCGCACCACCAGCGGCATACTGGTCACCGGCAGCAGCAGAATCATCGCCGCCCAGCCAGCGTTCAGCAGCAGCCGTCCCGCTTGCTTAACCACGGGTCTGCCCTCGCCGCGCCGACATTCCTAAGCCGCTCCACACCCACGCGATTCCAGCCAGCGCGCCCAACAGCGCCCCGCACACCATCAGCACAGCCGTCGTGCCGCGCATGGGGACGGTGGGAACCTCCGCCTGGCGCACCTCAGAATATGCGCTCCATGGCACAATCCCCTGAGCAGCGTCTTTTTCTGCGCGCAGAATCTGCCCCACCCGCTGAATTTCGTTCTGCAATTCGTCCAATTCCCATTGGCGGCATTCCGCCGGGGCTGGTTCCACCCCCACCGACTGGCCCACACAGCCCGTCAGTCCATCCAAATAGGTTTCCCATTGGTAAGCGGTCTGGGCATGGCCCACCGCCTCCGAAAGCGCGGTGTAAGCTGCCTGCCCCCATGCGTTCACCAGGTCAGCCGCCCGTTGGGGGTTTTCATCCCAGGCGCGCATGCGCCAGACGTTGTAGTAGCGGTCGGCGCTCAGTCTTTGGCGCAGAGCCTCGCGGCCCAATTCGCCGTACGCGGCCTGGGCCTGCTGAAACACAGTTTCAAAAACCGTGTCTGATTGGATCAAATCACCCACCACCCCCACAGCAAAATCCTCTTCCGCGTCCGTCAACGCACCCGTGCGAGTAAAGTCAATCGATACGGTAATCTCCGCCGCGGCTTGATAGACCGGCGTCTGCACTCGGCCGACTCCCCAGCCTGCCGCCGCCCCCAACAGCATACAAGCAGTCACCAGCCACCAGCTTCGCACCATCTGCATCACTTTTTCCTGCACGACCACGCCTTGTTCCATGAATTCCCTCAACTTCACCGCTGTTGATCAGGCCGTTGTTTCCTTGGTTATGAACCACATTATACCTTGATGTAGCCCATCAAAAAGCCCCCGCCTGCGCAGGGGCTTTGGAGTTCAAAGCGGCTGTGTGTCTATTTCTGCGCCTTAAAATTGATCAGAATCAAATTTTTCTCACATTCCGAGTAGGTGTCAAAAGCCGTCAGGTAAGAAAGCGGCTGCCCACTCAGATCATACAGAGAGATAAACAGGGTCTGCTTTGAGGCCGTCGGTTGGTTGGCCAGCGTCACCTCATACCCCCCGGGGCCGTACGCCGGAGCCAACCCAGCCAACCCCACCGCGTCCACCGCCTGATCACCCAAAAAGCCTTCCACAACCACCACCACATTGTTCATGGGCTGGTTGTTCTTGTTGAACACCTGCCCGGCTACCCCCATCCAGGTACATTCCTGATCCGGGTGGGCAAAATTACGCAGATACAGCGGGTTTCCAGCTTGCAGCGCATATTCCGGCGTAGACGTGGCAGTGGCCGTGCGTGTGGGCCGCTTGGTATTGGTGGCCGTAAAGGTCACTGTGGCCGTCGGCGGTTTTTTGGTTTTGGTCGGGGTCAGCGTTTTCGAGGGTTTCACCGTCGGCGTATCGGTCAGCGCCGGCACGGTGACCGTGGGCGGGCAAGGCTGCGCCGTGGGGCAATCCGGGCAGGTCACCGCCGCGCAGGTTGGGCAAACCTGGGTGGCCATGACCACGTCTGCCGCCGCGGCGGCGGGCTGCGTATCTGCTTTTCCAAACGGCAGCGTCACCCCAAACGGCAGCGCGCAGGCCGTGCTGACCATCACCCCTAAAATCACCAACCACCCCAAGCGTCTCATAACAAACCCTCCCATGCGGTCAAAATGCTGTGTCGTTAAAAAGATTATACCCCCAGCAGGGTTGCACGCCTTGTGCCTAATAGGCGCCCTTACCGCGCAAAACCACCCATACCGTTTTCAATAAAATGCGCAAATCCAGCCAAATGGAATAATGCTGCACATAATACAGGTCTTCATCCGTGTGTAAATGCATGGGCTTATCGCTGCGCCCGTTCACCTGCCACCAACCGGTCAGACCCTGGGGCACGGCAAACCGTTTGCGCTGCCAGGGTTCATATTTTTCCACCAGATGCGGCTGCTCGGGGCGCGGCCCCACCAGGCTCATCTCGCCCTTCAGAATGTTGAATAACTGCGGCAGCTCATCCAGGCTCGTTCGCCGCAAAAATCTCCCCACCCGCGTGATGCGCGGATCGGCCGCGTGCTTAAACACCAGCCGCCCCTGCTCGTCGGTCTTCTCAACTAGATGCCGCAGCTGCTCTGCGTTCACCACCATCGTACGGAATTTGATCATCTCGAAATAACGCCCGTTCTCTCCCACGCGCTTGGGGCGGTAAAACACCGGGCCGCCGTCGTCCAGCTTAATCGCCAGCGCCGCCGCCCCGATCACCGGCAGCACAAACGGCATCACCGTCAGGGTCAGCATCAAATCAAAAGCACGTTTCATCATCCGTTGATATTCGCTCAAGGCAGGCGCGCGCAAATCCATCATGGGCAGCCCGGCGAACTCTTCCACCGTGGCGCGGTGCAGCGCCAGTGAAAAATAATCCGGCACCACCCACACCCGCACGGGTAAATCGTGCAGCTCCGTCACCACGCGGGTCAACGCAGCATAAGCCGAGCGCGGCAGCGCCACCACCACGTCGTCCACCTGCCGCTCATTCACCACCTGCCGCACCTGTTCCAGCCCGCCCAACACCCCTTCTTCCGCGCGCTTGCTGGGGTCGTCGTCCAAGAAACCCGCAAAAGCCAGGCCCAAATGCGGTAAAGAATCCACCTGCTGCCGCACCCGCTTTCCCACCGTACCCGCACCCAACACCAAAACCTGCCGTACCTGGATATTTCCGATCACTTTGCTGCGCCAGGCCGCGCGAATCACCAGGCGCCACAGCGCCAGCATCATGAAGGCTTCGACCGCGAAAAAAATGAATAAAAACCGCGAAATATCGCGAAAGGTCAGGAACAAAATCCCCGCCATCGAGATGGTCGCCAAAAGCGAGCCTAACGCCAGACTGCCCATCTCATCGTTCACCCGCAGATTGCGGCGGCCGTCGTACACCGAAAACAACACCAGAATCCCCACCCACAGCGCAGGAAACACAAAATACAGCAGCCAGGGCAGCTGCACCGGATCTTCCACCGGCCGCACCAGCGGCAATGTACTCATGTCTACACGCAGTTTAGCCGACACATACAGCGTCAGGGCAATCATAAGCCCGTCCAACGCCATGGAAAACAGCGCAAAATTGGCTGAAAATCTACGGAACATAGGTCGTCCTCACTTTTCCAGCGTTCGCTGGTTGGCTTTTCGCCCGCGCAAAAGCTGCGCTGCCACCAACACCACAAAACGCGGATACCCCAACACATACCGCCGCCACAGTCGTCCCGGTTCGCTGGCCAGGCGGAAGAGCCATTCCAACCCGCTGCGCTGCATCCAGCGCGGGGCTTGTGGTTTGCACCCCGAAAGAAAATCGAAAGCAGCCCCCACCCCCACCAACACCGGCGCGCCCACCTTCCCGCGGTGCGCCGCCATCCACTGCTCTTGGCGCGGCGACCCGATCCCCACCCAAACGATGTCCGCTCCTGAGCTGCGTATGCGCTCTGCCGCCTGGGCGTCCTCTTCGGCGCTCAGCGCACGAAACGGCGGCGATTCTACCCCCACAATCTGGATAGAAGGGAAGCGTTCGCGCAGCCGTTCGGCCAGCCCCTCAGCCACGCCAGGCGCGCCCCCGTAGAAATAATGCCGCCAGCCGCACTCCAACCCTTCGGCGCAGGCCGCCAGCAGCAAATCCGGCCCATACACCCGCTGAGTGCCGGTGTATCCGTACCAGCGGCACAGCCACACCATCGGCATCCCGTCCGGCGTGGTCATGCCGCTCTGCTCATACACGGTGCGCAGCTCCGGATGATCCACACATTCCATCACCGCGTGCGCCGGTGCGCAGCACACATACTGCGCCTCCCCCGCCGCGATCCATGCCCCCATGCGCGCCAGGGCTGCTGGCATGTCAATGGGGTCAATAGGCACCCCCAGTATCATAACCCGAGGCCCCTTCTCGTCATCAGACCCCATCAGCTCTCCTTACCTGAATAACTTCCTGATAAACACGCAGGATCGCTTCATAATGGTCCCGCGCCTGATATTTTTGCAGGTACTCCTGACGGCAGTTCTCTCCCATCTGAGCAGATTCCTCCTCATGAGCCGTCATCCACCCCACGCGTTCAGCAAATGCCTCGCTATTGCCTGGCGGCACCAGCCACCCATGAATCCCAGGCTTAATCATGCTAGGCATTGCGCCCAAATCTGTGCTGATCACCGGTGTACCAGTTGCGAAGGCTTCAATCAAAGTTCTCGGCATACCCTCATACCAAATGCTCGGAAAAACCAGACACGCTGCCTGACGCATCAAATCTAAAACCATTTGCGGAGATCGCCTTCCCATCCATTGAACATTGCCGTGATTTTCTACCGCGTTGGAGACCAATTCTGATAAGGGTCCGTCTCCCACAATCTTCAAGGTGCATCCAGCAGGAAATGCGTCGAGTGCGTTCAGTAGGGTTTCCACGCCTTTCTCCTGTGTCAGCCGCCCCACAAATAAAACATAGGGACTGCGTCGGCTGCCCACACCTGGGTCGTTCATAATGAAATTAGGCACAGTGGCTAACTTTTCCGAGGGTAAACCGCCCTCAATAAATTTCTGAGCAGCGAACGACGTTAGGCAAATAAAACGGTCCACCTGTTTTTCCCAGGTCTTTAACAGACGGTGAAAAGACAACATCGCGGCGGTTACCCCACTCGCGCTCCAGCTGCTGCGGTAACAGCGATATCGTACGGCCGGCCACGGAAAAGGCCACTTCATGCACGCTTCGCAAACCCCGCCTGCTCGAAAAAATGTCGCGGCCGGACATAACAACCGATAATTATGAAGGGTCTGCACCACCGGAACGCCCGCCGCTTGGCAGACTGCATAGGCAGCCGGTGATATCAGCTGGAAGGTGTTATGAAAATGAACAATATCTGGGCGAAAAGTACGAATCCGTTCCTCCAATGCCTTTCTGGCAGGTGCAGACCATACCGTCCGGATCCCAGTTTGCATCAACCCGATTTCATTTACCTGCTGGTTATGCTCCGTATAAGTCTCAACTGGATGTCCAAATGTACGCAGTAAATCTACTTCATCGTTAAATATAGCATCCTCACCCCCCGGTTGTTGGTAAAAGTTATGCGCCATTAAGATCCGCATGGCTCAACCCTTCCGGTTCTCTTCGATCGCTTGTTGATACAAGCCAACAAATTGATCCGCGATGACCTCCCAATTCCAATGCAGTTCCACAGCAGATCGGCTACGTTGTCCTATTACAGAGCGCATTTCCGGTTCGAAGACAAATGCTTGAACCAATCGGTTTAGCTCTTCCTGTTGGTTTTTTTCAAACAAATAACCTGCACCGACATCTTCAATCAAAGCCTGACTGTAGGGTGTTCCGACAGCAATCACCGGACGGCCCGCCGCCATTGCCTCTATAATTGTGATGGTCATATCCCCAGGCCAGATCCCAATATCAAAAGTACTCAACCAGCCCGCCAATTCATCTTTAGAGACAAAATCCTGGAAAACCAGTTTTTGCTCCAGCCCCAGTGATCTGGACAATTTAACTAATTTTTCCTTATACTCCGAATCTATTCGTCCAATCAATAAAATCCCGGTATTCTCGGATTGTAACTGCGCCGCCGCTTGTAGAATCATTTCACACTGCTTGGATGGTTGAAGTACCCCCGCGTGCCCCAGCACAATCGTGTTCTCGTCCCAACCCAATGCTGCCCGGATCTTTTGACGCCCTTGCCATTGAAAGTCAATTTTGCGATGGTCCGCCCCTAACCGCACAATTTCGACTTTCGGACAAGACTTACCATATACCCATTCAACAAACTCGCGCTCTGGTTCTCCGATGGCCACAAAAAGTTTGGCCCGCTTGGGTATCCACGGACGGGTCATCCATGCTTCCAACTTATAGACCCATGCCTTAATTTGTTTTCGCAAGGGGGATTCCCAGGCATGAAAAACATTCAGCTTCGACATGTGGGTGTCATAAACTAACGCATAACCTAGCTCTTGTTGATAGAGGGCAGCCAAAAAACCTGTGATGTGCAGAATATTATGGCAGTGCACCACATCCGGTTTAATGGCCGCCAACTGATCGCGCAGGCCTCGCATCAGCAAATAACCAGCCTGCGTGGGCAGCTCAAACCACACCGGCAAACGGTGTACTTTTACCCCTTGTTCGAAATAAGTACCGGGCTTTGGGTTTCCACCTTCAATCAGTTTCTTCGCTTTTTTGGCGTAGCGATTGGATGTGATGACGGACACATCGTGACCTATCCGCTGCTGTTCTTGCGGAAGGTAGCTTTCTTGATATCCCATCCAGGGTTGATAGTGGTCCGTTAGATGAACAATTCTCATTTTGTCTCCCCTTAAAATGAGATCTGCATCAGGTCGCCCCAGCGAATAAGGTTAACCCACCGCCAGACTTCCAACCCGAACGGACGTTCCCCACGTTTGATGGCTTCCCAATTTTGGTGTACAGTTTTAAGCTGTAATGCGGGAATCTGGTGCGCTTTTTCACCATAGAGCACGCCATCCACCCATTTTTGCGATTTCAGCATCCATTCCCCATCCGGTGTAGCAAACCCAATTTTGTCCCGACGATCTAGCACAACATCCGGCACCAGTCCGCGCATCGCCTGGCGAAACACAGATTTGGTTTCTGCATCCTTTGAAAGGATATAAGATTCTGGGAGTGAAAATACAAAATTGGCCAAATCCGGCGTCAAGAAGGGCACGCGCGATTCAATGGAGGCAGCCATTGAATTTCGATCTTCGTACCGCAGCAGCATCGGCAAGCTGATTTGGGTCACGGCTTGCAGCAATAAAGCCTTTAACGCTTCGCGATCCTGTACGTAATTTGTCAGTGCTTTTGGTCGAACGCCTGCCTGATCGAACCAACTTTGATTCATCCAATCCGGGTAAAATTCTTCCCCAATCAAGGATCGCGCGGCCTGGTGCAATTGAGGTGGAATCAACCACGAACCCGTTCGCGATAAAATCCGTAAACGACTTTCTTCGGAGCGCCGAAAAATCGTACCAAGAAACCGAAAACCCTCCAGAAGCTGCCATTGCCGAAATAGGGATGCCGCCCGCACAGAAAAATAGGGGCGGTACCCCGCCAACATTTCATCCGCGCCCTGCCCATCCAACATCACCACCACCCCCGCCTCTCGCGCCAATCGAAATACGCGATGCTGGGCATAAATGCTGGTCGAGCCAAAAGGCTCATCCTGACTGATCATGAGGTGGTCAATGTCTTGTTCCAAATCGTCAGCAGAAGCCCGCGTTTTGTGCGTTTCGGCGCCGCTGGCCGCCGCAACGATATCCACCCATTTTTCTTCCCCAATGATGGGATGCGGATCAATGTAGCTGATGGAATGAATGGGTACGCGTTCTCCAATCCAGTGCCGCATGCTCATGATGATAGAGGAAGAATCAACCCCCCCGGATAAAGCCACGCCAACCGGGACATCACTGCGTAAATGGATTTGAATATTCCGCAGAAACAACCGCCGCAATTCCTCAGCTGCATCTGCAAAGCTGATATCACTTCGGGTTCTAGTCTCAATTTGCCAATATGGGGCCATCTGAAAACCAAACCCTTCATCCAACTGAACCTTCATCCAATGGCCTGGAAGTAAATGATGAACTCCTGCGACAAGCGTGTCCTCATTGGAATCGGTCAGTCCGTAACGCAAGTACGCATGCAGCGCCGGGGGGTTTATATTCTTTTCTGATAAAAAGGGCAGCAGCGCCTTTAATTCGGATCCAAACACAAAGCGGCCGTTTTCAAAGCTATACAACAGCGGTTTAATCCCAAAATAGTCACGCGCCAGGAATAAACTTCGTTCTTCTCGATCATAGATACAAAAAGCAAACATGCCAATCATTTTGCTTAATGCCCCCGCCCCCCAGCGGGCATAAGCAGCTAAGAGCACTTCGGTATCGGAAGAAGACCGAAACTGCTCCCCTAAAGCAATCAATTCATCCCTGAGTTCGAGATAATTGTAGATCTCGCCATTGAACACGATCCAATAACGCTCATCGGCCCAAGACATCGGTTGGTGGCCTAACGGAGATAAATCCAAAATAGCTAATCGGCGAAACCCCAAAGCTAAATTAAAATAAGATCCCTCATAATCGCGGATATTCTGCACCGCCATATGTCGGTCGGTTTCTTGTCCGCCACAGTGTACTACTGGGCCTCCCCGCGTTTGTGCAAGCAAATATCCTTCGTCATCCGGTCCCCGGTGCCGTATCAGGCTGACAGAGCGTTCAAACGCTTTTAAATCCACACTGGTTTGAGAGGAATACAACCCGAAGATACCGCACATAGATCACACCTTCCTACGAACTGAAAAAATCCTAAGGCAATTCAAACACACGATAGTACTCATTTTCCCATACGACAGGGAATCGGCTCGTTTCTGCGGTGATTCCGTTTGAATGCTGAAAAAGATGAACATTTTCCTTATGGTAACCTGAATGTCTGCCTAAGGTTTTCCTGAAAGAATTGCAGCTTCAAGGCTTCTTTCTCTTTCCACGATACGTGTTGAATTTCCTCTCGCCTCACCCGCTTTCCTTTCCAGGTGAGGACAAATTGCTCAATCACTGGCAGCGCATTACGCACATTGTTCTCATAATTTGGTAATTCAAGCAGGAACGGACGCCCGCCCAAGAAATCAGTATCCGGGTGCCCAGAAATCACCGGCAGCCCATAAGCAAGATATTCCCTTACCTTTATAGGAGAGGCTTCATTTAAACCTTTACGATGTAATCCTAAAACACCAATGCCAATATCCGCAGCAGCCAGAATTGGTTCATATTGATCTTGTGTCAGAAATCCATGCGCCTGAACATTCTCTGGCAATTCTTCCGCAAAATCCCGTTTTTCCATACCAATCAAGTCAAAATCCCATTGAGGAAATTGGCGGGCCAAAAAGAGGATTTTGTCGTGCGCCATAAAATTCAAAAGCGGATCACGAGAGGCTGGAGGATCGCCTAAAAAAACCAACCGCGGCCTGGCACCGCTGTGGGGTGGCAATTCAGGGTATCGCTCCAGCTCAACCCCATTCCCAAGCACTAGATTTGGGATGTGCGGCTGAGTTGTTCGTTCCGCAAAATCTTGGGCAATATACACTATTCCTCTGGCCAAGCTCAACAGCCGCGGTGTTGTCACCCGTTGATATACTTTTTTCCACCAGGAACTGCCAATATGATAATCAAAGCGGTCTGAGTCGTTTAACTCCAAAAAAGTAGGGCACACCTTCATCAAATCTTCAAACGCAGGGTAATACGTGGATAAACGCATGTAAACGCAATCCGGCTTCCATCCCAGAATACGCTCGGTTAACTGCTTAGCGCGCTGAGGGCGCTGGTAAACATTCCCCCTTGCCACGGCCTCAACTTGCAGTCCAGCGAGTCCGGGCCACAGCGTTTCCGTCGGAGACAAGAAAAAAATACCCGCGGTATTCCCAAGCCCCACCCAGGCACGGGCCTGCATGTAAATTTTCTTCAAGACACCGCTTTCGCGGCTTGCGTCCCAATGGGCAAGGTAAGCGATTTTCAAATCAAATTCCTTGTCGTTTTTCCCATTGCTTAAGGATATACAAAAGGAAGTAATAATAAACCCCGTAGGCGAAGATCTGAGAGCCGGTCAAGAGTATAAAAGCGGTGTTCATGGGAACATGCAGGGCATGGCATCCATATAATACCGCTGGGGTAAAAATGAATGCCAGGAGATCATAGACCAGCTTGTAGGGCTGCCCTCCCAAGACAAAAATTAACCGGCTCACCGGACTAACCATCAGGGTTGCTGCGCTCCACGGGGCCAAAATCGCCGCAAAAACGCCGGCCTGTATCCATTCTGTGCCAAAAATCGGTCCAAACCAGATCGGTCCAAACACGATAAACGCCGCAGTAGGCACGATCCCCAGCAAGAATAACATTCCCGTCGTTTTCAGGAACAAAGGGCGTATCTGAGCCGGGGATGAGGTACTGTATTCTCGAACACGATTCTGAAAAGAATCTGCCACGCTTCCCGCCACAAGTCCAGCCGGAAGATATACCAGCCGCTGCGCAAAACTCAAGGTTCCAGCCGTCGACACTCCATAAAGTTGTAACACGATCGGCAGAAAAAGGCTGGCCCCCAAAGTGTCCAAGATAGCCGAGGGCATCGAAAAAATTGGGAACGCGGCATATCGCCTCAAAGTGCCAAACAGATCCCAGTATCGGCGCTCTCGCCCATGACGCAGCAGCTCTGGCCCAGCGCTTTGAACCATTTTATTCAAGCCTACCAACCTACCTGTGATCTCTGAAGACAATAACCCCACCCAGCCCAGCCGCAGCAAACCCAGGGCTATCTGCATCCCAGCCCTGGAAATGGATTGATAGACCGATATCCGGCTGACCACCGAGAAAACATTCTCTCGAATGAGCCAATACCGCAAATTTGCCATTGCGCTCCCCAGAACAATCACTGGGGCTGTGATCCATAGTGTCCATTTCGGGATAACGCCCATCCCTAAAATGTTAAAAGAGATCAAGGCATACAAGCCAGCCGTAAAGAGAAGGGATGTAAAAATGGAGATTATCATCCCACCCCAAGTCAAATCCAGTGCATCCTCACGGCTTTCTGCTCCAACAATGGAAAATTGATACCTTAAGCTGGATAATTCCAACGAAAAATTGATAAATCCAATAAAAACGGTGGTCAGACCCAACATCTCAGGGGTATATAAGCGAGAGACAATCGGCGTGACCAATACCCCAATGATTTGAGCCACGGCCGTACCGCTGACCAGAACAGCCGTGTTCGCCAAAAACTTCGATGTGAACATCCGCTGTAGGAATAACCTCAGCTGATTCACTCCCCACGCTCCCAGACCTGCACCTGAGCGGCGCGCTCAGCCCATGCTTGCCCCAGCCCTGGCACGCTCACCTGCGGCACAAGGTCGCGGATCAAGCCCGGGCGGCGGAACATGAGCGGCGCGTACACCAGCTTGCCCATCGAACCCGGCCCGTTGGCCCCCCAGGACTGCGCCTCGGACAGGGTTTGCCGCCCCATGCGCGCCGCCTCTGCCGGGTCGCCCAGGGACGCCCGCACCTCCGCCCGCAACCAATCCAGCTCCAACCGGTCTAAATCGGTGGGAATGAACACCAGCCCCGCCTGCTGCACCACGCGGTCCGCGTCCTGCACGCGTCCCGCGTCCAAATACCGCCGCGCCAACTGCAAATACGGCCCCACCACCCCGCTCCCCTGGGCGGTTTCGGCCTCCAGAGCCGCCAGATCCGGCTCAGGTGCGGTTTGGGCAGCTCGCCAGTCCGCCAGGGACCGCGCAGCCGTATCCCCTGCCGCGGCCCAGCGCTCCCCTTCGGCGTAACGCGGTTCCAGCCGCAGCACCTCTGCGAAGGCCTGTCCCGCTTGCTCCTCTTTGCCTTGCCCGGCCAGCGCCAGGCCGTAATTCCACCAAAACAGCGGACTTCGCGGCGCGTAACGCACCGCCAGCGCCCATTCCGCCTCTGCTTCGCTCCCCTGACCAGCCGCTGCGTAGAGCGCCCCCAGGTTGGCATGGTACACCGACCAGGCCGGGTCCATGGCTGCGGCCTGCTGCCAGTAAGCCAATGCTCGCTGCATCGCCCCGGCCTCTCCCTCCGCCGCCAGCACAGCCTGGGCCATGCCCGCGTCGGCATGCAGCACCGAAAGGTGGGGGTCGCGTTCCAGCGCCGCTGCAAACTGCGCCTCGGCCTGCCGCCAGTCGCCCACATTCGCCGCCGCCGCCCCCTGCTGCATGGGGGTCAACAGCCACAGGTTTAACCCCGCCAGCAGAGTCAGCACCCATCCCAGCCCAACGCCCACCCCCCTGCGCGTCCGGCGCACCGCCCTTTCTCCCGCCGGGCAGCTGCCTGCCGCCGTGCCCAACACCCAGGCTGCCGCCCACGCGCTGGTGGGAATGGTGTGATGCACGCTGTCCACCAGGCCGTGCACCAAAAAAGCCGCCAGCGCCCCCAGGCCGCCCAAAATCGCTGCCCGTTCAAACCCCTGTGCGCTGCGCAGCCCGCGCCACAACCAGCGCACCAAGGCCGCCAGCATCCATAAAAAGGCCCCCAACCCCAAAAGGCCGCTGCCGCTGAGCACATCCAAAAACATGCTGTGTGCATACACGAACAGCGTCTCCGGCGGGATGGATGCGTTAGCTAGATAAAAGTAAATGAAGGTATACGGCCCGCTGCCCACCAGCGGCGAGCGCAAAAAAGCCTCCCAGGCGGGCGCCCACAGGTACTGCCGCGAGGAAAACAGCGGGGAATGCGTCGGGTGCAGCGTCTGCCGATACAGCATCCACCCCACCGCCGCAAGCAGCGCTGCGCCCAGCACAGTCAGAAGCACCAGCATCGTCCGCCGCTGCCGCAGCCATTTCCACGCCCGCGCCAGGTCCGCGGCCCGGTCGCGCACCACCAGCAGCCCCAGGGTCCCCAGGCCTGCCGCCGTCCCCAGCCAGCCTCCTCGCGACGAGGTCAGGAAAATCAGGACCAGCGCCGACAGGCTCCACAGCCCCAATAGGATTCTACTGCCCCACGAGCGGGTCATCACCAACCGGGCCAGGGCGGTCATCAGCAGCACGTTGAGGATCACCCCAAAGAAATTGGGCAGCGGCAGTCGGTAGGTCACCGTGGGGATCCACGAACCGCTGGACGCCACCCACTGCGCGTACCAGGTGCCCGCCTCTACCCACGCAAACAGCATGGGCAGCGCGCCCACAATCAGCAGGGCCTTGCTCATCAATTCCGCGCCCCAGCCGCGACGCGTCAAATCCGCCGCCAGCCAGAACCAGAACAGCGCAATCGCCGCCAGCCACACTTCCACCGCCGAGCGCCGCGGATCCACAGAGAAGATCACGCTCAGCACCAGCGTTCCCAAAAATACCAACGCCGCCGTCCGCACCGGCACCTGCCCGTATTGGCCCGCCCCTAGCCAAAAGGCACAGATCAACGCCAGCAGCCCCGCGGTCACCATCAGCACTTCGTACATCACCAGGCCGTTATGCGTGCTGGCGAACATCACCAAATAGCAGCCCGCCAGAATCAGCACCGCCTCACGCGCCAGGTAACCCCACCGAACCGCCGAGCCGGAGAAGTTAGCTTTCATGGCAATCCCTCACAGGCCGGCATCGGCGGAATCTCATCCAGCGTGAACCCCTGCTTACTGGCTTGCAGCCCCATCCAGACGCGAATGGCTTCCCCACACTGGCCCTGATTCTGATAAAGGTCAAACAAGGCTTCCACCGCCGTGTACTGCCCCACATCCGCATTCAAACGTGCATACCCCGGCACCAGCTCGATATCCAAACCGCGCCGGAAATACAGCCAGTTCGAATAGGTCTGCGCAAAGAAACCCGTGCGCAAATTTCCGCGAGTCATCTCGGTTAAAACCTTCTCGGCCGCAGTCACAAACGCAGCCTCATCCCCCTCCAACTGCGCCACCCTGGCTCGCCCTGCCCAATGCGCCAGTGCGTCCTCGCCTATCCACTCGCTTTGCAGCAAACGCAGGTGCGCCGTGGGCCAATCTCCTGCCTCAGCAGCTTCAACCGCCTCCAGCCAGTATCCCGAAGGCTGCGGCAGGTCCGGGTTGGCCGCCAGCCAATCGCGGATGACTTCTCTGCGCAGCGCGGTCTGCTGCCAAAATGGGTGTCCGCTCCAGTCGCGCGCCCGATCCAAAGCCTCCCAATAGGCTCGCCGTGCCAGGTCTGGCACTTCATCCCGCTCCAAGAACACCCCGTGAATCAGCGCGTAGCTCGGCTCCAGCGGGGCGATCTTGCGGGCCTGTTCAATGGCCTCGTAGGCCTGGGAACGGATGCCGATGTGCCAATCCACCACCGCCAGATCCGCCCACAGCCAGGATGGGCTGTCGTTCAGGTCCAGACTGCGGTCCAGGAAAAAACGCGCCTCAATTAACGGGCCAACGTCCGCCCGTTCTTGCCCCCATACCGCCGCCCAGGCCAGCCCCGCCTGGGTGGAATAAAAGGGGAAATTGGGGTCCCGCTTTGCGCTCTGGCTCATATATTCCGCCGCCTGCTGCCAGCTGCCCTGCCGGGCCGCATCCAGACCGCGCAGCAAAGGCGCATACCCAAACAAGCCGTAAACCAACTGCACAATCAACACGGTCAGGGGGATGAAGGCCGTCGCGATGGGCAGGCCCCAGCGGGTCCGCATCTCGCGTGAGGAAGCTCCCGCCAGTCCCATCATCAAAATCATCGGGATCATCACCACCGGCCAGTGGGTGAAGTCATCAACCAAATTAGCCACCACCCAACCCGCCACAGCCGCCGCGGTCGCCCGCACCCAGGGGCGTTCCAGCTCGCCGCAGTGCAGGTAGGCTCGCCACAGCCAGCGCAGAATGGCCGCGCCCAGGCCCAAAACCGCCACCAGGCCCACCAGGCCCATCTCTGCGGCGGCTTGAATGAACAGGTTATGCGCATGGGTCGCCCAATAGTTCGGAGGAATGGAAGCGTCCGTCTTCAAATACGCCAGCCCAAACTGCCCCGGGCCAACCCCCGTCCACACGTCCGAGAACCACATCTTCAGCGCGTTCAGCCACATCGTGCTGCGCGAACCGAGCACGCCGGAGCCGTGGGTGGGGTGCGAGGCAAACTGCTGGTAAAACAGCCAGGCCGCCGCGCCTAAACCCGCCAGCCCCGCTGCGCCGCCCAGGCCTGCCAGCCACGGAGTGCGCTGCGCCATGAGCCGCAAGGGTCGGAATGCTTTCTTCTCCCAGCCCCACAGCAGCCCCAAAGCCGCCGCCCACGCCCCGAAACCCAGCCAACCCCCCCGCGAAGAAGAAAACGGCAGCGTCAGCGCAAACATCACCAGCCAGGCTGCCGTCAACACTCGTACCGTGCGGCGCGGCGAGGTAAAAAAGGCCACCGCAGCCAGCGGTGCGCACAGGTTGGCAAACGCCATATAAGCGTTGGAATGTCCCAGGATAGAAACCAGGCGGTACGGAAACGGCGGCTGCGTCCCCCAGCCCACCTGACCCCACCACACCTGATAGCGAGCAAACGTCTCCAGCGCGGCCAATCCCACCACCACCCCACTCACCGTGAGCAGGGCTGCCACCACCGCGCTGCGGTCTAAACCCACATCGAAGGCGTCCGTGAACAAATAAAACATCAGCATATACGCCAGCAGCCAGCTCACCCGCCCCATCCCCTGGCGCGGATCCGGCGTCACAATCCACAGCCCAATCACCGCCAATCCCCCCACCAGCAGTGGCCAATCCATTCCCAAACGCGGCAGGCTGGCGCGGTGGGTCAGGCTGCGCCACAGCACGTACCCCGCCCCCACCACCGCGGTGAACACCGTTCCCGCCACCTGTACCCCCCAGGCCGCCCGCCATACCATGCCGCCCGCCAAAACCGTCAGGCTCAAGCCCACTAACGCCAACGCAAAGGATCCCCACCAAATTTTTGAGTAGGGCGAGCGGTTGGCAGCCAACGGCTGGGTTGGAATTTCCATGATCACCTCGGATCCTTTGGGGCATGTTTCGCCCTGGCGGCGGAGTGCTGCTTAAGCAATTATATAGTAAACCCTTTCTTCTCCGGTTTACAAAACCGTAATACCTGAACTTCCCCTCAGCATAATAGGCCCTGTAAAAATTGGGCTATAATCGAAGCAAGCTGCCGCTCCGGCGGGCTAATTCCATCAGGAAGGAAAAACTCTGCGATGAAGCAGTTGCTCCAATACCTCCGCGACGGCAAAACCGTTGTCACCGACGTTCCCGCCCCCTCCGTCCGCCCTGGCACGGCCCTCGTACGCACAGCCGCCTCCCTGGTTTCGGCGGGCACCGAACGCATGCTGGTTGAGTTTGCCGAAAAGAGTCTGGTCGGCAAAGCCCGCTCCCGCCCCGACCTGGTGCGCCAGGTGCTGGATAAGGCCCGCCGCGAAGGGCTGCTCTCCACCCTCGAAGCCGCCTTCAACCGCCTGGATCAACCCATGCCCCTCGGTTACTCCTCCGCCGGAACCATCGCCGCGGTGGGGCGCGGACTGGAAGGCTTTCAAGTCGGCGATCGAGTAGCCTGTGCAGGCGGTGGTTTTGCCGTCCACGCCGAATGGGTTGTCGTCCCCCAAAACCTCATGGCGCGCCTGCCCGACTCCGTGGATTTTGAATCAGCCTCTTTCACCACCCTGGCCGCCATCGCCCTGCACGGCTTTCGCCTGGCCCAACCCCAGGTTGGCGACCGCGTGGCCGTCATCGGCATGGGCCTGCTTGGTCTGCTCGCCGCCGGAATTGCCCGCGCCGCGGGCTGCCACGTATTTGGCGTGGATCTGGCCCCCGACCGGTTGGCTCTGGCTCAAAAGATGGGCTTCACCGCCGTTGCCCGCCCTCAGGCCGAAGCCGCCGCTCAAACCTTTACCCACGGGCGCGGGTTTGATCACGTCCTCATCTGCGCCGATACCGCCTCCAACGACCCCATCACCCTGGCCGGCGCCATCGCCCGCGACCGCGGTAACGTCATCGCCGTGGGTGCGGTCGGTTTGGGCATGCCGCGAAAAGTGTATTACGAAAAAGAACTCCATTTCCAGGTCTCCCGCTCCTACGGCCCCGGCCGCTACGACCCGGGCTACGAAGAAGCCGGGCGCGATTATCCCATCGGCTTTGTGCGCTGGACCGAAGGCCGCAATCTGGAATCCGTGGTGAATCTGTTAGCTTCCGGAGCGCTGGATGTGCGTCCCCTCATCACCCACCGCTTCCCCATCCTGCAGGCCGCCGACGCCTACGAACTGATCACCGGCAAAACCAAACAACCCTTCCTGGGCGTGCTGCTCACCTACCCGCAGGATGCCGAAACCGCGCCGCTGCGCCGCATCGCCCTGCCCAAGGGGGTCCAAAGCGGGTCTGCTTCCCCCCTGCCGGGGGTCGGCGTGCTCGGCTCCGGCAATTATGCCACGGCCGTCTTCCTCCCCACCATTCAAAAGGCAGGGGGGGTGCGTCCGGTGGGCGTCGCCTCGGGCAGCGGCCTGACCGCCCGCCACGCTGCCGAAAAATTCGGCTACGCCTTTGCCGCCTCTTCTGAAGACGAACTGTTCGACCACCCCGAAATCCAGATTCTGGCCGTGCTCACCCGCCACAATCACCATGCCCGTCAGGTGCTGCGCGCCTTAAAATCAGGTAAACATGTTTTCTGTGAAAAACCATTAGCCCTCCACGCCGCCGAACTGGAAGAGATCGCCGAGGCCTTGCGTGCGCCTAACACCCCCCTGCTGTCTTTGGGATTTAACCGCCGTTTTGCCCCCCTGGCCCAGCAGATGCGCGCCTTCTTACCCCCGGATGAACCCCGCGTGGTGCATTACCGTGTCAACGCCGGTTTCCTTCCCTCCACCCACTGGCTGCACGATCCCGCCGTGGGCGGCGGGCGCATCATCGGCGAAGGCTGCCATTTCTTTGATTTCCTCACCTTCCTCATCGGCCAATCCCCCAGCGAAGTGTGGACGCAGAGCCTGCCCGATGACGGCCGCTACCATCAAGACAATGTTGTCATTCACCTGCGCTACCCCGACGGTTCTTTGGGAACCATCGAATACCTGGCCAATGGGGATAAAAGTTTTCCTAAGGAGCGCGTAGAGGTCTTCTCCGCTGGGGCAGTGGCTGTGCTGGATGATTTCCGTTCGCTTGAGCTGGTTCGCGACGGCCGCCGTCAGATGATTCGCTCCCGCCTGCGCCAGGATAAGGGTCATCTGGCCGGGTGGCAGGCCTTCCTCAGCGCGGTGCAGACCGGCGGACAGCCGCCCATCCCCTACTCGCAGATTTGGGGCACCACCCTGGCCACCTTCGCCGCCGTGGAATCGCTGTCCACAGGCCGCCCGGTTGCTTTGCCAGCGATTCAGGAAGAATGAACCCAGTCCGCCGCCTTCAGGACGCGTTTCAGGCCGTGCAGCACCTGGGCGGCCTGGCTGCGGCGCGCTACGCCCTCTATCAGCTGGGGGTGAAAAGCGGCCTCTACCGCCTACTCACCCCCCTCACCCAACCTCACAGCGGAACGGGCCTTATCACCCGTCCGCTGGCCTTGTTTGCGGATCCCCCACCCAACTTCCCTGCCCTGCTTAACCCGGCGGAACAAAAAGCCCTCCTGGCTCAGGCCGAAGACTTATTGGCCGGTCGTTTTGCCCTCTACGGCGGCGACCCCGCACCCCTCAACCTCACCCCACCGCCCCCCCTCCGTCATTGGTCGCAGGCCTACCCCCTTCCAGCATCCCAGGACATTAAAGACCTGTGGGAGCCTGCCCGCTTTGGCTGGGCCTTCACCCTGGTGCGCGCCTACCAACTCAGCGCGGATGAGCGCTTCCCCGCCGCCTTTTGGCAGGCCTTTGAGACCTTCCAAACCCACAACCCGCCCAACCTGGGTCCCCTATGGGCCAGCGCCCAGGAGGTAGCCCTGCGCCTGATGGCCTGGGTCTACGCCGCCAGCGCCCTGGCTGTCTCGCCCCATTCCACCGCCGCCCGCCTGCACAGCCTGTCCGGCGCGGTGTGGGATCACGCCCGCCGCATCCCCCCCACCTTGCTCTACGCCCGCGCCCAACGCAACAATCACCTCCTTTCCGAGGCCGCCGGGCTGTACACCGCCGGGCAGTACTTGCAGCACGCCCCCTGGCGCGCCCGCGGCTGGGCCGAGTTCCAAAAAGCCCTGTTGGATCAAATTGCCCCCGACGGAACCTACGGGCAGCATTCCGTTAATTACCACCGCCTCATGCTCCAACTTTCCCTGTGGATGCACGCCCTGGGGACGGCCAACGGGGAAGCCTTTTCCCCGGAATGTAAGGAGCGCCTGGCCGCCGCCGTCCGCTGGCTGCTGGCACATGTGGACCCATCCTCCGGTCAGCTCCCCAACCTGGGCCATCACGACGGCGCGCTCTTCCTGCCGCTGGCTTCCAGTTCCATCCGCGATTACCGCCCAACGTTACAGGCGGCTGCCCTCACCTTCCTGGGTGCGCCCGCCTTCCCCCCTGGCCCCTGGGATGAGCTGGCCTTGCGCCTGGGGCTGTCCGCCTCCTCCCCCGCCCTGCCCCCCAAGGCTTTCACCTCCCCCGCCGTTCACCGCCTGGGCACCTCTCAGGATTGGGCTCTGCTGCGCGCAGTGCATTTCTCCGTCCGTCCCGCCCACGCCGACCAGCTGCATGTGGATCTCTGGCACCAGGGGCAAAACATCGCCCTGGACGCCGGCACTTTCCGCTACAACACCCCCCCACCCTGGCAAAACGCCCTGGCCTCCGCCGCGGTTCACAACACCCTCACCCTCAACGGTCTCGAACCCATGCGCCGCGCCGGGCGCTTTCTCTGGTTGGATTGGGATCAGGCCAAAATCCTCTCCAACCCCTCCCCCGACGCCATCTCGGCCGAACACAGCGCCTACCGCGCCCTGGGGCTGCGCCACCAGCGCACCCTCCAGCGCACATCCACCGGCTGGCGCATCCGCGACGAGCTGCTGCCCCTGCCTGCTGCCACCATCAACCCCGTACAGGCGGTTGTCCATTGGCTCCTTCCCGATTTGCCCTGGGTCTTGAACGAAAATGAACTCACCCTTTCCCTGACCCACGGGCCGCTGGTCATCCGCTGTTGGGCTGAGAAGCCGCAGTCGCCCCCACCTCTTCAGGTGCGCCTCATCCGCGCCGGTGAAATTCTGAGCGGCCCAGCCGGCTCCTTCCCCAATCACGGCTGGTTCTCCCCCACCTACGCGCATAAACTGCCCGCCCTCTCTCTGCGGGTAGAGCTATCTGCTCCGCCTCCTCTCACCATCTCCACCGAGTTTATCCTTCCACCCGCCCCAACTCAACCCGCAGCAGACTTTTTCCCCGGTTAACGGTAAAATCAAAATATGCATATCCTCATCGTTCACCAGGCATTTGCCGCTTTGGATGAAGCCGGCGGGACGCGCCATGTGGAAATGGCTCGTTACCTCGTCGCTCGCGGCCATCAGGTCACCATCATCTCTTCGCCCGTCTCTTATCTGACCGGCAAATCGCGCCAGCAAAAAACTGCCTGGGTAGACCGCAGCCAGCCCGAACCGGGCATCACCATTCTGCGCACCTACACGTATGCCGCCCTGCATAAAAGCTTCGTCCACCGCGTTTTTAGCTTCCTCAGCTTCATGCTTTCCTCGTTTCTGGTGGGGCTGGGCGTCCGTCATGTCGATCTGGTGTGGGGCACTTCTCCGCCCATCTTCCAGGGCGTCACCGCCTGGCTGCTGGCCCGCCTGAAAGGCGTCCCTTTCCTGTTTGAAATTCGCGACCTCTGGCCGGCCTTTGCCATCGCCGTGGGCGTGCTCAAGAACCCCCTCATCATTCGCATGTCCCTCTGGCTGGAAAAGTTTCTCTACCGCCGCGCCGACCGCGTCATGGTCAACTCGCCCGGGTACGTGGATCACGTCACCCAGCGGGGCGCGCGTTGGGTGGAACTGGTTCCCAACGGCGTTGACCCCGAAATGTTCCCGGCTGTCCCTGGCCCCAACCCCTTCCGGCAAGCCAACCACCTCGACGGCCGCTTTGTGGTGCTGTATGCCGGGGCGCACGGCCTTTCCAACGACCTGGAAATCGTCCTGCAAAGCGCAGACCTGCTGCGCGATCAGCCCCATATCCTGTTTGCCCTGGTGGGTGACGGCAAAGAGAAAGCCGCCCTGCAGGCCTACGCCCGCGAACACCAGCTCAGCAACGTGGCCTTCTTCCCGCCGGTGCCCAAAACGAAAATGGCCTCCGTCCTGGCCGCCGCGGATGCCTGCCTGGCCATCCTCAAACCCATCGAACTCTACAAAACTACCTATCCTAACAAAGTATTCGATTATCTCGCCGCGGGCAAACCCGTGGTGCTGGCTATTGACGGCGAAATTCGCAAGGTGGTGGATCAGGCCGGCGCGGGGGTCTTTGCCCAGCCCGGCGACCCCCAGGCCCTGGCCCAGGCCGTCCGCACCCTGGCCTCCGACCCCCAAGCCGCCCAGCGCATGGGCGCGGCCGGACGAGCCTACGTCTCCGTTCACTTCAACCGCGCCGTGCTCTCCGACCAGCTAGCTCTGTTATTAGAAGAAATGCGGAGGGTGCATGCCTGAAAAAATCCTGGTGGTGGAAGATGAACGAACCCTGCAGGAAACCCTCGCCTATAACCTCCGCCGCCAGGGCTACGAAGTTGAGCTTGCCAGCGACGGCCCCTCCGCCCTCACCCAGGCGCGCAGTACTCAGCCCGATTTGATCCTGCTGGATATCATGCTGCCGGGGTTAGATGGTTTTGAGGTCTGCCGCATTCTGCGCCAGGAAATGACCACCCCTGTGCTCATGCTCACCGCCCGCGATGACGAAATTGACCGGGTAGTGGGCCTGGAAGTCGGCGCCGACGACTATTTGACCAAACCGTTCAGCATGCGCGAGCTTCTGGCCCGCGTCAAAGCCCTGCTGCGCCGCGTACGCATCCTGCGCGAAGAATTCAGCAGTTCCACAGCCCCCGCCGAAGCCCCAGCCAAAGTGCTCGTCTTTTCCAATCTGGAAATTGATCAGACTCGCCGGGAAATTCGCCTCAACGGTCAGCCCCTGGCCGTGAAACCCAAAGAATTTGAGCTGCTGCTTTACCTGGCCGAACACCGCGGCCAGGTGCTCACCCGCGACCGCGTGCTGGAAAGCGTTTGGGGCTGGGAGTTTACCGGCGACAGCCGCACCGTGGATGTTCACATCCGCTGGCTGCGCGAGAAAATCGAAACGGACCCCGCAACCCCCTCCCGCATCGTCACCGTGCGTGGGGCCGGTTACCGCTTCGAGGGCTAAAATCATGCGCAACTCTTTTCGCCTGCGTGTCATCCTCTATTCCGCCGCCCTCGTCACCTTGTGTCTGGCTGCGTTCAGCGCCTATATTTACAGCGACATCCGCGCTTCCACACTGGAATCCTTTCGGGCCAACTTACACCACGAAGTCCGCATGGTGGCCTTGCAGTCCGCCGCGCCGCTGGCCCAGGGGCTGCCCAACCCGCAGCTCAGCCAACTCATGGCCGAAAACGCCCGACTCACCGGTGCGCGCATCACCATCATCCTGCCCGACGGCTCAGTCGCCGCCGAAACCTGGAAAGACCCCGCCGATCTGGATAATCACGCCAACCGCCCCGAGTTCATTCAGGCCCTTGCTGGTCAGGAAAATGACCAGATCCGCTACAGCGCCACCCTCAAAAAAGACCTGCTGTATGTGGCTGCCCCCGTTCTGTATCAGAACCAGGTCATCGCCGTCGCCCGCCTGGCCGTCCTCATGGATGACGTCAATCAGGCTCTGTCCAGCGTGTTAAGCCGCATCCTCACGGCCGCCGCCCTCACCGGTCTGGTCGTGATTCTGCTGGCCTCCCTTATGGCCGCCACCGCCCTGCGTCCTCTGCTCCAGCTCACCCAGGCTGTGCAGGCCATCAGCCAGGGGCGCCAAAAGAACATTCAGCCCTCCGCCCGCCAGGACGAAGTCGGCCAGCTCAGCCGTGCTTTCAACCATCTCACCACCCAGTTGAATAACCAGTTGGAAGCCCTCAGCACTGAGCGTTCTAAACTGGAAATCGTCCTCAATCAGATGAGCGACGGGGTCGTGATTGTCAACGAGAGCGGCCAGGTGCTGCTCTCCAACCCCGCCGCCGCGCGCATGTTTGAGGCCGACCTGGACGCGCAGCCCGCCAACCCAACCCTGATCGAAATCGTGCGCAGCCATCATCTGGTGGATCTCTGGCAGCGGTCGCACGCTGCCCAGGAGCCCAAAACCCTCATTCAAGAAATCATCCCCGAACGTCTTTTCGTCCAGGCCACCGCCACGCCCCTCGGCGCGGCCATGCCCGGCTGCACCCTGATGGTCTTCACCGATATCACCCGCCTGCGCCGCCTGGAAACCGTTCGCCGCGATTTTGTCAGCAACGTCTCCCACGAGCTGCGCACCCCGCTGGCTTCGCTGAAGGCCCTCACAGAAACCCTGGATCAAGGCGCTCTCGAAGATCCCCCCGCCGCCCGACGCTTCCTGAGCCGCATGGATCAAGAAATTGACAACCTTATCCAGTTGGTGCAGGAGTTTTTGGAATTATCCCGCATCGAATCCGGGCGCGTCCCGCTGGAACGGTCTGCCGTTTTCCCCCAGCACATCACCGCCCCGGCCGTAGAGCGCATGCATTTGCAGGCCGAACGGGCCGGCCTGACCCTCGAAGATCTCACCCCCACAGACCTGCCCACTGTCCTGGCCGATTCCACCCGTCTGCAGCAAGTTCTGGTGAACCTCATCCACAACGCCGTCAAATTCACCCAGCCCGGCGGAAAAGTGCAGGTGGGGGCTTACTCCGAAGGGCAGCAGGTGGTCTTCTACGTGCGCGACACCGGCGTGGGCATCGCCCCCGACAGTCTGAACCGCATCTTTGAACGCTTCTACAAAGCCGACCGCGCCCGTTCCGGCGGCGGCACCGGTCTGGGCCTGTCCATCGCCCGCCACCTGGTGGAACTGCACGGCGGCCGCATCTGGGCCGACAGCGTTCAGAGCCAGGGCAGCACCTTCTACTTCTCCTTAACCACCGCCTGACCCACCCGCTCACCCTCAAGCCTTCAACACAGAAGCCGCGCGCTTCTGTGTTTTTTTGCCTTTTCTCAAACCATTCCTTTACCTGTTGTTAACAAAATCCTCTCAATCCGTTAAACGCGTCCCGCTATAGTGATCAAGACAGAAAAATCATCCAATACTTAGGAGAAAACAATCAATGAAACGCCGTTACCAGTTTGTCAGCTTTGCCCTCATCATCACCGCCCTGCTGCTGGCCGCATGCCAGCCCGCGGCCGCCCCCGCCCCCACCCAGGCCCCCGCCGCAGTGGAACAGCCCACCTCGGCCACTGCTGAACCCACCGCCGCCCCGGCTGAACCCACCGCCGAGCCCGTTCCCGTGGAAAGCGGCATTCTGCCCGAAGTGGACCCCGCCGCCCTGTCGGGAACGATCTACGCAGCTGGTTCCTCCACCGTGTATCCCCTTTCAGAAGCTGTTGCTGAGCAATTCAAGGCCGACGGTTTCGCGGGTGAGATCAAAATTGACTCTATCGGTTCCGGTGCCGGTTTTGAACGTTTCTGCAAGAGCGGTGAATCCGACATCGCTAATGCCAGCCGCGGCATCAAAGACTCTGAGGTCGAGAACTGCAAAGCCATCAGCCGCACCCCCATCGAATTCCGCGTCGGCACGGATGCCCTCTCGGTGGTCGTCAGTAAAGAGAACACCTTCCTCACCGACCTCACTCTTGAGCAGTTGGCCGTCATCTTCTCCGATAAAGCCGAAAAATGGTCGGATGTGGATCCCTCCTGGCCCAATGAGCCCATCCTGCGCTTCACCCCTGGCACCGACTCGGGCACCTTTGACTTCTTCGTCGAAGAAGTGATCCAGAAGCCTGCCAAGATCGAAAAGCTCGACGAAGCCAAGAAGATCGTGCTCAGCGCCAAGAACCTGCAAACCTCCGAAGACGACAATGTTCTGGTTAAAGGCATTGAAGGCAGCCCCTACGCCATTGGGTACTTCGGGTTCGCCTACTACCAGGCCGAAGCCGCCAATTTGAAAGCCCTCTCCATCAACGGCGTCAGCCCCACCTTTGAAACCGCCGAATCGGGCGAATACAAACTGGCTCGCCCCCTCTACATCTACTCGGATGCGGGCGTCCTCAAATCCAAACCCCAGGTGGCCGGTTTCATCCACTACTACCTCACCTTTGTGAATGATGTCATCGGCGACGTGGGTTACTTCCCCGCTTCGGAAGAAGCGCTGACCGCTGCCCAACAGGCCCTGGCCGACGCTCTGAAATAACTTCTCCTTATGGGGTCGAGGCTGGCCGCCGGAGGGCAGCCAGCCTCTCGCCCCATCTATCGCTTTTTGCATAACTTGCTGATCAAAAAAGGCTTACGCATGGAACATCCCCCCACCGCCCTGCAGATTTCAGCGGCACAAGTGGAATCGATTCATTCCCGGCTCAAAAAGCGTCCGCGCCACTCGGAAAATCTGATCCAGGCCGCGCTTTTCATCGCCGGGGCGATTTCCATCCTGACCACTCTCGGCATTCTCTACGAACTGGGCAAAGAAGCCTTACTGTTCTTCGCCAGCCCTGAAGTCAACTTGTTGGATTTTCTCACCGGGACCAAGTGGCAGCCCTCCATCGGTCAGTTTGGCGTCCTCCCCCTGGTGAATGCCACCCTCATGACCAGCTTCATCGCCATGCTCATCGCCCTGCCTCTGGGTCTGGCTGCCGCTATTTACCTGTCTGAATACGCCTCCCCGCGCAGCCGCAAAATCCTCAAGCCCATTCTGGAAATCCTGGCCGGGGTGCCCACCGTGGTCTACGGCTACTTTGCCCTCACCTTCATGACCCCTCTCCTGCGCGCTGTGCTGGGTGCGGACAATGTGCAAATCTACAACACCCTCTCGGCGGGTCTGGTGATGGGCATCATGATTCTGCCCCTGGTGTGTTCCATGAGCGAAGATGCTCTCAGCTCCGTCCCCCATTCTCTGCGCGAAGCCTCGTTTGGCCTGGGCGCCACCCGCCTGGAAACCACCCTCAAGGTGGTCGTCCCCGCGGCCCTCTCCGGCATCATCGCCGCCTTCATCCTGGGCGTCTCCCGTGCTGTAGGTGAAACTATGATCGTGGCTGTGGCCGCTGGCTCCGGACCCAATTTCACCTTTAACCCCCTGCAAGGGGCCGAGACCATGACCGGCTACATCGCCCGCATCAGCGGCGGCGACCTGGCCTACGATACCCCCGATTACAATTCTATCTTTGCCATTGGCCTGCTCCTCTTCCTCATCACTCTCGGCCTCAACATCCTCAGCCGCCGCCTGGTGGCCCGTTACCGCGAGGTGTACGAATGATCCCTGACCCATTTGCCGTCAAAGATCCTCGTCTGGCCCAGCACCTCCAGCAGCGCCACCGCGCCTCTCGGCTTTGGAAATATGTCTTTTTCCTTTCTATCTGCATTGGCCTGATTGCGCTCTCCACCTTGCTGTGGACGGTGATCAACCAGTCCTTTGGCTATATCGCCGAGGTCAACAAGGTGGAACCGTCCGCTTTGGCCGACCGCCCCCTGGAGCAGCTTTCCGAAACCGAGCTGACCGACATCTTGCGCCAGCGCCTCACCAAGCTGCGCCTGCGCGCCCTGGAACGAGAAAAGCCTTTCGACCAGCGCACACATGCCGATTTGCTCACCCTGACCTATGAACAGGTCGTGCAGCCCAAAATCGTGGCCACCTGGACGCTGTCTGAATCCCTGTTTCAGAAAGAAAACGTCCAGGCTGAGGTGAATAAACGTTTCCCTGGGGCTGCCCTCACCTTCCGCGCCTGGCTCAATCGGTCCTTCCTTCAGAACAGCATGTCCTCTCAGGCCGGCCTGGCCGGGGTGCGTACCGCCCTGCTGGGTTCAATCCATATCATCCTCATCACCATCCTATTTGCCTTCCCCATCGGTGTGGGCGCGGCCATTTATCTGGAAGAGTACGCCGACCGGCGCTACTGGTTCAACCGCATCATCCAGACCAACATCGAGAATCTGGCCGGGGTTCCCTCCATCGTCTACGGCATTCTGGGCCTGGCCATCTTCGTCCGCGCCCTTTCGGGGCTCACCAGCGGGGCCTGGTTCGGCACACCTACTGATAACGGCCGCACCATCCTTTCCGCTGGGCTGACCATGGGTCTGCTGATTCTGCCCATCCTCATCATCAACGCGCAGGAGGCTGTGCGCGCCGTGCCCAACTCACTGCGCCAGGCAGCCTACGGCCTGGGGGCCACCCAATGGCAGACCATCTGGCACCATGTTCTCCCCAATGCCCTGCCCGGCATCCTCACCGGCGCCATTTTGGCCGTCTCGCGCGCCATTGGCGAAACCGCCCCGCTCATTTTGGTGGGCGCTTCCACCATGCTCACCAGTGACCCCAACGGCCCCTTCTCCTACTTTACAGCCCTGCCGATTCAAATCTATAATTGGACCACGCGCCCGCAAAGTGAGTTCCGCAACATCGCCGCCGCGGCCATTTTGGTCCTGCTCATTACCCTGCTGTCCCTCAACGCCGTAGCCATTTTGTTCCGAAACCACTTCAGCAAGAGAGTATAATGGTCACCATGTCCATGTCTCCCAACCAGGATTATGCCATCGAGGCCCGCGACCTCAGCTTTTATTACGGCAGCTTTCGGGCGGTCAAAAACGTCCACCTAAAAGTCGTCCCTCGCCAAATCACCGCCATCATCGGCCCCTCCGGCTGCGGCAAAAGCACCGTGCTGCGCGCCTTCAACCGCATGAATGACTTCGTGCCCACTGCCCACATTGACGGCAGCATCTTATTTCACGGCAAAAACATTTACGATCCAGATGTAGACCCCGTCCAAATTCGCCGACTCATCGGCATGGTGTTCCAAAAGCCCAATCCCTTCCCCAAATCCATCTATGACAATATCGTTTGGGGCGCCAAGATCAACGGCTTTCGCGGCAATCAGGACGACCTGGTGGAAGAAACCCTGCGCAAAGCCGCCCTGTGGGATGAAGTTAAAGATAATCTCAAAAAGAGCGCCCTGGCTCTCTCCGGCGGTCAGCAGCAGCGCCTGTGCATCGCCCGCGCCCTGGCGGTTCAGCCCGAGATCATCCTCATGGACGAACCATGCTCCGCTCTGGATCCCATTGCCACCCTCAAAATCGAAGACCTGATGCGCGAGCTTTCCAAAACCATCACCATCATCATCGTCACCCACAACATGCAGCAAGCCGCGCGCGCCTCGGACCAGACCGCCTTCTTCACAATGGATGAAGACCGCGCCGGTCTTATGGTAGAATTTGGAGCAACCCAGCAAATCTTCACCAACCCCAAAGATAAACGCACCGAAGATTACATCACCGGGCGCTTTGGATAATCCTGCCCCATCAGCAGGCTGGCGCTTTCCAGGTTGGAAAGCCCCCCGTCACCTTCTGATCCGATTGAACGAGGTCACCTATGACGCGTGAGACGTTGGATCGTCAGATCCATCACATTCAAGATGAAGTCCTGCTCTTGGGAAGCATGGTGGAACAGGCCATGCTCAAATCCGTTGACGCCCTCAAGCGCCGCGACTTAAAGGCATCCCGCACCCTTTACGAAGAAGACGCCCTGATCAATGAAAAGCGTTTCGCCATCGAAAACGCCATCCTTATTCTGATCGCCACCCAGCAGCCCATGGCCCGCGACCTGCGCAGCCTGGCCGCCATGCTGGAGGTCATCACCGAACTGGAACGCATGGGCGATTATGCCAAAGGCATTGGCAAGGTCAATATTCGCCTCGGCGATCACACCATCCCCATCCCTTATCGTGAAATTGACCTGATGGCCGACCTGGCGGTCAGCATGCTGCACCGCTCCCTGAGCGCCTTCATCAATGAAGATGCCGGTCAGGCTTCTGCCATCCCCCTGGAAGATGACAAAGTGGACGACCTCTACAACCACGTCACCCGCAGCCTGGTCAACGCCATGATCGCCAACCCCGAAAATATTGACGCGGCCAACCTGCTCATGTGGGTGGCCCACAATCTGGAACGTATGGCCGACCGCGTCACCAACATCTGCGAACGCACCGTCTTCATCGCCACCGGCGAGCTGTTGGAGCTGGAATCCAACGATGACGACCTGGATGACGACCGAGAATAACCCCACACACCTGTGCCACCGGCGGCTCCCCCGCCGGTTTTTTTTACCAATTTTCCAGGGCAGCGCCCCCCCGGATTTGTGCTTTTATCACCCCCTTGCTATAATTTCTTAAAGGAAATGCACCCATGAAAAAGAACCTCTCCCCCCACCTCTGTGCCTATGCTGCCGATGTCCTCAACCGTCATTGGACCGCCCTCCTCACAGAGATGGAAGGGGTCCACGACCTTGCCGATATTGAACACGTTCACCGCATGCGCGTGGCCACCCGCCGCCTGCGGGCGGCTTTGCCCATTTTTTCCATTTGTTTCCCCGCCAAAAAAGTGGCCCAATGGACCGGCGACATCCGCCAGATCACCCGCGCCCTGGGGGCCGCGCGCGACAGCGACGTTCAAATTGAACTCCTCACCCAGATCCTCGCCTCCCTTCCCGAAACTCGCCTGCGCCCTGGGATGCGCCGTCTGCTTCTGCGGCGGCGGCAGGCGCGCACAGCCATCCAGCCCAAAGTGGTTCAGGCCGTCGAAGATTTCCACGAATCCCCCACCCTCACCTCTTTACCGGCGGCTCTCACCCCCCATCTGCCCCCGCCGGAGGCCGAATCCTCCGTCCTCACCTTTGACCATGCCCTCTACGCCCTGGCCGCCGAGCATATTCAGGCCCGCCTGGAGGAATTCCTGTCTTTCGAGTCTCACGTGGCCTACCCCGACCATGCCGAAGAGCTGCACGCCATGCGCATCGCCGCTAAAGGACTGCGCTACACCCTGGAAGCCTTTGCCCCCTTGTACGCCGATCAGCTCAAAGACGAATTGAAGGCCCTGCGCGCGTTTCAAGATACCCTCGGCGCGCTGCACGACGCCGATGTCTGGCTGGCGGAGCTGCCCCGTTTTGCCGAAAAAGAGCTGCGCCGCACCGAAAAATTCTACGGCTCTGCCCGTCCCTTCCGCAGCCTGCGCCCGGGTCTGGAGTATTTCGCTCTAGACCGCGCCAGTGAACGCGAGCGCGTCTATCAAGAACTGGTGCGCCTGTGGGATCAAACCCAAACCCGCGGGCTGTGGCCTTCTCTCCTCGCCCAGGTGCAGCTTCCCCTTCTTCGGGCTGAGGATCTCTACCCCGCTGTCCAGCCCACCCCGCCAGACGAAGCATGATCATCGCCGTCATCGCCGACATCCACGCCAACCTGCCTGCCCTGCGTGCCGTGCTCAAACACGCTCGTGCCGCTGGGGCCGGCCCCATCTGGAACGTTGGCGATCACCTCGGCTACGGCCCCTTCCCCTCCGAAGTGGTGGATGCCATCCAGAAAAAACGCTTCGTCAACATCCTGGGCAATTACGATGCCAAAGTCCTGCGCGTGCCTGACAATGGCCATGTGCGCAAGACCAACCGCTGCAAACTGCGCGAACTCGCTTTCTCCTGGGCTTATGAAAATTTGACCCCCGCCCAACGCAGCTACCTCCAATCCCTGCCCGCCGCGCTGCGCCTGACTCTGGGCCCCTGGCGGGTGCTGCTGGTGCACGGCAGTCCGGCCTCCCCCACCGAACACATCTCACCCTCACTGCCTCCCGACCGCCTGCAGGAGCTGGCCGCCCTGGCCGAAGCGGACCTGGTCATCTGCGGGCATACCCACCGACCCTTCCTCACCCAGGCGGGCGGCACCTGGTTTCTCAACCCCGGCAGCGTCGGCCGCCCCGACGACCGCGACCCGCGCAGCGCCTATGCCCTCCTCACCCTCACCCCTTCCGGGGCCCTTTCAGCGCGCTTCTTCCGTCTGCCCTATGACTGCCAAAAGACTGCCGCAGCCGTGCAAAAGAAAGGCCTGCCGCCGGAATTTGCGCAGATGTTCCTGCAAGGCTGCGCCCTGGATGACATCCTCGATCAGCAGTCGCTCTCCGAACAGGCCGCCCTGCTTCCGCCCCCGCCCCAATCCTGCCCAAATCCGCCCCCCCAGGGGGTATAATCAACCCGTTCAGCCCATCTTAATCCCCGGTCGAGGTTCTCTTGATTGCTACCATCTCCCAGCGCATTTTAGAAAATATCCAGAAAGTGATTGTTGGTAAAGAAGAAACCATCCGCCTGCTCCTCACCGCCGTGCTTTGTGAGGGTCATGTTCTGCTCGAAGATGTCCCCGGCACCGGCAAAACCACCCTGGCCAACGCGCTGGCGGCTTCGCTGGGCTGCTCTTTCCGCCGCATCCAGTTCACCCCCGACCTGCTGCCCTCGGATGTCACCGGTTTGTCCTGGTTTAACCAAAAAATCCAGGAATTTGAATACCGCCCCGGTCCCATCATGGCTCAAATCATCCTGGCGGATGAAATCAACCGCGCCACCCCGCGCACCCAGTCTTCCATGCTGGAAGCCATGCAGGAACGTCAGGTGACCGGCGAAGGCGTCTCCCGCCCGCTGCCGCGCCCCTTCATCGTCCTCGCCACCCAGAATCCGGTCGAATTGGAAGGCACTTTTCCCCTGCCCGAAGCCCAGCTCGACCGTTTTCTCCTGCGCCTGCCCATTGGCTACCCCTCGCAGGAAGAAGAAAACGCCATTCTGGATCGTTTTCGCTCCGCTGACCCGTTGGCCGACCTGCAGCCGGTCACCAGCCCGCAGGAGATCGTCGACCTTCAGCAGCGCCGCCGCGAAATCCGCGTGGAGAATTCCGTCCGCGATTACATCGTGCGCATCGCCCGTGCCACCCGCGAAAACCAGGATATTCAGCTCGGCGCCAGCCCGCGGGCCTCATTGGCGCTGTATCAAGCCGCACAGGCCTGGGCCGCCATCCACAGCCGTGATTTTGTCATCCCTGATGACGTCAAATTCCTGGCGCCCTTCATCCTCTGCCACCGCATGATCATCTCCCCCCAGGCCCAACTCCGCGGCCGCACCACCCCCGAGCTGGTCGCCGATATCGTTGCCGCCGTGCCCGTTCCGGTCGAAGGCTGATCGTGCGCCCTCGCGACCTGTTGTCCAAATGGGACAACTTGCTCTTTCTGGTCTTTATCTTTGCCGTGCTCTTCCGGCAGGTCTGGCTGATTGCCTTTTCGGTGGCTGTCTCAGTGGTCTTCACCGCCGCGCGCATTTGGAATTACTACGCACTCAGCCGCATCACCTACCGCCGTCTGTGGCGCTACCGCCGCGGGTTCCCCGGCGAATCCCTCACCGTGCGCATCCTCACCGCCAACGAGAAAATTCTGCCCCTGCCCTGGCTGCGCACCACCGACCCCTGGCCGCTGGCGGTCGGCCCGCAGGATGAAACCCTGCTCTCCCCTTCGCACATCGCCGATCAGGGCAATCTGGTCAACCTGTATTCCCTGCGCTGGTTCGAAAAAGTGGAACGCACGGTGGCCCTGCAGTTACGCCAGCGCGGCATCTATGACCTCGGCCCCACCCAACTGCAGTCCGGCGATCCTTTCGGCCTGTTTGATAACGCCGTTGAACATGACAACCAGGAATATCTCACCGTTTTTCCAGAGGTGCTGCCCCTGGAACGCCTGAAACTGGACGCCGAAGATCCCTTTGGCGACCGGCGCGCCCGCCGCCGCCTGGTGGAAGATCCCACCCTGCCCATTGGCGTGCGTGATTATCACCCCGAAGATGATTTCCGCCACATCCATTGGCCCGCTACAGCCCGCAGCGGTCAAATGCAGGTGCGCATGTTCCAGCCTGTCTCCTCTCAAGTCATGGTGGTCTGCCTGAACGTGTCCACCTCCGAACAGCCCTGGCTGGGCACGTACCATACCATGCTGGAGCAGCTGGTCAAAGTCACCGCCACCCTGGTGGTGCATGGGGTCGAAGACGGCTACGCGGTGGGGCTGATCTCCAACGGCTGCCTGGCCCACGCCGACCGCCCCTTCCGCATCCTGCCGGGGCGCTCGCGCGACCAGCTTTCCCTGCTGCTGCAAACCCTGGCCGCTGTCACCCCCTACACCACCACCCCTTTTGAGAAATATCTGGTCAAGGCCGCGTCCAATTTGCCCTACGGCGCCACCCTGCTCATCGTCACCGCCCTGGTGACCCCGGCCCTGCTGGAAACCCTCATCTCCATCCGCCGCTACCGCACCCACACCACCCTCATCTGCCTGCAAGCTGCCCCTCCGCCCACCATCCCCGGCGTGCGCGTGCTGCACCTGCCCTTTTCACCATGACGCCGCCCACCCTTTCGCAAGTCCTCGCCGAAACCTTCGACCCCCAGCGCCTGCGCACGCAGGTCTGGTCCGAAATTGCCACTTTCTCGATGCTCATCGCCGAACTGTCGTGGATCGCAGCCTGGTACGGCGCGGTTCTGCTCAGCCAGGGCGGGTGGCTGCCCGCCTACGCGGTCTTGGGCGCTGTCACGCTGACCACACACATCCTCGTGCGCGTGCTCAACGCCCTGGAACTGCGCAGCCTGTACCGCATACCCGCTGTCCTGCTCTGGATTCTCTTCTCCGTTCTGGTCACCCTCAAACTGCTCCTCTATCCAGATCAGCCGCTGGGTGTGGGTGATCTGCTCTACCGTTCGGTTCAATTTCTAGTGGATCCCAATTCCGACCTGCGCGAGATCTTCCACCACTTCATCCTCCTCCTGCTCATCCTGCGCGGCCTGCGCATCGCCCGCGAGCCCGCCGACACCCTCACCACCGCCGCCAGTTTTCAGTTGGGCCTCTTCATGTTTCTGGTTTTTGGCCTGCTCCTCTCCGGCTCGCCCCTGGCCCAGCGCCCGCAGACCTACATCGCCCTGTACATCTTTTTGCTCTTCAGCCTCTTTGCCATGTTCACCGCCCGCATCGCCAGTCTGCGCGGCCTACGCGGCGGGCGCACGCCCGTGTTTAACCGCGGCTGGGCCTTGGGCGTGCTGCTCATCGGCCTCATCGTGGTCGCCGTAGGCGTGTTCTCTGGCTGGGCCCTCAGCGGCCAGTTGGGGCAGTGGATCGTCCAGCTCATCCTGGCCCTCACCGGGATCATCACCTTCCTGATCTTGCTGATTCTTTCCCCCCTTTTGCTGCTGCTGGCCCGCTGGATTCCCATGCTCATCGCCCGTTTTCAGAAGAATCTGGCAGACCCCATCAACGCCTGGCAGCAGTCCATGCAGGAATTCTTGCAGCACCAAAGTGAACAGGCTGCCGCCCATACCGAATGGGTCACCACCGGCCGCAACCTGGGGATCATCCTCTTCGCCCTGATCATCCTGGCTTCCATTCTGGGTGCCCTGCGCTGGCGGCAGCTGCGCATTCAGGCCGCCGCCGAAAAAGGCGACCCCAGCGGACGCCTGGGGCCTTTGACCCCCTGGGAATTTCTCACCGGCCGCCTGCGCTCCAGCCGCGACCTGAACCGTGCCCGCCGCCTGTTGGCTGCCGCCCGTATCCGTTGGGTGTACGCCCAGCTCATGGATCTGTGCGAAGACCTGGGCACCCCTCGTCCGCCGGCCCTGACCCCGCTGGAATTCATCCCCCGCGCCGCGGTGCTCTTCCCCGACCATCTCGCTGGCCTGCAAACCCTCACCCAAGCCTACCTGCGCGTGCGCTACGGCGAACTGCCCGAAACTCAGGAAGAGGTAGACGCCGTCAATGCCGCCTGGGAAACCGTGCAGGCCGCCGGAAAGGCGCAGCTCCAGGCGCGCCGGAAACTGCCTAAAAATTAGTCGAATGGGTGAGCCGTTTTGTGAAAAGCGTTAGAACGGCAGCAGATCCAAAAGCCCTGCGCCCCCATAGGCAAACACCAGCATTTTAAGAATTTTGCCGATCCAGCAAAACAAGAGAAACTTCCACAACGGCATACGCATGGCCCCCGCCACGATTCCAGCGATATCAAAGGCCGGGTTGGGAACGAAGGACAGCAGCAGCACCGCCCAAATTCCGTAGCGCCGCATCCAACCCTCCACCCGCGGATACCACCCCGCCCGCGAGGCCAACCCCCGTCCGCTGAAACCCGCCAGATAGCCCGAAATTTCCCCCAGTGCCGCCCCGCTGCCCGCCGCCATCGCCACCCAAAACGGGTCAAACACCGCCCCCATCGCCGAGGTCAAAATTACCCCCGGCAGCGGAATCACCAGGCTGGCGTTGGCCAGCAGCGAAAACAAGAAAATGCCTGGATACCCATAGCCTTCCAGGTCCGCGATGCGGTCTCGAATCAAGACCAGATAAATTGTCAGCCCAACCACCAGAACAAAAATGAGAATACGGATGATCTTCTGACGTGTGTCGGACTCCATGCAGATCAATCCTCAGCCGAGAGCAGGGCTTCAATCCGCGCGATCACCATATCCAGCGCCACCGCGTTGAACCCGCCCTCAGGAATAATCACATCTGCATACCGTTTCGAAGGCTCCACAAAGTCCATGTGCATCGGCCGCACCGTGCTCAAATATTGAGAAATTACGTTCTCGGTCGAACGTCCGCGCTCGATCAAATCGCGCTGAAGCCGCCGGATAAAGCGCAAATCCGCGTCGGTATCCACGAAAATCTTCACATCAAACACTTTGCGCAGCTCCGGCTCGGCAAAAATAAGGATGCCCTCCACCAGGATCACCGGCCGCGGCTCCACCCTCAGGGTGCGGTCGGTGCGCGTGTGGATAGTGAAATCGTAAATCGGCAAATCCACCGGCTCCCTGCGCTTGAGCTGCATGATGTGCTGCAGCATCAAATCCGATTCCAGCGAATTGGGATGGTCAAAGTTCACCTCCCGCCGCTGCACCTCCGGCAAATGGGACAGGTCGCGGTAATAGGCGTCGTGCGGCAAATAGGCAATCCGCAGCGGCCCTACCCGGTTTAAAATCGAGTTAGCAACGGTCGTCTTGCCCGACCCCGACCCGCCCGCAATGGCAATCACCAGAGGTTCGCGTGTATTTTTCATGCCGCCATTATACCCGATGCCGTTTTACCACACGGCAAATTGCAGCCACATAATTCCTGCCGCCAGGGTGACAATCGTCACCAAAAGCCCCACACGCGTGTACTCCCAAAAGCCCATGTGAATCCGCGCGCTGCCGGCGATTTCGGCCACAATCAGGTTGGCCACCGACCCCAACAAGGTCAAATTTCCCGCCAGGGTCGAAGCCACCGCCAGAGTCAGCCAGCCCGCCGTTGGCGAATGCAGCTGCATCACCACCGGCTTCAGCAGCAGCACCGCCGGGACGTTGGACACCAGGTTGCTGAGCACCAGCGTGGTCAGCGAAAACTGCCAGATGCCCGTATCCGGCGAAAGCCCCGCCAATCGGAAGAGTTCCCCCGCCACACCGTTGGCCTCCAGCGAACCCGTCACCACAAACATGGCCGCAAAAAAAGCCAGCAGCCCCCAGTTGATCTCATAAAATACGTGTTCCGGCGACACGCGCCGCGTGAACAGCAGCGCGCAGGCCGCTAGAAAAGAGGCTTCGGCCACCGGCGCGCCCAGCAAAAACGCTGTCAAAAGCCCGCCCGTCACCACCAGACTCTTGATCAGCAGCGGCCGGTTCAGTTCCAGGGGCTGCTCGGTCAAATCGCCCAGCGCCTCGCGCCGGAACTCGCCAGGATAGAACCAAATCACCACCCCCCACACCACCACCAGCCCCATCACAGCTACCGGCAGCAGCGGCAGGGCAAAATCCAGGTACGAGATACCCGATGCCGTGCCGATGATCATATTCTGCGGGTTCCCCGTCAGCGTTGCCGCCGAACCGATGTTTGAAGCCGTCGCCAGGGCAATGAGGTACGGCAGCGGGTTGCGCCGTGCCCCCTGGGTGATCTGCACCACCAGCGGGGTGAACATCAGGCAAATGGTATCGTTCAGGAACAGCGCGCTCAGCAGCCCCGCCAGGGCAATTTCCACCGCCAACAAGATCCGCGGCGAACGCGCCGTCTTTAAAAGTCCCCGGCCTGCCAGTTGAAAAAAGCCCGCCATCTGCAAATTCGCATTCAGGATCATCATCGAGAACAGCAGGATGAGCGTATCCAGGTCCAAAAAATCCCCCAGCGCTGAAAATGCCACCTGACGGGTGGCGATGAGCAGCCCGGCGCCCATCAGCGTAATCGTGGTACGGTTGGCGCGCAGCCCCGGCCAGCGCCCCACCGCAATCCCGATATACGTCACGGTCACAATGATCAGCGTAATCCAAAAATCCATCCAGCCAGCCCTCCAAAGCGGTGATTCTACTCCAAACCCTCGGGCTTGTGCGAAAGCCGGTGTTTTCCAAGTGGTAATATTTGAATTATTTTGATAAAATAAATAAATATCTGACGGCCCACACATTTCCAACGGAGTGTCATCATGATGTCCGCGCCGCCTTCCAAAATGCCTCTGATCGCCCTGGTGGGTGTAGACGGCTCAGGCAAATCTTCGGTCATACAGGCTTTACAAGCCGAGCTGCAAGCTGAGAATATCCCCGTGCACGTTCTGCACGGGAATAACCTCCTGCCCAAAAACGGCCCCATTACCAATCACCAACACCCGCCGCGCCCTTTCTTTTCCAGCTGTCTAAAAATGCTCTACCGCGCCCTCCGCTGGCTCGGTCACTATTATCTGCATCTTCGGCCGCGCATGAATTCCGGCGTGCTCCTGCTATCCGACCGCCATTATTTCGACGACGTTGCCATTGACCCGCGCAAATACCGCTACGGCGGCCCGCACGCCCTGGTGAACCGTCTGCGCTGCCGTCTGCCCCGCCCCGACCTGTTCATCTTTTTGGATGCGACCCCCGAAGTCCTCCTTTCGCGCAAACAGGAAATCCCTCTGGATGAAGTCGTGCGCCTGCGCGCCGCGTACCAATCCATGCTGGCCTGCCAACCCAACACCCGTCAGGTGGATGCCTCAGCCCCCTTACCCCAGGTGCTGGCCGAGGTGCGCGCCGTCATCCAACCTTACCTTCCCGCCGGTCAAAGTTAAGCTCACCAGCCGCGCCGGAGACTTTGCCCCATCTCGATGAACCAGACGGCCTTCGTGATTTTACCTATACGCAGGTGGATTTTTCCCTCATCCCTTGTCGGGGAAACCACATTTCTGGTATAATACCCCTCGCAGTCGCCACCTTAGCTCAGCTGGTAGAGCAGACGATTCGTAATCGTCAGGTCATGAGTTCGAACCTCATAGGTGGCTCATGCCCGAACCCAAATTTCCGGCAGGCACTTTTTGCCCTGCTGGGAATTTTTTTATTCCCCGTCAACCGACCCCACCCTCGCCCCATAAAGGTATAATCTTTCATATGAACATAGCCATGCTCTCCTATCACACCTGCCCCCTGGCCACCCTCGGCGGCAAAGACACCGGCGGGATGAATGTGTATGTCCGCGAGCTTGCCACCCAACTGGGGCGCATGAAAATTCACGTGGATGTGTTCACCCGTTCCCAGGATGAGCATGTCCCCCACGTGCTCCACGACCTCGGCTTTGGCAACCGGGTTGTGCATGTGCCCGCCGGGCCGGAATACCCCCTGCCCAAATCGGATCTGCCCCAATATCTGCCCACCTACGCCGAATCCATTCGCCGCTTTGCCGAAGAAAAAAACATCCACTACGATGTCATCCATTCTCACTACTGGATGTCCGGCGTCGCCGCATTGGACCTTCAGCAGGCCTGGAACGCCCCCATCGTGCAGATGTTTCACACCCTCGGCCATATGAAAAACCGTGTGGCCCTCACCCCCGCGGAGATGGAAGGCCCCTACCGCGTGGAGGGCGAACAAACCGTCATCCGCGGCGCACAGCGCATCATCGCCGCTACCCTGGCCGAAAAGGCCCAGTTGGAATTTCTGTATCAAGCCGACAAGCGCAAGATCACCATCATTCCCCCCGGTGTAGACACCTCGCGCTTCTACCCCATCCCCTGTGAAGAGGCCCGTGACGTCATCGGCATCCCCTGCGGTGATAACATGATCCTCTACGTGGGGCGCATCGAGCCACTCAAAGGCATTGATACTCTCATCCAGGCCCTGGCGGCCATGCGCTCTGACCCCCGGCTCATTCCCATCCCCCATTACCTCACCATCATCGGCGGCGACCCCGATGTGACCCCTCAGAACATGAGCGCAGAAATGGCCCGCCTGCGCGCCCTGTGCAAAGACTTAGGTCTGAACGATATGGTGCTCTTCATCGGCAAACGCAGCCAGGATACCCTGCCTTATTACTATTCCGCCGCAGAGATTGTGGTGGTGCCCTCGCATTACGAATCGTTTGGCATGGTGGCCCTGGAAGCGATGGCCTGCGGAACCCCCGTGGTGGCCTCTCAGGTCGGCGGCCTGGGCTTTTTGGTGCAGAACGGCGTCAACGGCTATTCCGTCCCCGACCGCGACCCCAACGCCCTGGCAGAGCGCCTCACCCAGCTCATCTGTGACCCCGACCTGCGCGCGCAGCTCGGCGCCCAGGCAGAGGAGTACGCCCAGGCGTACGCCTGGGAAAACATCGCCAGCCGCATGATTCAAGTGTACGAACAGCTGCTTCAGCCCAAACCTGCGCCGCAGACCTAAAGAATCCCCCCGCGAACGATCATTTGCAGGGTAATCATGAAAAAGCACAGCCACAACGCCCCCCACAAACGCGGGATGCGGCGCGTGGTCTTGATTAAGATGAAATAGACCATATACAGCCCGCCCGCGGCGGCCAAAATTCCGTTACCCCAATACACACTCTTGAGCAAATACGACACCTGCCCAAAGTAGTTTTGAATCCCCAAGAACATGGTTCCGGTCCAGAACAGCATGTACGAAAAGGCATAAAAGCGCACCCCCAAGGGCAGCACCCGCCGCCACAGCACGCTCACAATCAGCCCCACCATCAGCAGCATGGTGATCCCAGGCAGACTGATCAGTTCCACCGCCCCCAGGTCGTTGCTGACCATGGTCACCGACCAGGCCAGCAGCCCGCCCGCCATCCCCCACCAGGCCCGCGTCCGTTCACCCCAGCGGGTGACCAGCGAACGCTCCAGACAAAAAATAGAAATCGCCAACAAGACCACAATGTACACCAAAACACCGGCACTGCCGCTCAGGTTTTGCACCGGCCGCATCATCATCGCCACGGTCAACATGCACAAGTAAAGGATGGCCGCCGCGCCCAACCCGTCAATCAGTTTGCTGCGCAGATCGGTTTGCAGCCGCTGCCGCCACGGGGCTGGTGTGACCGCCAGAGTCTCGTCCGTTGGTTGTCCTTCGCTCATCACGCCTCCTCAAATTCGCCGCTCATTGATTTTCTTCCACTTGGGTCAGATCCACACCCCCCAGCATCGCCCATCCCAGGATCCCGGCGGCCACAATGATCATGCCGAAGACCCCATAAATCACCCGAAAACCCACCGTATCCGCTAAAAATGAAGCCAGCGCCATCGAGATCAAACCGGCAGCAGAGGCGATCGCGTTTAACGCACTGTTCACTCGCCCGCGCTTCAAATCCGTCACCGCCAATTGGATCAGGGTCATCAGCACCGACTGGCCCGGCACCAAGAAAAGTCCAATCACAAAGGTCAGCACGATGATCCAGACAAAGGCGGGCGACACGCCGATACCCACCAGCAGCAGCCCAATCGCCATCATCGCCCAGGCCCCCCAGGCCGCTTTCTTCATGCGCCCGCTGAAATAACCCAGCAAGGCCGTCGCGATCAGCATCCCCAACCCTTGCGCCGAATCCACTATCCCCAAGCCCTCCGGCCCCACCCCAAAATGGGTGCGCAGGTAGGGAACCCACAACACGTTAATGGCCCCCAGCCCAAATTGGAGCACCGTCATCAACACCAAAATGCTCACCAGCAGCCGGCTGGAAAACAAGGTTCCCATCCCCTCGCGCAGCTCCTGCCACACCGCCGCCAGACTGCTGGTGCCGCCAGGGGTGGTGCGCGGCACGGTCATCAGCATAATCGCAAGGGCGCTCAGCAAAAAACTGGCCGAATCAAACAAAAACGCCACCTGCGCCCCCGCAAATCCAATCGTGAAACCCGCCAGCGCCGGGCCAATCAGAAACCCCATCGTCTCCACCCCCTGCATCAGCCCCATCGCCGCCAGCAGGTCCTTTTTCTCCGGCACAATCAAAGGCAGCACCGCCGCGCGCGCCGGATAAAAAAAGCGGCTGAGGCAAGACATCAAAAACCCCACCGTGTAATAAATCCACACTTGATCCGCACGCTGCACCGTCAGGCAAACCAAAACCAGCCCGGCCCGCAAAAAATCCGCCGTCATCATGGTCTTTTTGCGGTCCCAGCGGTCCACAAAGACCCCCGCCACCGGCCCCAGCACCAACATAGGGACGCTCGAAGAGATCAGCGACAGCCCTACCATCAAGGTGCTGCCGGTCAAATCCTGGATCAAAATCGGCAGCGCCAGCCAGTTAAAGTAGTCGCCAATAAATGAGATCATCTGCCCAATCCACAAGGCCACAAAATTGCGGTTGCGGAACAGGGAAAAATAAGAATTGCGTTCGGATGGTGCTTCGATGGACATGACGGCGGTTCTCGTTAGTGTGTTTTATTTGCGGCTTACTTTTTCTTCGGCCCAGATCGGTACAAACTGCGCCCCGCCTGCACCACCGGCCGGCCAAAGCGTTCACGCAGTTCATCCAGCGCGCCCAACAGACGCTGTTCTTTTTCGCTGGGCGTCTCCCACAGCCCAGGCTGAAAGGCCTGTTGGCTCAGCCCGCTGGTGCCCACCCCAATCAGCCGCACGGGCCTGCCCGGCTGCCACACGGCGTCAAACAGTTGCAAGGCCACCGCCCCAATCAGCTTATCCTGCTGGGTGGGCCGTTCCAAAGACATCTGGCGGCTCAGGGTGGTGAAATCCGGCCAGCGCAGCTTCAGCCGCACCGTCGCCGCGCACAGGCCGTGCTGCCGCAGCCGGTAGGCCACGTCCCCGCTCATATCCAGCAAGGTCCCGCGCAGCACCGCCGCGTCGCTCACATCCCGCTGAAAGGTGACTTCCTGACTGATGGATTGGGCCTGGTGAACGGTGACCACCGGGCGGTCGTCCATGCCCTGCGCGTGGCGCACCAGCTCATGCCCGATTCTACCAAACATCCGCACCAATTGGCTCTCCGGCATGGCGGCCAATTGTCCAATCGTCGTCACCCCCAAATCATTCAGCCTGGCCCCCAGCTTGGGCCCCACCCCCCACAACGCCTGCACGGGCAGCCCGGCCAAAAAAGCCGCCTCTTGCCCGGCCGGAACTTCCAGCAGAGCGTTGGGCGCTGTCGGGCCTCGCTTTGAGGCCTTGCCGTGGTCCGTGGCCATTTTGGCCACCAGCTTATTGCTGGCCACCCCCAGCGAACAGGGCAGGCCCGTGCGTTCGTTCACCGCCCGCTGCACAAGATACCCAATCTCCGCCGCGGGTTGGGGCAAATCGCTCACATCCAGAAAGGCTTCGTCAATCGAAAGCTGCTCCAACAGGGGAGTGAATTCACCCAGCACCCCCATCACCTGTTCCGAAGCCGCTCGATACAGCCCGTGGTTCCCCGGAATCAGCGCCAGTTCCGGGCACAGCCGCTGCGCCTGACCGGTGGGCATGGCCGAATGCACCCCATACTGGCGCGCCGCATAGGAACAGGAGCTGACCACCCCGCGCTCTTCGGGCTTGCCCCCCACAGCAAAGGGCTTGCCCCGCAGGGACGGTTCCCGCTGCTCTTCCACAGCGCAGAAAAATGCGTCCAAATCCACATGCAGGATCTTCCGGAAAATCATCGCGCGGCCTCTCCTCACCAGTGTACAGCCCTCCCCCGCGCCGGTCAACCCTTTACGACGGACTAAGCCTGACCTGCGGGCTGGAGCAGCTTCTCTTCGTAAATCCGCCGGATGGTCACTTCCAATTCCGGACGCCGCACCTCTAAATCGGTCACAGGGTAGCGCGCCAACAGGGTCTGAATCAACGCGGCGGGGTCGTGCGTGTGTCCGTCCAGCGAAAACGTCACCCGCGGCCCATCCCGGCTCACGATTTCGACCCCTTCCAAAGTGATTTGCTCTGCCGGGTTGGCCAGCGTCACCGCCAGCAGCCGCCGCCCGTCAAACCGCTGGCTCAAAGCCGACAGGCTGCCGTCGTACAGCAATTGTCCCTGATCCAAAATCAGCACCCGGCTGCACAACTTCTCCACATCTGAAAGATCATGTGTGGTCAAAATAATGGTTGTCCCCCGCTCCTGGTGGATCTTTTGAATAAACTGGCGGATGCGTTCCTTCGCCACCACATCCAGCCCAATGGTCGGCTCATCCAAAAACACCAGGGGCGGCTCGTGCAGCAGCGCCGCGCACAGGTCTGCCCGCATGCGCTGGCCCAATGACAAGGACCGCACCGGCGTGTTGATAAAGCGCTCCATCTCCAACATCTCGGTAAATTCGCGCAGATTTCGCCGAAAGCGCTCCGCCGGAATCGAATACATCGCCTGCAGCAGCTCGAAGGAATCAATCACCGGCAAATCCCACCACAGCGTGGTGCGCTGCCCAAACACCGCCCCAATATGCGCCACGTAGGCCTGGCGCTGCTTCCAGGGCACAAACCCGCTGGCCTCCACTTCGCCCCCGCTGGGAACCAGCAGGCCGGTCAGGATCTTGATCGTCGTGGATTTTCCGGCCCCATTCGGCCCCAGGTACCCCACCATCTCCCCCGGCTCCAACGAAAAGTTCACCTGGCTCACCGCGGTCACTTTTTCCATTTGCGGCGCCACCAGGCTCAGCGCCGACCCCAAAATCCCCTGACGGCGTTTGTTGACCCAAAACACCTTTTCCAAATCCCGCACCCGCAAAATGGGTTTCATCGCCTTAGCTCCCTGTACTTTGATAATGGGTGATCCCCCACCGCCAAAACCACAACGCCAGCCCCATCCCCGCCGCGGCCACCAGCGGCGCAAAGAACGGCGCCGCCGCCGGAAAGCCAAACGGGTCAGTTTTTCCCAAAAAATACAGCGCCGGGTAGTAATTCATAAAGATGAACGGCACCACATAGGTGAAGAAACGCCGCATCCCTTTGGAATAAATATCCATCGGATACCCCATCATCTCCACGCCCCCATAGGTCAAAATATTGACGGCTTCCACCCGCTCGATCGTCCAAAAGGTCAGTGTGGTCCCAAAGATAAAAATCGCCCCCATCAAGACCACCTGACTGGCGATGACCACCGGTAAATACAGGCTCTTGGCCGCCGTCCAAACCACCGGCGTCATCCACAGCCCGTAAGCCAAAATGATCACCCCCTGCAGAATGCGCCCCAGCCGGCGCAGCAAAAAAGACGACCCCAACACCTGAACAGTGATGTTGACCGGCCGCAGCAGCAGCTGATCAAACTGCCCCTGACGCACCATCGGGCTGAAGGTGTCCGCGTCAAACCCGCTGAAGATCATGTCCGTCAGCCCGAAGGCAATTTCTGCCACCCCCACCAAAAAAGCCACTTCCCCCACCGTCCACCCCACCACGCCGCCAAAGCGGTTCAGCACCAGCGCTACCGAGAAGAAATAGGTGCCGTTTAAGAGGCCCGTGGAAAGCACGTCCATCAAAAAAGACATGCGGTACTGCATCTGTGAACGCAGTTGGATGGAGAGCAGTCGGCGGTAGAGCGTTAAGCTGCGCATTTCCTCAGCCTCCTTGAATGACCAGCTTGCGAATGCCGAGCCGCACCACCGCCTGCGAAGCAGCAGCCAGTACCAGGAACCACACCAATTGCAGCCCCAGGCGCACCCCCAATTCTCCCGCCGGAACGATCCCCAGGTAAATTTCCACCGGCGTGTTGATCAGCGAGGGGAAGGGAGTCCAATAGCACAGGCGCGTGAACCATTCGGGCATCAATTGCAGCGGCATATAAAAGCCAGACAGCACCCCGGAGATCAAAAACCCCATGCGCGCCACACCGCGCGCGTCCGGGGTCCAAAAGGCAGCCAAATTGACCAGAAAATTCCAGGAAAAGCTCACCAGCCAGCTCAGCCCCAGGCTCACCAGGAACCAGCCTGCCTGCCCCAGCGAGCCGGGGAAAACCAATGGGTGAAAGAGGGCAAACAGCGCCATGAAGATCACCCCGCGCCCCCAAAGGTTGAATCCTGCCTTGCCCAATTCCCGCCCCATCCACAGGGTGTACAGATGGGTCGGTTTCAGCAAATCCATCGCCACCTGCCCGGAATACACACTCTTGGATACATCCGTCATGCCGAAAATCCGCAGAAAGGCGATCATGGCCTGCGTCAGGGCCACATAGGTCACCGACGCAGCCGCGTCCATGCCGTTCACCGCCGCCCCAGCCGGCAGCAGCGCCGTCAGCAAGGCCGCCCGCACCAGACCAAAGAACAAATTGGTCGCCAGACCGGCCCACATCGCCAGGCGGTAGGTCGTTTCCTGACGAAAAGCCCGCCTCACCACTTCCCAGAAGAATCGCATGCGCGCCGCCTCCGCAGCCCTAAGGATACCGGCGATTATATCCGCTGTGCGGCGGCGGCCGGCCCCAAACCCTCCATCCAGCCCAAAAAACTGGCCGTCTGGGGAGTTCCAGACGGCCAGGATCGGGATTAGATCAAAACCCTTGTTATTGAAGGGTCAGAACCCCCCAGGTGGTGGGGTTGGTCAGTTTTCGTCCCGCCGCGCTGGAGACCATCGTCTGCTGCACATTCTGATCCACATTGTCGTTGTCTGACACCGAGAAGGCAAAACCCACCTTCACCCCCGGGCCGGGCGTCACCCCGAACACGCTCCAGGGCACGGCCGCCTCCACGCGGTAGCCGTCCTCAAACGCCACCGCGCCGATTTTGACCTTGCTCTGCCCGCCAGCCAGCCCGCTGGGGAACCACAAATACGCTTCGCGCGGCCCATCCAGTCCCCCGCGGCCCGGCGAAATGCCCAGTTGAAAATCATCGCCGCTCAGCTGCGCGCTGCCAAAATCGTCCCACAGGTTGCTGTCCAGCAAAATCTCCAGGCTGTCGCCCTTGTACAGGTCAGCCCCGCTGGCGTTTTGTGCGTAGCGGTCATCGCGCACTTTGGCCGCCACGTACAAGTATTGGTAATCCCACCCCACCCGGAATGAGCTTTCCAAATCGGCGCTGGTCTCACGCTGCCCATACACTACCGCTGCCGCGGCGTAGGTCTTGCCGGGCCATTCATCCCAATTCCCATCCAGAGTCGGCGGCGAAGCAAAATATGCCGCCGAAAAAGCTCCCCCCGGCCGCCCTGCCAGGGTTGCTGTGGCCGGCCCAGAGGTCAGGGTGGGCGGGGCGGTGGGCAGACCCGGCGGTGTGGGGGTCGCCGCAAGTTCGGGCGTAGCCGTCAGCGGCACCATCGTCACCGTCGGAGTCACCACCAGCAGCTCTTCTTCCTCGGTGAGGACCAGCGTGGGGAATTCCACCGGAGCGGCCGGGGTCAGCGACCCCAAAATTCCCGATCCAAACAGCGCCGTCATGGTCAGGTTAGGCGCGGGCTCGTTGGCTCCCGGCTTCAACCCCGCGAACGGCAAATTGCACCCCAACAGCACCCCGGCCGCCGCCAAAAGCAGCGCTTTCTTAAGCCTTGGTTTCATCCTGCACCTCCCGCTTGTTCTCATTGACCCAACCGCAGCGATCCCCAGGTGGTGGGGTCGGCGGCCTTCCAGCCGTACACCCCGCCCACCAGGCTCTGCCGCGCGGCCTGATCTGAATCGTTATCCGAAATCACCACCGCAAACCCAAATTCATCCCCGGCCTGCGGCTGCACCCCCAGCACTTCCCAGGGGAGCGCCGCTTCCAAAATGTAGCCGCGCTCGCTGTCGGACGGGTAAGCCCAGGCGAAGATTTCCACCTCGCTGCGCAGCCCGCGCTGGTTTGCCGGGGCCGTCTGGTAAGCCCCCAGGTTCTCCCCCACCTTAGGCGCGCCCGCTGTCAGCCACAGCTGAACATCGTCCACGTTGCGCTGCGAGCTGTTAAAATCCCCGTCCAAATCCGTGTCCAAAGACACCAACACCGCATCCCACACCTGCCAATCCTCGCCGCTGCCGTTTTGGCGGTACACATCATCTTTGATCTTGATCCCCACATACAGGTTCTGATAATCCCAGCCCACCTGCACAGCGGCCGACAGATCCAAAGGCCCCTCCCAATTTTCACGCCCTTCCAGCAGCAAAGCCAGCGCTGCGGGTGTGAAGCCGCTCCATTCCCCCAGGTCCCCATCCACCTCTGGCCGTGTGCTGAAATACGCCGCCGTCCAGCCGCTGCGCTGGGGTGCGGCCTGCGCGGGCGCGGAAGTGGGCTGGGCCGCCTCCGTCACCGCCAGCACCAGGGGTGTCTCGGTTGCCTGCGGCTGGGCCGGTGCGGTTTGGGTCGGCTCCAGGTCAGCCGTGGCGCTGGGCTGGTATACCGCCGTCATGGTGGCGTTAGGTACGGCCGTCTGACCACCCGCTGTCGTGCAGGCACTCAGCAAGAAAAGGATCCACAGGGAAATCAGCGCACGAGTCCAGGTCATTCATCGAGTCCTTGAGTCCAGATTTGCCTTTATTATACGCGTCTGCCCTCAGGGTTGGCTGTATTTTCGCCAAAATCTGCCTGCCCTTTTTTGGCCGCTGGGCTTGCCCACAGGATATAATTAACCGTATGAGTGCCCCTGTCGTCCCCCCTCCGGTTGAAGTTCGCGTGGTTATCTTCGGTTTGCAGTCCGACCGGCTGTCCACCCTGCTGCTGCCCTACCCGCCCCAGCAATGGCAGCTTCCTGGCCGCCCGCACGCTGCCAGCCAATCGCTGGAAGACACCGCCAATGCCTCGGTTTGTCATGCAGCTGGGCCGCTGGAAATTTACCTGGAGCAGCTTTACACCTACGGTGATCCAGCCCGCGGGGGTGTTTCGGTGGTGTATTTTGCCCTGCTGCCCACCAGCGCCGCCCATCCAGAAAGCCTTAAGGCTTCCGGCGCCGATTGGAAACCCGTGGATGCCCTCCCCACCCTGGCCTTTGACCACGCCAGCATCCTCACCTACGCCCTGCGCCGCCTGCGCTACAAGCTGGAATACACCGCCGTCGGCTTTGAGCTTCTCCCAGAAACCTTCACCCTCACCGAGCTGCAGCGTACCTATGAATTGATCCTGGGTGAAAAACTGGACAAGCGCAACTTCCGCCGCCGCATTTTGCAGGCCGGGGTGATTGAGCCCACCTCGCACCGGCGCGCAGGTGAGGGCCGCCCGGCCCAGCTGTTCCGCTACCGCCCCGACGCCGTGGCCGAGGTCAAGGCCCGCCGCCTCTTTCCCTAACCGCTCCGCGTCATCCCGAGCAGCGGTCTTTTATTCCCCCAACAGCTTTTCCATATCCTGAATAAAGGCCAGGAGCCTGCCCTCCAGGGTCTGTTTGAGCGCCTCCGGAGAATCAAAGTCCGGCTGCGCCGTCAGCGTCGCCTCGATGATCGAATCCACCCCTGGGCTGACTTTGGATAAAACATACACCCCCAAAGGTTTGCCGCTCAGCCGCGCAATCGTATCCGCCTGCACCTTACGGTTGCTGCCCGCCAGCCAGGCTTCAAAAGCGTTTTTCTCATGCACATACACCACGGCAATTTTCAGCTTCTGTTCCCGCAGCGCCGGGGGCGTAAAGGCGAAGTAAGTCATATCCATGTATCCAGGGTACAGGGCGCTGACTGCGTAGTCCGCATGCCGGTTTTGCTAGTCAGCAGCCAGCCCCGTCATGAAGGTCATCAAACCCTTGTAGGCTTTTTGGATCTGCCCTTTTTCCAGCTGGCGTTGGTATTCCTGGATGTTTGAATTCAACGTGTCCATTTTCAATCCTCGTTCCAGCGGTATTTGGGGTTGCGCCGCAAATCATCCGTCTGACAGTGCATGCACAGCCCGTTATGGCAGCACAGGTTGCCCCTACAGGTGGGGCAGCGCCATTTTTGCGCCTCTTGTGCCAAGAACGCTTCCATCCCCTGGTCTCGAATCAGATTCAGGTTGGCGATCATGCTCATGTGATATTTGGTGCGGTAGCGTTTATCCAGGGCTTTCAGGCGCTTACAGGGGTAAGCTTCACATTCATAACAAAACCGCAGCGTGCCCTGGGCCAACTTTTCACAGACGTCCCCCATGTGCAGGCAGTTCTCCCCCCGCGGAATGCAGCCCGGGCAGTATTTGCGATGAAACCCCTGCTGGTTCAGGTCGTGCAGCCTGAATTGATAGGCAGCGCACAGGGCGCAGTTCATCCCGCACGGAGCGATGAGTTCCTCGTTCATTTTCCAACCCTCCTTACCATTTAGGCGCCGGTCTTCGTCAGCCAGGCAACCGCCTCCAGGTGGTAGGTCTGCGGAAACAGGTCAAAGGGCGTCACCTCGCGCAGGGTGTACCCGCTTTTCACCATGCGCGCCAGGTCGCGGGCCAGGGTCGCCGGGTCGCAGGACACATGCAAGATCCACTCCGGCCCCATGCCCACGATTGCGTCCAGGGCTGCCCGTTCCAGCCCGGCCCGCGGCGGGTCCACCACGATGCCGCGCGGCCTTACCTTCAATTTTGGCAGAACATCCTCCGCCGCGCCCTCATACAGCTCCACGTTCTCAAATTCATCCAGGTTCAGGGCAAAATCGGCGCAGGCCTGCGGTGACATCTCCACCCCAATCAACTTCCCCACCCTGGGTGCTAGGAAGGCGCTGAACAGCCCCACCCCGCAGTACACGTCCAGAACCGTATCGTCAGCCCCCAACGCTGCCCGCTCCGCCACATGCTTCACCAGGGCTTCTGCCTGGGCCGTGTTCACCTGAAAAAAAGCCCCCGCTGAAACGGTGAAAGCCCGTCCCAACACCTCAAAGCGGGTGAAATCATCCCCCGCCAGCACAATCGGGTCTCCGCCCTCCGGCCCCATCCACACCGCCGAAAGCGGCATGTCCACCTGGAAGGTGGGCAGCGCGCCCCCGCTGCTTTCCAAAGCCAAAAGGGTCTCATCCCCTTGACGCACGGTCACGCGTTCCAGCCCGGGCACAGGTTCCATCTCCAGTAAAGGCCAGATCGCGTTCAGTTCTTCCTCCGGCAGGTGGCATTCTTCAATCGCCACCACCGTGTGCGAATTGGCCCGCTGAAAGCCCAGTTTGCCCTGCGGATCCAAATGAAACTGCATCGTATTGCGGTAATTCCACGGGCTTGGGCTGGGTACCATCGGCTGCACGGGCGGGTCAGTAAAATGCCCAATACGTTCCAACTGGTCTTTTAAAATCGCCTGTTTGGCCCGCAGTTGATCTTCATAGCTCAGGTGCTGGTAATGACAGCCCCCGCACACGCCGTAGTGCCGGCAGCGCGCCGCGATGCGTTCCGGCGCAGGCTCCAGCACTTCTAAAAGCTCGGCGCGCACATGCCGCGGGTGTTCTTCCACCACCCGCACCCGCACCAGCTCCCCCGGCAGGCCAAAGGCCGCAAATAAAGCCCGTCCGTCCGGCAGACGCCCCAAAGCCTCGCCCCCATACACCAGGCGCTCCAACCGCACCTCAAAAACCGCATTTTCGATACCCATCTCGCCCTCCGCGTATCCATCCAGGCCCCCCTGCTGCTTTGATTCTATCATGTTCCCCCGTTCGCGCGGCTGACTGGCGCATTTAGATCAAATTATGTGTCTGTCCCAAGAGTGGTAGGTTTTGAAAAAAGAGCAAGCTCCGAGTAAACTGGTAGGTGCTTAAGGCCACCAAGTTACCGGAGCTTGCCATGTCTATTGTCACCTTACAGATACCAGAAGTCAA
>NZ_LGCM01000064.1 GCF_001306035.1 Levilinea saccharolytica
AGCCCTGAAAGCAGCTTTGAAGCTCTTCATGTACTGTTTTAATCAACGCCAATTGCATAAGCAACGCTTTCCCAACTACCCTGCTCATGTTTACCAATTTATCTAAGCCCAACTTTTATCCACTCCCAAAAAACGCGCGGTGAACTTCGGGGATGCACATAGGCTATAATGAAGGTAAGTACTTTCAGCCGCACCCCGTCCGCGGGGCTGCGGAGCGCACGAAGGAGGAAACATGAATCTGATCATTTACCTGATCGCTGGTGCAATTGTGGGCTACGTGGCCAGCCGGATCATGGGCACCAACTCCCGTCAGGGCCTGCTGCTGGATATTGTGGTGGGCGTGGCGGGGGCTTTCATCGCCGGATATTTGCTGACCCCCATTTTCAAAATCGGGACGATCAATGACGCCATCACCCTGCCGACCATGCTGATGTCGCTGGCGGGGGCGGTGCTGCTGCTGTTTGTGCTGCGCTTGCTGCGCGGCGGCGGGCGCCGGCGGCGGCGCTGAGTCGGTTTAACCTCAAAAAAGGCCAGATGTTTTTCGTCTGGCCTTTTTTGATGGATTTTATCCAGCAGGGTTGGGGCGCGGCTTTTGCCACATCTTTCCGTAGATCACGACCGCGGCGGCGGTCAGCACCCATAGGATCAGCAGGCCCACGTCGGAGGTAGGCAGGAAGTTGACCATGCAGTTGAAGCTAGCGTGCAGAAGGATCATGGCCAGCAGGCTGCCGCCCGAACGCCGGTAGGCCCAGGCCAGGAAAATGGAAAGCAGGATGCGGAAGATGAAGCCGCCCAACATGCCGCCCACCAGATCCTGCGCGTAGAAGCCGTTGAGGTACAGGGGCAGATGCCAGAGCGACCAGGCCACGGATACCCACAGGGCGGATGCCAGCGGGCTGAAACGTTTTTCCAGCTCCGGCTGCAGGAAGCCGCGCCAACCCGGTTCCTCGTTGCCGCCCTGGGCCAGGGCAGTCAGGGTGAAGATCAGGGCGTAAAGGGGCAAGGTTTCCTGGACGGATCGCCCCCACAGGCCGGGGAACTCCACCCCCAAACCCAGCAGGGCGGCCAGCCCCCAGGCCAGCAGGATGAGTGCCGGGTAAAAGAGCAGAGCGGCCAGCCCCCATCCCAGCGAACGCCCGCGCGGCAGAAGCGAAGCCATGCGTTCGCGCACGGGGGCCTGCGAAGAAAAGGCGCTGGAATAAACCCAGCCGCCCACCGCAGCGGCGGCTGCCACCGCGGCCAGCACTGGCAGAGTGAGGTGCAGATCGTCGGCCAGGGTATCTAGCGCGGGGATATTGCCCACGGCGTAGCGTACGCCAAACACGGCCAGCAGCAGCGCCGCAAACCCCAGGGCGGCCCACAGACGTTTGAAATGAATGCCGGTGGGGCGGCGCGGGGCAGAAAGGCCCAGAGTCAGCACGCCCGCCAGGGCTGGGCCGAAGCCGCCGATCATCACCAGAGCGGTGAGCAGCAGCCGATCGCCGCGCAGCGGGACGGCCCCCAGCCAAAACAGCCAGGTCCAGGCAAAGTTGATCCCCAGGAAGGTCAGAACAGGGTGGTTTTGCAGATAGGATTTCATCCGGTTTCCTTTGATGGTCTGTCTATGGTTTGTATTCCGCGTCAAATACGGCCCCGGCGGCGGTTTTGTGGGCGCTGAAATCCTGACAGCGCAGCCCGGCAGCCGCGGCCAGGGCGGCCAGCTCCGCGGCCTCCAGCCCGTGCCCCTGGGGCTCGCGCAGGTGCAGCCGTCCGTTGGGGCGCAGGCAGCGAGCCAGGGCCTGCATCACCGCCGGGCGCTCCTCCGCGGGGATATCGTGCAGGACAAAGTGCAGGATCACCCGGTCGAAGGACGCGGCGGGCAGTTCTAACTCGGTGATGCGGCCCAGGTGATAGCTGACCTGCGGGTAGGTGCGCAGGGTCTTGCGCAGCACCTCCATCCATTTGTGGGAAATGTCCACGCAGGCCAGGTGCCCCTGCCGCACCTGGGCAGCGATGTGGCGGGTGCACACCCCGGAGCCGGAGCCGAAGTCGAGCACGCGTTCCCGCGGGTCGAGGTGCAGATCGCGGACGAAGCCGCGGTAGTAGGGCGAGAGCAGGGTGCGCCCCAATGCCAGGGTTAAGAAAATCTCTAGACCCGCAGGTTCATACATCGATTGAGTCATATGTATCGCTCTATGCTTCATTAGGTTCGCGCTGGACGGAGAGGATCTCCAGGCTCAGATCGCGGATGCGGTTGAAGATGCCGTGCAGCGCGGCCTGATCCATCCTCCCGCTGATTTCGGTGTGGCCGAGGGGGGAGCAGGTCACCTGGAAGCCTTCAAACCAGCGCAGCCAGCGGTCATCCAGGTGACCGGCGATGCAGATGTGATAGTTGTGCGGCTGATGCTCGGGTGTCATAAAAGCATACCTTTGTGCGTACCCGGCTCAGGCCGGGTTGGATTTTGGCCAGGGCAGGAACATGGAGGTGCGCTGCATGTACTGGCGGTAGGAAGGGCCAAACTCGGCTTCCATCTCGCGCTCTTCGCGGCGCGCCAGGCGGTAATACAGCACGGCCATGATCGGCCACATGATGAGCATCGGCAGGGTGGCCCAATCCAAGAGCATGCCCAGGGTGATGAGCAGGAAGCCGGTGTACTGCGGGTGGCGGATGTAGGCGTAGATGCCGTCGGTGATCAGCTCGCCGCGGCCTGACTCGCGGCTCCAATAGCGGCGGTAGACCTCTTTCCAGCCCAACACCACCAGTACAATCCCCAGCAAGGCCAGGGCGGTGCCGATGTACATGCCCAGGTGGCCGAACTGCGCCACCAGGGTGTGGCCCCAGAAGAAACCTTCGGGGATGGAGGTTCCGAACACCCAGGCGAGGATGTACATGCTCATGGGGATGCCGAACATTTCGAAGGCCATCGCCACCATGAAGGCCAGGTACACGCTGGCGGGCTTGCGCTGACTTTTCTTGTAAAAGGGGGTGAAGAGCAGGAAGACGGCGCCTAACAAGGCCCAGATGATGACGTAACCCCATTGACCAAAGTGACTTTGGGTTGTTTCCATGATTTTTTCTCCAAAATGCGGGTCATGCGCAGAGGATCAGCGCAGCGAGACCAGGAAGGTGAGGACGGTATCCGTACTCCAGCGCTCCAGCGGCTGAGAAAAGGACACCAGGGCGGGGCCGCCTTTGCCGGTGAAGGCCGCGGTGGCCTGACGGTAGCGGTCGCCTTCTGAATTGACGCCTTCGGACAGGATCAGGGTGGTTTCTTCGCCGCGCAGGGTGATGGTGCGGTTTTCCAGCACGGTGGTGCGGCTTTGCACATCCCGGGTGTTGGGGACCATCTGGCCGAGCATACGGGTGAGTTGATCAGCGTCCTGCGGGTCGCTGGACTGGATCAGGTACAGGTGGCTGTTTTCACCCTGCACCCTGTACGACACCAGAATATAGCCTTTGAGCGAGGCGCTGAACTCCGGGGAAAAGCCGGAGGGGGGCTCAAAATCGGCAATTTGAGCGGCGTTTTGGGCCACCTGATCGGCGTCCGTGTTGAGGGTGATGTCCGCGCTGCAGGCGGTCAGACCGATCATGAGGGCGGCGAAGATCAGCCAAAAAATGGATTTCATGAGATTCTCCTTCTGCTTGAAACAAGCTTTGATTGATTGGAACAGCCTAAGTTTAGGCGCAGAGGGAGGTTTTGTCCCCTACCCGCAGATAGGTTTGTGGGTAGGTTAAAACAAAAAGCCGCCGAGGCGGCTGGGTGCGGCAGGGTAGGGGAGAACGGGCTTAAAAGCCCAATTCCCTGGCGCGGGCGATGGCCTGGGGGCGGTTTTTGGCCCCCAGCTTTTGCAGGACGTTGTGCACGTGCCATTTGGCCGTGCCCACGCTGATGACCAGTTGGTCGGCAATTTCCTGATTGGATTGACCTTCCATAATCAGGGCCAACACGCGCATTTCCTGTTCGCTGAGCGGGTCGGGCAGCGCGTTAGCGGGAGAGGCGGGGTTGGAGGCCGGCTGCCCAGGAATGGCGGATAGCAGGGCATCGGCCCATGCGGGGGCCTGGGGACGCACCAGGCGCAGCAGCTCCTGCATGGGCGGGCCTTCGTCCAGGAAGAGGCGGGCGTAGCCTTCGGGGGCGGCCAGCCGCAGCGCCTGGAGCATGTACGCTACTGCGGCTTGGGTCTCGCGGCGGGCGTGACGGCAGCGCGCCAGGAGCATCGCAGCCTCGATGACGGTTTGATTTTCACCGGAACGCTGTGCCTGTTCCAGAATGGGCTCCAGGACAGCTGGAATGTCGTCCCAGGCCCCCGCGGCCAGCAGCACGCGCGCCAGTGTCAGCTCGCCAAAGGGGAAAGGGGCGGCGGCGCGCACAGCGCGATAATCCGCGGCCCATGTTTCCGCGGCAGCCTGACGGCCTGTGTAGAGGTGCAAACGAGCCAGGTAGGCCCCGGCGTACCGGGCCAGGTGGGGCAGATCGTAGACGGTGAGCAGGGTGCGAATGGACTGAACAGCCGCTTCGGCTTCGTCCAGGCGGTTTTGCAGGGTGTACAGGCGGGCCAGGGAGGCCAACCCCGCGATGACATCATCCGTCAGCCCGCCCTGACGTGCCAGGGCGGTGCCTTCCTCCAGCAGATTTTGGGCGTCCTCCAATTGATTGCGCTCTAAGAGGATGCTGCCGAGGATGATTTTGGCCAGGCCGAGGGGCGGGATGGGGGTGTTCTCTGCGGCGGCGAGGGCGGTGCGGCAGATCTGCTCGGCGCGCCCCAGGCGGCCTTGCCGGATTTCGAGTTGGGCGGCAGCGCAGCGGGCATGGATGGCCAGGGACAGCACTCCGGCGGTTTCGGCTTCTTCACTGGCGCGTAAGTAATGGCGGAGGGCGGTCTCAAACTGAGCGCTGTGTTCATGCACCAACCCCAGACTGTAGAAGGCGCGCGCCTGGCCGAGGTGATGGTCGGGTGAGAGGCGCAGCTGCCCGGCGGCGGTTTCTTCCAGCGCCTGAGGCAGCTTGCCGCGCACGGCGAAGATGGCGCCGCGGTAGATATGCGCCAGGGCGCGCATTTCTTCCACTTCCTCCGAGGGCGGCAGGGCCTGGAGAGCCTCTTCGGTTTGCGCGATACATTTTTCGGCCTGATCAAAGCGCCCGCACAGGTACAGAATGCGCGAGGCGTTCAGACTGAGCTGCGGGCGGCTGCGCAGGGCCTGGGCGGGGAGGGCATCTAACCAGGAAGACAGCAGGGCAACGTTGCCGCCCGACCAGGTGGTTTCGCGTTCCAGGGCGCGCTGGATGACCTCGGCGGCAAAATCGGGCTGCTTGCTGGCCAGGGCATAGCGCACGGCTTCAAAGGAGGATCCCTGGGCCTCGTGCCACAGGGCGGCCTTGCGCTGCAGCTCGACCGATTCGGCGGAGGAAAGCCCGGTGCGCAGATAATCAGCAAAGAGGTGATGGTAGCGGTACCAGCCGCGCTGATCGTCCAGCGGGATGATGAAGAGGTTGGCCTGCTCCAGATGGGTGAGCAGGGCCTGGCTGTTGGCCTGTCCGGTGAGGGCCTCGCAGACCGAAGCGTTGAGCCGGTCGAGGATGGAGGTTTGGATCAGAAAGCGCTGCATCTCTTCACTTTGTTGGTGCAGCACCTCTTCGGCCAGGTAATCCAATACGTAGCGGTGGCTGCCGCGGAAGGTTTCCACAAAGGCTTGCGGGTCGCTGCGGTTTTGCAGGGCCAGCGCGGCCAACTGCAGCCCCACCGCCCAGCCTTCGGTGCGCGTCTCCAGGGCCTGCAGCGTCTCGGCGGGCAGGGGGCTGCGCGTGGAATGGGCGAAAAACTGGTGGGCTTCCTGTGGGGTGAAGCGCAAATCCTGGGCGCGGATTTCGGTCATCTGCTGGCGGGCGCGCAGGCGCGCCAGGGGCAGGGGCGGATCTGCGCGGGTGGTGATGACCCAATGGAAATGGGGCGGGTGGTGATCCAGGCAGTATTCCAGCGCCTCGTGAATTTCGGGGCGGGCGATGACATGGTAATCATCCAGCACCAGGCACACCGGCTGCTGAAGGGCGGCCAGTTCGTTGATCCAGGCGTCCAACACAGCGGTGGGGGAGGCGCTGCGCGTCATCTGCAAAAGGTTCTGGGCGCCGCAGCCCAGGCTCTCATCCTTGCGGCACAGGGCGGCGACGGCGTAGCTTAAGAAGCGCCCCAGGTCGTTATCGGCATCGTCCAACGAAAGCCAGGCGGTTTTGGCGCGGTTTTGGCTGCTGTGAATCCATTCCGCCACCAGGGTGGTTTTACCGTAACCCGCCGGGGCCGAGATGAGGGTCAGGCTGCGCCCCTCCTCCAGGCCCGCGTTCAGGCGCTGCACCAGGCGCGGGCGGCTGATGCTGCCCGCGCGCCAGGGGGGAATGTGAAATTTGGTTTCGAGGAAGGTCTGGTTCATGCGCATACCCTGAAGGACATGGGTTAATTATAGAGGTGAACGGGCACTTTTGGGAAATCTTTGGGAGCAAAGTGCCGCGGCAAATCCTCTTTTTTGAAAATGGGTGTACGCTTAATGCAATCTACGGCACAGGATCAACCGTCATGACTCGCGGTAGGACACAGGAGGCGTATGCGCAATTCAATGAACATCGAGGCAAAATGGGTGCTGCCTTTGAATTCGGAACTCGCGGATCTGGCAGCCGCTGGCGGCAAGGGAGCTAGTTTGGCGCGCATGCGGCGGGCGGGCTTTCCGGTGCCGGAAGGGTTCCTGGTTCACACCCCGGCCTATCGCGAATTCCTGCGCATCAACCAACTGGATGAGGTCATTCGGGGGCTGCTCTCTGGGCTGGACGCGCAGTCGCCGGATGCGTTGGAGGCGGCCTCAGCCCAAATCCGCGCGCGGTTTCGGGCGGGGGAACTGCCGCCTGGGCTGGCCGAGGAAGTGCGGGACGCGCTGGCGAGCATGCCCGGTGCAGCCGTGGCGGTGCGCTCTTCGGCCACCGCGGAGGATTTGCCGGAGATGTCCTTCGCCGGACAGCAGGATACCTTTTTGAATGTGGTGGGTACTGAGGCGGTGCTGCGGGCGGTGGCGGACTGCTGGGGCAGCCTGTGGACGGCGCGGGCCATCGGTTACCGTATGCGCAATCAGGTTCCGCAGTTGGAAACGTCTCTGTGCGTGGTGGTGCAGCGCATGGTGGAAAGCCAGGCTTCCGGCGTGCTCTTCACGGCCAACCCGCTGACGGGCTTGCGTTCGCAAACGGTGATTGAAGCCACACTGGGCCTGGGCGAAGCTTTGGTCTCGGGGCAGGTTGAGCCGGACCAATACGTGGTGGAGCCGCGCGCCGGGCGCATTCTCTCCAAAACCCTGGGGCGCAAAGAGGTGTCCATTCACGGGCAGGCGGGCGGCGGAACGCACACCCAGCGCCAGGACCGCAGCCAGGAACAGGCCCTGCCGGATGCGGCCATTTTGGAACTGGCCGGGTGGGGTCAGCGCGCGGCGGAACTGTACGGCTTCCCGCAGGATATGGAATGGGCCTGGGCGGGCGAAAAGCTGTATCTGCTGCAATCCCGTCCGATCACTTCCCTATTTCCCCTCCCTGAAGGCATGAGCGAAGAACCGCTGCGGGTGATGTTCTCATTCGCGGCGGTGCAGGGCATGTACGATCCCATCTCTCCTGTCGGACGGAGTTTTATGCTGTTATTGGTGCGGGCATTATCCACGCTGTACGGCATCCGCGTGACAGAGACTAGTCAGAATGTGCTCTTCAGCGCCGGCGAGCGTCTGTGGGCCAATATCACTGCCCTGGTGTCCAATTCGGTAGGGCGCAAGGTGCTGCCGACCATTTTTGATTATGTGGAACCCACGGTAAAGCAGGCCCTGGAGCAAATTTGGGAGGATCCGCGTTTGCAGCCCAAACGATCGGGGGTCAGCCTGCGCGCCCGGCTGCAGATTGCCCGCGCCGTGATCCCCGTGGTGATGAATGTGCTCCTGAATATGGCGGCTCCGGTGCGGCGGCGGGCGGCTCTGATCCAATTTGGTGAAAAGCTGCTGCAAGACCTGCAAGACCGCTTTTCACGGGTGACGGGGGACCGTTGGCAAAAACTGAACCTGCGGGTGGAGGTGGTGTACGGATTTGTCCTGGCAAAAATCCCGCGCACGTTCCGCCGGTTTGTGTCGGGGGTGGCCACCGGCATGGCCGCTTGGCGGTTCTTGGATATGCTCTCTGCTCAGGCGGTGGGGCAGCCGGATTTGATCCTGGAAGTGACCCGCGGGATGCCCAACAACCCGACCACCGAGATGGATTTGACCCTGTGGGAGATCGCGCGGCGGCTGCGGGCCGATGGGGAAGCGGCTCAGGCGTTTGCCCAGTTCAGCCCCCAGGAACTCACCGAGCGCTACCGGCGCGAGGAGCTGCCGCACGGCCTTCAAAACGGCGCGGCGGAATTTTTGGCGGTGTACGGGGCTCGCGGCTACGGCGAGATTGACTTGGGGCATACCCGTTGGGCCGAAGATCCCACGCATGTCTTTGAGATGCTTTCCAGTTTTATGCAAATTGAAAATGAAGCCCTGGGGCCGGATGTGGTCTTTGCACGCGGGGCGGAACGCGCCCAGCAGGCCGTTGAGCAGGTGGCTCAGCGTGTGCGGCAGCGGCACGGCTGGCTGCGGGAACGGCTGGTGCGCTTCTTTGCCGGGCGGGCGCGCCAGTGGATGGGGGTGCGCGAGGCTCCCAAATTCCTGATTGTGCGCTTTTTGTGGGCCATCCGCCAGGAACTGCTGCAAAGCGGTCAGGAACTGGCCGCCGCCGGAGACCTGGAGCGGGCCGAGGACATTTTCTTCCTGACCCTGCCGGAAATGCGCCAATGGGCTCAGCAAAATGACCCCACCTGGCGCGACCGGGCCGCCCAGCGGCGGGAAACCTTTGCGCGGGAACGCCTGCGGCGGCAGATTCCTCGCCTGCTGCTGAGCGATGGACGCGCCTTTTACGATGGTATGTTCGCGGCGGAACAGTCAGAAAACGCCATCAGCGGCAGCCCAGTATCGCCTGGGATTGTGGAAGGCAGCGTGCGCGTGGTCTTAGACCCGCGGCAGGCGGGTTTGCAGCCGGGAGAAATTCTGGTTTGCCCGGGCACTGACCCCTCCTGGACGCCGCTTTTCCTCTCTGCGGGAGGGCTGGTGATGGAAATGGGCGGCATGATGACCCACGGTGCGGTCGTGGCGCGTGAATACGGCATTCCGGCTGTGGTGGGGGTGGATCGGGCCACGCACCGTCTGCGCGACGGTCAGCGTATTCGGGTTAATGGTTCGAATGGGCGGATTGAGCTGCTCGACCCTTAGCGCGGTGGGCCGCGTCTGCGGGCAGGCGGCGGACGGCGACCATGGTGAGATCATCGGTGAGGTTGTCGTTTTCTCGAAAGTCGCGCAGCACCTGATCCACGCGGTCTAAGAGGGCCCGCGCGGGCTGACCGGTGCAGTCTTGAATCACGGTTTGCAGGCGCTGGGTGTCAAAGGCTTCACCGTTGGGAGAAAAAGTTTCCGTCACACCGTCGGTGTAGAGCAGCAGACCGTCGCCGGGGGCCATGTGATGTTCGTAATTGACCAGATGGTTTTCTTCCATCACGGCCAGGGCCATGCCGCCCTTGGGCAGAACTTCAATTTCTCCGCTGTCGTGGTGCAGCAAAATGGGGCGGTTGTGACCGGCGTTGGCGTAAACCACTTTTCCGTTTTCCAGATTGACGATGATATAGGCGGCGGTGACAAACATGCCGTTCTGGGCGTCATCGGCCAGCAGCAGGCGGTTGATTTGCTCCAGCATGGCAGCAGGGGAGGAGATGCTTTGTGAATTGGCGCGGATAAGGGTGCGGGTGACGGTCATGTACAGCGCGGCGGGCATGCCCTTATCGGAGACGTCGGCGATCACCAGCGCCAGATGCGTACGGTCGAGCTGGATGATGTCGTAGAAATCGCCGCCCACCGTGCGCGCGGTTTGCCAGCGGGCGTCCAGGTCCCAGCCTTTGGGTTGGGGCAGCTCAGAGGGCAGGAAGGTCTGCTGAATCTGACGGGCCAACTGCACTTCGCGTTCCATGCGTTCGCGTTCGACCATCTCTTTGTTCAAACGCTCATTTTGGATCGCCAGGGCCACCTGTTGGGTGATGCCGGAGAGGATTTCCAGGCGGCGCTCCCAAAAGGCCAGGCTGCTCGCGGACTGCTGGGCGAGGAGCACGCCGAAATTCTCGCCTTTGACGGTGAGGGGAAAAGCCATGAGCCAGCCGCCTGCCGCCAGGCTGTTGAGCGCGCCCACATCTTCGCTGACCACGCAGGGCAGCATGGGCCAGGTATCCTGGGTGAGGTCGCGGCTGGTGAGGGGGCTGAAATAGGGGTGGCCCTCTTGATGGGCTTTGCGCAGCAGGTCAAACTGGGCGGGGGTGTAGCTTTGCTGCAGCACCAGGGCCTCTGCCTGATGGGAGCCGGTGAAGGCTTGGGCGGGGGTAAATTTTCCAGTTGAGGCGTCCCATAAATAGATGATGCAAGCGTCAATGCCCACCAGGATGGGCATGAGGTGTACGATGGTGTCCAGAATGTCGCTGAGATCATTTTGGCTGGCCACCGCCTGGGCCACTTGCAGCAAGACCGCGGTGACATAACCTTCCTGCTGGCGGGATTCGAGGAAACTGAGGCTTTGCAGGGCGGTGGCGGTTTGGTGGGCGATGCCTTGCAGAATGGCCAGATTCTGCTCATCGAAGACCTTCTGAACGCCGGGCTGCGGCTCCACCTGATGGGCTACCAAAAAGGCGCCCAGCAGGCTGCCGTGGGCGGTCAGCGGCATGAGCACCAGGGTGCCGGTGTCGGCGGGCATTTGCGCGGCGGGCAGGTTTAGCTCGGTCACGGCGTCGTGAATAAACAAGGGAACGTTGGTGGCGCGCAGTTGGGCCAGGGCGGGCACGTCGCGTTCCGAAAAAACGGTTTGGCTCAGGCCGCTCAGGTCAATCCCATAGGAGGTTTTCAGGAGAAACGCGTTCTGATAATCATCCCACACGAAGAAGGCGCATTTCTTCACCCCCACCAGCAGCGGGGTGAGGCGTACCATCGTCTCCAGCAGGTCGTCCGGGTTGTTATGGGCCTGCGAGGCTTCGGCCACTTGCAGCAGCACGGTGGCCACCCAGGCCTGAGACTGGGCGTCGTTGTACAGGCGCGCGTTTTGGATGGCGACGGCAGCGGAGCTGGCGAAAGTGGTCGTCATGGATTGGGCTTCGGAGCCGTAGCGGCCGGTGGTTTGATGGGCCAGAGTCAGCAGGCCCAGCGATTGGCTTCCGGCGCGCAGGGGGGCCGCGATGGAGGAGTAATCCGGGGGGAAATCCATGGCGATGCCCAGCGGGCCGTAGGGATCGCCCGCCTCTCGGATGTGGGGCTGGCTGCCTTCCAGGGCGGCTTGCAGCCAGGCGCGCACCCCTTCGGATTCTTGCATAGCCTGGTTGATGCGCCCCGGGTCCACGCCGTGCCAGGCGGCTAATTGCAGCCGCTGGCCGCCGTTGTTTTCATCTACCAGCCAAATGGCGGAGGCCTGACAGGGCAAGTTGCGCTCCAACTCGGTGAGGATGGCGTGCAGAAGCTGGTCGAGGGCGGTGTTGGCGGAGATGAGGCCGGAGATATCGCGGAAGCTGTCGGCCACCTGACGGCGCCATTTTTCGGTGCGGTACAGGTTGGCGTTGCGCAGGGCCACGGCGATGCTGGCGGCCAGGGATTGGATCAGGGAGACGTCTTCGGTCTGGAAGGCGTTAACCTGTTCGCTTTGGATATCGAGCACGCCGAGGACTTCGTTGGCGAAGGTGAGCGGGATGGCCATCTCGGCGCGGGTGGTATCGGGGGAAAAGGGGCTGGGGCGGTAGCGCGGTTCCTGCGAGATGTCGTTGGCAATGATGGTCACCCCGCTGCGCGCTGCGGCAGGGATCAGCCCGTTGGGTGAATCCAGGTCGTAGGCCAGATAGGCTTCCAGCATGGCCTGGCTGCGCTCGCCGCTGCCGATGCGGAAGATGACTTTGCGGCGGATGGGGTGGACGGTGAAGACATGGATGTAGGGGTAGCCGAAGCGCTCCTGCATGACCTGAACCACCTCTTGCAGCAGAATGTCCAGGTCTAGCTGGGAGACCAGGGTATGGCTGATCTCCAACATGGCGGCGATTTGTTCGGCGCGTTTTTCCAGCGATTGATACAGTTCGGCGCCTTCCAATCCCAGGGCGATCGTATCGGCCAGGGCGCGCAGCACCATCAAATCAATTTCGTGGAAGGCGTTCAGGCGGTCGGACTGCACATCCAAAACACCCAGGGTGCGGTTTTCCACCTTGAGGGGAAAAGATACTTCGGAGCGGGTTTCGGGCAGCAGATCGACATAATGATAGCGCGGCTCAGAGCGCACATCGGGGCTGTGCAATTCCTGGCCCGATTGGGCCACAGAGCCGATGAGCCCCTGGCCGAGCTGGGTGGCGATTTCGGGGGAGAGGCCGCTGGGGCGCGGCTGGCCGGCGCTGGCCCGAAAGCGCACCGCGCTGCCCTGCTCTTCCAGGGTAAAAATGGCGACGTAATAATAGTTGAAGGTCTGCTGAATCAGGCGGGTCACACGGCGGCAGAGGTCGTTCAGATCGGTGACGTTGGCGATTTGATTGCTGACCTTGGAGACCAGGCTGATTTGCTCGTAGCGCCAGTTTTTCAGTTTGACCTGGCGGGAAATTTGCATGGAAAGGGCGGCGTGTTCGGCCAGACCTTGCAGGAAATTGAGTTCATCTGCCTGCAGGCAGGGGCCTTGCGGACGGCGCACTTCCAGGATGCCCAAAATAGAACCCTGGGTGGTGAGGGGAAAAGCCACCACCTGGCAGGAGTCGTCTTCACCCGCCTGAGAGCAGGTTTGACAATCGCCAAAGGCGCGGCGCACGATGTCGGGGGTGTCGGTGTTGGAAACCAACAGCGGCTCGGCCTCACCCGGCAGGGGGTAAAAGGGGCGGGCCAGCCAAACGCGCGCATCAACCTGCATGCGCTGTTTAAGCGTGGACTGAATCAGATCGCATTGTGCGGTGGTGTTGGGCTGGTCAAGCAGCGCTTCACCCAGAAGCAGATATTGTTTCCATTCTGGGAGAGCTGAAAGAGCCGGGTTCATTCCGTCTTGTGCTCCTTGTGCTTCAGCATGGTGAGCACGTTGACGGGGCCGCGGGTCGAAAAAGTGACCTCATCCATCAGCTGGCGCATAAAAAACAACCCCAGGCCGTGGGCCTGACGCTCATCTAAGGTCACATCGAGTTGGGGGTCGGGGACGGAAGAGGGATCAAAGGGGCGGCCGCGATCCTCAAGGATAATGGTCAGCCCCTTTGCGTCTGTCAGCGTGGTACAGCGGATTTCGCCGGTTTCTTGCCCCTGGTAGCCGTGTTCAATGATGTTGGAACAGGCTTCGTCCACGGCAGTTTCAACCGCGTAGATGGCAAAACCTTCCAGACCGGCCTCTTCGGCGGCCTGGCGGATGAATATGGCAATGTCTGCCAGGCTGGAATAGCGGCCCGGAAAGGTTTTGGTCGGCATGGAAGCTGGACAGTCTAGAAGTACCCTACCGCCGTGATGACTTCGTCAAAGATCTGGAAGAGGGTGGTGAAACCCGCCAGATCAAGAGCGGCGTAGATATTTTGAGGGATTTTGGCGAGGACCACTTCGCCGCGATTGTAGCGCCGGCAGGTCTTTTGAGCGTTGACCAACACGCGCAGACCCGCGCTGGAAATGAACTCAACCCCGCTGAAATCAATGATAATTTTATAGCGTCCGGCATCCATGATTGCATTGAGCGCCTCGGCCATTTGAGGGGCGGTGGAGCTGTCCACGCGACCGACAATTTTGACAAGGTCGCAGTGCTTGAACTGAGTGCTGGAAATTTCCATGAGGGAGCCTCCGCAGAGAATAGAAGGGAAATCGAACATGATTATTATATCATGGGGAAAGAAGTTAGGGCCTTAGTAATTGGGATTTCTGGGTGAGAATTGGGCGCTGCGGCCTAAAACAGTGAAATCTGGCTTATTGAAATGCAATTCGCTTTTTGCTAGAATGATTTGCAGATGAGGCGTTTGCCCGAATCCATTTCCTCCTTCCTCAACAATCGGTGATCCCATGAATAAAGCTCCTCTGCACGTATTCATTGCGATCTTGATATTTACACTGTCAATGCCGGGTGTATTTCAACCTTCCTCCGCAGCCAGTGCATCCAGCCCGCTGCAGTTGGAGGGCAGTTCCCTGGGGAACTGGCAGACAGCGCCGGCGCTGAATGCCACACGCGAATATTTTGGTACTGCCGCCACCTCCAATGCGATTTATGTAGCAGGAGGACAGGGTCAATTTGACGCGCTGACCAGCGTGGAATTTGCCCTGCAATCCGGCAGCACAATTTCTACATGGAACGATACTTCACCACTGAATCATGAGCATTACAATCCTGCCATGCTGGCTGCTGATTCCTTTCTTTATGTTGTGGGCGGCAGCACCGATGCGGTTGAAGTTGCGTCCATCAATACGGATGGTTCCCTGGGAACCTGGCAGGATACCACCTCGCTGCCTCAAAGCAGAAACACACCTGGAGCTGCCGCATATCTTGGATACCTGTACGTCTTTGGCGGAATGGATGATATGGGCGGCAAGATCACCGACTGCATTCGTGCGCCCATCCAGGGTGACGGCTCGCTGGGCAGTTGGGAGGCGACCACTCCGCTGCCGGAAGGCCGCTCCGTATTTGCCGCGGCAGCACAGGAAAACCGCATTTATTTAATTGGGGGTTATGGCGAGGACGAAGATGACACAACCACGCAGGTTGGTGCCATTCAGGGTGACGGCAGCATTGTGTGGAGCACAACCAGCGCTATTCCAAATATGCGAATTGCGGCGGCGGCCACCATCAGCAATGGAAGGGTTTATGTGATGGGTGGATATAATCCGTCCGTGGGCAGCGCACCGCTCAAGACCGTCATCAGCGCTGCCATTCAATCGGACGGCAATCTTTCCGCCTGGAGCACGGAGCCTTCGTTGGTAACAGCGCGTGAAGCCTTGGGCGCGGCTTCATTAGGCAGTTCCATCTACGCCATCGGCGGACGAACGGCATCTGGAACGATCTACAAAACCGTGGAACGAGCGTCTGTGGGATCTGCTCCTCCCCCGCCGCCCACCATCATCATCCACGGTGCGGTGAGAGTCCCCAATGCGCAACGCGGCCAGCCCGCTCTTCCCTTGAAAAACCTTAAGGTGGATTTGATCCAAGACGGCCATGTGTTCGGAAGCACCACCACCAAAGGCGGCCACGGCGCAGACGCTGGAGAATATCAATTCGAAGTACCGCAGGATACAGCAGGGAATTTCCGTGTGCGGGCATCTCTTATCCAGCCGCACAGCAGCAGCCCGGGATTGGGCGGTTTTACCATCCACTACATGCCCCCACTCCTGGATGATCCCCTTCCTTACGTGGAGACCGCAAATTTTCTGGTTAAGAAAACCGAAATTCGACGAGACCTGGAATTCAGCAGCTCCTACCTCCTCTCTGGCGGCAATACCAATTTGCCCCTTGCAGACATGCTGAATCTGAATGATTTGGGATACATGTTTTATCATCTGGAACAGGCAGAAGATTTTACCGTTCAGGTGCTGGAAGCCAATAACCTCGCGCCTGTGATCGTAGAAGCATTTTCTGATCACGGAACCGCCTATTATTACTCGACGAATACCATTACCATTTTTGCCGATGATTCAACCATTACCTCGCGGAACCGCCCGGAAAACCGGGAATGGCATGAATATTTCCACCACGTGATGTTTGAAACCAATATGACCGCTCATGTGACGAGGGACTGCGGCAATCACAAGGGATTCCTCAATTCAACCACCAGCGATTCGTGGGCTGAAGGCTGGGCCGTGTTCTGGGCAGATGCCCTGGGGGAATATGTCAACCAGGGCACAGCGGGAATCTACAGCGGATTCCTGGATCTGGAAACCCAGTACACACCCTGGCATACAGAAACTGGCAGCGACGGCAGCGTACTTCAACGAGAAGATGTTGCTGTTGCCGCTATCCTGTATGACCTGCATGACAGCCCTGCGAGCGATGACGACCCGTTTTCCCTCTCTTTTACAGACATCAAAGATCTCCTCCTGCAAAAACAGGCAGGCGGCACATATACTCAGATTGACAATATGCAGCAGGTCTATAATATCCTGCATGAAACCTATGGCGAAGACGCAGATAAAGTGTTCTTCTGGCACGGATTCTTTGGTGATGCGGGGTGGACCGTTTCTGGATGTGCTGTGACCTCTAGAGGCAACCGGGATTGGGAAAGCGGCGAAGACCTTGGCGAAGGAGGTCGTGAAAACCGCCCCAACTTGCCTGTGGTGGAAGGCGCCAATCTGCTGCTCAATCTCCAATCCAGAACAGGTTTCCCTTTGGGTGAAGGGGATGTGCAGGTCACGTTTCTGTCCCCACTCGGCGAACAGCAGTATATACGCACATTCCAACTGACCGCCGAGAACCAGGAACTGCTGCATTTGGAGCCGCCTCCGGCGGATATCCCCATTCTCATCCTTGTGCAGGGCAATGACCCTACTAGCCCGGTGTTCCAGATGAGCAACGATGAATACTGGGAGCAGGTAGCAATGACTGAAGAGGGATACGTGCAGGAGATTACCCTGACCGTGAAAGGACACACACTGTTCCTGCCGCTGATCCTGCGCTGAACCGTTCTTAACTTGATTATTTTCAAACAGTATAAAAGGCGGGCTGTGTGTTGAAGCGCAGCTCGCCTCATCTTTCTTTTGTAATCTTACATCCTTCAATCTGTCGTCAAGGGAATGACAGTGGAATATGAAATAGCCCTGGCTGGATGGAACAAAAGCAGCCGCCTGCGAAGGCTGGTTAAGATATAATGATTTTAGAGTTTTGGGATCTTTAAGCGAGGCGGATTCTCGCTGTGAATCAACTGTGAGCATGGAAAGGAGAAACGACGGTGACTGCACAAATTATTGATGGAAAAGCCGTTGCTGCAAATGTGCGTGCGGAGGTTGGCAAGGCGGTTGCGGAACGGGTGGCGGCAGGAAAATCGCGGCCGGGACTGGCGACGGTGCTGGTGGGCGACGATCCGGCTTCGCATGTGTATGTCAGCTCCAAGCGCAAAGCCTGCGCGGAATTGGGGATTGAATCCTTTGGTTTTGAACTGCCCGCGGACGCCACCCAGGACAAGGTGGAAGGGCTGGTGAGCGAGCTCAACGCTGACCCGCGCGTGCACGGCATTTTGGTGCAGCTGCCGCTGCCTTCGCATTTGGATGAAGAAAAGGTGCTGCGCGCCATCAGCATTGAGAAAGATGTGGACGGCTTCCACCCCATCAATATCGGGCGCCTGGCGCAGAAGGGCCGCGACCCGCTGTTTGTGCCCTGCACGCCCGCCGGTTCGCTGGTGCTGGCGCAGACGGTTATCCCCAAGCTGGAAGGCTGCAACGCGGTGGTGTTGGGCCGCTCCAACATTGTGGGTATGCCGGTGGCGCTGCTGCTGGTGCGCGCCAACGCCACGGTGACCATTTGCCATTCGCGCACCAAAGACCTGCCTTCGGTGGTGCGTCAGGCGGATGTGCTCATCGCTGCCGTGGGGCGGCCGAATATGGTGAAGGGCAGCTGGGTGAAACCCGGCGCGGTGGTGATTGATGTGGGCATCAACCGCATCGAAGACCCCACCCATCCCAAGGGCAGCCGCCTGGTAGGGGATGTGGATTTTGAGGAAGTGAAGGAAGTGGCCGGGGCCATCACACCCGTTCCGGGCGGTGTAGGGCCGATGACGATCGCCATGCTCATGCAGAACACCTTGCGGGGGGCGGAATTGTCAGACAAGTGACAAAAGTCATGTTGTCAGACAATTGACATTTTGAGAATTTGTTATTAAACTGAATATATCAATTGTTGAGCAATCCCCATTAGCCGACCCACTGATATATTCAGGAATCTCAAAATGGCTACTCTTCTGGTTAAGAACGCTACCCTGTTAGTGACGATGGATGACCACCGTCGGGAGATTCCTGGCGGTGGTTTGTTTATCCGCGATGGGTTTATTGAGCAGGTGGGGCTCAGTCAGGATTTACCCCAAAGCGCCGATGAGGTTCTGGACCTCAGCGGGCACGTGGTTCTGCCGGGGCTGATCAACACCCATCACCATTTTTACCAGACCCTCACGCGCGCCGTGCCGGAGGCCCAAAACGCCAACCTGTTCAACTGGCTGAAGACCCTTTATCCGATTTGGGCGCGTATGACCTCCGAAGATATCGCGATTTCTACCCAGACAGCGCTGGCCGAGCTAGCGCTGTCTGGTTGTACCACGGCTTCTGACCACCTGTACTTGTTCCCCAACGGCTCCAGTCTGGATGACGAAATTGAAGCTGCGGCCAGCGTGGGGCTGCGTCTGCACGCTTCGCGCGGTTCGATGAGCCTGGGCGAAAGTCAGGGCGGGCTGCCCCCCGACAGCGTGGTGGACAGCGAAGATTTCATCCTGAAAGATAGTGTGCGCCTGATTGAACGTTACCACGACCCCAAAGCGGGTTCGATGGTGCAGATTGTGTTGGCGCCCTGTTCGCCGTTCAGCGTCACCGGCGCGCTGATGCGCGAAAGCGCGGTGCTGGCGCGCCAGTACGGGGTGCATCTGCACACCCATCTGGCCGAGACGGAGGATGAGCAGTCCTTCTGCCTGGAGAAATTCGGCCATCGGCCCGGCGCGTACATGGAATCGCTGGGGTGGGTGGGGCAGGACGTGTGGTTTGCCCACGCGGTTCATATTAACGAAGAAGAAGTCAAGATGTTCGCGCGCGAAGGCTGCGGCGTGGCCCACTGCCCCGGCTCGAACATGCGCCTGGCTTCCGGCTTTGCCCCCATCTATGAATACCGGCGGGCGGGGGTCAAGGTGGGGCTGGGCGTGGACGGCTCGGCCAGCAACGACAGCTCGAACCTGATGCTGGAAGCCCGCCAGGCGCTGTTGGTGGCGCGGCTGCGGGCGGGCCTGTTGGGCGCGTCCCTTTCGGACCCCAAGGCCCCGCCGATTATGACGGCGCGCGAGGCGTTGGAAATTGCCACCCGCGGCGGCGCCCAGGTGTTGGGGCGCAGCGATATCGGCTCGTTGGAAGTGGGGAAATGCGCCGATTTCGTGGCGGTGGATTTGAATCAATTAGATTTTGCCGGGGCTCTGCACGATCCCCTGGCGGCGGTGCTGCTGTGCAGCACCCCGCGGGTGGATTGGAACGTGGTGCAAGGCAAGGTGGTGGTTCGCGAAAAGCAGTTGGTGGGGCTGGATCTGCCCGTACATGTGGAGCGCCACAACCGCGCTTCGCGCCGTTTGGTTCGCGGCGAGTGAGGCCGCTTTACCTGGTTCGGTATGCCTGAGAGGATGGGAGCCGCATGAGCCTGGATCATTTTATTCTCAAAGATGCTCGTCCGCTGGTAGATTGCGCTGTGGGCCGCAAGCCCGCTGATATGGTGATTCGCAAAGGTATTTGGGTGTGCGTGCAGTCAGGCGAATTTATCCCGGATACGGATATCGCCGTGGTGGGGGACCGCATTGCCTATGTGGGGCCAGACGCCAGCCATACGGTGGGCCCGCACACGCAGGTGATTGAAGCCAACGGGCGCTATCTGGTGCCGGGGCTTTTGGATGGACATATGCACGTTGAGTCGGGCAATTTGACCGTGACTGAGTTTGTGCGCGCGGTGGCCCCGCGCGGCACAACCGGCATGTTCATTGACCCGCATGAAATTGCCAATGTGTTCGGCTTGAAGGGCGTGCGCCTGATGGTGGACGAAGCTGCCCAACAGCCGGTGCATGTCTTTACCCAGGTGCCCTCCTGCGTGCCCTCGGCCCCCGGCATGGAAACCCCCGGCGCGGCGATTACGCCGGAGGATGTGGAAACGGCAGTGCAGTGGCCGGGCATCATCGGCCTGGGCGAGGTGATGAACTTCCCCGGTGTGTTCAATAGTGATGAGAAAATGCACGCGGAAATGTCGGCTGCGCGTGCGGCTGGAAAGGTGATCGGCGGGCATTACCCCACGCCGGATTTGGGCCTGGCTTTCCACGGCTATGCGGCGGGCGGCCCGTCTGACGACCATGAGGGAACCCGCAAAGAAGACGCCGCGGCGCGCGTGCGCCAGGGGATGAAATCCATGATGCGCTACGGCTCGGCCTGGCACGATGTGGCTGAGCAGTCCAAAGCGGTGACGGAGATGGGCCTCGACCCGCGCAATTTCATCCTGTGCACCGACGACGCGCACGCGGCCACCCTGGCCTATGAAGGCCATATGGACCGCGCTGTGCGCCACGCCATCGCCAACGGCATTCCGGCTATGACGGCCGTGCAAATGGCCACGATCAACACGGCGGAGCATTTCGGGGTGAGCCGCGAGATGGGCATGATTGCCCCGGGCCGGTACGCGGATGTGGTGCTGACTCGGGATTTGGTGAATTTCCAGGCGGAAGTGGTCATTGCCCAGGGGCGGGTGCTGGCGGAACATGGCCAGTGGGTGGTGGAACTTCCGCCTTCTTGTGTGCCCGATTGGGCGCTGCATTCGGTGCATCTGCCGCGCAAGCTGAACGCCGCTGATTTTCGGCTGACTTCGCCCACGGGGCGCGCCTGTGTGACGGCCAATGTGATTGGGATCATCGAGAATCAGGCCCCCACGCGCCACCTGCGCCTGGAGCTGCCGGTGCAGGACGGTGAGGTGCGGGCATCCTTTGAAAAAGATGTGGCCAAGCTGGCTCTGGTGGAGCGCCACCACGGCTCGGGCCGCGTGCAGTTGGGGCTGGTTCACGGCCTGGGCTTTGACCAAAAATGTGCGGTGGCAACCACCATGGCGCACGACAGCCACCATTTGATTGTGGTGGGCTCGGATGACGAGTGCATAGCCGCGGCGGTGAACGCCCTGGCGGAATGGGGCGGCGGGCAGGTGGTGGTGCGCAACGGCGAAGTCATCGGCAAGCTGCTGCTGCCCGTGGGCGGGATCATGTCGTCGGAACCGGCGGGGCAGGTGGCGGCGGCTGCGGCTACGGTGCTGGAAGGCTACCGCGCCTGTGGATGCACGTTGAACAACCCCAATATGCAGGTGAGCCTGCTGGGGCTGGTGGTCATCCCCGAACTGCGCATTTCGGACCTGGGTTTGGTGGATGTGACCCAGTTTGGCTTTGTGCCGGTTTTGGAATAGGCGAAAGAGATAGGTCAGAGATTGAAGATGCCATCGCTTAATGCCCCGCATACCTCCGAGCGCCACCCATTTCAGCGGCTGCAGTCTCAGCTGGCGGATTTGATTGCGCTCACACCTGCGGGCGACCGGCTGCCGACCGAGCCCGAACTGGCGCGGCGTATGGGCGTTTCGCGCGCAACCCTGCGCGAAGCCATGCGCACCTTTGAAGGCCAGGGGTTGATCCGGCGGCGGCAGGGTGTGGGCACCTTCGTGGTCAGTCATAACCATGTGATTGAAAGCGGTTTGGAAGTGCTGCAAAGCATTGAAAGCCTCGCGGCAAAAATTGGGTTGGAAGTGACGCTGGGAACGCTGCAAGTGATGCGTTTGAGCGCTAACCAGGATCAGGCGGCTATTTTATCGGTTCCAGAGGGAACGCCCCTCTTAGAGGTATCGCGTGTGATTCAGGCCGAAGACCGGCCAGTGGCCTATTTGATTGACCTGCTGCCGGAAGAATTCCTGACCCTGGATGATTTACAGGATGGTTTTACTGGTTCCGTTATCGATTTTTTGCTGCGGCGAGGCTCGCCACCGCTGGTCAATTCACTCACCGAAATTCACGCGGTGGCGGCTTCGTCCGAAATTGCCCGCGCGCTGGAAATTCAGCGCGGCGACGTGCTGCTGATGTTCACGGCGCGCCTGTTCAGCGGTGAGGGGCAGGTGGTGGACTATTCCTACAGCTATTTTCTCCCCGGATATTTCCGCTTCCACGTGGTACGCCGCGTGGGATGATCCGTCATCTCATCTTAAAACAAGGAGGTTCATTCGCTGCTCAACCGAGACTCACTCAATCCACCAGACACTGGTTTGAACGTTTTGTAACCCAAACAACACTATTTTGATAAGGAGATTTAAAAATGCGTAGCTTTGCTGGTCGTGATATTCTGTCCCTGAAAGATTTCGAACGCCAGGAGTTCTTCCGCGTGTTCGAGATCGCCGAACAGTTGGAACCGATTGCCCGCAACCGCCGCAACGATGACCTGTGCGCGGATAAGACGCTGGTGACGGCGTTCTATCAGCCCTCCACCCGCACCCGCCTGGCCCACGAATCGGCCATGCACCGCCTGGGCGGCCATGTGACCGGTTTCTCCGATGCCAAGATGACCCGCGCGGGCGACTGGTATCAGGAATCGATCAAAGACACCGTCAAAATGCTGGAGTTCTACGGCGACGTGATCGTCATGCGCCACTTCCAGCAGGGCGCTCCCCATGAAGCCGCCAAGTGGTCTTCGGTTCCGATCATCAACGGTGGTGACGGCTGGGGCGAACACCCCACCCAGATCCTGACCGACCTGTACACCGTGCTGCGCGAGAAGGGCCGCATTGACGGTCTGCGCTGGTTGGCGGTTGGCGATATGCGCATGCGCACCATGCACTCCCTGGGCTATGCCCTCTCCCAGTTCGACTGCCCTGTGACCTTCGTGGCGCCCCCCGACATGGGCCTGAAGCCGGAATTCAAGCAGGAACTGACCGATCTGTGCGTGGACTTCCGCGAAGTTGAGCATGTGGAACAGGCGATTGCCGAAGCCGATGTGATCCTGGTCGAGCCTGTGGTTCAGCCCGATTACACCAAGTCCCGCCAGGAAGCTGGCGAACACGGGATGACCCCCGATAACTACAAGATCACCCGCGAACTGCTGTCCAAGAAGGCCAAGAGCGATGCGATCCTGCTGCACTCTCTGCCCCGCATGGACGAAATTCCTCCCGATGTCGACATCACCCGCTGGTCGCGCTACTGGCAGGAAGCCTTCAACGGTGTGGTCATGCGCATGGCCTTGATCGCGCTCGTTTTGGGCAAGATGGAGTAATTCCAGGTTAACCCTGGGGGCGGGGGAGGGCGCTTTTGGCCCTTTCCCGCCCCTTTGAGACCCTTCACCGATCGATTGATGTCTTTGCCCCGGCTCACCCACCGTTCTTTTCCCATCGCTCTGGCGGCAGCGGTGATTTTGGGTTTTGGGGTGTTTATCCCCTGGTTTGGGTTTTATGGGGATGATTGGCTGTACATTTACACGTTTCATGTTTTGGGACCGGGCAGTTTTCGGGCGTTTGTGGCGGCCGACCGGCCGTTTTCGGGGTGGGTGTACACCCTGGTGACGCCCATTCTGGGCGAAAGCCCGCTGGGCTATCACCTGCTGCTGCTGGCGCTGCGCTGGGGGAGCGGCATGCTGCTGTGGTGGGTGCTGCGCCTGGTGTGGCCGAAGGAAGAGCGTAAATTGGGTTGGGCGGCGCTGTTGTTTGTGCTCTTTCCGGGCTTTCAGCAGCAGCCGATCGCTGTTCAATTTATTCTGCACTTTACCATTCTTAATATTTTCTTGTTCTCGTTGGGCGCCATGCTCAAATCGCTGGAGCCGGGGCGAACCGCCTGGTTTTGGCGGGTGGGCGCCTGGGTTTCATCGCTGGGCTTTTTCTCGTTGGAATACTTTGTGGGGCTGGAGCTGCTGCGGCCCGTTTTGGTGGGGATGCGGCTGCGGCAGGCGGGCGAACCGCTGGGACGGCGGCTGCTGCGGCGCGTTGGGCTGCACACCCTGCCGTTTTGGGTCGCGCTGGCGGCTTTTGGGGTGTGGCGCACGCTGATCTTTAAGTTCCCCACCTACCAGCTGAGTCTGATGGATGAGCTGAAAGCCCAACCTGTGCAGGCGCTGCTGCATTTGCTTCAGCGCGCGGCGGGGGATGTGCTGACGGTGACGGCCCTTTCCTGGCGTCAGGCGGCGGTGCTTCCGGCGGGCGGCTGGCAAAATCGGGTGATGATGGCGGGGCTGGTTTTGGGGGCACTGGCGCTGGCCTGGTTCTACCTGAGCCGCTGGAACTCCGAACCGCAGTCTGAGTCGGCTTCCTGGGCGCGCGGGGCTTTGGGTTTGGGCGGGCTGGCTTTGGCGGGGGCAGGCGTGCCGTTTTGGGCGGCGGGCGTGCCGTTGGAAACCAGTTTCCCCTGGGACCGCTCCATGCTGCCGTTTATGCTGGGGGCCTGTCTGGTGACCGTGGCGCTGGTGGACCTTTTCCTGCGGCCCGGCAAACAGGCCCTGGTGTTTTCGGTCTTGCTGGCGCTGGCAGTGGGGGCGCATTTTAACAATGCGTTGGTGTACCGCGAGGAATGGCAAAACCTGCGCGCTTATTTTTGGCAGATGACCTGGCGCGCGCCGCAGTTGGCCCCGGGTACCATCGTGGTTTCGGATGAGATTCCGCTCTTCCGCTTCAGCGATAATGACCTGTGGCCGGTGTTGGATTGGACTTATGCGCCTCAGCAAACCCGCCGGGATTTGGCGTATAAGTATTTTGACCTTTCTTTGCGGCTTGGCAAGGACCTGACGGTGGAGAAGGGGCAGGTGGTGGAACACAGCTACCGCAACCTGCGCTTTTCGGGCAGCAGCGACAGCGTGGTGGCGGTGTATAACCGCAAAGGCGGCTGCCTGCATTTTGCAGCCCCCAAAGATAAGGTGCGCGGCGGGATGCCGGAACGGGTGCGCAAGGTGCTGCCGATTTCGAACCTGAAGCAGATTCAAGACAGCCCCTCCGCGGCGACCCCGCCCGATGCACTGGGCCCGCAGCCGGAACAAGACTGGTGTTATTATTATCAGAAAGCGGATCTGGCCCGCCAGACGGCGGAATGGTCCAAGGCAGTGGATTTGTGGAATGAAGCGGCGGCTCAGGGATATCAGGCGCAAGACCTGGTGGAACTGCTGCCCTTTATCGAAGGTTTCGCCCGCACGGGTGATTGGGCTCAGGCGCAGCGCCTGAGTGAGCAGGCCGCTCAAAGCGGCGACGCGCGCCCGGCGGTGTGTGCCTTGTGGAAACAGACGGCCGAAAACTCCAAACTTAGCCCGCAGGAGCGTTCGCAGGCCGCAGAGATGCGGACGCAGTTCGGGTGTGAGACGGAATAATAAGACAAACCCATGAGGAGGTGTTCGAGAGCGATCCGAACGTATCGATTGAACATCTGAGCAAACACGGTTCATTTGTACCTTAATCTAAAAACACTACGAAGGAGTTAAAAATGCAAACGTTTCTTCACGGTCGTGACTTGATTGGTGACCTGGACTTCAGCAAAGAAGAAGTGGAAACCGTATTGGATGTGGCGTTTGATCTGAAGCGCAAGCGCGCGCTGAACGAATCGACCGCCATCCTGCGCGACAAAGTTTTGGCCATGCTGTTCTTCTTCAGCAGCACCCGCACCCGCGGCTCTTTTGAAGCGGGTATGGCCCACCTGGGCGGCCACGCGGCCTTCATCGAAAGCAAGACCACCCAGATTTCCCACGGCGACACCCCCAAAGAAATTGGTGAGATCTTCGGCCGCTATTTCGATGGCATCGCCATCCGCCACGTGGATTGGGGCATTGGCAATGGTTATTTAAATGAAGTTGCCAAATACTCCCGCGTGCCTGTGCTCAACATGCAGTGCGACATCTACCACCCCTTCCAGTGCCTGGCCGACCTGATGACGATTGTGGAAAAGAAGGGCCGCGATCTGCGCCGCAAGAAGATGGTGGTATCTTGGGCCTATGCCGCTTCCTACCAGAAACCCATGTCGGTTCCGCAGTCGCTGATTCTGCAAATGCCCCGCTTTGGCCTGGACGTGGTTCTGGCTCATCCGCCGGAATTCAAACTGATGCCCGAAATCATGGAAATGGCCCAGGAACAGGCGCGCCGCTATGGGGCTGGCTTTGAAGTCACCGATGACATGGAAGCCGCCTTTAAAGACGCGGATATCATCTACGCCAAATCTTGGGGCGCGATGGTGCACACCCCGGATGCCGCTCAGGGCGCCGAGATCATCAAGAAGTACTCCCACTGGATTACCGACGAGCGCAAGATGGCCCTGGCCAAACCGGATGCCATCTACATGCACCCGCTCCCCGCGGACCGCAACATCGAAGTGACCGACGGCGTGATGGACGGCCCCCACTCTGTGGTGTACGATGAAGCCGAGAACCGCATGCACGCGCAGGAAGCGGTCATGGCTTTGACCATGAGCTAAGCAGTCAAACTGGTCAGGGGGACAGGGCCTTAGCACCCTGCCCCCTGGCGCCGATTAAAACGATTTAACGAATTTGAGGAGAGATTACCAATGGTTAAAAAAGGCGTAGCAGTTGTGGCTGTGGGCGGCAACTCGCTGATTAAAGATGAGAAGCGCAAGAGCATTAAGGATCAATTTGACGCCGGCGCCGAGTCCATGCATCACATTGTGGACATGCTGGAGCAGGGTTGGGATGTGGTGATTTCGCACGGCAACGGCCCCCAGGTGGGGTTCATTCTGCGCCGCTCCGAGCTGTCGCGCCATGAGCTGCATGAAGTTCCGTTGGATTACTGCGGCGCTGATTCGCAAGGCTCCATCGGTTACATGTTCGCCCAGGCGCTGAATCACGAGTTTGTGGCGCGCGGCATGAACAAGCAAGCCGTGGCTGTGGTGACCCAGACCATCGTGGACCGCAACGACAAGGCTTTCCAGAACCCCACCAAGCCGATTGGCTCGTTCATGAGCGCGGAAATGGCGCATGAAAAAGCTGAGAAAGAAGGCTGGGTGGTGGTGGAAGATGCTGGCCGCGGTTGGCGGCGTGTGGTTCCGTCCCCCATCCCGCAGCGGATTGTGGAAGCGGATGCCATTCAGTCGCTGGTGAAGAGCGGCTTTGTGGTCATCGCGGTGGGCGGCGGCGGTATCCCGGTGGTGGAAGACGAAGCCGGCAAACTGCACGGCGTGGAAGCGGTGATTGATAAGGATTTTGGCTCCGCGATCCTCTCCAACATGATCAACGCGGATCTGTTCGTCATCTCCACCGCTGTGGAAAAAGTGGCGATCAACTTCAACAAGCCCGATCAGAAATGGATCGACCGCATGACGGTGGCTGAAGCCAAGCAGTATATGGAAGAAGGCCACTTTGCGAAGGGCTCCATGCTGCCCAAGATCCAGGCCATTTTGCGCTTCCTGGAAAACGGCGGCAAGCAGGCGCTGATCACCAACCCGGAAAATATCGGGCGTGCGCTGCGCGGCGAGACCGGAACCTGGATTGTTCCGTAACCAAATACGATAACAACAATTGGGTGGGTTTGTCAGGTTTGACAAACCCACCCTGCGAAACCCGGAGTTAGGAGGACCTATGTCCTTTCGGACGATGTGGCGGTTGGTCAGCGTGGTGTTGGTGGCGGGTCTGGCGTTAACGGCCTGCGGCCCGCGGGTTTCTGTGCCGGATCCCGATCCGGACAAGTTCAGTGTGGCGATGGTTTTAATCGGCCCGAAGAACGATCAGGGCTGGTCCCAGGCACATTACGAAGGCCTGGAATATGTGGCACAGCAAGTTCCAGGCATACAGACTGTTTATGTGGAAAACGTCCCGGAAGGGGATGAGTCTGAGCCTGTTATCCGAGCGTTGGCGGCCAAAGGGTTCGATTTGATCTTTGCAACCTCCTTTGGCTTTATGGATCAGATGGAGCGGGTGGCCAACGATTTTCCGAATACCTATTTTATTCATATTTCCGGAACCAAATCGAACACAACCAATTTTGGCAACCTGATGGGCGCGATGGAAACAGCCCTGTATCTGGCGGGCATGCTGGCCGGAGAGCGGGCTGAGATGGACGGCAATTTGCGCCTGGGGTATATGGCCACCTACCAGATTGCGGAAGAGCTGCGTTTGGGGAACGCTTTTGCCCTGGGGATGCGCAAGACCTGCTCAGAATGCACCATGGATGTGCGCTGGCTGAACACCTGGCACGACCCGGTGGTGGAAAAACGCGTGGCGTTGGAAATGTTTGACGCCGGGGCGCAGGTGGTGCTTTCGGGAGCGGATACGCCCGCAGTGGCCGATGCAGCTGAAATCAAAGGCAAATGGGGCGTGACGTTTGACTGGGTAGGCTCCTGCACCAGCCCCGCCTGTTTGACAGCGCCGTATTGGAACTGGGGACCGGTGTACAAAGAGGTGGTGGAAGGCTTGCTGAACAAGACCTATAAACCCGGATGGCATTATTTTGACGGCGATTCGGGCGGTTTGGGCTTATACGGATTTATGCCTGGGCAGGAGCTGACCGCTGGGGCGGCGGAACTGCCGGATGGGACGCTGAACCAGGTGCGCGCCCTGCTGCGGCAGATGCAGGACGGCGGTTTTAACCGCTTCAGTGTTTTCCAGGGGCCAATCACCGACAACAAGGGTAATCTGATCGTTGCAGATGGATATAAATTGGAGCAGATTGACCTGGATCAATTCCCTGAAATGCAGTTGGGCTGCAAAGTGTGCATGAAGTGGTGGTCGGCGGGCGTGAACGCCGACTGGCCGTGATGGTTTGACCATATATCTTAATGTTGTTTGACAGATGGCACTTGTAATTGGCTGTAAAATTAAACTATTCTTGAACGTGCAAAAGCAGTTTCACGAACGCGCCAGGCCTGTGATTCTCACAGGTGGGGGCGAGTTTGCGAGGAAACGACGATTGCGTTCCCCCGTATCAGCCTTCAAATGAGTTGGATCGGAAGGAGGTGATGATCCTGCGATCTGTGTAGTTTGAGTGAAGTCGCTTATGAGTCCACTGATGTTCCATTCTTAAGTAAGTATGGAGGAGTTGAAATGAAAAAGACAGTGTTGTGGCGCATGATGGCTGCGCTGTTGGTGGTGATCTTTATGATGACTGCCTGCACGCCCGCGGCCCCTGCCGAACCGGCCGCCCCGGCGGAACCGGCGGCTCCGGCTGAACCGGCTGCCCCGGCCGAACCTGCGGCCCCTGCGGAACCGGCGGCTCCCGCCGAACCGGCGGCCCCCGCGACGGGCGAACTGCAAATCCCGGACGTGGTGGAAGGCAAATACAACGCGGCTTTCGTGATGCTGAGTGTTCACGATGACGGTGGTTGGTCTCAGGCGCAGTACGACGGCCTGCGATACGTCATGGAAAAAATGCCGGATGTGAATGCGGCTTACATTGAGAACGTGGCTGAAGGCGCCGACGCGGAGCAGGTTTTCCGCGCGCTGGCTCGCAAGGGCTTCAATGTGATCTTTGGCGGCTCCTTTGGTTATATGGACTCCATGGAAGTGGTTGCCCCTGACTTCCCGGATACCTATTTCATCCACATCAGCGGTTACAAATCCAACAGCACCAACTTTGGTAACCTCTTTGGCGCAATGGAATCGATGAAGTACCTGGCCGGCATGATGGCTGGGTCGCGGGCCAAGATGGACGGCGAGACCAAGATCGGCTACATCGCCACCTTCCCCATCCCCGAAGAACTGCGCCTGGGCAACGCGTTTGCCATCGGCATGCGCAAGACCTGCCCTGAGTGCACGATGGATGTGCGCTGGATCAACACCTGGCACGATCCTGTGATCGAACGCCAGGGTGCCGACTCCCTGTTTGACGCGGGCGCCCACATCGTTTACACCGGCGCCGACACCCCCGCCCCGGCTTTGGCCGCTGAGGCTCGCCCGGGCAAGTGGGGCATCACCTATGACTGGTCCGGCTCCTGCACCTCGGATTCTTGTCTGACCGCCCCCTATTGGAACTGGGGCCCCGAATTCGTGCGCGTGATCACCGGTTTGCAAGACGGCACCTACAAAGTGGGCTGGGATTACTTTGATGTGAGCACCGGCGGTCTGGGCATTTACGGCCTGATGGAAGGCCAGGAAATGACCAAGGGCCAGAAGGAACTGCCCGAAGAAGATATGAAGATGGTGAAAGACACCCTGGCCAAAATGCTGGCGGGCGAATTTACCCGCTTTGACGTCTTCGCTGGCCCGCTGAAGGACAACGCTGGCAATATCGTCGTTCCGGAAGGCGAGAAGATGTCGCAGTCGGATCTGGATCAGTTCCCTCCGGGAGCTCCTGGTTTGGAGTGCAAGTACTGCATGCGCTTCTGGGCTGAGGGCGTCACCGCTGAACTGCCTCAGTAGTCTGTAAGTGTTGTGGGGGACAGGCCGCACGGTTTGGGGCCTGTCCCCTTTCTTCCGGAACACCCGGAGAGAGAGACCCTGGAAGGGTGTAGAGGTAGAGCTATGGATCAGGAGAGCAACGCCAACCTAGCGGTGAATGTGGTTGAAATGCGCGGGATTGTCAAGCGATTTCCGGGCGTTTTGGCAAATGATCATGTTAATTTTGACCTTCAAAAGGGTGAGATCCACGCGCTGCTGGGCGAAAACGGCGCTGGAAAAAGCACCCTGATGAACATTCTGGCGGGTATGTACCGCCCTGATTACGGTACGATCACGGTGAATGGGCAGCCGGTGAACTTTACTTCCCCAGCTGATGCCATCCGTGCGGGGATCGGCATGATTCACCAACATTTCATGCTGGTTCCTTCGCAAAATGTGACTGAAAACATTTTGTTGGGATTGAAAGAACCGCGCTTTATCATGAACATCCGCAAGTACGAAGATGCGGTGGCAGCCCTGGGCGAGCGATACGGGTTAAAAGTGGACCCGCGTGCGAAGATCTGGCAGCTATCGGTGGGTGAACAGCAGCGCGTTGAAATCTTAAAGGCGCTTTACCGCGGAGCTAACATCTTGATTATGGATGAGCCCACGGCGGTGTTGGCGCCGAAAGAAATTGAAGAGCTTTTCATGACCCTGCGCTCGATGACGAAGCAGGAAAAGTCCATCATCTTTATCAGCCATAAACTGCACGAAATCACCAGCATTTCCAACCGCGTGACGGTGATGCGCAAGGGCAAAGTGACTTCGCAGGGCATCAGCGTGGATGGGGTGACACGGGCAGATCTGGCGCGCCTGATGGTGGGGCGCGATGTGGAATTCAATATCGAAAAAGAACCCTGCCAGGTAGGCGGCATGGTGCTGCAAGTGCAGAATGTGCAGGCCATGAATGATAAGGGCCTGCCCGCGCTGCGCGGGGTATCGCTGACGGTGAATTCGGGTGAGATTGTGGGCCTGGCGGGCGTGGCGGGCAACGGCCAAAGTGAATTGGCCGAGGTGATCGCCGGGCTGCGCAAGGTGACGGGCGGCAAGATCTTCGTGCAGGGGGAGGACATCACCAACCAATCGGTCAAGCGCAGCATCACCTCAGGGGTGTCGCTGGTTCCTGAGGACCGCACCCGCGTAGGCACGGCCCCCAATTTAAGCATGACCGACAACGTGATCATGAAGAATTACAAACAGGCGCCGATTGGGCGCGGCTGGATGATTAACGCTCCGGCGGCGGATGATTACGCTAAGCGCCTGAAAGACACCTACGATATTATGACCCCCTCCACCCAGACCTCGGTGCGTTTGATGTCGGGCGGCAATCTGCAAAAGGTCATTTTGGCGCGGGAAATTTCCAGCCAGCCGGCTTTGATGGTGGCGGTGCAGCCGACGCGCGGCCTGGATGTGGGCGCCATTGAGGGTGTGCAGCATTTGCTGCTGGAACAGCGTAAAAACTGCGCGGCCATCCTTTTGATCTCTGAAGAACTGGAAGAGCTGCTGGCGCTCAGCGACCGCATTTACGTCATCTACGAAGGTCAGATTATGGGTGAAGTGACCGACGGCGATATTGAGAAGATCGGCCAGATGATGTTGGGCGCGCGCACGGAACAGCTTGAGACCGCGGAAGGAGAAAGCAACCATGACTGATTCACCATCCCCGAAACCCGCGGGACAAAACTGGTTTCCCTATCGCTTTAAAGTTGAACCGCGCCTGAAAGAACCCCCAGCCTGGTTTTCACCGATGCTGTCATTGGCGGCGGTGGTGGTTTCGCTGTTTATCGGAGCCTTCATCATCCATCTGGCGGGCGGCGACCCCTGGAAAACCTATGTGCACATTGCCAAGTCGTCCTTCGGCAGCGTGGGCGTGATTTCCGATACGCTGGTGAAAGCCACTCCGTTGATCCTGGTGGGTCTGGCCTGTTCCATTGCCTTCCGCATGCGCATTTGGAACATCGGCGCGGAGGGGCAGTTCTTTCTGGGCGCGTGGGGAGCCAGCCTGATCGTGCTTTTGCCGGTGCTGCCAGAGGACGCGCCGCAGTGGCTCTTCATCCTCACCACGATGGCTTCGGGCATTCTCTTTGGGGCGCTGTGGGGTCTCATTCCTGCGGTGCTCAAGGCCCGCTTCAATGTCAATGAGATCATCTCAACCCTGATGATGAACTACATTGCCATCTCGTGGAACAACTATTTTATCTATGCGGTGTGGTCGGACGGCGGTTTTCAGATGACGCGCATGTTCCAGCGCAACGCCTGGCTGCCGCGCCTGGCCGACTATGCCAAAGAGATCCCCGCCTTCCGCGGACTGACCACGCATTTGGGCCTGGTGTTTGCTCTCCTGGCGGCGGTGGTGGTGTACTTGATTTTGACCAAAAGCCAGTGGGGGTATGAAATTCGCCTGATCGGCGATAACCCCAACGCGGCCCACTACGCCGGCATTTCGATCAACAAAAACATCATCCTGGTGATGCTGCTTTCGGGCGGCCTGGCGGGTTTGGCAGGTATGTCAGAGATCACAGGTGTGGTTCACCGGCTTCAAGGAGCCATTTCGCCAGGCTACGGTTTTACCGGCATCATCATTGCCTGGCTGGCCAAGCTGAACCCCTTTGGTGTGATCATCGCTTCCATCCTGTTCGGCGCTTTGATCCTGGCGGGACGTGAGATGCAGCCGCACGGCATACCCACCATGATCCAGGGGGTGATCATGGTGCTGTTGATCGCGAGCGATTTCTTTACCCGGTATACAATTCGCATCACTCGCCGCATGGAGGAGTAAGATGGACCTGATCATCGTATTATCCGCGGGGGTCGCCACGGGAACAGCGCTGCTGTTTGCCACCGTGGGAGAAATCTTCGCCGAACGGTCTGGGGTGATGAACCTGGGTGTGGAAGGCATGATGCTGCTGGGGGCCATGACGGCCTACAGTGTGTCAGCTTCTAGCGGCTCGCCCTGGTTGGGCGCCCTGGCGGGCATGTTGGCAGCCGGTTTGATCAGTCAGATCCACGCCTACATTTCCATCACGTTGAAGGCGGATCAGGTGGTGAGCGGCCTGGCGTTGAACTTTTTGGCTTCGGGTGTGAGCCTGGTGTTGGGCGAAGGTCTGAACAGCCTGAAGGGTGTGCCGGCTCTGCCGTTTTTCAGCATTCCGCTGCTGGTGAATATCCCCATTCTGGGCGATATCCTTTTCAAAAATCAAAGCGTGCTGGTCTATATTGGTTACCTGCTGTTCCCGCTGGCCTGGTATTTTATCAACCGCACCCGCCCCGGGCTGCATTTACGCGCGGTGGGTGAATACCCGTCCGCGGCCGATTCGCAGGGCATTAACGTGATTGGCCTGCGCTATTTCTATACCTTTGTGGGCGGTCTGCTGGCGGGGCTGGGCGGGGCAGCCATCAGCCTGGCGATTTCGCCGGGTTGGTTCAGCGAGAAGACCTCGGCTGGCCTGGGCTGGATCGCGGTGGGTCTGGTGATCTTTGCCCAATGGGATCCCATCCGCGCGGCGGGCGGCTCCTACATCTTCGGCGCGCTGCGGCGCTTGATCCTGGACATTCAGGGGCCGACCACCATCCTGGGGCTGCGCAATCCTTTCTACTACAACCCCTATTACGGATTTTTCCTGCAAATGCTCCCCTACGCCTTCACGGTGGTTGTGCTGGTTCTGGGCTCGCGCGAGGCCATTCGCAAGCGCATGGGCACACCGGCGGCTTTGGGGTTACCCTATGTCCGCGGGCAACGCGGTTTGTAAACCTTGCTGTTAACTTTTATGAAAGGGCATGGATCTATGGAAAAGACGTTCGTTGGTTACCGCTGTTCATTGTGCGGCAAGGAGTACGGCCCTGAGGACGTGCAGTACACCTGCCCGGCTGACGGCGGCAATTTGGATGTGGTTTTAGATTACGAAGGTATTCGCAAAAAATATCAGGTGGAAGACATCACCACGCGCACGGATGCTTCGCTGTGGCGCTACTTGCCGCTGCTGCCGGTGACAGATCCGGGCGGCGAGGGCACGCCTCTGCGCGCCGCGGGTTGGACGCCGCTGTATCAGCCGCCGGCCCTGGCCAAGACGCTGGGCATGCGCCAGCTGTGGGTGAAGGACGAAGGCCGCAACCCGACCGCCTCGTTCAAAGACCGCGCCAGCTCGGTGGTGGTGGCGCGCGCGCGCCAGATTGGGGCCGAAGTGGTGGTGACGGCTTCCACCGGCAACGCGGGTGCGGCCCTGGCGGGCATGTCGGCGGCGGTGGGTCAGCGGGCGGTCATCTTTGCCCCGCGCACGGCCCCCCCGGCCAAGGTGGCGCAGCTGTTGGTGTACGGCGCTCAGGTGATCCTGGTGGACGGCAATTATGACTCGGCCTTCGACCTGACCATCGAGGCGGCTAACGCTTACGGCTGGTACTGCCGCAATACGGGCTACAACCCCTTCACGGCGGAAGGCAAGAAAACCGCGGCTTTTGAAATTTGGGAAAATGTGATTTTGCCCCTGGGCGACAGCACCCAGCCTTTGAACGTGTTTGTGTCGGTGGGCGACGGCAACATCATCTCCGGCATTCACAAAGGGTTCAAGGACCTCATGGCCCTGGGCTGGCTGAAGGTGATGCCGCGCATTTTCGGCATTCAGTCCGACAAATCGGCGGCGGTGGCCAACGCGTTCTTCGCGGGCACGGAGACGATTGTGCCGGTGGCGGCCACAACCCTGGCCGACAGCATTTCGGTGGATCTGCCCCGCGACGGTGTGCGCGCGGTGCGCGCCGCCACGCAAACCGGCGGGGCTTACATCACCGTGCCGGATGAGGAGATCATTTCTGCCATTGCCGATCTGGGCAAAGTGGGCATTTTTGCCGAACCGGCGGGTTCAACGGCCTACGCCGGCTTGAAGAAAGCCCTGAAAGAGGGCGTGATTGGGGCGGATGAGCCCACGCTGGTGCTGAACACGGGCAACGGTATGAAAGACATCCGCGCGGCGATGGCGGCTGTGAAGGAAGCTCCGATTATCGAGCCGACCTTTGCGGCGCTTGAAAAGCATCTGGCGGCCAACCGCTAGAGAGCACGATAGGGACAAACAGGAACCAGGGTCACGATGCAGCCTACTTATTCGATTATTGCGCCAGTGTATAACGAACGCGAAAGCCTGCCAGTTCTGTTGGACCGGCTGCAGGGCGTGATGGATACCACCGGCGAGTCCTGGGAACTGATTTTGGTCGATGATGGTTCTACCGACGGTTCGACCGAGATCATCCGCGCCTTGGGGGAGCAGGATGAGCGCGTGCGGCCGGTGATTTTTGCGCGCAACTTTGGCCACCAAATTGCTGTGACGGCTGGGCTGGATTACAGCCGCGGGCAGGCGGTGGTGATTATTGACGCGGATTTGCAGGACCCTCCGGAGGTGATTCTCGAACTGATTGCCAAATGGAAAGAAGGCTTTGAAGTGGTGTATGCGGTGCGCGGCGAGCGCGAGGGTGAAACCTGGTTTAAGAAAACCACCGCATCCCTGTTTTACCGCCTGATTTACCGCATTACGGATGTCAAAATTCCGCTGGATACGGGCGATTTTCGCCTGATGGACCGCAAGGTGGTGAACGTGATGAACCAGATGCGCGAACGCCACCGCTTTTTGCGGGGGATGTCCTCGTGGGTGGGCTTCCGCCAGGTGGGTGTCACCTACCGGCGGGCGGCGCGCTTCGCGGGGGTCACCAAATACCCGTTCAGCAAGATGCTGCGGCTGGCGCTGAACGCCATCACCAGCTTCTCGTATTTCCCCCTGCAATTGGCCACCTATATGGGCTTTTTTGCCGCGGGGCTGAGCATTTTGACCATCCCGGTGATTGTGGTGATGCGCTTGATCGGGCAGCAGGCATTTTTTGGACAGGCCACCACCCTGGTTGCGGTGCTGCTTTTGGGTGGGGTTCAGCTCATCAGTCTGGGCATTTTGGGTGAGTATTTGGGCCGCGTATACGATGAAGTCAAGGGCCGCCCGCTGTACATTGTCAGCCAGGGGCCTTCTGATGAAGATAAACAATAATCCATTTTTACCATTCTAGTTTAGGAGACTTTTCAAATGACGAAGATTGACTTAACAGTACATCCTGACCGGCTGGAACGGGCTGTGAAGCGCGCGCGGGAACGCAATATTATCGTTCCCACCTACGCGCAGATGAAGAACCCTGCTCTGGTTCCGGACTCGGTGAAGGCTGAGCTGGCGAATATTGGTTTGTGGGATGTTCACCCGCGCAACCTGTTCCGCATCACCTGGAAGAACGAGCCCAAGGCCAAGGGCGGCGCTTTTGGCGGCCCCAACTTCCTGGAGCTGCCCTCCAGCCTGACGGGCACCCCGGCGCGCATCATCGCCATGGTGGGCAAGTGGTTCCCCACCGGCGCGCACAAAGTGGGCGCGGCTTTCAGCTGCCTGGTTCCCCGCCTGGTGACCGGCCAGTATGACCCCACCACGCAGAAGGCTGTGTGGCCCTCCACCGGTAACTACTGCCGCGGCGGCGCGTATGACTCGGCCCTCTTGGGCTGCCAGTCCATCGCCATTCTGCCGGAAGGCATGAGCAAGGAACGCTTTGAGTGGCTGTCGAAGATCGCCGGCGAAGTCATCGCCACCCCGGGCACCGAATCGAATGTGAAAGAAATCTTCGACAAGTGCTGGGAACTGCGCAAATCGGGCCAGGACCTGATGATCTTCAACCAGTTCGAAGAGTTCGGCAACTATCTGTGGCACTATGAAGTCACCGGTCACGCGATTGAAGACGCGCTGCACCAGGTGATGGGGCCCAACGACCAGTTCCGCGGTGTGGCTTTGACCACCGGCTCGGCGGGGACGATTGCCTGCGGCGATTACCTCAAGCAGAAATTCCCCAACAGCAAAATCTGTGCCAGCGAAGCGCTGCAGTGCCCGACCCTGCTGAACAACGGCTTCGGCGCGCACCGCATCGAAGGCATCGGCGACAAGCACGTGCCGTGGATTCACAACATCAAGAATACCGACATGGTCGTGGCCATTGACGACATGTCGGTGGTGAACGTGATGCGCCTGTTCAATGAACCCGCGGGCCAGGAATATCTGCGCAGCAAAGGCGTTCCGGCGGAAATCGTCAGCCAACTGCACCTGTTGGGCTTCTCCGGCATCGCCAACATGCTCTCGGCGATCAAGATGGCCAAGTACTATGAAATGACCGAGAATGACGTCCTGGTGGTGATCTTCACCGACTCGATGGAACTGTACGCCACCCGCATCGAAGAATACCGCAAGGACTTCGGCCCGTTCACCGCTTCGGACGCGGCGGAGGCTTTTGCCCGCGATCTGTTCGGCGAGACTACTGATCACCTGATCGAACTGACCTACGCAGAACGCAAGCGCGTTCACAACCTCAAGTACTACACCTGGGTTGAGCAGCAGGGCCGCAGCTACGAAGAAATTCAGGCGCAGTGGTACGAACCCACCTACTGGACGGACGTTCAGGGCCAGGTGGAAGAGATTGATGCGCTGATTAAGGAATTCAACGCCCGCGTCGGCTTGATGAAGTAAGCTTTTTTCGCGCTCAACGAGTATACTTGCGAGAGGCCGCATGCGGCCTCTCGCATTTTTATTGGAGCGGGAAAACCGGGTGAGGAGGCGAAGGATGACGTATACAGCAGCGGAGGGGCGGTACGAGAGCATGCGTTTTGCGCGCTGCGGGCGCAGCGGTTTGCGGCTGCCCGCCATTTCTTTGGGGCTGTGGCATAACTTTGGCAGCGTGGACAGCCTGGAAAACGCGCGGGCCATGCTGCGGCGCGCCTTTGATTTGGGCATTACCCATTTTGACCTGGCCAACAACTACGGGCCGGTGCCGGGCTCGGCGGAAGAGACCCTGGGGCGGCTGTTGAAATCTGATTTTGGCGCGTACCGCGACGAATGGGTTATCTCCACCAAGGCGGGCTACAGCATGTGGCCGGGGCCGTACGGCGATTGGGGTTCGCGCAAAAGCCTGCTGGCCAGCCTGGATCAGAGCCTGCGGCGCATGGGCCTGGAATACGTGGACATTTTTTACTCGCACCGGCCTGACCCCGAAACCCCGCTGGAAGAAACCATGGGGGCTTTAGCCAGCGCGGTGCGGGCGGGCAAGGCCTTATATGTGGGTCTGTCGCGCTATTCGCCGGAAGACACCGTGCGCGCGGCCAAGATCCTGCGCGATTTGGGCGCGCCCTGCCTGATCCACCAGACGCGCTACCATATGTTTGAGCGCACGGATGAACACGGACTGCTGGACACCCTGGCGCAGGAGGGCATTGGCTGCATCGTGTTTTCGCCGCTGGCGCAGGGGCTGCTGACCGACCGCTATTTGAGCGGGCTGCCGGAGGATTCGCGCGCGGTGAAATCGGGGGTGTTTTTGAAGCCGGATCAGATCACACCCGAAAAGTTGGAAAAGGTGCGCGCCCTGAACCGGCTGGCGCAGGCGCGCGGGCAAAGCCTGGCGCAGATGGCGCTGGCATGGGTGCTGCGGCGGCCAGAGGTGACCAGTGTGCTGGTGGGGGCCAGCCGCCCGGAACAGATCGCCGACAGCGTGGGTGCACTGACGTATCCGGCCTTCTCGGCCGAAGAACTGGCGGCCATTGACGCGGTCACCCTGGGCTGAACAACGCACGTCAGAAAACACAAAAAAAGCGGTACGGGCGCACAACCCGTACCGCTTTGGCGTTCCTTGGGGGATTTAAGCTGGACGGATCAGCATCTCAGGGCGGATGGGGGCGGCATGGACGCGCACACCCGTGGCGGCAAACACGGCATTGGCCACGGCGGCGGCGGTGGGCGCGGTGACAGCTTCGCCGATGCCCTTGGCGCCGTAGGGGCCGCTGCTTTCCGGCTGTTCCAGCAGGATGATCTTGACCTCGCCGGGGATATCCATCGCCGTGGGCAGCACATATTCAGCCAGCCCGTCCACCCACTGCCCGTTGGCTTTCAGGATCATATCTTCCGACAGGGCAAAGCCCATGCCCATCGCCAGCCCGCCTTCCACCTGACCTTCCAGCGCGGCGCGGTTGATCACGCGGCCCACGTCGTGGACGGCGGTGGCGTGGGTGACTTCTACGCTGCCCAGCTCACTGTCCACCTCCACGCGCATGACCTGCGCGCCCAGGCAGAAGAGCACGTGCGGCATGCCGATTCCCAGGTCGGTGGGGATTTCGGGGCCGTAAGGGAAGGAGAAGGTGGCTGTGCTGTGCAGGGCGCGGCCTTCTTCGGCCAGGCGGCTGGTGATTTCAGCGGCGGGGATGGGGGGCAGGTGGGGCTGATCCAACCGCAGCAGTTGGCCGCCGCGGTATTCCAGCTGATCGGGCTGCACGCCCAACAGGCGGGCTCCTTCCTCTTTCAGCATGTCGATCAGGCGCACGGCGGCCAGCATGGAGGAATTGCCCACCATGTAAGTCATGCGCGAGGCGCAGGTGACGCCGCCGTCTGGGGAGAGGAGGGTGTTGATGGGGGCCACCTCCACCTGGGACAGGTCTACGCCCAGCGCCTCGGCGGTGATCTGGGCGGCGGCGATGTTTAACCCCTGCCCCAGGTCGGGCGCGCCGATGCGCAGCAGCACCTGACCGTCTGGCTGCCATTCCAGGCGGTTGGTGCTGTCATCCGGCACGCCCCAGCCCAGGCCCATGGTTTGCAGGGCCATCGCCATGCCGACCCCCGCTTTTTTGCCAGGGGAGGCGGGCAGGGCTTTCAGACGCGCCACCTCCTGCGCGGCGGTTTCCAGAGCCAGGCTGGTGCTTTCGGCCTGGTTGACGCGCACGCGGGTGAAGTTGAAGTCACCAGGGCGCCAGATGTTGCGGCGGCGCACCTCCAGCGGGTCGAGACCCAGGCGGTGGGCCAGCGTGTCCACCAGGCTTTCGATGGCGAAATTGGCCTGGGGCGCGCCAAAGCCGCGCATGGCCCCGGCGATAGGGGCGTTGGTGTAAACCACAAAGGTCTCAGAGCGCACGTGGGGAATGCGGTACGGCCCGGCGGCCACTTCGGTGAGCAGTTGGCCCACGGCCGGCCCGTAGGAAGCGTAAGCGCCGGTATCCAGGTGGGTGGTGATCTCTACGGCGGTGATGGTGCCGTCTTGTTTGGCTCCCAGGCGGTAATGCAGCTGCCCGGAGTGTCGCTTGGGGTGAGCCAGCATGGATTCTTCGCGCGAATTGACCAGGCGCACCGCCCCGCGGGTGCAGTAGGCGGCCAGCCCGGCCAGCACGGGCATGTTGGCGTCTTCCTTACCGCCAAAGGCGCCGCCAATGGCGGCCACGCACACCTGCACCTGCTCTTCGGGCAGATTCACAGCGGCGGCGATATGGTGGCGGTCGTGGAAGGGCTTCTGCGAAGAAACCCACACGGTGAGCGTGCCGTTGGGGTTGAGCACGGCCTGTGAGGCTTCGGTCTCCAGATAAGCGGGGTACACGCGCGGGACGTGGAAGGTCTCTTCCAGGATGAGATCGGCCTGGGCTAACCCCTGGGCGGTGTCGCCGTGGCAGACGGTGAAATGGCTGAGGACGTTGCCGTTCTCGTGAACCTGGGGCGCATCCGGCTGGGCGGCGGCGAAGGGATCAATCACCGCTGGCAGCGGTTCGTAGGTGACCTGAACGCGTTTGTGGGCTTCATCGGCAGCCTGGCGGGTTTTGGCCACCACGATCGCCACCGGCTCGCCCATGAAGCGCACCTTGTCGCTGGCCAATACAGGCCGATCGGGCAGCAGATCGCCGTAGATTTTGGCGCCAGGGATATCGGCGTGGGTGAGCACGGCGATGACGCCGGGGACGGCCAGGGCCTCGGCGGTTTCAATGCGCAGGATGCGGGCGTGCAGGTGGGGGCTGCGCACAATGCGCCCGTGGGTCAGGTTGGGCAGGTCGGTGTCGGCCACGTACTGCGCCTGTCCGGTGACTTTCTCCAGGGCGTCGCGGCGCGGGTAAGATTTTCCCAGGTGCAGAGGGGTATCAGTCATGGCGCAGCTCCTCGGCGGCCATCTGCACCGCCTGGATGATCTTGGTGTAGCCGGTGCAGCGGCAGATGTTGCCCGCCAGCGCCTGACGGATATCTTCTTCCTGCGGCTGGGGGTTGTGGTCCAGCAGAGCTTTGGAGGCCATGACCATACCGGGGATGCAGAAACCGCACTGCACCGCGCCTGCATCCACGAAGGCTTGTTGGATGGGGTGCAGCTGGCCGGATTTGGACAGCCCTTCGATGGTCTCCACTGTGCAGCCGTCGGCCTGGCCCGCCAACACCAGACAGGCATTGACGGCGGCCCCGTTCATCAGCACGGTGCAGGCCCCACATTCGCCGGATTCGCAGCCGTTTTTGGCACCGGTGAGGCCTAAATCTTCGCGCAGGATGTCCAGCAGGGTGCGGTTGGGCAGGGTGATGAGGGTGTGCGTGGTTTCGTTAACCGTGAGGGTGATTTCGATGGGTTTCATACGGTCCTCGCTTGGGCGGCTTCCTGGGCCTGGCTGAGGGCAGCCTGCAGGGCGCGCACCGCCAAAACGCCCGCGGCGCGGCGGCGGTAGGCGCGGCTGGCGCGCACATCATCAATGGGGCTGATTTCGACGGCGATCTGTTGGGCCGCAGACTGCCACAGTTCGGCGGAAGGAAGTTGACCGTGGAGCAGGTTCTCGGTCTGAGGGCAGCGGATGACGGTGGGGGCTGAGGCGCCCACAGCCACCCGCACCTGCTCCAGACGGCCTTCGGGGCTGAGGCGCACAGCGGCGGCGGCGCTGACGATGGCGATGGTCATGCCGCGGCGCGGGCCGATTTTGAGAAAGGCGCTGCCCAGGTCTTCGGCGGGCAGCTCAAAGCGCACGGATTGGATGAACTCACCGCGCTGCAGGGCGGTTTGACCGGGGCCGAGCAGGAATTGCGCCAGGGGCAAGCTGCGCGAGCCTTTAGCGCTGGTGAGGGTGACCTCGGCGTTGTAGATCATCAAGGGGGGGACGGCATCCGCGGCGGGTGAGGCATTGGCCAGGTTGCCGCCCAGCGTGGCGCGCTGGCGGGTCATGGGCGCGCCCACCCACTGCGCGGCCTGGGTGAGTGCCGGGGCGGCGGCGCGCAGGGTGGGGTGGGCCTGAATGGCGGCGAAGGTGGTCAGCGCGCCAATTTCCACCTGGGTGTTGTGGATGCGGATGCCTTCCAGCTCGCTGACTCGGCTGATATCCACCAGCAGTGCGGGCTGCAGGCGGCCGGTGTGCATTTGGGGAAGAACATCCGTGCCGCCCGCGACGATTTTGGCATGGGGCTGCTGCAGCGCCTGACAAAGCTCGTCCAGGTGAGCGGGCCGGAGGTAGTTAAAGGTTTGCATGGCTGCTCCCGATGTGAGGGTAGGGCGGGCCTGGGCCGTGAGGGGCTAATCCAAACCCAGCAGGGGGCTGATGAGGGCGTGCTGGTGAACATCCACCAGGCCGCGGTCGGTGAGGCCCAGTTCGGGGACGGTGGGCAGCGAGATGAAGGCCAGGGTCATGAAGGGGGCCGGCAGGACGCAGCCCAGGGAATGGGCGGCGGCGTTGAGGGCTTCCAGCACGCGGATGACTTCCAGGGGCGGCGCTTCGCTGATCAGTCCGCCAAAGGGCAGGGGCAGTTGGGCGATCACCTGATCCCCCAGGGCGGCCACCAAGCCGCCCTGCATCTCCTGGGTGGCGCGGGCGCAAGTGGCCATGGAGAGGTCGTCCGCCCCGGCGATGACCAGGTTGTGATGGTCGTGGGACACGGTGGAAGAGATGGCGCCGCGTTTCAGGCCGAAACCGCGCACAAAAGTGGTGCCGATGTTGCCGTTTTTGCCGTAGCGTTCCACCACCGAGAGCTTGACCACATCCGCCTGGGGATCGGTCTGCACGGCGCCGTCCACTACCGGCAGCAGGGCTTCTCCGGCGCGGTTGATGATCTGATCGCCGGTAATTTCGATGACCCGCGCGCGAACCGCTGCGCCCTGGGCCGCCAGGCGGTAATGCTCGGCCTGCAGCCCGCGGGTGATCTTCACGGTGTGGTGCAGCCAATCGGGGTAGGCGGGGGCGGGGGTAGGGATGATCATCTTGCCGTTCTGGGCCACGCGCCGCCCTTTGAAGAAGACCTCTTCGGGGGCAATGCGCTCCAGGCTGGAGATGAGGAGGATATCGGCCCAGCGGCCGGGGGCCAGGGAACCCAGCTCGTGATCCAGCCGGAAATGTTGGGCGGCGTTGAGGGTGGCCATCTGAATGGCACGCACGGGGGGCATGCCCAGGGCGATGGCCTGTTCGACCATGTAGTTGATATGGCCTTCGTGCAGGATTTCGTTGGGGTGCTTGTCGTCGGTGCACATCATCCAATGGCGCGTGTCGGCGTTTTCACGCAGCAGCCCCCCCACCAATTCTTTCAGGTTGCGCTCGGTGGAACCCTCGCGGATGAGAACGGACAGCCCCAGGGCCACGCGCTGTTTGGCCTCGGCGTAATCCACACATTCGTGGTCGTCGGCCAGACCGCCGCAGGCATAGGCGGTGAGGGCTTCGGGCGAAAGGCCGGCGGCATGCCCATTGGCAATTTTCCCCAGGGCGTGAGCGGCGGTGACTTTGGCGAAGTATTCTTCGCGCAGGCCGAGGATTTTGGAAGGGTCCAGTTCGCCCAGGCTGATGCTTTGCGGCCAGGCGAGGACTTCTTGCACTTCGGCCAGGCCCAGTTCGCCGCCGGTGGTTTCCAGGCCGGGGGCGGTGGGCACGCGCGAGCAAACCTCTAAAAATACATGGTAGGGAAGCTGGTCACTTCCGGCGAAGAAGGCTTTCAGGCCCTCGATGCCCGCCACGTTGGAAATTTCCATCGGGTCGGCAAACACGGCGGTCGTGCCGTGGGGGACCATAAATTCAGCCAATCCCGCTGGGGTCAGGAGGGTGGAATCAATGTGCACATGCGTGTCAATCAATCCTGGCAGCGCAAAACGCCCCTGCCCATCCCAAATGGATTCGGCGGGGGCGTCTTTGGGGGCCTGGCAGGTGACGATGCGGCCGTGTTTGATGCCAATATTGCCCGGCTCCACCAGGCCGCTGTACACGTTCACCACCTGTACGTTAAGAATCAGGGCGTCGAAGGCTATGCGGCCTAATGCTGCCTGCACCAGGTCCATGCGTACACCGGTAAGGTCCATGCGGTTCTCCTTGTTTTTAAGAGTGGATATTTTTATTATACAACGAGCAGAAAGTGGTAAACTAATTTCAGGCAGGTCAAACCGGATTCTTCCTTTCGAGAGAAAGGCGGCCAGTGTGAGCTATTCCCCCCCTACTTCAGCGATCATCCTGGTGGCGGTGGTGCCCTCGCCGCGCGACCTTGAGATTGCGCGGGTGTTGGGCTGGTACCGCATTCCCCTGCGCTCCGCTCCCAAGGTGGTGGACGTGGATTACCTGGCCTTTTACCAGACGGGCGCGTTTGGCGAGGCGGAACGCTGGAAGATTCACTGGTGCGCAGAGGTGCGCGGGCACGAGCTGACCACCCGTGCGGACTTGTTCCGCAGTGAGCCGCAGCATCCGCGCGCGCGTGAGGAATATTATAAATTGCAGCTCGGCCCGCTGCAGGCCTTACCCGCGCCCATCGCGGCCGGGCGGTGGCGGCGCATCACATTTTTATATACCACGGGCGAGCTGATGGCGCAGGCCCAGGAGATTCGCGATCTGGTGGTGCGTTCAGAGGAGCGCGATGTGTTGTGGCGGGCGCTGCGCGAGCGGGCGCTGAGCGCCAGCCGCTACCGCGCTGAGGATTTGCCAGAGATCCCTATAGAACCGGCTTTATTAGCCATGTTGGGGGGCTGGGGAGGTGTGGATGGAAGCACAAAATAACTGGGTGACGCTGATTGCGGCGGCGGCCTGTTTGGGTTCGTTGGGCGTGATGGTATTGGCGTTTGACGCGCTGTTGACTTTTGTGGGGTGGAAGCAGAAAAAGACGGAAGGCACGTTAAAAGAAGCCCAATCGCTGAGCGTGGCGCAGCTGCGGCCGACGAAATCATTGGTGTGCCTGCGCGGGCAGATTATGCGTGTAGGCGAATTGCTGGATGTGCATGCTGCCCAACCGCTGGCCCTGATCCGCATGCGGGTAGAAGTGTACGAATACGACCCCATTGACGAGCAGAACAACTGGCGTCCCTGGGGCGATAAGATCAAAACCACCCCTTTCCTGTTGGCCGACCCCAGCGGGGAGGTATGGGTGGACCCGGCCGGAGCGGATAAGACGCGCTTTTTGGGGCCGGGCAGCGAGCCCACCCCAGAGCAAATCAGCGACGCCAGCCGGATTTTGGATCTGCCGCTGGAGGGCTTGGGGCGAAAACGGGCGCGCTACCAGCTTTGGGAGCTGCGCCAGGGTGACACGGTGACGGTGTACGGCGCGGTGCGCGGCACGGGCGCGGGGGTGCAGGTGGAAAAACCGCCCCAGGGGCCGTTGGTGATCACTGGGTTAGATCGGGCGGCCCTGGAGCGTTCGCAGGCCAAGCGCACCAAGCTGAGCATGGGGCTGGCCATTGGGTTGGGCGTTTTGGGGGTGCTGCTGCTGTGCTGCGCAGGGGGCAGCGTGGTGGTGGGCCTGCTGCGCATGTCGGGCGGTTAGGCCCGCCGCGTGAGAACTCCGCGCCCGGGGCGGGCGCGGCCTGAAAAAATTCCCCTAGGGGCGGGCATAAACTGGTAGAATTAATGCGAACGGCCAAACCGCGCGCGGTTTTGGCGCGTGAAAACTGGTAGATGGGTATGAGCGCATTTTTTGACCTGGAGGAGGTGTTCACATGGCTTTGCTGATCCGTTCGGGGACGTTGGTGACCGCGGCAGAGACTTTTCAGGCGGATATCCTGGTGGAGGGCGGTAAGATCGCCCAAATTGGCCCGCATTTGACCGCCCCCGCCGACGCCGAGGTGGTGGACGCCAGCGGCATGCTGGTTTTGCCCGGTGGGGTGGATGCGCATGTGCATTTGGACCTGCCCATGTTTGGCACGGTTTCTTCAGACGACCACTACACCGGCATGAAGGCCGCGGCTTTTGGCGGAACCACCACGGTGATTGACTTCATCTCGCAGGACCGCAGCCCGCTGCTGGCGAATGTGGCCGCGCTGAAGGCCAAGGCCGAAGCCAAGGCGGCGGTGGATTACAGCTTTCATATGAACATCACCCGCCTGGATGCGCAGGTGGAAGCCGAGATCCCAAGCCTGGTGGAGGAAGGCATTACCAGCATTAAGGTGTTCACGGCTTACAACCAACGGCTGCGCTTGCAGGACGGCGAAATTTTCCGGGTGATGCGTATCGCCGGGCAGCACGGTATTCTCACCATGCTGCACGCCGAAAATGGGGATGTGATTGATATTTTGGTGGCCGAGGCGCTTGCGGCCGGCCACACGGCGCCCGAATGGCACGCGCATACCCGCCCGGCCTGGGGCGCGGTGGAGGCAGTGCTGCGCGGGGCGGCTTTGGCTACCCAGGCGCAGGCGCCTCTGTACGTGGTGCACATGAACGTGGCGGGTGAGGTGGATCAGCTGGAATATGCCCGCCAGAGCGGCCTGCCGGTGATGGGCGAGACCTGCCCGCAGTACCTGTTCTTTAACGAGAGCCATTTGAGCCGCCCAGACGGGGCCAAATGGATCTGTTCGCCGCCCATGCGCCTGGCGGAAGACAACGAAAGGCTGTGGGAAGGGCTGGAGAACCGCATTTTGCAGGTGGTGGCTACGGATCACTGCCCCTTCTTCTACGACGGTTCGCGTCCGATCCAATATGAAGGCCAGCCGGTGGCCATTCCTGGTAAGGAACTGGGCGCGGGTGATTTCACCAAGATCCCCAACGGCTTGCCCGGCGTGGGCGACCGCATGCCGGTGATGTGGACAGCCGGGGTGGGCAGCGGCCGTCTGACCCCCAACGAGTTTGTGGCCCTGACCTGCACCAACCCGGCCAAGATCTTTGGTATGTACCCGCAAAAGGGCACGCTGATGCCGGGCGCAGACGCGGATATTGCCCTGTGGGACCCGCAGCGCAAGGTGCGCTATGGGGTGGCGATGGCCCACCACCGCACAGATTACAACCTGTATGAGGGCTGGGAACTGACTGGTTACCCGGTGAAGGTTTTCCTGCGCGGCCAGCTGATTGTGGATGAGGGCCGTTGGAACGGTCAGCCCGGCATGGGCCGCTTTGTCCGCCGCCAGCCTTTCGCGGGGATGATGTAGGCTTCTATGCTCAGTCTGCTGCCGGTTTTCCTGCTGCTCCTGGCTGCTGGGGTGGTGCTGACGCTGCGCTTGCGGGGCGTGAATACCGGCGTGTGTTGGTTGGTATCGGTGGGGGCAGCCTTGTTGGTTTGGGGGCTGACTCTTTCGCTGCACTGGTGGTCTCCGGCGCCGCTGCTAATTGAAAACTGGCTGCCGGGAGGGATGAGCGCCGGCAGTATGCGCTTTGAATGGAGCCGCTCCGGCTGGGTATTTGCCTTCAGTTTGAGCAGTCTGCTGCTGGCCACGCTGTTCACGGCTTCGGTGCGTTTGCTGCCCGTCAGTCCTGTCATTTGGGCTGGGATGACGGCTGTGATTAGCGTGGGCATGTTGGCGGTGCTGTCGGCCAGTCCGATGGCGCTGATTTTGGGTTGGACGCTGCTGGACGCCCTGGAATTGGGCATTCTCCTGGCCAATCTTCGCGGCGGGCGGCAGACGGTGGGCGAGACCACGGCTTTCAGCGTACGCGTGTTCGGCACGCTGCTGGTGGCCGTGGCGGTGGTGATTGCCCAGGCGCAGGGACAGCCTTTCACCTTTGAACAGGCCAGCACGCCGGTGGCGATTCTGCTGTTGTTGGCAGCTGGGCTGCGCCTGGGGGTGATCCCGCTGCATTTGCCTTACACAGACGCCCCGCTGCGGCGCGGTATTGGCACGGTGCTGCGCCTGACGATTTCGGCCGCCAGTCTTGCGGTGTTAGCCAAGGTGGCGGCGGTGACGATTCCCGCAGAGGCAAAAGGCTGGCTGTTGGCTTTTTTGGCCATCGCGGCGGTGTACGGCGCGGGCCGTTGGTTCGCTGCTCAGGATGAACTGGCTGGACGGCCCTACTTTTTGGCGGTCTTGGGCAGCCTGGCGGTGGCGGGGGCAGTGAACGGCGACCCGCAGGCGGCGCTGGTGTGGGGATCGCTGCTGGTTACTGCGGGCGGGCTGCTGTTCCTGTTCTCCATCCGCACGGTGGGGATGCGCCTGTTTCCGGGGTTGGCGCTGCTGGCCCTGAGCGGCCTGCCCTTTACCCCGGCGGCCCCGGCCTGGGCGGGCCTGGCGGGCACCACCTGGGATGTGGTGGATTATATTTTCATCGCCACCTATGCGGTGCTGCTGGCGGGGTACGCGCGCCACAGCTTGAGATCAGAAAACGGCTTTGCCGGGCAGGAACGCTGGGTGTGGGTGACCTACCCGGTGGGGATTGCCCTGTTGACCGGCGCGGTGTACGCGGCCCTGTATCTGGGGCTGGATTCCCCGTGGGTGCTGGGCGCGTGGTGGATCAGCGCTTCTTGCGCGGTGCTGGCGGTTGTGCTGCTTCTGGCCGATTGGCGGCTGCGCCACAGCCGCCCGGAGACGGTGGATCGTATGCGCTGGGCGGCGGTGGTGGTGGGGCGAGTGGGCAGTTTTTTTTCGGCGCTGCTCAGTCTAAACTGGCTGTACCGCCTGGGAATGGGCCTTTTTGGCTGGGTTCAGCGCCTGGTGCGCTTTTTTACAGTCATTTTGGAAGGGGACGGCGGCGTGCTGTGGACCTTGGTGCTGCTGGCGCTGCTGGCTTCACTGGTGCGGGCGGGAGGGGGAGGATGATCTTCTCTCAGACCGCTGGACTGGCGCTGATTGTGATTCTGGCGGCTTCGCTGATTGTGCTGGTCAGCGAACGCTGGTATTGGTCGTTGGGCGCTTTGGCCTTGCAGTATGTGGGCGTCTTTTGGTTGGTGGCCAACAACTGGCCCTTGGGCCTGTCGCTGGCCAAGCTGGTGGTAGGCTGGATGGCCGTGGCGGTCATCGCGGCCTCGCGCTCGGAAGATGAACTGCGCGAAGAGCGCTTTCCGGGGCGGGCTGGGCAGCTTTTTCGCGGGCTGGCGGCGATTTTGGTTTGGGCGCTGGTCTTTTCCATCTCTCCCCAGGCGCGCGAATGGTTTCCTGTGCAGACCCCGGTGCTGCAAGGGGGGATGCTCCTGGCTGGGATCGGCCTGTTGCACCTGGGCATGACCGCCCGCCCGCAGCGGGTGGTGATGGGCCTGCTGACGGTGATCGCGGGCTTTGAGGTGCTGTATTCTGGGCTGGAACGCTCGGTGTTGGTGGCGGGTTTGCTGGGCGTGGTGAACCTGGGCCTGGCCCTGGCGGGCAGCTATGGGATGCTGTCGGGGCAGTTTGCGGAAACGCCGCTGGATGAAGAGCAGGAGCCAGCCGCATGAGCGCCCCGCTGATTTGGATCGTTTTCCCGGTGGCGGCGGCGCTGGGGTTGTTTTTCATCCGGCGCCGGACGATGCTGACCGCCAGCCTGGCGGCTGGGCTTTGCCTGGGGCTGACCGTGTTGGTGGAGATCATGCCGCCTGGCAGCGTGGTGGATTTGGGGGTTGCCCGTCTGCCCATTGACCCGGTGTTCAGCGTGTTGGGACGCCGCTTCGTGTTGGGCAGCGGCGATCAAGCGGTGATCAGTCTGGTATATGGGTTCGCGGCGGCCTGGTTTGTGGGCTCGGCTGTTTTTGGCAGCCACCGCTACTTTGTACCTTTTGCCCTGGCGATCACGGCCTTGCTGGTGGCGGCGGTGGCGGTGGAACCGTTTATGTACGCGGCCTTGCTGGTGGAAATGGCGGTGCTGATGAGTGTGCCGCTGTTGGCCCCGCCGGGGCAGCCGATGCGCCAGGGTGTTTTGCGCTATTTGATTTTTCAAACCCTGGCGGTGCCCTGTATTCTGGTGGCGGGCTGGGCGGCCAGCGCCATTGAAGCCAACCCGGCGCAAGAGGCGTTTTTGCAGATGGCGGTGGTGCTGCTGGCTCTGGGGTTGTGTTTGTGGCTGGCGGCCTTTCCCTTTTACACCTGGGTGCCGCTGCTGGCGGGTGAGGTGAACCCCCTGGTGAGCGGTTTCATTTTGACTTTGTTCCCGGTGGCCGCGCTGCTGTTGGCTTTGGACTTCTTGAACGCCTTTTCCTGGCTGCGGCTGTACCCGCTGCTGCCGCAGACCCTGCGTACCCTGGGGGTGCTGATGGTGGTGATTGGCGGGGTGTGGGCCGCCTTTGAACAGAACGCTGCGCGCCTGCTGGGGTATGGGGTGGTGTTTGAAAACGGCTTTGCCCTGATCGCCCTCAGCCTGACCAACCAGGGCGGACTGCCGCTGTTGGCGGTGTCTTTCTTGCCGCGCATGGCGGTGATGAGCCTGTGGTCTTTTTCGGTGGGCTTCCTGTGGCAGCAAAGCGGTGATCTGCGCCTGGAGGCGTTGGCGGGGATGCTGCGGCGGGCGCCCTGGCCGTCTTTAGGGCTGCTGGCGGCGGTGTTTTCGCTGGGGGGGCTGCCGCTTTTGGCAGGCTTTCCGGTGCATCAGGCCCTGTTGGAGCGGCTGGGCGGTGTGTCGGTGGGCGCGGCTGTTTGGGCAGCGGCGGGCAGCGCGGCTTTTCTGATTGGCGGGTTCCGTTTGCTGAACGCTCTGGTGAAGGTTTCCCCGCCGGATTCTGCCCCGCTGCGCATGAACTGGCCGCGGCGGGTGTGGGTTGCGGTTGGGATTGTGGTTCTGCTGTTGGTGGGCTGGTTCCCGGGGTGGCTGTCGAACGGTTTGATACAAATATTGCAGGCTTTTGAGCGTCTGCTCTAAGAACTGAAAAAGTGAGGTGTAGAAAACTATGGACCTGGAACAGATCATTAAGCGGTTAGAGTGGCTGGATGACGAGCGCCGCAAAGATAAGCTGACCATCGCCATGCTGGAAGAACGCCTGGCAGGCATGGAAAATCAGCTTCCGGCGCTGAACAAGCAAATTGGCGATCTTGCCAGCGATGTTTCGCGCCTCACCACGGCTATGACCCGTTTTGACCAGATGGACGCGCTTCTGGCGCAAATGCGAGTGGATTCGGCGCGTGCGTTGGAAGCCGCCGAGAAAGCCCGCGCTGAGCGGGAGCGGGAGATGGAAAAGAGCCGCCGGGCCGACCTTGAATCCATGACCAAATCTATTTTGGAGCTGCGCAAGGGGCTGGAAGCTCTGCCGGAGCTGAAAAAGAGCCTGCAGGCCCGCACGGAGGAAGAATTCCGCCTCAGCCGCCAGATTGAAGAGTTGGAACATAAGCTGTATGAATCTTCCCGCCTGGATGATGAAAGCCGGCGGGCGCAGCGCCTGCTGGAAGAATCTCGCAAGCAGGATGCCAAACGTCTGGCGGATTTGCAGGCTGAGGTTTCGGCTTTGCGCAAGCGGTTGGATGAACAGCGCGGCAAGGTGGATTTGGCCGCGGACAGCGTTCAGAAGCTGAACCTGCGCGTGAACGAGATCCAATCTGCCGAAAACGACCGGCGGCAAAATCAGGTGTCTTTTATTGAGAAACAAAATATGCTCCTGGTGGAGCGCGAGCGCACCTGGAAAGACTGGCAGACGCGTTTCGACAGTATCGCCGCGCAGTCGTCCAATTTGGATACGCAGCTGCAGTCCATTGACGCCACCCACCGTTCGGTGAAACGCGCCCAGGAGGCCTTCGACGAGATCACCCAGCGGTTTGAGCGGCGCATTAATGAGATTACCGAAATGCAGCGCCTGACCGAAGAGCGTTTCCGGCAGGATTGGGCCAACTTTAAGGCGGATGATCAGAAGCGCTGGACCAACTACACTTTGTCGCAGGAAGAGCAGGGCCGTGAAGTGACCCGCCAGTTTGAACGCTATCAGACTCGGCTGGTGGCTCTGGAAGATCTGTCGCAAGACACCCGCGACCTGCTGCAGCAGGTGGTGGAAGAAACCCAGAAGCGGCTGCAAATCCTTTTGGGGGCGGTGCGGCAGAGCGCCGAGGAATTTGACCGCAATTTGGGCAACCGGGCATAGGGGCGCGGCGCGATGCGAGTGATTGGTACCGCAGGTCACGTTGATCACGGCAAATCCACCCTGGTGCGGGCGCTGACGGGGATTAACCCCGACCGGCTGAAGGAAGAACAGCGCCGCGAGATGACTATCGAGCTGGGCTTTGCTTGGCTGACTCTGCCCGACGGCGAAGAGGTGGGCGTGGTGGACGTGCCCGGACACCGCGATTTCATTGAAAATATGCTGGCGGGGGTGGGCGGCATTGACGCGGTGATGTTTGTGGTGGCGGCAGATGAGGGCGTGATGCCGCAGACGCGCGAACACCTGGCCATTCTGGATCTACTGCAAGTGCCGGGGGGTGTGGTGGCCCTGACCAAATGCGACATGGCGGACGACCCCGACTGGTTGGAACTGGTGGAGATGGATTTGATGCAGGTGTTGGCCGGAACGGTGCTGGAGGGCGCGCCCATCCTGCGCGTTTCGGCGCGCACAGGCAGCGGGCTGGATGAACTGCGGCAAGCCTTGGCGGTATGCCTGGCCGGGCGCCCCCCGCGGGCCGATTTCGGTCGTCCGCGGCTGCCGGTGGATCGGGTGTTCACCATGCCGGGTTTTGGCACGGTGGTGACAGGCACGCTGCTGGATGGGGCCTTGCAGGTGGGGGACGAGGTGGAAGTGCTTCCGGCGGGTTTGCGCGGGCGGGTGCGCGGGCTGCAAAGCCACAAACGGAAAGTGGAACGTGCTGCGCCGGGCAGTCGGGCGGCGGTGAACGTCAATGGGATTGAGCTGGATCAGGTGCGGCGCGGGGATGTTTTGGCGGCGCCGGGGCGTTACCGCCCCACCGTGCGGCTGGACGCTTCTTTTCGCTTGCTGCCAGACGCCAGCGGCCCTTTGAAACATTCCAGTCAGGTGAAATTTTTTCTGGGGGCGGCCGAGGTGCAGGCGCGAGTGCGCCTGTTGGGCGTAGAAGAGCTGCTGCCGGGGCAGGAAGGCTGGCTGCAATTGGAGCTGAATGCGCCGGTGGTGGCCGTGCGCGGCGACCGCTATATTTTGCGGCGGCCTTCGCCGGGGGAAACCCTGGGCGGCGGGGCGGTGGTGGACGCACACCCCAAGGGCCGCTCGAAGCGCTTTGCCCCGCAGGTGCTGGCGCGCCTGGAGGCTTTGCGTCAGGGGTCGCCGGTGGATTTGCTGCTGGAATCCATGGCGGCGCTGGGGGCGGTGACGCTGCGCGAGGCTGCCAACCGCGCCCGGTTGGAGATGGATACGGCCCAGGAAGCCCTGAAGGAGTTGATGGACGGCGGGCAGGTGGCAGCTTTGGAAGCAGGTGCAGACGGGCTGCTGGCGCCCGTGGGCTGGTGGAACGGGCTGACCCAGCGGGCGCGGGAAGAAGTGGGGCAGTTCCATAAGGCCTCCCCTCTGCGCCGCGGTATGCCGCGTGAGGCCTTGAAAAGCCGCCTGAAGCTGGCTCCGCGTGTGTTTAACAGCGCGGTACGGCGCTGGACGGCGGACGGCAGCCTGGTGGAGGTGAACGAGACCTTGCTGGCCCTGCCCGGCTTTGCGGTGCGCCTGAGCGCGCAGCAGCAGGCCCAGGTGGACGGCTTGCTGCGCCAATTTGCTGAGGCGCCTTTCAGCCCGCCCTCGCTGAAGGAATGTCAGGCGGCGGTGGGCGAGGATGTGTTCAGCACCCTGCTGGAAGACGGCCGTCTCGTGAGCGTTTCGCCGGAGGTGGTGTTTCGGCCGGAGGACGCGGCGCGCATGGAGGCGTGGGTGTATGCCCATTTTGAGCAGCAGCCCCAACTGACCGCGGCGGAGTTCCGCGATGCATTTAACACCAGCCGCAAATACGCCCTGGCCTTTCTGGAATACCTGGATGGGCTGGGCGTCACCGCGCGAGCGGGGGATTACCGCACCCTGCGGCGGCGGCGCTGAGGGCGAAAATTCATCCGTTGACAGAGTCGCATACAGCCTGTATAATTGCCGGTGCTTCGGACCCCAGCGGAGGATGCTGGGGCATTCATCTGTATTTCCAACTTCCCCGTTGTCGGGCGTCGAGGAAGGCGCAAGATGGGCGGTGAAGTGAAGATTGGAGCGAGGACTATGAAGTATGCGATTGTGGAAAGTGGCGGCAAGCAGTTCAAAGCCGTCGAAGGCGGTCTGATTGAAGTCGACCGTCTGCCGGCAGAAGCTGGCGATCAGGTATTGTTGAGCAACGTGCTTTTGCTGGCTGATGATGCCAACGTTGCCGTCGGTACGCCGGTGTTGGAAGGCGTATGTGTGAAAACCACCGTGGTGACCCACACCAAAGGTCCCAAGATTGTGGTCTTCAAGTACAGCCCCAAGAAGCGCATTCGGGTCAAGACTGGCCACCGCCAACAGTACACGCTTCTTAAAGTTGAAACGATTGAAACGGAGTAGCAGTCATGGCGCATAAAAAAGGTGGCGGCTCCAGCCGCAATGGTCGTGATAGTAACGCTCAACGCCTGGGTGTGAAACGCTATGCTGGGCAGGTAGTTCTTTCTGGCAATATCCTGGTCCGGCAGCGCGGGACGCGGATTAAACCCGGTTTGAATGTGGGCGTCGGTAAGGACGATACGTTGTTTGCCACGGCAGACGGCGTGGTTCTGTATGAAACGTTGCCGAATGGCCGTAAGCTGGTCAGCATTGTCCCAGCCGAAGCCCCTGCGGCGGAAGAATAACCAAACGCGATCACTTCTTGCAGCGTTAACCGACTCGCGGTTAACGGATGTAGGAGACTGATTGAAAGGATCGTTGGAAAGAATGAAGAAAGATACGCACCCCACGTATTACCCCGACGCACAGGTGATTTGCTCGTGCGGCAACACCTGGACGACCGGTTCGACCCGCAAAGTCATCAAGACTGAAATCTGCTCCAAGTGCCACCCCTTCTTCACGGGCCAGCAGCAGCGCCTGATTGACATCGAAGGCCAGGTGGACCGCTTCTACCGCCGTTTGCAGGCGCGCCAGAACTACATCGAAGACAAGAAGACCCGCGAAGAATCGCGCGTTTCTCCTGCTCGCCCCATTACCGATTTGGAAATGGGCTCCCGCCCCACCGAAGCGCTGGCCAAGGCCGGCATCACCACCGTGGGTGAGTTCATGGCGAAACTGGCTGAAGGCGAACAGGCTGTGTTGGATATCGCCGGTTTTGGCCGCAAGTCCTTCATTGACATGAAGAAGAAACTGCGCCAGTTGGGCTATGAACTGCCCGGCGGCGAAGAAGCTGCCTAGATTTTCATGTGTGTGTGCACAACCCCGCCCAAAAAGGCGGGGTTGTTTTTTGTTTAAAATTTCCAATTCCTTAAGGTTGTTTTGGTGTGCGCGGGGGCATTCTTAGGGTAGAATGTTTGAAATCTCGATTCCGGGAGGCCTTATGAAGCATTCCACTGGTTCGGTGGAAGTCATTTGCGGGTCCATGTTTTGCGGCAAAACGGAGGAATTGATCCGGCGGCTGCGGCGGGCGGTGATTGCACGGCAGCGCGTTCAGGTATTTAAGCCCGCTTTGGATCAGCGCTACGACGGCGGGGAGAAGGTCACCTCACACGCGGGGATGGCTTTTGACGCGGTTCCGGTGGAACGTGCCCGCCAAATTTTGGATCTCGTGGCGCGCGATACGACCGTGGTGGGCATTGATGAGGCGCAATTCTTAGACGCAGAGATTGTACCCGTCTGCCGTATTTTGGCGGCGCGCGATATTCGCGTGATTGTGGCGGGTTTGGATACGGATTTTCGGGGTGAACCCTTTGGCAGTATGCCGGTGCTGCTCTCGATTGCGGAGCGCGTGGATAAACTCCAGGCCATCTGCATGGTGTGCGGCGAACCGGCCACACGCACGCAGCGCCTGGTGAACGGGCAGCCTGCCCGCTACGATGACCCGATTGTGATCGTAGGCGCGGCTGAAATGTACGAGGCGCGCTGCCGTCTGCATCATGTCGTCCCGGGACGCGAAGATCATTTATAGACCCCCATTGTTGAAGGAGCAAAGGACTGAATGGAAGACTTTCACACTTTTTTGAAAGAGGTCCTGATTTCAGAAGACGAACTGCAAACACGTATTGCAGAACTGGGGGCAGAGATCAGCCGCGATTACGCGGACAGCGCGCCGGTGCTCATCTGCATTCTGCGCGGCGGGGTGATGTTCTTGACCGATTTGATGCGCCGCATCACCATCCCGCATGCGATTGAGTTCATGGCGGTTTCATCCTATGGGGTGGGGCAGCGCGAATCCACCGGGCATGTGCGCATCAATCTGGATTTGAACATCAATATCCAGGACCGCGACGTGATTTTGGTGGAAGACATCATTGACAGCGGTCGGACTCTGGCCTCGGTGCTGGAGCTGCTTTCGGCGCGCAAACCCAACAGCCTGACGGTCTGCACCCTGCTGGACAAGGCTGAGCGGCGCGAGGTGTACGTGCCCATCCGCTACTGCGGCTTCACCATCCCCGACCGGTTTGTGTTTGGCTACGGATTGGATCTGGACGATTTGTACCGCAATTTGCCCTTTATCGGTGTGGTGGATCTGGACAAATATCACCCCGCCGCGTAAGTAAAGCGCAGGCCCCTGATGACTTGGTATCAAGCTGATCCGCTGCTGGCCCGGGCGATGCCGGTTTTGCGCAGTGTGGAAAGCGTGCAGCACCCCTTGTATCTGGCGGGAGGTGCTGTGCGCGATTTGCTGCGTGGGGTGCGGCTGCACGACCTGGATTTCGTCACCAGCGGGGATGTGCGCCAGATGGCCCGCCGCACGGCAGATGCCCTGGGCGGGGGCTTTTACCCGATGGACGAAGAACGCGGCACGATGCGCGTGGTGCTGGCTGAGGAGGGCGGCGGGCGCCTGTTTTTGGATTTTTCACGGCTGCGCGCGGATACGTTGGAAGGCGATTTGCGGCTGCGCGATTTCACCATCAACGCGATGGCGCTGCCTTTGGGGGATGAGGCGCGTCTGATTGACCCCACCGGCGGGCAAACCGATTTGCGGGAAAAACGGCTGCGGGCTTGCTCGGAGAGCGCCATGCAGGATGACCCTCTGCGTGTGCTGCGCGGGGTGCGCATGGCGCTAGGCCTGGGGCTGCGCGTGGAAGCGGCCACCCTGGGCTGGATGCGCGCCGCCGCGGCTGGGCTGGAGCGCGTTTCGGGCGAGCGGCGGCGGGATGAGCTCTTCCGGCTGCTGGAAGGCGGCCAGGTGAGCAGCGGCCTGCGCCTGATGGACACCCTGGGCGCTTTGCAGGCGGTTTTGCCGGAACTGACCGCGTTGAAAGGGCTAAGCCAATCTCCGCCGCACCAGTTGGACGCCTGGGAACACACCCTGGCGGTGGTGCAGGAATTGGAAGATGTGCTGGCGGCCCTGGCCCAGGACGCTGATCAAGAGGCGTCCGCCAATTTGATGATGGGGCTGGCGGTGACGCAGTTGGGGCGCTACCGTCAGCGCTTTGCTGAACATTTGGCCGAGCGGGTGCACATGGACCGCCCCATGCGCGCGCTGCTGTTTCTGGCGGCGCTGTATCACGACGCGGGCAAGGCGCACACGCGCAGCCAGGGGGCGGATGGGCGTGTGCATTTTTATGAGCATGAGGGGCAGAGTGTGCGCGCCTGGGGAAGCTGCGCGCGCCGCCTGGCGCTGAGCCAGGCTGAAACCGAGCGGGTGGAAAGCGTCCTGCGCCATCATATGCGTATACATCATCTGGCCGCCCAGCCCCACGACCCCAGCGCGCGGGCGGTGTACCGCTTTTTCCGCGCCTGCGGCCCGGCGGGGGTGGATGTGTGTCTGCTGACGCTGGCGGATGTGCGCGGAACCTACCGCACCACGCTGACCACAGACATCTGGCAGCGTGAGGTGGGCATTTGCCGGCGGCTGCTGGAGGCCTGGTGGGAAGGCCCATCCGAATCGGTGCGGCCCCAGCGCCTGGTGAACGGGCAAGACCTGATTGAGCTGTTCGGTGAGCCGCCCGGCAAACGCATTGGGCTGGCTTTGGATGCGGTGTTGGAGGCGCAGGCCTGCGGTGAGGTAAGCGACCGCGTCGCCGCTTTGGAATTTGTGCGCGGCTGGCTGGCCGACCATCCCCAGGATGCGCCCTCCGGAGGAAAATCAACATGGAAGAATTGAAAACCCCTTTGATCCATTACGCCACCCGCGGGCAGGGGACCGCGCTGATGTTGGTGCACGGCTTTCCGCTGAACCACACCATCTGGAACGAGACCGCGGCCCTGCTGGAAGATCAGGCGCGGGTGATTCTGCCGGATTTGCCTGGACACGGGCAGTCGCCGGTGGTGGAGCCGGTTTCGATGGATTCGATGGCTGATGGGCTGGCAGCGATTTTGGACGCATTGGGGATTGAGAAAGTGGTGCTGGCGGGGCAGTCGATGGGCGGGTACGTGTGCCTGGCCTTTGCCCGCCGTTACCCGCAGCGCCTGGCGGGTCTGGGACTGGTATGCACCCAGGCGGCAGCTGACAGCCCCGAAAAACGGCAGGCGCGCCTGGCCCAGGCGGAGCAGACCCTGGCCGAAGGCAGCCAGCGCGTGGCGGAGAGCATGGCCGCGGTGCTGACCAACCGCCCCGAGATGGCCGAGGGGCTGAAACACCTGATGAGCACCACCCCGGCGGCGGGGATGGCCGCAGCGATGCGCGCGATGGCCGAACGGACGGAGATGAGCGCCTTTCTGCCGCAGATTTCGGTCCCGGCGTTGGTGATTGCCGGCTTGGCGGATGCGATCATTCCGGTGGAGCGGGCGCGCGAGATGGCCGCCAGCCTGCCGGATGCGCGGTTGGTGGAGCTGGAAGGGGTGGGGCATTCGCCCATGATGGAAGCTCCCCAGGCCACCGCTGAAGCTCTGTTGGGCCTGCTGAAGCGGGCGCAGGGCGCATAACGGCAGACTGCCATAGAATCAAAAAACGCCGCGGAGATTTCTCCGCGGCGCTGTGATTCTGAGGGGCGGCTAGCCTTGCCCGAAAGTGGCGGCGCCCGTCAGCGGGCAGACGGCGATGTTGTCTTGAAGGGCGCAGGTGCTGAGGCCCAGCGAGGTGAGCATGTTGGCCAGTTCGCTGAGGCCCTCTTCGGTGGCGGCCAGCAAGATCAGGGTGTTGCCGCTGGGTTGGGCTTGATACAGCACCAAACCGGTTGAAGCGGTCTCCACACTGCCCAGGCCGGGGATGGTGATGCTGTCGCCGCTGGCTGAAGGTGTTTCCAGGCTGCCCAGCAGGTCTTCCAGGTTCAATTCGGGGCTGGGGGTGGGCGCGGCTTCGTTCTCGGCGGGCGGGGCGGCCTCTTCGGTGGGGGTGGGGGGTAGAATGCCGCCGCCGGACTGCAAATTGATCTCCAGATCAAAAGCCGCCAGATAGGGGGCCAGTTTTTCGTAATCCTGATACAGCCCCAGGATGAGGGTGTCGCTGCCGTCCACCGGCTGGGCGGCGGTGGTGAGGGGCAGGTTCAAAAGCGCCAACTGGCGCTGAGCTGCCCCCAGGGTGGTGATGAATCCTTTTTCGAGGGTTTGATCCGCAGGAACCAGCAAGGTGACGGGCCGTTGGAAGACATAGGGATATTCCGCCAGGGTGCGCGGGCGCGGATCGCTGGCTAAAAAGCCGGCAATCCTGGCGATCCACTGCTGGTTGTCAGCCATGAGGTTGTTGGGGGTCTGCAAAAAGCTGAGGTCGCCGACGGCCAATACCTGTCCGCTGGCATCCAGGCTGGCCACCACGCTTTGGGCGGGGGTGTCGGTGAGGGAAGAGCGCGTGGTGGGGCTGGTGCGCAGCAGGGGCTGCGGGCTGGATTTGAGGGAATGGGCGGCGTAGAAGATGACCTGCTGCACGCCCTGGGTGAGGGGGGAATCCTGGATGTCGGTCAGGATCAGGTGGCGGAAATTGCCGTCGTTCTCTTCCAGATTGTAGAGGTAATCATCGGCGAAAGCCAGGTCAAAAGGCTGGAGGAGCAAGTTGGCCGAGGCGGTGCAGCTGGACAGGGCCATGAGTGCGTCTGTGGTGGGGCTGGCGGCGTAGCTGCGGGTGGGGTCGCAAATGACTGCCAGCCGCCCGCCGCGTTGGACAAAACTGGTCAGCAGCTGAGCTTCCTGGGCGGTGAAGGGGATGGTGGCCGCGGCGGTGAGGTAGGCATCCGCGTTTTTGAGCTGTTCGGCGAAGGTATAAGGATCCGTGCTGAGTACAGTGCGCCCGCCCAGGGCTTCGAAGGGCTGGGTGAGGGCTTCCAACTCTTTCAGACTGACCCAGTTGCCGTGGGTGAAATCTACCAGCAGGTTGGTTTGCGGGCGCTCAGAAACGGCAGCGCTGGCTGGGCTGGGGGGCAGGGGGGTTGAAAGCGGCGACTGAGGCGGCTGCAGGCTTTCATAATCCGGTGTGAGGATGGGTTGGGCGGGGGTGTAAATGCCCTGATAGAACCACAGGGTGCGGGCCGCCAGGGGAACCAACAGTACAGCGGCTGCCAGGAGGATGCGGGTGAGTTTCATGGCTGCTCCTCCGTGGGGGGGACATACAGGTAGAAGAGGCCGGATTGGTTGGGGTAGGGGGTCATGCGCCCGTCGGGGGCCTGGTAATAGAAGGGGCTGGTGACGAAGATCGGCAAGCCAGTGAGGGTGCGCAGGTCGGCGGTGGTGTAATGGGCGATGTGGGCCATGGCCGCGGCCTGGTCAAAGGCCTGGCTTTGGGTGCCGATGGCGTCAATCAGGCCGTATTTGAGGGCGGTGGTCCCGGTCCAGATCTCGCCGCGCAGGACGACTTCCGGGCCAATCTTCAGCCGGTCGCCGCGGCCCAACTGCACCGCTTTTAAGAAGCCTTGCTTCAGGGTGTCCATGTCGCGGATGAAGGTGTCGCGCGGGTAGCCCAGGGTTTTGTAGGGGCCGGTGGAATAGACCTCTTCCTGAACGCTGGGGCTTTCGGGCAGGTAGCCGATGATGCCAATATTGCCCACCAGAGAAGAGGGCTTGGCCAGCACGTAATCGCTGCCCGCCGCCAGGTAATAGGCCCCGCTGGCAGCCATGCCCTCGACCATCATCACCACGGGTTTGGTCTGGCGCAGACGGGCCATTTCGAGATAGACGGATTCGGTGTCGGTGACGGTGCCGCCGGGGCTGTTGACGACCAGCACCACGGCGCGCACTTCGGGATGCTCACGGGCGTAGATCAGTTGAGTGATCATATCCTGGGCGGAGCCGTCGTAGATGGCGTCTTTCAGGTAGATGACGCCGATAATGGGTTTGGGGATGAGCAAGGAAAGCAGGATGCCGGCGATCAGCGGCAGCAGGATCCACCCAGCGAGAGCCCTAAACCGCCCAAACGGGGTGGGCGCGGAATCGGACATGAGGGGTACCTCCTTTGGCCTGGCGGTCAAGGGCAGCCAGGAGGGATGAGCAGGAATTGGGTTTTAGGGATAAATCTCCGTCAGCATGGGTTCGTAGAAGCAGCAGCAGCCGTTGGGGCAGGAGCAGCCGGGCACGGGCAGGTGAGGGGCCTGATCTTTGGCGTAGGTCCCCGCCACCTGCTGGCAGGCTGGGCAGGCGTTGGCTTCGGCGACCACGCGCACATTGGCTACCCGCGCGTTGGTTTGCAGGCGGCGCAGGGCAACCGCGGTGGCAGAAAACTCAGCCAGACTGGCGTGGCAGCGCGGGCATTCGCTTTCATAATCCTGAGCTTGGGCATTGCAGCGAGAGCAAGTTTGCATGGTTTTCTCCATTCAGAGTATTGATATCATTTTACTACAAACCACCGCCGAGACCCAAACGCATGCCTGTAAGACGCCAGGGCAATCGCATCCTGGGTTCTCTTTCCCACAATGGGTATGGTTTTTGGGTGATATGTGGGGCGAAGCCCCACATATCACCCAAAATTCTATTAAATTGGGAATAGCTCTTCAAAAACTGGCTTGATGCAATCGCCCTATGTAATACGCCCGGCGCGCGAAAAAGATCCCGCGGGGTGGGGGGAATAAAAAACCCTCGGTTTTGAGACCGAGGGGCGTGGGCGTTGGGGGGCGGGCTTAGAGAACCGCGTGACTGTAATGAGGCTTGGTGACGCGCCGCCGGGTGAGCATGTTGATGCGCGCGGCGAGGATGCTGTGGGTGAAGGGCTTGATGAGGAAATCATCAGCCCCCGCGTTGAGGGCGCGCGCAATCAGGCCCGGGTTGTCCAGGGCGGAGACCATCAGGATCGGCACGTTGGAGACCTGCCGCAAGGCGCGGGTGACTTCACAGCCGTCCATTTCGGGCATCATTAAATCCACGATGACCATCTGGAACTTGTCAGATTTGAAGCAGGCCACGCCGTCCGAGCCGCGGTTGGCGGTGACTACCTGAGCCTTGTCCTGCTCCAAAATCATCTTCAGCAGATCCGTCATGGCTGGGTCATCGTCAATGACCAAAATATTGATACCAGAGTCGGCGGAATTCATAGCTCTATTATCATCGTTAAGTTCAAATGCGTACCTTTCAAGTGATTAACAAAAGAATCGCACAGGAAATCATATAGATATCCAGACAAACTTGGAAAATTGGTTACAACTGTATGCAAAGACCTCCCTCAAGTCAAATTCTTTATGGTAAAATTTATTGGTTTTATTGCGGCCTATTGCCGGAGAGTGCAGGGGGACGGCTCGCGTGGCGCGGGCAGCAATCTGGACTTTAACCTTTTACCCACCCTGGGTAATTCGAGACCCGTATCAGGAGGAACGAATCGTGGATAAGAAATGGGTATATTTGTTTAATGAGTTGGATCAGGCCGAAGCCTATGTGCACGGCAGCTGGGACGGCGTGCGCGGTCTGTTGGGCGGCAAAGGCGCTAACCTGGCGGAAATGACGCGCATCGGCGTGCCGGTGCCGCCTTTCTTCACCGTCACCACGGAAGCCTGCAACGCCTACAGCGCCGAGGGCGGCAAGTTCCCGGCGACTTTGTGGGATCAGATGATGGTGTGCTTGAAGGGCATCGAGACGGCTTCGGGGAAGAAATTTGGCGATCCCGCCAACCCGCTGTTGGTTTCCTGCCGCTCCGGCGCCAAGTTCTCCATGCCGGGCATGATGGACACCGTGCTCAATATCGGTTTGAACGACGCCACCGCCGCCGGTATGGTCAAATTGACCGGCAACGAACGTTTTGTGTATGACTCTTACCGCCGCTTGATCCAGATGTTCGGGTCGGTGGTGTTGGGTATGCCGGATGAGGCTTTTGAGGATGTGTTGGAAGCCTACAAGCATCAGAAGGGCGCCAAGGCCGATACCGACCTGACCGCGGAAGACCTGAAGGCCTTGACGCAGATGTTCAAGGACGTGGTTCGCAAGGTGCAGGGTTACGATTTCCCGCAGGATCCGCTGGAACAGCTGCGCCTGGCCACGGAAGCGGTGTTTAAGTCCTGGAACGGCAAGCGCGCTGTGGATTACCGCCGCGCGGAAAACATCCCCGACGATCTGGGCACGGCGGTCAACATTGTGACCATGGTCTTCGGCAACATGGGCTGGGATTCGGGCACGGGCGTGGCCTTCACGCGCAACCCGGCGACCGGTGAAAACAAAATGTACGGCGATTACCTCTTGAACGCCCAGGGTGAAGATGTGGTGGCGGGTATCCGCAACACCGAGAAGATCCAGAACCTGGGGAAAGATATGCCCGAAGTGTACAAACAGTTCGTGGAGATCGCCAAGAAGCTGGAACTGCACTACAAGGATATGCAGGATGTGGAATTCACCATTGAGCGCGGCAAGCTGTGGATGCTTCAGACCCGCAACGGCAAGCGCACCGCGCAGGCGGCCATCGCCGTGGCGGTTCAGATGGTGAACGAAGGCTTGATCAGCAAGGACGAAGCCGTGATGCGCATCTCACCCAAGCAGGTGGATGCCATGCTGCACCCGATGTTCAACGAAGAGGGCAAGAAGGCCGCCAAGAAGGCTGGCCGCTACCTGGCGACGGGCGTGAACGCTTCCCCGGGCGCTGCCGTTGGGCAGATTTATTTCGATGCTGACACGGCCGAACATATGGCCAAAGAATACAAGCAGGATGTCATTATGGTGCGCCCCTTCACCAAGCCGGATGATGTGCACGGCATGTTGGCGGCCAAGGGCATTCTGACCAGCGAAGGCGGCGCTACCTCGCACGCGGCGGTGGTTGCGCGCCAGTTTGGTGTTCCTTGTGTGGTGGGTGCTTCTTCGATCCGCATTGACCTCGACAAGCGCATCATGACGGTTGGGGATGCGGTGGTTCGCGAAGGCGATTGGATTTCGGTGGACGGCGGCACGGGTGAAGTTTACCTGGGCAAGCTGGATCTGAGCGTCCCGAACCTGGAAGAGCAGACCGATCTGCTCACCCTGCTGAACTGGGCGGATGAGATCTGCGCGCGTCCCGGCACCCGCAAGGGCCCCGAAGGCTACCCGACCCGCGGTTTGCAGGTGTGGGCCAACGCCGATTACCCCAAAGATGCCAAGCGCGCCCGCGCTTTTGGCGCCAAGGGTATTGGCCTGTGCCGCACCGAGCACATGTTCTTTGAGCCGGAACGCCTGCCGATTGTGCAGCGCATGATCCTTTCGAAGACCAGCGAAGGCCGCACCGAAGCCCTGAATGAGCTGCTGCCCTTCCAGCGCGCTGATTTCGACGGTCTGTTTGAGGCGATGACCGGTTTGCCGGTGATCATCCGCCTGATCGACCCGCCGCTGCATGAGTTCCTGCCGGCTGCCGAAACCCTGCGCGAGCAGATTGTGGAAAAGCGCGTGGCCCGCATGGCCGATTACATCAACGGCAAGGCCGTGGACAAAGAAATTGTGGAGATGGAAAAGCTCCTGGCCGCGGTGGAAGCCCTGCACGAAAGCAACCCGATGATGGGTCTGCGCGGCGTACGCCTGAGCATCGCCATGCCCGAAATTGTGGAGATGCAGGTGCGGGCGATCTTCGAAGCGGCTGCGGATGTGAAGATCCGCGGGTACGAACCGAAACCTGAGGTCATGATCCCCCTGACCGGCACGGTCAAAGAACTGGAATGGATTCAGCCGCGCCTGGTGGACATTGCCCAGAAGGTGATGAGCGAGAAGGGCGTGACCTTCGAATATAAGTTCGGCACCATGATTGAAATCCCGCGCGCGGCCGTGACGGCCAGCGAGATCGCCGGACTGGCGGAGTTCTTCTCCTTCGGCACGAACGACCTGACCCAGATGACCTTCGGTTACAGCCGCGATGACGCGGAACGCAACTTCTTGATCAAGTACGTGGAAGAAGGCATCCTGCCCAAGAATCCCTTCCAGACGATTGACCGCGACGGCGTTGGCCGCCTGATGGACATCGCTGTAAGCGACGGCCGCAAGGCGCGCCCCTCGTTGGAAGTGGGTATCTGCGGCGAGCACGGCGGCGACCCCGAATCGATCGAGTTCTGCCACCTGGTGGGCAACAACTACGTCAGCTGCTCGCCCTTCCGGGTTCCGGTGGCGCGGCTGGCTGCGGCCCATGCGGTTGTGAAGAACGCTGCCAAGTAAGTTCGAGACGTGTATTTGATGTAATCAGGCTGCCCGTAAGGGCAGCCTTTTTCTTTCCCCTGGGCAGCGCGGGCATAAAGGTTGCAGCCTGGGGATGAGGACTTAACAAATCCGCAAGCCTGGGGCGGTTTTGCCCCTGAGTGCGAAGCGCTGGGGCGGGTTTCGCTTATAATTAGATCATATGCAAAAGGTCGGGCCGCATGGGGGCGGGCCGCAAATTGCGGTGGTAGGAGGACATAAGCATGGCGGGAATCTCTGCGGGAGCGTCGTTCGTCCAGCGATCTTTAACCAAAGGCCGCGGCCTGGTGCGAGTTGTTGGCTTTTTGGGAGCAGCCATTTTTGGGATTCAATGCATCAGCTTATCCTCCTCGGGTCTGCTGCCCTTTTCTACTGTGGCAGGCTTGTGGCCAGGCGCTAATCTGGTGAGCATTCTCACCATCGCCATGATCCTGTGCCTGTTTCACGCCTACACCTATGCGGTGATGGGCACCCTGGCCCCTTATTCCGGCGCGGATTATGTGGTTTCGACCCGCGTGCTCAGCCGCCCGCTGGGCTTTGCCGCCAGCTGGACTCTGGTGATCTTCAGCGCGCTGGTGGCAGGCTCGTTGATTGCGCTCATCCCACAGTCCACTATCCCCACCCTGCTGCGCATTTTGGGAACGGTGACGAATGACAGCAGCCTGTTGGAGATGGCCGCTTCGGCGGCTTCGCAGGACGGCGTGATCTTGATCGGCACGATTTGCACCGTGATCGCCTTTGTGGGGACGATTTTACCGGCGCGCACCATTCAGCGCATTTTGGGCGGCGGGTTGGTTTTGGGGATTGCAGGTTGGGGCATTTTGTACTACCAGATGCTCTCGGTTCCTACCAGCGCTTTTCCGGCGGCCTGGGACCGTTTTATGGGCGCGGGCAGCTATGGGCTGCAGATCACCCTGGCGGCGGCCAACGGCATGCAGATGGTGACCAACCCGGCTTCGGTGACCCTGGCGGGGCTTTTGGTGGGCTTTTGGATTTTTTACGGCTATTTTATCCCGACCTTTTTTGCGGGTGAGGTGAAGAAACCCGGCCGCAACCTTTTGGCGGGCTCCTGGGTTTCGCTGATCTTCACCTGGGCTATTTTCATTGGGGCGACGATGATCTTGTGGCGGCTGGTGCCGCCGCAGTGGCTTTCGGCACAAAGCTATTTGTACCAGACTGGCCAGACGGAAACGGCCATGCCGTGGATTATCTTCTATGCTGCAATCCTGCGGCCCAATATCTACCTGGTCGGCGTGGTCAGTCTGGCGTGGGTGGTGACGCTGATCAATCTGGTGCAAACCTATTTTATGTACTGCAGCCGTATCATTTTAGCGTGGGCGAAAGACGGCCTGGTTCCCTTCGGTATAGATTATGTGCACCCGACCTTGCGCAGCCCGATGTTGGCGGTGCTGATTGTGGCGGTTTTGGCCCAGTTTGGGGTGACCGACGCGGCCCAGGGCGGTGCGTTGGGGTCGCAGTTGAACTTCGTGTTCTTTGTGGTCTGCGCTCAACTGGTTCCGGTGGCGGCCATGACCTTCTTCCCGTTCCTGCGCAAAGAATGGTTTGAGTCGGCCAGCCCGTTGGTGCGGCTGAAGGTGGGGCGCGTGCCGGTCATCACCATCATGGGCGGCATTACCCTGGCGTACCTGCTGTGGCTGATTGTTTCTAGTTTCTTGTTCCCGGCGGTGGGTGGGACGCTGCGCGCGGGCAGCCTGGTGATTTTTGCGGTGATGTTTGGCAGCGGTCTGGTGTGGTATTTCATGCGCAATGCCTATATGCGCGCACGCGGGCGCAGCCTGGCGCAGGAGATGAGCACCATGCCCGCCGTGGAAGACGAGGCGGAAGCCTAGAACCAGGATTTCCATCGGCTCCACCCTTCTTAAAGAAAACAAGAGTCTGGCACGGCCGGGCTCTTGTTTTTATAAGTGATGGTTAAGAAAGCCTGTACGCAGGCGCGGCGCACGAGATTAATTGGACAGCTTTTGGTATAATCTTCACAAGGGTTGTGCGGAGGGACGGACGGCCCGACCCGGGAACATCGACAGACTCAGACAACTTCTGCGGACCACCTGGGACGTTGGGAAGTTGACATAACGCGACTGGAGGAACTCCGACGATGGAGAAACAAGAATACTTGAATCTGTACCATCAGATGGTGGTCATTCGGCTCCTGGAAGAAAAAGTGGCCGAACTGTACCAGCAGGGTAAAATTGGCGGCTTTCTGCATTTGTACATCGGCCAAGAGGCCGTGAGCACCGGCCTGATCTCCACCCGGCGGCCCGAAGATCGCGTGATCACCGCCTACCGCGATCATGGTGTGGCCATCAACTGCGGGCTGCCGGCGGGCGGGATCATTGCCGAAATGCTGGGAAAGGCTACGGGCGTTTCAGGCGGCAAGGGCGGCTCGATGCACCTGGCGGATGTGGAGAAAAATTTCTGGGGCGGGCACGCCATTGTGGGCGCGCACCTGCCGCTGGCAGCGGGGCTGGCCCTGGGTGACCAGTATCAGGGCAACGCGGCGGTCACCATCTGCATGTTTGGGGATGGGGCCACCAATATCGGCTTCTTCCACGAAGCCCTGAACCTTTCGAAGGTCTGGAATCTGCCGGTGCTGTGGGTGTGCGAAAATAACCAATACGGTATGGGCACGGCGGTGGAACGCGCCTCGGCGGTTTCTGAAATCCGGCGCAAGGCCGACGGCTACGGCATGAAAAACGCTGTGGCGGACGGCATGAACTTGATGGATGTGCGCGAAGTGGCCGGAAAGATGATGGAAGAGATCCGGGCGGGGGGCGGGCCGCAATTCCTGGAGATTATGACTTACCGTTTCCGCGGCCACTCGATGGGCGACCCGGAGCGCTACCGCAAGCCGGATGAAATTCGCAAATGGGAAGAGAATGACCCGATCGGCATTTATCGCAAATATTTGGTGGATCATCAGATTGCCAGTGAAGACGAATTGAACGCGCAGGACCAATCCGCGGAGAAAGAAATTGCGGAAGCGGTGGAATTTGCGGAGAACAGCCCGGAGCCTGCGGCGGAAGAGCTCTTCAAGCATATTTACGTTGAGGAATAGGAGGAGAGCGACATGGCCCGGATTACAATGCGTGAAGCGATCTCTCAGGCTTTATGGGAGGAGATGGAACGGGATGAGCGCGTGTTCATCCTGGGGGAAGAAGTGGGGGTATGGGGCGGCACCTATGCCGTGACCAAAGGTTTTTATGATCATTTTGGCCCCAAACGGGTGAAGGACACCCCCATCGCCGAGGCGGCCATCATCGGTGCGGCCATTGGCGCGGCGCTGACCGGCCTGCGGCCTGTGGCGGAGATGATGACGATCAACTTTGCTTTTGTGGCGATGGATCACATTGTCAATGAGGCGGCTAAGCTGCATTATATGTTCAACGGGCAGATGCGCGTGCCGATGGTGATCCGTGCACCGGGCGGGGGCGGCCGTCAGCTGGGCGCCACCCACTCGCAGACACCGGACGCCATTTTTGCCCATTTCCCTGGGTTGAAAGTGGTGGCCCCCGGCACCCCGGCGGACGCCAAGGGCCTGCTGAAGGCAGCCATCCGCAGCGAAGACCCGGTGCTGTTCATTGAACACGCCACCCTGTACCAGACGCGCGGCGAAGTGCCGGAAGGCGAATACATTGTGCCCATCGGCAAAAGCACCGTGCAGCGGCCGGGCAAAGACGTGACGATTGTGACCTACAGCAAGATGCTGGAGCTGTCTTTGAAGGCGGCGGATGAGCTGGCCAAGGAAGGCATTGAGGCGGAGATTGTGGATTTGCGCTCACTGCGCCCGCTGGATATGGGGCCGGTGATTGAGTCCTTTAAGAAGACCAACCGCGCCGTGGTGGTGGAAGAGGGCTGGCCGTCTTATGGGGTGGGGGCCGAGGTGGCTACGCGGATTTACGAACAGGCCTTTGATTACGCGGATGCGCCGGTAAAGCGGGTGGCGCAGAAGGAAGTGCCGCTGCCCTATAACCGCACGCTGGAACAGATGGCGCTGCCGCATGTGGAAGACATTGTGGCGGCGGTGAAGGAGGTGCTGTAATGGCCGAAATCGTGAGCATGCCCAAGCTGGGCTTCGACATGGCCGAAGGCACGTTGGTGCGCTGGGTGAAGAACGAGGGCGACACGATTGCCAAGGGCGACGTGTTGGCGGAGATCGAAACCGATAAGGCCACGGTGGAAGTGGAATCGAGCTTTTCGGGGGTGGTGGCGCGCCATTTGGTGGAGGCAGGCGCCATCGTGCCGGTGGGCACGCCCATCGCGGTGATTGGCGCGGAAGGCGAGGAAGTGAAAGATGTGCCCGGGTTGAGCGGCACGCCGGAAAAAGCGGTTGCACCGGCGGCTGCGGCCCCCGCGCCGGCTGCCCCCGCGGCGTCTCAGCCTGCGGCGGCGGCTCCGGTGAGCAGCGGGCCGGTGGTGGCTTCTCCGCTGGCGCGGCGGATTGCCGCGGACAACGGTCTGGATTTGGCTGCCGTGCGCGGAACCGGCCCCGGCGGACGAATTGTGAAGCGGGATGTGGAAGCGGCCTTGAAGGCTGGCCCGGCGGCTGTTTCTGCCCTGGCGGCGCCCGCGGCGACCATTCCCGCGGCAGTTCCCGCGGCTGCGGCGCGTGCCGACGAGGTGGTGGGGTTAGACCGGCTGCGTGTGGCGATTGGGCGGCGCATGACCGAATCGAAACAGCAGCTGCCGCATTTCTATGTGACCCACGAGTACGACATGGAAGCTCTGCTGGGGCTGCGCAAGCAGGTGAACGCGCTGCTGCCGGAAGAAGATAAGCTGTCGGTGAACGATTTCATCGTCAAGGCGGTGGGGCTGTGCCTGCGGCGCTTCCCCAACTTGAACGCTTCTTTAAAAGAAGGCCAATTGGTGCGTCACGGCGCGGTGAATGTGGGTGTGGCGGTGGCGGTGGAAGGGGGGCTCTTGACCATCGTGACCCGCGCCACAGACGCCAAACCGCTGCGCACGCTTTCGGGTGAAATTCGCGATCTAGTCAGCCGAGCGCGCTCCGGCAAGGTGCGGCCTGACGATATTGAAGGTTCTACCTTCTCGATCAGCAATTTGGGGATGTACGATGTGGAACACTTCATCGCCATCATCAACCCGCCCGAAGCCGCCATCCTGGCGGTGGGGTCGGCCCGTGAAGTTCCGGTGGTGAAGGATGGGCAGGTGACGGTTGGGCTGCGCATGAAGGCCACCCTTTCGGCCGATCACCGTGTGACGGATGGAGCCGAGGCGGCGCAGTTTATGCAGGCGCTGGCGGATTACCTGGAACAGCCTTTGCGCTTGCTGGTGGAATAGAACGTTTAGCGGTTAACTCATTCGGGCAGGCCGGATTGCAGCGGCCTGCCCGTTTCCTTTGACGCATGGGGGAGACTTAAGGCTCGACGGTGTAATAGCGGCGGTAGATGTTCATAAATTCGGTGATTTGCAGAACGTATTGGCGCGTTTCGGCGGCGCGGATGACCTCCAGGAACAGGTCGGGGTCTTCGCCGGAAAGGTCTTTCCAGGTGATGGCGTTGCCGGGGCCGCCGTTGTAGGCCGCCAGGGCGTAGAGATCGCCGCCAAAGTAATCACGCCAGCGGCGCAGGTAGTGGCTGCCGAAGCGGATGCTGACCTGGGGGCGCAGCAGATCGGCGCGGGTGTAGTTGGCGGGCCAGCCAATTTCACTGGCGATTTCCTGGCCGGTGTCGGGCAGCACCTGCATGAGACCGACGGCCCCGGCCGAGGATTGGGCAAAGCCTTCGAAGAAGCTTTCCTGGCGGATGACCGACAGGAGCAGCAGGGGGGAGAAGCCCTCTTTTTGCGCGGCTTCGACTACGGCCTCGCTGTAATAGGGGCCGAAGCGCACATGGTTGAAATAGTTGGGGGCGGTGAAGGCGGCGTCGCCGTCCAGATTGGCCAGGGTGAGGATCTGGCGGCTGATGAAAATGGCCGGGCGGTAAAAGCCCAGGTCGAGCAGGTGGTTCATCAGGCGGTAATTGGCCACCGGATCGAGTGTGACTTCAGTGCGCAGGGATTCAAACTCTTGGGCGGCCAGGCGGTAAAAGCCCAATTCCCACAGGGCGGTGCCGCGTACCATGCGCGAGTCGCTGCCCAGGGGACCGAGGATGGTCAGGTCGGTTTCGGCGGGGACGGCGAAGGTGCTGCGCAGCCACAGCTCGGCCAGGCGGCGTTCCTCGTCCCAATTGACAGTGAGGTCGTAGGTGGAGGGGATGGCCAGGGGCGGCTCGTTGAGAAGGATATCACGGGCGCGGATGCTGTAGTAGCTGCCGGGGTCGCGCTGGGCGGACTGTTCCCAGGATTGGCGCGCGGCTGCGGGGTCGTTCTGCGCCTGCTGGGTTTTACCGATCCAGAACAAGGCCTGAGCCTGCTCGGCGGGGGTGGATGCCAGCACCTGGGCGCGCTGGAAGATGGTCAGCGCCTGGGGGTACTGCTGCATCCGATAGCGGGTGACGCCGGCCAGGAAGAGGCCGCGGGAGGAAAGCTCGGAGGCGGGGTATTGATCCATGAGCTTTTCCCACTGGAGGGCGGCTCCTTCCAGGTCATTGCCGCGCTCCAGAATGCGGGCTGCTTCGTAGAGGAAGTCACCGGCCTTCTCGTCGCCGGGCATGAGGGCCACATAGGCTTGCAGAGTCTCGGCGGCCTGCTTGTATTGGTTCAGCCCGGTCCACAGGGTATAGGCCTTTTCGTCCCAGGCGTCGCGCCAAAAACGGTCGCCGCCGTGGTCGTCAATGAGAGCCTGCCATTCCTGCAGGGACTTAGCATAATCGCCGAGGTAATACAGGCTGAGGCCTTTGAAATAGTGGGCGGTGCCGTTGTGGTCGGGGGTGGTATCCAGGTAGCGGGTGAGGGCATCCAGGGCCAGGCCGTACTGGCGGGCGTAATAATCCACAATCCCGCGGTCCAGATCGGAGACGGGGATGCCGGCATCCACCAGGGCCACCAGACCGGAATAGCTGTCGTAGGCTTTGGGGTAGTTGACAACCGAGTCCTGGAAGCGGGCGTAGGCCTGATCGGGCAGGCCGAGGGCCAAATAGGACTGCCCGGAGAGGAAATTCATCTGGGCTTTGAGATAATCATCCGCGGCGGATTCATAGACGGCCATGAATTTGCGCACGGCGTTGATGTGGTCGCTTTGGGCGGCGTAGGCGCGGCCAATTTTGACATCCAGCGTCTGCACCGCGGCGGGGGAGGGGGCAGACGCCTGGGCAGCCTCGAAGGCGGGGACCGCCCCGGCGGCGTCGCCCGATTCGAGCAAGGTGTCGCCGATGCGCTCCTGGACGAAGGCATCCAGCACGGCGGGGCGCAGGGTGAGGTATTGGCGGTAGGCGGTGACGGCAGCGGTGGGGTTGTTTTGGGAGCGGTAGCATTCGGCCAGCAGGAAGAAGGCGTTGGCGCGCGCGGAACTGTTGGGGTATTGTTCGGTGACGGTGGTCAGCGCCTGCACGGCGGCGATGCAGTTTCCATATAAATACTGGGCGCGGCCAATGCCGTAGAGGGCAGCGGCCTGGGTTTCGGCGTCGGTGGAGGCTTCCAGCGCGGTGGTGTTCTCTTCAATGGCGCGGGTGAAATTGCCCTCGATGGTCCAGCGGTCGGCCTGATCCACGCGCACGGCGGGGATGGGGGTGGGAGAGGGGGTGGCAGTG
>NZ_LGCM01000034.1 GCF_001306035.1 Levilinea saccharolytica
CCCACCCCCACCGCCGACACCCGCCCCGACCCCGCTCGCTGGAGCGAATGGCCGGTGATCCCCACCCTCAGCGCCACGGCACGTCAGATTTACGAGTATGGGCAGGCCCAGGGCATGCACGCGCAGCGCTTTTCTTCGGTGGGCGACTGCCAGAGCGAGCCAAACGTGTTTATGGGCATTTACGCCACCGACCGCTATTGGCTGGGCGATCAGTACCAATACTTGCAGGAGACCATTGATTATTTCGGGGATTCTTTCGACCATCAATCTGCTGCGGTGCGGGATGGGCTGAGCGCACCCACAGCCCTTTCGCCGATGTGGGCGGATAAGACCCTGTGCCAATCGGATGAAAGTCCGGTGGCCTGCGAACTGCGCCTGTACCAACCGGCCTTTGTCTTCATCAACCTGGGCACCAACTGGAAGGCGGGGGCTTCGGCGGCGCGCTACGAACAGTATCTACGCCAGATTGTGGATCAGGTGATCCGCGCCGGGGCGCTGCCGATCCTTTCCACCAAGGCTGACAACGTGGAAGGCGACCACAGCCTCAACCGCGCCACGGCCCAGGTGGCCCACGATTACGATGTGCCCCTGTGGAATTTTTGGCTGGCGGCACAAAGCCTGGAAAACGGCGGCCTGGACCCTGAGCGCGATAACATCTACCTCAGTTTCCCCGACGGCTGGGACCGGCGCAACTTCACCGCGCTGCAAAGCCTGGACGCAATCCGCCGCGCCCTGTTTAACCTGCCGCAGCCTGCGCCCTGAGCCGCGATGACCGAAAACGCCCGCTTTCTCCGCAACGTCCTCTGGAAAGCCGCGCTCCTGTTCGCGGTGTTGAACCTGCTGTTTGCCGCCTGGGGGGATGGGCAGACCGCTCTGGGGCGGCTTTCGCTCTACAACCGCCTGATCCCGGGGCGCGAACGTTTCCCCTTTGGCGAAAATCCCCAGCGTGCCTACAACCTCAGCCTGTACAACCTGGAGGCCATGTTCGCCGCCCACCAGGTGAGCGCCCCCGCCCCAACGGGGGAGGCGCGCGTCTTTTTGGTGGGCGATTCCTCGGTATGGGGCACGCTGCTGACCCCCGCGCAGACCCTGGCGGGGCAGCTGAACGCCATGCATCTGCAAAGCTGCGACGGCCGCCCGCTGCGCTTTTACAACCTGGGCTACCCCACCCTGTCGCTGACCAAGGATGTGATGATTTTGGACCGCGCCCGCGAGTTGGGAGCGGAGCGGATGGTGTGGCTGGTGACTCTCGAATCCCTGGTGCGCGAGAAGCAGTTGGATTCGCCCATTGTGGCCAACAACCCGGCAGCGGTGCGCGGGCTGGCCGAGCGCTATGGGCTGGCCTGGGATGAGGAACTGCCCGCCTTTCCCGGATTCTGGCAGCGCACCCTGGTGGGGCAGCGCCGCCCCCTGGCGGATTTGTTCCGCCTTCAGATGTATGGGGTGATGTGGGCGGCCACCGGCGTGGATCAGGAATATCCGTCCGAATACCCCCCCGCGCAGCGCGACCTGGAAGCTGACCCCAGCTATCACGGCTGGGAAGAGACTTTCCCGCCGCAGGCGTTGGCCTGGGATGTGCTGGATGCCGGTCTGCGCGCGGCGGCCCCGGCTGAGGTTCTGCTGGTGAACGAACCCATGCTGATCAGCAGCGGCCAAAATGCCGATATCCGTTACAACTTCTTCTATCCGCACTGGGCGTATGACGACTACCGCCAGGCGCTGAGCGAGCGCGCCGCGCAGCAGGGCTGGCGCTGGCTGGACGCCTGGGATCTGGTTCCGGAGGCGGAATTTACCAACAGCGCCATTCACCTGACCCCCGCGGGCGAAGCCCTGCTGGCGCAGGCGGTGGCGGCTGAATTGAGTGTGTGCCCATGAGCGGCGGGAAGATGCGCTTTTGGCTGGTGGGCGCGGCTGCGGCGGCTTTGATGTGGAGCGCGGGCTGCGCCCCGCAGACGCCCTCCCCGGCAGCGGCGCAGCCGCCGCAGGCTTCGGCCGCGCCGGTGAACACGCCCACGGCCCTGCCGACCCCCACACTCACCGCACCCCCGGCGGCGGCCGCCCCCACGGCACCCCCGGCGCTGCCTACCCCCACCCTGCGCCCCACCCTGGGCGCGGACGGCTGGAAGGAGCTGCCCGTCATCCCCACCGTCAGCCAGACCGCCCGCGAAATCTACGCCCAGGGACAGAGCCTGGGCCGCCAGCCGCAGGCATTTTCTAAGGTGGGTGACTGCGAGAGCCGCACGGTGTGGTTCCTGGGCGATTTTGACCTGGGGCCGCAGTATTACAATCTGGGGCCGTACGCCGCTTTGCAGGACACGGTGGACTATTACCAGGGTTCCTTTGGCCGCCTCAGCCAGGTGGCCCGCCCCGGCTTCACCGTGGCGTCTATGCTCAGCCCGCTGTGGGCCGACCGCAAGGAATGCGAGCCCAACGAATCCCCCTTGGCCTGCGAATACCGCCAACACAACCCGGCGCTGGCGCTCATTTCGGTGGGCACCAACGACGTGGCTCGGCCAGACGGCTTTGAGAAAAATTTGCGCGAGGTGATCGAGCAGACCATCGAGGCGGGGATTGTGCCGGTGTTGGCTACCAAGGCCGACAACCTGGAGGGCAATCACCACCTGAATGCCACCATTGCGCGCCTGGCGCTGGAATACGATCTTCCGCTGTGGAATTTCTGGCGGGCGGTGCAGGATTTGCCCGGCCAGGGCTTGCAGGAAGACCGCGCCCACCTGACCTGGAGCCCCAATGATTACGCCGACCCGGCCAACCTAAAGCGCGCCTGGCCGGTGCGCAATTTGACCGCGCTGCAAGTGTTGGACGCGCTGCGTCAGGAGCTGAGCGCGGACTAACCCTGCGGAAAACACAAAAAAACACCTGGGTCTGCCCACAACGGCGCACCCAGGTGTTATTTATTCAGGAGAGTATTTTCAGGCGTGGGTCTCGGCTACCCCGGCCATCATCAAACCGAGCTGCTCCACGGAGGCCTCGTTGGCGTTGACCACGCCCACGATCTTGCCTTCATAAATCACGGCGATGCGGTCGGAGAGGGCCAGAATTTCATCCAGGTCTTCGGAAATCAGCAGGGTGGCGGTTCCAGCCTGGCGCTGTTGTAACAGGCGCTGGTGGATGTACTCGCTGGCGCCGATATCCACGCCGCGGGTGGGCTGGGCGGCGATGAGCACGCTGGGCTGGCGGGAGAGTTCGCGCGCCAGGATGAGTTTTTGAATGTTGCCGCCGGACAGGTTCTTCAGGGGCGTGTCCAGGCTGGGAGTCTTGACGCTGTAAGCCTCCACCGCTTTGCGGGTTTGCTCGGCGATGGCTTTGAAATCGAAGAAGGTGGCGCGGGAATAAGGCCGTTTGCCGTGATCTTCGAGGATGAAATTATCGGCTACGCTGAAGTCTTTGATGGCCCCTTCGCGCATGCGTTCTTCGGGGATGTAGGACTGCCCGGCGTCAATGTGCGCCAGGGGGGAATCATGGGTCACATCCCGCCCGTTGAGCACCACGGATCCCTGGCGGATGGGGCGCAGGCCCGCCAGCGCCTCGGCCAGCTCGCGCTGCCCGTTGCCCGAAACGCCCGCCAGGCCCAGAATTTCACCGGCGTGCACCTCCAGCGAGACCCCTCTCAGGGCGTCGCTGCCGCGGTCGCCAGCCACGTAAATGTCGTTGACCTTCAGACGGCTTTTGCCCAGCTTGGGGGCGGGTCGGTCGTATTGCAGAATGACCGGCCGGCCGACCATCATTTGGGCCAGCTCGGCTTTGGTGGCCCCGGCGGTGGGGCGCGTGCCCACGGTGGCGCCGTCGCGCAGCACGGTGACGCGGTGGCTGATGTCCAACACTTCGTGGAGCTTATGAGAGATAAAAATGAGTGCGTGTCCGTCCGTCACCATCTGACGGAAGGTCAGGAACAGGTCGTCCACTTCCTGGGGGGTCAATACGGCAGTCGGTTCATCCAGGATGAGCAAAGCCGCGCCGCGGTAAAGGGCCTTGAGGATTTCAACGCGCTGCTGCTCGCCGACCGCCAGCTGCCATACATAGGCGTGCGGGTCAATCTTCAGACGGTACTGTTCGGCCAGGGTGAGGATGCGTTTTTCCACGCGTTCCAGGTCCAGAAGCGGTCCGCGTGAAGATTTTAGCCCCAGGGCCACGTTTTCGACCACCGTCAGCGAGGGAACCAGCATGAAGTGTTGGTGAATCATGCCGATGCCGGCGTTGATGGCGTCCTGGGGGGAGCGGAAGACGTGTTCCACGCCGTTGATGAGGATTTTGCCTTCGTCTGGGCGGTACAGCCCATAGAGCTGACGCATGAGGGTGCTTTTTCCCGCGCCGTTTTCACCCAACAGGGCGTGAATTTCGCCAGCCTTGACGTCGAAATCAACATGGTCATTTGCCAGCACGCCTGGGAAGCGTTTGACGATTCCCAACATTTGCATCTCTTCGATCCGGGGTTGGCCGGTAGGCAGGAGGTTGCTCATCAGTACCGTGGCCCTTTCTTTCTTTGGTGGGGTGTTCCGGCGCTGAGGCCGGAACACCCCCATTCGACGATCAAACGGGTTTCTATGGATAAAGCGAATCAGGGTTACTGCTTGGGGCCGCTCAGAGGGGCAATCGTGCCGTCCATAATGCCCTGGATGGCAGCTTCGGCGGCGGTTTTGGCATCAGCGGGGATTTCAACACCGGGGTTGTAGGCGATGACCAGGCCCTTGTTCTTGAAGGTCAGGGTGTAGGCCTTGCCGCCCATCACGCCCGCTTTGACGCTGGTGATCATGTCTTTGATCACGCCGGTCCAGTCATACACCATGCTGGCGGCCACGGTGTCGGGGGCCAGGTTGGTCTGATCCCACTGCGCGCCGAACCACTTGGCGCCCTTTTCCTTGGCGACGCCGATGGCGCCCACCACGGACTGCGAGGAGCCGGTGAGCATGTCAGCGCCCGCGGCGATGTGCGTTTCGGCCGCGGCGGCCATCAGGGAAACATCCGAGAACGAGCCGGTGTAGGAAATGTTGACTTTGGCTTCGGGTTTGGCGATCATGGCGCCGGTCTTGAAACCGTCCACGAAGAGCTTGGCATCGCCCGCTTCCACGGGGCCGCTCACGCCCAACACACCGCTGGCGGACATATTGGCTGCCAGCGTGCCGAGCACATAGCCGCCTTCCTGGGCTTCAGCCTGGTAGGCAAAAACGTTGGTGATGCCCTGGGCCTGGAAGGTATCCAGCGAGGTGCCCCAGGCGAACGCGGTTTCGGGGAAATCGGGGGCGATCTGCGCCAGCGAGGTGCCGTATTGGGAACCGTGGGCGATGACCAGGTTATAACCCTGGGAAGCGTAGTCGCGGATGGCGGCAGCCGCATCCGGAACCTTGAACATGCCCTCAGAATAGGCAATTTCCATCTTCTCCGGGCCGCCCATCTCGGCCTGCACCTTCAGCAGACCTTCGTACATAGACTGGCTGAAGGCCATGTCGGTGATGGAGCTGGGCATGACGATGGCGACGCGGAAGATTTCTTCTTCCACAGGGGCGGGGGTGGCCGTGACTACCACTTCCACGGGGGCAGCTTCCACTTCCACCACGCGGGTCACTTCCACAGTGACCGGCTCGGCAGCGGCGGGGGCGCAGCCGGAAACCAACACGGCCGCAAGGACCACTAGCAAACTCAGGCGAAACAGCACGGACTTCATTTTAAATCTCCTCCATTCACAATTCGGATACGGTTGAGAGTTGTTGCAATACGGGTCAGGTCAGGGCTGAGGGGTCATCACCTCCTTGGGGTGCAAAGGTAAACTGCGGCGGTATCCGCGAATTGGTTTCAGTTTTCGCCGCGTTCGAAAGGTTTCGACAGCGCTGCGGGTTGTCGGGCGCGGCGAACCGCGAAGGCCAGCGCCAGAATGGTGAGGACGTAGGGCATCATCACGGCCAGATCGGAGGGCAGATTAATGCCTTTGACCTGGATCCACAGTTGGAGCGCGTTCACAAAGCTGAAGATCAGCGCGCCCACCAGCACCCCGCCCGGCCGCCAGCTTCCAAAGTAAACCAGGGCCACGGCTATGAAGCCCATGCCGTTGGTCATGTTTTCCTGGAAGAGGTTGATGAGGGCGATGGACAAGGACGCCCCGGCGATGCCGGCCAGGGTGCCGCCGATGCATACCGTGGTATAGCGAATTTGGGCCACATTGATACCCAACGAGTCGGCGGCCTGGGGGTTTTGCCCCACCGAGCGCACCTTGAGGCCAAAGGTGGTTTTGTAGAGGACGAAGGCGGCGATGGGAACCAGCAGGAAGGCGACGTAAACCAGCAGGTTATGGTTGAAGAGCACGTCACCCAGCAGGGGAATATCCCCCAACAGAGGGATTTTGATCGGCTGAAAACCGGAGATGGATTCCACGCCGCCCAGGGTTTTCTTGAAGAGCAGCGAAGACAGCCCCATGCCAAACAGGTGCAGGCCGATGCCGCTGATGCCTTGCTCGGCTTTAAAGGTGACGCTGACCACAGCCATGAGCAGGCCCATGAGCAGCCCCACCAAGGCCGCGCCCAGCAGACCCAGCCACAGGCTGCCGGTGGTCATGCCGACGAAGAAGCCGACATACGCGCCCATGAGCATGATGCCTTCCACGCCCAGGTTGAAGATGCCGGAATTTTGCACAAAGGTTTCGCCGATGGCCGCGTACAGATAGGGGGTGGCCAGGCGGATGCCGGAATAAAGGATACCCAGCAGGACGGGCAGTGTAAACAGGTCACCCATTGATCTTCCTCCTGCGCGCGCGGCTGCGGGCCAATAGATCGGCGCTGACCACGAACAAAACTACCAGGCCGAGCATGACATCAATCAGGGCGGAGGGAACCTGGACGGTGCGCTGCATTTTGTTGGCGCCCTCCAGTAAGCCGCCAAAGAGGATGGAGGCGGGAATTGCGCCCAGGGGGTGCAGTTTGCCGAACAGGGCGGCCACAATCCCGGAAAAGCCGTAGCCGCCGGAGAGGCCTTCCATCATACGGTGCTGCACGCCCATGACCTCCACGGCCCCCGCCAGCCCGGCGAAGGCGCCCCCCAGAATGAGGGACAGGGCCTGATAGAAGGGCACGCGGATGCCGGCGTAGCGGGCGGCATCGGGGTTCAGACCCACGGCGCGGATGCGGTAGCCGATGGTGGTGCGCCACAAGAAGATGAACACCACCACCGCCATGATCAGCGCCAGGATGGCCCCGCCGTGCAGCAGGGTCTTGGGCACCAAACGCACCAGCCACACCGAGCGGGGCAGCAGAGCCGACTGGGCGATGCGTGTTCCGGCCTCAATTTCCGCCGGATCAATCATCGGGCCGCGCAGCAGGAAGTTGGAGAGCTGCAAGGCAATGGCGTTCATCATGATGGTGGAGAGGATCTCATTGACACCCATGCGGGCCTTGAGAAAACCGGGGACGCCGCCCCAGGCCGCGCCCGCCAAGGCTCCCACGATCAAGCAGGAGGGCAGCAGGATCCAGCCCGGCGCGGTCTGAAAACCGACCGCCAGGGCGGTGGCTGCCAGGGCGCCCACCAAAAGCTGCCCTTCGCCGCCAATGTTGATGACGCCGCCGCGGAAGGCGATGCACACCCCCAAACCCACTAACAGCAGGGGGGTGGCTTTCACCAGGGTCTGGGTGATGCCGGTCATATCGCCGAATGCGCCGCGCAGCATGGAGCTGTAGGCGACCAGCGGATTGACCTTTAACGCCAGCAAGATCAGCGCGCCCACCAGCAGCGCCAGGAAGACCGATCCCAGTGGGAGCAGCGCCTCGAAAAGCTGGTTTAGAAATTTTTTGATGCCCGGTTTCTCCGGCATACACAGTACCCCTTTCGGTTCAGGGTGGGGCTGCTTTGGGCAGCCTGGTTAAGCGCCCCACGCCCGCACCAGCCGCATGTTCAGGCGTTTGTCTGCGTAGTTGTTCAGACCAAACGCCACGGGCTGGTCGGCGCGGTTGTAAAACACGTCAAAGAAGGTCAGCAGCGGTTCGTCGCTGTCTAACTGCAGCCGTTCAACCGCCTGGGGAGCCGGCAGGGCAGAACGGATGTCGGAGGTGGAATAGGCGATCCACTGGTCGCAGTAGGTTTCCAGGAACACATTCAGCGGCACGCGCGCATCGCAGCATTCGGGCGCAATGGAAAAAAAAGCAACCGGGATGATGTTTGTGGACAAGATCACCGGCTGCTCATCTGCGAAAAAGAGGCGTTCCATCACATAAATGGGTTCCTCCGGGGCAATTTCGAGGACGTCGCTTTCGCGTTGTCCTGCGGGGAGCACCTGGGTGGAAAGCACGTGGATGGTGCACTTTCGCCCGGAGTTTTCGATCATGTGCGTGAAAGACCAGAAGCTCTCCAGGCGGGTGCTGATTTCAAACACGCGCCGGTTCACATACGTGCCGTCCCCCTGGCGGGGCAGGAGCATGCCTTCGGAAACCAGGGAGGTCATGGCCTGGCGCAGGGTGGCGCGGCTGACGCCCAGCTCGGCGGCCAGATCGCTTTCGGAGGGCAGCTTGGACCCTGGGGCATAGGCGCCGTCGCGAATCCTTTTGCGGAGGATCGAATTGACCTGGCTCGTAATGGTTTGCGGGCGTTTCAAGATCATGGACTGCCTATATTGAAGAGATTGGGGGACGCTTTTGGCTGGAGAGAGCTTCAAAAGGGCAAACGACTATCGTCATACAACTGACACCTTAATATTAGCAAAAAAATTCACAAATGCAATAGGAAATTCCGCTTAATCGCCCGTTTTCGGGTGGATTTAAGCAAAACCGGCGCGGTGAGGCGCCGGCAGCTTGTGCAGTGAATTTGCGCAGGGCTGAAGATCAGTCCCAATGCAGGATCTTGAGGCGTTCTTCGCCCCAGCGGATAGCGTCCGAGATGCCCTGTTCGATGGGCAGTTCGGCTTTCCAGCCCAGCAGGTCCCAGGCGCGCCCGGCGCTGGCATAGGCCCCGGCCACGTCGCCAGGGCGCGAGGGGGCTTCGCGGGTGGGCAGGGATTGGCCGTACACCTTCTCAAAGGCGGTGACCATCTCGCGCACGGTCACGCCGTGGCCGGTGCCCAGGTTGATGACCAGATAGGGATCCTGAAGCTGTCCGGCGCGTTCGAAGGCACGTTCAAAGCCCTCCACTGCCAGGATGTGCGCGCGGGCCAGATCCCAGACGTGGATGTAATCGCGGATGCCGGTGCCGTCTCGGGTGGCCCAATGGGTTCCGGTGATTTCAAACACGGGCTGCTTGCCCAGGGCGGTTTCGACCAGCTTGCCCACGACATGCGATGGGTTTTTGACATGGATGCCGGAGCGCATTTTGGGGTCGGCCCCAATGGGGTTGAAATAGCGCAGGGCGATGCCCTTCATGCCGTACGCGGCGCAGAAATCGCGCAGGATCATTTCCATCATGAATTTGGTGCGCGAATAGGGGCTGTTGGGGGCCAGAGGGGCCTCTTCGGTGACCATATAGCCGGGGACTTCATCATAAATGGCCGCGGACGAGCTGAAGACGATGCGGTTGTAGCCCAGGCGGTTGAGGGTGTGGAACAGTTCCAGCGATTTGGCCACGTTCTCGCGGTAGTACAGGTAGGGCTGCGAGGTCGATTCGGGCACGACGATCAGCGCGGCGCAGTGGATGGTGGCGTAGATGTCGGGGTGGTCGCGGAAGACCTGCTCCAGGGCGGCGCTGTCGGCGATGTCGGCCTGGTAGAAGATGCGCCCGCGGGTGAACTCTGGGCGGCCGGTGACCAGCGAATCGAGGATGATGGGGGTGTGGCCCTGGTCTTCCAGTGCGGAACAGATGGTGCTGCCGATGTAGCCGGCCCCTCCGGTGATGAGAACTTTCATTGGGTTTTCTCCCTTAAGTCGTTAAGTGCAGATTCTGCCGGGCACCCCAGATCGGTGCGAACTTGGCCGCTGGCAGCGGCCGCCGCGGGGTCATCCGGCAGGTCATTGGCAATGCGGCCCCACAGGCGGCACAAGGCGGGCTGCATGAGGGGGGTAATTTGATGGGCTTCTTCGGTCAGCGCCAGGGCGCGTTCCAGGTCGCCCACGTGGGCGTAGCCTTCAATGAAGGGCAGCCGTTCGGCCGGATCGTTGGGGTGATCCGAGAGGGCGAAGGCCTCCTGCCCCAGATCGGCCACGGTCTGCCAATCCTGCTCCTGGCGAGCAAGCTCGGCTTTTTGATAATAATAACACCAGTTGTGGGGCGGCTCGGGGCCAAAGATGGCCGGGTCGGGGGCGGCAGGCTGCTGCGGGCCGCTTTCAATCCAGCCCCAATTGGAGAGGGCCGCGGATTGGCGCATGAGTTCGGGCAGCAGGCTGGTGTGGGCGTCCACGGCCGGGTCCAGAACGCGCAGACAGCCCGGCGGGGAGAAGGTGAGGGCCAGCACCTGAGCGGTGTTCCCGCTGAACCAGGCCGCCAGGTAATTTTGCTCGATGGGCAGGCCGCTTTGCAGGGCGGGCAAGCCGCGCCCTACGCGCACGCTGGTGAAATACAGCATGTAGGACATATCCTGGGTGCGGTTGTCGGGGGCGTAAATCCAGTTCAGGGGCGCGGTGAGGGTGTTGTCGCTGCAAAAATCCAGGGGCAGGTCGTTGAACAGCAGGGCGGTGCCGGGGGTGATGCCCGGCGCGCGCCAGGAAAGCTGCCAGAAGAGGGCTTTTTGAAAATTCCATTCGCGGCGGTAGGCGTTGGCGTCCTGAAAGTGCATGCCCACGGCGGCCGCCACCAGCACCGCCAGCAGCCCAACGCGCATCCAGCGGCGCAGCGGCAGCCAGGCGATGAGGCCCGCCGTCCAGAAACTGGCCCCCAGGACAAAGGAGAGGGTGAAGCGGCTGTTGGGGTATTCCAAACCCACGGGCAGGCCGGTGAGCCAGAAGGGCCAGCCGCCCAAGAGCAGCCCGGCCCCGCCCAGCAGCAGGGCGGGTTTGGCCCAGGCGGCGCGCGGGCTTTCAGCGCGCGTCAGGCCCAGGTACAGGCCGGTCAGCCCGGCGGCGGCCGTCACCAGGGCGGCGAAGAGCTGAATGGTGCGCGTGCCAAACACGGCCGCGTCCGGCAGGCGGAAGGCATGCGCCCAGGCGCCGAAGCTGACCACGAAGACATCGCGCACCACCGTCCGGGCCAGTTGGGCCAGGGCCTGCAGGGGGGCGCTTTGCAGCTGGGTGAGCAGGCCCAGCTCGTAATTTTGAGTTTGGAAGCGGAAGAAGAAGGCCCGCCAGACGGCAGCGCCCAGGAAGAGCAGGGCATAGGGCAGCCCGCGCCGCAGAGTCTGGCGCAGGCGGCCGCGCGCGGGGAGGGCGGATTCACCCGCCAGCACCCACAGCCACACGGCGCGCAGCAGCTCCAGCACGAAGAAATATTCCATCATCATCAGGTTGGCCAGCGAGGTCAGCAGGGCCAGGGCGGTCCACAGCGCAGTGCGGCGCGGCTGACGGAAGGCCAGCGCGGTGAACATATAGGATGAAAAGAACAGGGTGAGGACGATGAAAAAGTGGCCGTAGGTGATGGCGATGGCCTGCTGGTCAAAGCCGGGGTAAACCACATACAGCAGGCTGATCCACAGGGCGGCTTCGGCGTGCTTGGGCCACAACGTGCGCACGGCTCCCCACAGGCTGACGGCGCTGAGCCAATGCCACACCAGACCGAAGATTTGCCAGCCGAGGGGCGAGGAGCCCACCAGCGCAGTGCTCAGCGGGTACAGCAGCCCCCAGATGGGCCGGTTGGTGGAAAAATAGCGCGCCAGACCTTCAGGGCCGAGCTTCTGCGAGATCCACACAAAGGCCCAGTCGTCCCAATAGAACCCCAGCCAGGGCAGGAGGACAGCGTAACTGAGCAGACTGGCGCCCAGCAGGGCCAGGGGGGCGCTCCAGACGGGGGCGCGAAGGGCGGATAAGCGGCGAAGGAAAGCGGACATACGGGTTCCAGAGAGGCGGAGGGAGTTAACGGGACGGTGGGGCGGGCGCGGGGGCTTCAGCGCGCACCACGTAGACGGGGCGGTGCTTGACTTCCTGAAAGATGTAGCCGATGTAGATGCCGACCACACCCAGGGTGATCATGAGCGTGCCGCCCACCACCAGCAGCATGAACATGAGCGAGCTCCAGCCGGGGGCCAGATTGGCGGTGTTGCCGGTGATCCAGAAGCTGAGCACATACACGGCCTCGGCCAGCGCCCCCAGCAAAAAGAGCACCCCCAGGGAGATGCCCATATAGAGCGGCACCAGCGAAAAGGAGAACACGGCGTCCATGGCCAGGCGGGTCATCTTGCGCAGGGAATATTTGGAATGCCCCGCCAGGCGCGCGGGCTGGGCAAAGGGCAGGATGACCGTGCGAAAGCCGATCCAGGCCACCATGCCGCGCAGAAAGCGGTGATATTCCGGCAGGCTGCGCAGGGCCTGCACGGCCGCGCGCGACAGCAGGCGAAAATCGGCCCCGCCGGGGAGGATGTTGGTGCTGCCCACGCGGTTGAGCAGGCGGTAGAACAGGGCGGAGGTGGCGCGCTTGAACCAGGAGAGTTCGTCGCTCTCCAGGCGCTGGGTGAGCACCACCTCGTAACCCGCCTGGGCCAGGGACAGCATCTGCGGGATGAGGGTGGGGGGGTGCTGGCCGTCGCCGTCGAGGGTGATGGTGAAGTCGCTGTCCGCGCGGTCCAGGCCCGCGCTGAGGGCCGCCTGATGGCCGAAATTGCGGCTGAGGGTCACCACGCGCACGCGCCCATCCGCCTGGGCCAGGGCGGCCAGCTCGGCGGGGGTGCCGTCGCTGGAGCCGTCATCCACGTAGAGGATGGTGAAGGCGTAGGGCAGCGCATCCACCGCCTGGCACAGCTGGGCGTGAAAGGTGCTGACCACCCCCTGCTCGTTATACACCGGGATGATTAAATCAACCGTGGGATTCGTTTCGGCGCGCACGGGCTTATTATATCAGACCGCGGGGCGGGCGGCTTGGGCGGTTTTGCGGGCGCGGGTGGGGTTGGTTGTCAAATTGTAAGCCCGATTTTATTACCACTTTATTACCGTTATCCGGTATACTAAAAATGCGCTTTAGCCGCACTCAACGCAGCGTTTTGACAGAGGGTAAGACTTTATGGCAGAAAAAGTACTTGTGGCGTTCGCCACCCGCGCTGGTTCCACGGCGGAGGTGGCCCAGGAAATTGGCAAGCAGCTCATGGATGCCGGCTATGTGGTGGATGTGCTGGCGGCCCCCAAGGTGAAAGACCTGACTCCCTACCGCGCGGTGATTTTGGGCAGCGCGGTGCGCATTTCGCGCATTTTGCCCGAGGCGGTTAAATTTATGAAGCAGCACGCCGAGGCGCTGGAACACCTGCCGGCGGCCTATTTTTTGGTGAATATGACCATGAAAGAAGATACCCCCGAACACCGCGCCGCCGCCCAGGGGTTTGCCGCCCCGCTGTGCGCGCTGAAAGAGCCGGTGAGCCTGGGGCTGTTTGGCGGCGTGTTCGATCCTGAGCGCCTTTCGGGCCTGTGGCGCTTTTTCATGTCCAAAAGCGACCTGCCCCGCGGTGATTTTCGCGACTGGGCGGCCATTCACAGATGGACGGATGAGCTGATCCCCAAACTGCCCGCGCCTTAAGAATGCCCTACGGGTAAAAACCAAACGCGCTGTGAACCGGTGAGGCTCACAGCGCGTTTCGCGCCTGATGTCAGGCTATGTTATAATCGGTGTGCCGAAGGTGGGAATCGAACCCACATACCCGAAGGTACACGATTTTGAGTCGTGCGCGTCTGCCAATTCCGCCACTCCGGCCCGCACGCAAAGTATAACGAATAACCTCAGAAGGGTCAAGGTATTAACGATGCGACTTGGAATTATTGGACTGCCTCAGTCCGGCAAAACTACGGTGTTTAACGCGCTGACGCGCGGCAGTGTGCCCACCGGTGCGGTCAGCGGCAAAATGGAAGTGCACACGGGTGTGGTGGACGTGCCGGACGGGCGCGTGGACAAGCTGAGCGCGATGTTTAACCCCAAAAAGACCATCTACGCCAAGGTGACCTACGCGGATATCGCCGGGCTGGACGGCAGCGCGGGCAAAACCGGCATCGCCGGCACGCTGCTGAACCAGCTGACGCAGATGGACGGCTTTATTCACGTGATCCGCTGCTTTGAGGATGAGGCTGTGCCCCACCCCAACGGCAGCGTGGACGCGCTGCGGGATTTGAACATCATGGACAGCGAGTTTGTGCTCAATGATTTGATCTCTGTGGAGCGCAAGCTGGAACGCCTGGGCGAGGAGAAGCGCAAGGGGGCCGGGCGCGATAAGGGCCTGGTGGAGCGCGAGATTGAACTCTTCACGCGCCTGCACGCCGCCCTGGGCGAGGAAATCCCGCTGCGGGATGTGCCCATTAACGCCGAGGAAGACAGGCTGCTCTCCGGCTTTGGCTTTCTCAGCCGCAAGCCGGTGCTGATTGTCTTCAACCTGGCCGAGGGGCAGGCCGCGCCCGAATTCAGCTATGCCCACGCCCACAGCCAGTGGGTGGCCTTGCAGGGTAAGCTGGAGATGGATTTGGCCCAGCTGCCGGCGGATGAGGCTGCGCTGTTTTTGGCCGAATATCAAATTGAAGAACCCAGCCTGTACCGCGTCATCCGCCTGTCCTACGACCTGCTGGGATTGCAGTCCTTCTTCACCGTGGGGCCGGACGAAGTGCGCGCCTGGACGGTGCGGCGGGGGGCCTTTGCGCCGGAGGCGGCGGGTGAAATTCACACCGACCTGCAGAAGGGCTTCATCCGCGCCGAGGTGATTCACTACGACGACCTGATGACGCTGGGCGGCATGAACGAGGCCAAGGCCAAAGGTAAGCTGCGCCTGGAAGGCAAGGAATACCCGGTGAAGGACGGGGACATCCTCAACATCCGCTTCAGCCTGTAAAACCAGCCAACCCAACCACAAAGCCCCCCAAGTTTGGGGGGCTTTGATTTTTTTGAGGATAGGGGGTCTCAGTCCTGCTTCCAGCGCTGTTCCAGCGCGGGCAGATCCACGCGGGAGGTCATATCCAGGCTGAGGGGGGTGACGGACACCAGCCGGTCAAACATGAGGGTGTGCACGTCGCTGTCGGGGGCCACCTGATCGGGGGTCACGTCCAGGCCGCCGCTGATGACGGCCGGCTCTTCCCAGGGGCCAGTGCGCTGGATGCGGGGGATGAAGTAGCGGTGGCGGGCCAGACGGGTGAGGCGCCAGGGGGTCTGGGGGGTGGCGTTGTGGGGCACATCAATTTTGAGCAGGTCCACATCCGGCGGCAGGCCTTCGCGCAGCACGCGGGCGGCAAACAGGGCGGTGAAGTGGGCCGCGGTGCTGAAATCCACATCGTCGCGGTGCTCCAGATAGGTGGAGATGTCTTCCAGCTCCAGCGAGACGGCCAGGGCGGGGATGCCCATGGAGGCGGCTTCCAGCGCGGCCCCCACCGTGCCGGAGACGGTAACGCTGAGGCCGGGGTTTTCGCCGTAGTTGATGCCCGAAACCACCAGATCCGGCGGCTGGGGCATGATCTCCATCACCCCGTGCATGACCACCTGGGCGGGGGTGCCGCCCACGGCGTACACCGGCCATTCCTGCCCGCCGATTTGCAGGCGCTGCGAGAGGATGCGGCCGTCGGAGGTGGGCGGAACGGAGCGCCCGCTGCCCGACACCTGATCGCGCGGGGCGGTGACGTACACATACCCCAGGGCCGAAAGCGCCTGGGCGGCGGCCCACAAACCGGGGGATTGGATGCCGTCGTCGTTGGTTAACAGGATTTGCGGGCGGGTGGCTGCGGACATGAGGGGGGTTCTTCTCCAGACGGGTCAAGATGGCGGACGGGCGGTGCTCCGCCGCGTCCGTGAGGTGGATTATACCCGATGCAGGCGGGCTTTAGCCCAGCACTTTTTTCAGCGCGCCGAAGGAGATGACGTCGTTGATGCGCTCCACAAAGGGGATGTGGCTGGGCTCCACGCTGGCCAGGGCGCCGCGCAGCAGGATGGGGGTCAGGTCGCGGTCGGCGGCCCCGCGGCAGGTGGACAGGACGCAGTATTCGGCGCAGAAGCCGGTGAGGATGACCGTATCCACGCCCTGGCGGCGCAGCTCGTCTTCGAGGGCGGTGCGGTTGAAGGCGTTGCCGTAGGTCTTGTGAATGTGCACATCGCCGGGCAGGATGTGCAAGGTGTCGGGCAGGTCGAAGCCGGGCTGGCCGGGGACGAGGTTGTCTTCGGGTTCCACATGCTGAATGCAGACCACGGGCAGGCCTTTTTCACGGAAGAGGGCGATGGCGGCGTTGGTGTATTCCACGGCGTCCGCCAGCGATTCGGCGGCGGCGGGGCCGATGTCGTAAAAGGCTTTTTGGATGTCGATTACAAGTAAGGCGGGTTTCATGGGAAAGGCTCCTGGGGGGTAAGTAAGAAATCCTTGATATTTTAGATGCTTGCTCAAGGAGGAATGGGCTAATTCTGCTGTCCATCCAGTGATTTCAGTACCTGATCAATGTGGTCAAACCAGTATTTCCGATATCCTTCTGCCAGATATTGACGGTCAGAAGTGTATAAGAACACATTCACGACCACTTCCATTCCTTGATGGTGAAATACCTTGGGTACGCCATTTTCTTCAAACAAAGTGCGATAGCCATCCACTTTATGCTCGTATTCCGTTCGTCCAGTGCCTTTAGGATCGATATACACGATATGGTATCGATCTCCCTTCTTAAGCCAGAAGATGAAATCGGGCTTGAAATTGGCAATCCGATTCTCAATCGGGTAATAATAGGGGATGTTGATATCATCAACGGTTTCATCCACGCGGCTAAACAACCACCAATCGAAGTCCTTAAATCGGTGATCTTTCTTGCGTAGATATTCTTCTAAAGCCCGCAAGAAATGTACTTCACTTTCTACGTGGATGACACTGCGGATGTAATCGATCCGCTCATTTTCACTTAATAGAACCGGGATGTAGTAATGGTTTGCAATTCGTTGGATTCTTAATAGCGCATTGTCAGCGAAGAAAGTTTCATTTTGGGGCAAACCATTGATCTCATCGGTGTACTCATCAATCGAAATTTGTTTAGCGTTAAATTTGGCTTTTGCTTCTTTTAATAATTGGACGGCTTGCAGTACCCTTTGAATTCTTCGTTCCAGATCCCCGATTTTTTCAATCGACACTTTAATGTGTCTGAAGTGGTTAATCTCATTTTCCAGCTCTTTGAACCCGGTCAGTTCCTTGTTGCGCAGGTTGAAATAATTGGATGCCTGACGGATGAGAACCGGTAGGTTGCGGTAAGAACGCGGACTATCTGTCCGGTAAGTTTCGCCAGGATTTTGCAGGCTGGCACGTAGCGTGCTAATTTGCACTGGTGAAACCTCGTGCAAGGCATAAAAGACCCGATCGTCATCCACATATTGCAGATAGTTTTGCAGTAAATCCAGGTTTTCCGGTGTCAAGGAAAATTTTGCCAGATTCCGTTCTTGGTAAAGCAAGTCCGAACTCTGAGCATAGGTGGGGATTAACAGTAACTTGCCTTGCGTAGCTTCTGTGTTAAGTTCAAGAGAAATTTCCACCTCGCCAGCTTGTTTCTCTTCCTGGTCTAAGCCGCCAATCACCAGGTTGAGCGCTTCGCGATTGGTGCCAAAGATGAAAACGCTCTCCAGCGGTTGAACATCATTTTTGATTCGGTCAAGAACCTGGCGGTCATCCTCTGGTAAAGCGTTGCTGGTGATCAGTTCGCGCAGGCGTTTGCGCCGATTTTTAAGCGGTTCAATCCGGACGCCGCGCCCGACGGATTGCAGGATAAATTTCTTGGCTTCTGTGCCCGTGCCAATATTGATATACGTGATCACGTTTGGACGGTTGGAATCCCAACCTTCGTAGAAGCTGCGCGACCCAAGCAAAATGTTGATATCGGAATCGGGCTGGTTCAGTCGCTCAAAATAACCTTCATCCGTAAAATGTTGATTCACTTCATACCCAGAGAGTTCTTGCTTCAACCAATCGGTAATATCCCCGATGCGGATTAAAGCAAACGGGTCGTCGCTGGTCTTGAGTTTGAAGGCCACTTCCTGGCGATCTGAGGGGCGCGTCAGAACTTCAATCTCGCCGGTGGAAGACGCGTTGAACACCTCGCGCAGCAGGTCGGTTTGTGTAAGCCCGCTGAGCAGTCGGTCATCCACCCGGGGCGTGGTGTCACTTTCAAACAAAAATTCTGGTCGGTCGCGTAATTCGGTCAAAAGCTCTCGTTTGGCGCTTTCCCAGGTTTCTGCGTCAATTTCTCCTTTGCCAATGCGTACCAGTTCGCGGAAGAAGAGCTTCAGGTCGGCGTCTTCGGTATTGACCGAGTTGACCAGGGTCATCATCAACGGACGATGATACAGGTCAAGGCGCACCTGACGTACCCTGGCTTCGATGCTGCGCGAATAGGTGAGCATGATCAGGGCTTTCAGCACGATCTTTTGCTTTTCAGCGTCGGTGTACTCATCCCCTTTTCTAAAGGCGCGCACTTCTTGTTTTAGGACGGCAATGTGCTTGCCAAAGCCTTTGCGGATAAACTCGCTCAGGTTGAAGTTGGCCGCGGTGGTGATGATGTCACGAGCATCGGTGAAGGTGGCGGAAAAATTAAATAGAAATCCGTTGCGCGAAAGGATGGAATAGAGGTGTTGGCGTTTGGAATCTTCTTTATCGCCTTTGTGGGCTTCATCCAGCAGGATATACCAGTTCCCATTGTTATCATAGCTGCGAAAATCAATGATCTTGTCTTTCTTTTCGTCACTCAGGTTGTCTGAGCGGTAGTAGAAGATGGTCAGTTCCTGACCGTGCCATAGCGAGGCGGGGGACTGATGTTTGACCTCGGCGTAGTCGCGCAGCTCCTTCAAGCGGATGAATAATCCTCCATCGGCATTGAACTCGTCCACGTGGGTACGCAACTGCTCCAACAGGTCGTCACGGTGTGCTAATACCAGGATGTCATGCGCAGGGATTTCGCCGCGCTGCATCAGGTGATGTAGCAGCTCGATCATTTTAACGATCACCAGCGTTTTACCTGAACCCGTCGCCATCCAAAAGCACATGCGGTTGATGAACTGCTCATACGGCATGCGGTCATCTGTCTGGCTGTAGTAGGTTTCTAACAGGGTTGCCAGTTTGCGCTTGGCGGCCGAGGAGCGATCCAGCGGCAGATCCAGGTTTTCTTCCAATCCAAAGTCGCGATACCAGGCCATGTACGCCTGTTTGCGTTCGTTCTCAGGCTGCCCGGGGGTCTGGTAATACTTCCATAAGGCCAGAAGCGCGTTTTGCAGGGCTTGCTGCTGGTAATCCCATAGCACCTTGCCACGCGAGAAGGTCGCCAGATCGAAGCCGGCCCAGTTGGACGGCAGCGACCCTTGTGGCAGGTTTTCCAGCATACGTTGCAGGTAGATGCCCGTCATACTACTGCCACCAGACCAATGGCTTGATCGTCTGCCAATCGGGGTCGGTCAGGCTCATGCGTTCGCCATCCTGGAACTCGACGTACTCGGCGGTGATGCGCTTGATCCACTTGCCACGCCGCTGGGAGAGGGTTTCGGCTAAATCAATGTCGGAGTACAGCCGTTCGGGGTAGAAATGGGCTTTGTTTTGTTCCACATCCATTTCCACAGAATCCAGCATCTTCAGGTCGCGCAGGAAGACGTAGCTGTGATAGGGATCTTCATAGGGGTTGTTGAACAGGTCGGCATCGGCGTAGTGGGCGCGGCGCAGCACGTCTTCGTACTGCTCCAGATCGTAATATTTGACAAAATGGCTCATGCCCTGGCCGCCGTTGGCTTTACCGTCTTTCCACTTGTCGGAGAAGGCCACCTTCTTGATGCGCGGCAGGATGACGGTGTGGAAATGCTCACCCATCTCCACCAGGATGTATTTGCGCTTGCCGCCATCCGCGCGGTTCAGGTTCATCACCGCATGGGCAGTAGTGCCGGAACCGGCAAAAAAATCGAACGCTATGGAATACTCTTCAGAAATTCCAGAAGTTTGCAAACAATCACTCACTAATTCTTTGGACTTTGGAAAATCAAAACCTGATTGACCAAATAATTCCTTTAATTCTGCAGCGCCATAATTTGCAGATGCATATTTTTTATGATCCCACCAAGTAATAGGAAGAGATTCTTCATCCATTCTTGTTTTGAAATCGATACTAATATTATTTGATTTGTCTCTTCTTACCCGATATTCCCCCAATGGCAATTCTTTAATCATACGAATATAGCCCCTATGCCAATTCTTTTGTATTATTCGTCCTTCCTTCAATACATCAGGATAAACAACCACTTCATTTTCATCTGGCTCTTCAAGAAGTTCATATTCCCTTTTACTTTCTACCCATTCGATTCTTGGAACACGTATATTATCGTTTTTATCAACGAAAATCGGATAGTACAATTTGGGGCGATCTATTCTTTTATCATGACTCCCTGAACGGATAAAATTTGCCCATGAATATCTACCTGAATCATCCTCTTTTGGGAAACGAGACAGTGCATGTTCTGTTTTTTCTAGAGAAGAAGGAATAGAATATTCGGATATCCCATAGAATAAGGCATATTCATGCGCTGGAGCAAATTTACCTTTTGTTTTTCGCCCAGCCGGATTTGACCGCACTGCGGCAATACCGACTTGTTTTTTAAAAATTGTTGAAAGTATAAACTTGGTTTGGATAATTTCCTCATCATCAATTGCGACACAAATAATCCCTTCTTGTTTTAAATAATTGGACACTACATTCAATCTATTTTCCATTAAGGTAGCCCATGAGCTATCTTTATAATCGTTACTATAGATAATAGCTGAAGCATCTGTGTTATAAGGTGGGTCAATATAAACAGCATCTACCCGTTGTTTAAACTTCGGGAGTAATGTGATCAACGCCTGATAATTCTCGCTATGCACCAGCCAGCCGTCTAGGGCGGCATCCAGGTCGTCAAACAGCGCCAGAATGTCCAGTTCCAGATCGGGGAAGTACTTTGTATCCATGGGCAGGTACTGATACTGCGGGTGCAGGGGCGCGCCATCTGCGTCTTTTTGGGTGAGCATCTCCAGCTTAAAATCCTCGCCAATCATGCCCAGATCGCGCCATTCCTGCACCTGTTGGGGCAGGTTGGGGTGGGTGAGCAATCTCGCCAAAATGTCATTGCGAGGGCGCTCTGTGCCCGAAGCAATCTTGTCCCCCTCGGCGGGAGATTGCTTCGCCCCTGCGGGGCTCGCAATGACAGAGGGTGCTGGGCTCGCAATGACAGAGGGTGCGGGGGTCGCAATGACAGAGAGGTTGTCATTGCGAGGGCGCTCTTCGCCCGAAGCAATCTTGTCCCCCTCGGCGGGAGATTGCTTCGCCCCTACGGCATTCGCAATGATATGGTCGAGGGTCAGCACATAATGGCTGTTGCGCACAAACTTGGGCTTGTTCCAGATCTTGACCAACTCGTCTTCAAACTGGCTGATAAAGTCAATCACTTGATAGGCGACCGTCTTTAACGCTTGCAACTGCGCCAGGCGTTCGGCGCCCCACACATTTTGCCCGGCAAACAGGTATTGGTAAAGCCACAGGTCAAACTGTTCCTGTAAAAAGGCGCGGGCGTTCTTATTGATGAAATAATCCACCTCGCTTTGTTTTTCAAAGACGCGAAACGCCTTATAGAGGGTCTCGTCGCTCAGCTTGACGCCAGCTTTTTTCAGATCCTTAAGGATGTCATCCACCTTGGTGGTTCTGCCTTTTTCGGAATACGCCACGTCAAAAACCAGGGTGCCATCTTCGGGGTGAACCTTGCGGAAAGCGTAAATGACCTCACGCTTTTCGTTGGATTTCTTGAGCGTCATCTTGGAAGCGTCAAAGAAGAAATTGACCCCATCCACTTCCACATTCAGGCTGGTGAAGATGCGGTCTGTCTTGACGTAATACAGCATATGCGTTTTCCAGAAGAGGATCACATCACGGTCATCGGTGTACACCTTCTCATACACGTTTTGGTGCAGGGCGGTATAACGAAAGTAGATGGAACCGCTTTCGCTGAAGTAACGCTGGAAGAAGGTGTAGAGCTTGTCAAACAATTCTTCGCGGAAATCCGGGAAGGGCTTTAACGCGGCGGTGATGTCCTTTTGCAATTGTGGGAAGACGCCCCGCTCATAATAACGTGATTTGATGCCCATCAGGTTCACATAGCCCGAATCACCCTCAACTTTAGCGCCCACAAAGATTTCATGCAGGGCATTAAAGAATTGTTTCTCAAACTTATTGGTTTGTGCCATGTTGTTCTCCGAGAAAAATGATACCGAAATTATACTTGCGGTGTGGTTTTCGGGCCTGGGTAGTTTAGTTTTCTACTGCTGGTTTTTCCCAACGCGGTTGCTCGGCGGAGCCGCCAATGCTCACCTTAGAATACAGGCGAAGAGAATTTCCTTACTCCCCTGATTATATCAACGGGAAGGGAATGCCGCGCCTGGATTGATCTTCAAAAGGGACTTCCCATCCACAGCTTTCATTCCCCATGGTCAGTACCCTTATTGTAGCCAGGCTTGAGTTTGAGCACAACCCAAATGCCCCGCGAACCCCGCGCGGCGCGCCGTCTGAGCGCAGCCCCGAGAAACGGGTTGAGCACCCAGAACAGAAACGCACGGCGCGAGAGGGGAGGCACGGGCACCTCCATCGATCAAAAAAGGGCGGAGCCATTACGGCCCCGCCCCCATAGGAGTGGAAAGATCAATCATCGTATGGGTAGCCGCGGCGCCTGGGCTTGCGCAGCCCCAGGGCCACCACCCCGGCGGTCATCAGCACAAGCAGCACGGCCCATCCCAGAAAGACAGCGGCCAACTTATGGGTGTGCAGCAGGCCGTTCAGTTGGTTCCAGGCGGTCTGCACATCCACCCCGCTCACCAGGGTGGGCAGGCCGCGCGGCTGGTTCTGCAGGACGTCTACCTGCGCTTTCAGCGCGGCGTTCTGGGTTTCGGCCTCGTGCAGCTGCTGGCGGAGAGTTTCCATCTCGGTTTGCTGTCGGGCCACCTGAGCGCGCAGATGGCCGTTTTCGCTGCTGGTTTCGTACAGGTCTTCGCGCACATGCAGGTCGTCGCTGAGCAGGTAACCGGCCATCACCAGGATCAGGATCAAGAGGACTAACGCGCTTCCGAGTTTCATCGCACACCTACCTTTGCACTCATTCGGCGGAACGTAGCGGCTGCGTTTTCTGAACTCACTATAGCGCCGGGGTAGGGGCGGCCCGCACACACTCCTGTGGCAGTTGTATGACAAATGCACCCGCGGCGGGCCTTTGCGCGCGGGTTGTGAGAAAAATCACAAGAGTGACAGCGGTTGGTGGGGGGTTTGTGAGATTTCAGCTCACAGGCTGGCTGTGAAAGATATAGCCTTTGGTGGGGATGGTTTCAATAAACTGCACCGGCCCGGCGATCCGCTTGAGGGAGGAGCGCAGGCGGTCCATATTGGTGTTGACCAGCCCGTCGGCTTTCTGCACCTGGCTGGGGGCCGCGTCCAGCAATTGCTGGGCGATCTGCGCGCGGGTGCACAGCTGGCCTTCGTGCTGGAGGAAATAGCCCAGCAGCAGGCTCTCTTTGTTGGAGAGGTGCACGCGCTTGCCGGCGTACACGGCTTCGCTGGTGGTCTCGTCCAGGGTCAGCACGGCCGGGGCGGTGGGCTGGGCGGGCGCGCTGGCGGGGGATTGGCGCGCTTTTTCGGCCAGCAGGGCCAGCAGCATGAGGGCGTGCAGGGCAAAGGCGGCTTCCGCGGCCGTCAGCGGGCGCTGGGCGGGAACCTGCGTCAGGGCCTGGGCCGCCGCGGCCAGCAGCGCGCTTTCGTAGGCCGCCTGGGGGGCGCCGGCCTGCTGGTTCCACAGGTGGCGCAGGGCGGTGAGGACGGCCAGGGCGCTGCGGCAGCCCGGTTCCACCTGCGTGTGGCTGAGAAATTCGCCCAGGTGGGGGGCGGCCAGCAGCTGGCGTTCAAAATCCCAGCGGTTAAGCAGGTTGCTGTCGTCCACGGCCTCGCGCCGCACCTGCATCTCCAGGCGGGCCAGTTCCAGCGCCAGGGGCAGGGGCTGGCCCTGCAGCGGGTCGGCGGCGGCGGGCTGGGCGCCCTCCGTCACATACAGGCGGCTCAAATCCTGCCCGCCCCACACCAGGGGCTGCTCGCAGGCGGCCTGGAGAAAAGCGCTCAGGGCGGGCTCCGTCAGCTCGGGGAGGGTCAGGTTGGCCGAGGCGCCGCCGGGGAAGTGCAGGGTGAGCTGTTCGCCGCGCAGCGTCACCTGGGCCAGACCGCGCTGTTCGGCGGCGGTGAAGGCCGGCTGCAGGGCGGCCAGCAGCTCGGCGCGCGTGCTCAGCGGCGGCAGGCTGGGGGTAAACAGCTGGCGGCGGTGCAGGTTGAGGGAGGGCGTCAAGCTGGCGCTGAGCCAGTTCTGCAGCCCGGCGCGGGCCGCGGTGGGCTGGGCCTGCTTGAGCCAGGTGAAGAAGGGCACGGCCAGATCCAGGCCGGGGGCGGGTTGGGCCAGGGCGTAAAAATGCACGCTGCGCTGGGCCGGTGGGGTCGGGGCGGCGGGGGCCGGCAGCCAGGCACTGGCGGTTTGCCGGGCGGCGCGCCAGGCTTCGGCCGTCTGCGGCCCGCCCACCAGCACCGTATACGGGCTGAGGCGCTGCTGCTCATCCGCCGCCAAAATCTCCAGCCCCAGGGCGTTCTCATCCCGCCACAAAACGCGCCCCACCAGCAGTTGGGCGGCGGGGTAAAACACGCGCCGGAAGAGGTCTTCCAGTTCGCCCGCCCACAGGTCAAAGCCCGCGCCGAGGGGCGCGCCGGGCAGCTGGGCGGCAAGGCTGTGAAACGGGGCGGGGAGGTTGTGCAGGCTGTGCGCGGGCAGGTCAAAGTTCACGCGCACATGGCGCTGAAAGGCGCGCTTCACCCGCTCCACCAGCACGTCCGCGCCGTCCAGCTTGTCCACATACTCCACGGCGGGCTTCACGCCCTCGTCCGTTTCGGACATGGCCAGGCGCACTTTCTCCACATCCGAAAAGCCGGTGTTGATCACCTTGGGGATATGGGCGTAGGCCGGGTCCATCGCCAGGATCAGGCCGGACTGGTCTGCGGTGTTGTCTTTTTCCCAACGGATATCCAGAACCGCCAGGTGTACCCAGGTGTTTTCCAGGTGCCAGCGGGTTTCTTCCAGGCTGGTGGCCGCGATGACCTGATAGCCGGCGTCGGCGAAATACTCCAGGCAGCTTTCCAGATACCCCTTGTCATCATCCGCCAGCAGAACCCGTTTCATGCTCACCTTTTCCTCACCGGCGCGCTCACGCTTGAACCTGCTGTCCGTTTTGGTGCGAAGACCGCCGCAAAACGCTCTGCAAGTATTCTAGCATGAGATCCACGTTGTAATGTTTTTTATAGAAGTCGTCGGCACCGCTTTCGAAGGCGGTCAGGGCCTGTTTCCAGGTGGGCAGCCCCGAAACCGCCACGATTTTGGCGGCGGGGTAGGCCTGACGCAGGGATTGGATCAGCTCCGCCGGATCCTCGACCCCCTCCTGATCCAAAATCACCAGCGAAAATTCGCCCTGGGGCCAGGGGGAGGGTTCGGGGGGCAGGTAGGTGGGGCTGCCCATTTGTTCCAGTGCGCTGCGCATTTCTTCGTGCCAGAAAATTTCATACTCATTGCAAACCACAAGTATCCGCATAGGCGACATGGCGTTTCCTCACGCAAACTTTTCGATGGGAATCCGGATCAACATGCTGGTCCCTGTGGGGCCGGTTTTCTCCACTTCAACACTGCCCTGGTGCATCGAAAAGATGATCCCGGCCAGATACAGGCCAATGCCGGAGCCGCGTTCCCCTGGCTTTTTGAGGATGGGTTGGCGGATCAGTTTGGCGCGAATCTCTTCGGGAATGCCGCCGCCGGTGTCGCGCACGCGGATTTCCACGCGGTCGTTGAGCGGGTCCTGGCGGGTTTCAATGGTGATCTTTTTCTGGGGGCTGTTTTCCACCGCGTCCACGCTGTTGTTGATGAGAATGTCCAGGGCGCGGCGCAGGTGTTCAGCGTACCCGCGCACCTTGACCGTTTCGGCGGTGTAAAAATCAGCTTCAAACACCTTGTCTTCGTATTTGCCTTTCTTGCGGCGGAACTGCGTCAGCCGCTCGTTGATCAGGCTGTTGATGGGGATGGACTCGTAAAAGTCTTCGTTGGAGGTGGGGTAGTTGGGGATGGAGCGGATCTCGTTGAGGGCGTCCTTGATCTTGCCCAGGCGCTCGTTCACGGCTTCACGCGGGGCGTTGTTGTTCAGGTCTTTTTCCAGCGAGCCCAGGGTGTTGCTGATGGTGGCGATGTGGCCCTTGATGGAGTGGAAATAGGTGCTGGACATGACGCCCATGTAGTCCAGGAAGAGCCGTCCGGCGGCTTCCTGCTGCTGGCCGCGGATTTTCTCGCTCTGCTTGACAAAGGAGATGGCGATGGCGGCCAGGTTGGAGAACAGGTTGATGTTGCTCAGGTCCTGCTTGGTGAAGGAATGGTGCTCGCGGTAGTTGATGAACATCACGCCCACTTTTTCGCCCGCGGCGATGAGCGGCACGGCCACCAGCGATTTGACCCCTTCGCGCTCGGTGAAGCCGGCCCCAAACACGCTCTGAATGGTGGTGTCAGTGACCACGTAGGGGGAGTCCATGGCGATCACCTTGAAGGGCATCGAACTGCGGTCCACGTAGTCCAGTTCCAACACCTTTTCGGGCTTTTCAACGCCCTGCATGGCGGGGGGATAATCAAAGCGGTCGCGCTCCTGGTTATAGGCGTAGAGCGTCACCACATCGGCTTCCAGGGTGTTGATGGTGCCCTGCACGATGGCGTTCAGCGTGCTTTGCAGGTCGCCGCGCACGGTCCACTGGGTGGCCACCTGTGAGGCGGCTTTGACGCGCTGGAGGTGCTCCAACAGAGAGGCGCGTTTGAGGGCCATGCTGGCCTGGTTGGCCAGGGTGACGGCTTTCTGCTGGTTGCTGCGCGTGGGGGAATAGGGACGGTGGTAGTTTACAAATAAGGCCCCCTGGCGCTCATCCGGCAGCTTGAGCAGAATGGTTTCGCTGGCGCGGATGCCCAGGCGCTGGAACATCTGGCGCAGCTCCGGCGAGTGAATGTGGTTGGTGTGCCGCTCCAGCATGTGGGGAGCTTCGAGGAAATCGCGGGCGGTGAACATTTCGGTGGGCATGGTGGCAGCCTGGGTGTGCTGTAAGAACTGCCCCCATTCTTCGGCGGGGATGCCGGCGACGGCAGCCTTTTCAAAGGTCAGCCGGTTCTGGTCTTTGCTGGTGTGCAGAAAGACGGCCGAGTCGCAGTCGAACACCTTGCGGCTGCTTTCCACCAGACACTGCACGACCTCTTCCACGGTTTCGGCCTGCGAGAAGCCCTCGCTGGCGGAGCGGATGTTTTCCAGGTCCAGCATCTTGAGGGCGTTTTCATAGGCGATGGCTGCCTGATTGGCGTACAGCCGCCAGGCGTTTTGTTCGCCTTCCGAAAACTTGCGCGTTTCGGGGTAATGCACCCACAGCACGCCCAATTTGCGCTCGTTGGAGATGAGCGGCAGGCAGGCCGCCGAGCGCACGCCGTCGGCTGTCAGGCGCGGGTTCATGTCTTCGAGAACGGTGATATCTTCAATGAAGACGGCCTTGCCGCTCTCGAACACCCGCCGCGAATAGCCGCTGGGGCGGGTCCAATCTTTGGGGTTGGGCATGTCGAAGAAATTGGCCGATTCAATGTACTGGGTGGCGCCGTCCGCGTCCATGATCAGCACGCAAGCCCACCAGACGCCCAGGCGTTTGTGGGTGTTTTCCACGATCTGGCGCAGCACCTCTTTGGGGTTGAGCTGTGAGGTGATGCGCTCCGAGGCCATGTAGGCGTTCTTGAGGTATTCCGAGCCGTGCAGGACTTCTTCCAGCAGGCGCGTGTTTTGAATGTTGACGGCCACCTGGGCCACCAGCGTGTCAAAGGCGTTGCGCTCCTGGTCGCTCCAGGCTTCGGCGCGGTCGCTTTGCATGGAGATGACGCCGATGCACTGGCCGCTGACTTCAATGGGGCGCACGATCCCCGATTGAGAGGGTGTGCCGCGCACGCGCGAGCGCACGCCAATTTCTTTCATAATGCTTTCTTTTTGGGCCAGGCTGCCCCATTCCAACGGCTTTTGATGGTGAAATACATATCCGGCCCAGCCCCAGGTGGTGGGGTCCGACAGCAGCACCTCGGTGAGGTGCACAGGATGGCCCTGATCATAGGCGATCTCAAACTGAAGGCGCAGCGGCAGTTCTTTGGCCAGAGCCACGAAGAACATGTTGGCATGCAGTTGGGTCGAGACAAATTCCCAGACGGCCTCCAACTGGGTGTTCAGGTCGCGCTTTTCGGCCAAAATGCCGCTGACCGCCACCAGTTCGCGCGAGACCTTTTCGCGGCGCTGGATTTCTTGGAAGATCTGCGCGTTGTGAATGGCGATGGCGGCATGGCTGGCGAAGGCGGTCACATCCGCCAGATGGTTCTGGTTGTAGTAGTTGGCCTCAATCTTGTCCAGGTTGAGCACGCCGATGGTCTGGTCTTTATAAATCAGGGGCACGCCCAGCCAGCAGCGGATATATTCATCCTGCGGCAGACGGAACCAGCGCGGATCCTGGTCGGTGTCGGAGATGATCAGCGGACGGCGGTCGCGGATCACCTGCTGGACATGCTGCAAGTGAGCCAACTGGGTATAGGAAAAATTTTGCTGGTTGGAGCGAAACCCGCGCTGAGCCACAATTTCCAGATGGTTGGCGGTGTCGAGCATAATGGAGCAGCTGTCGTATTCCACAAACTGCGCCAGGCGCTCCAGCACGTAATGCAGATATTCGCTCAGGTCCGCGCGGCTGGTGATGTCCTCGGTGATGCGCTTGCTGATCTCTTGCAGAGCCTGGGCCTTTTGGGTGGAGGTCAGCAGGCGCCGTTCGGAAATTTCGCGCTCCAAGAGGTGCTGAACGCGGGCGGTCAGCTCGGCGGCTGAGCAGGTTTTCATCAAGAAATCGTCCGCGCCCAGCTGCAAGGCGTCCACGCGCACCGTCAGCTCGTCGGCACAGGTCAGAAGCAGCACCTTCAGCCGGGTCAGGTCGGGGTCGGCGCGTAGCTCGCGCAGCAGCTCCAGCCCGTCGCGGTCGGGCAGGCGGTAGTCCAAAATGACCAGGCTGAAGGGATTTTGCTGGCGGCTGGCTTCGTGCAGCAGGTCGAGGGCGGTCTGGCCGTCGGGGGCATAGCTCAGATGGGCGACACAGTTTTGCAGGCGAAGCTGGAGGGTTTCCAGGTCATCGGGCTGATCTTCAATAATCAAAATTTTTTGGGTGCTGTCCGCCAGCCTGCACATAAACCCTCTGAATCAAACAATGGGGTGCGTTTCAGTTTTATTGTAACCCGGCGGCGGGGATTGAAACACGGGATTCCATCACAATTTCATCACAATGTGAGACGGCGGGAGGGGGAAAACAAAACGACCCTTACGGGTCGTGTGGGAGTGCCCTCGGCAGAACTCGAATCTGCAACCTTTTGCTCCGCAAGCAGACGCTCTGTCCAATTGAGCTACGAGGGCGTTACGTGCTCCATTTATACCGCGCTCTGAGCGAATCGTCAAGAGATCGGCTGGCCTGATTTTCGGGCGCGTTTGGTCTGTTTTTGCTGGTACATGGCCTGATCCGCAGCCTGTACCAGGGATTCCATCTCTTCTGGGCGTTCTGCGGTGGCCGTGCCGAAGGAAAGATCAATAGGGTGGCCCAGCTTGGTCTGGTTGACCGCGGCCAACTGCTCTTCCAGGCGGTTCATCACCGCCTGAGCCGTGGCGTCGTCAGCCCCGGGGAGCAGCAGGGCAAATTCATCGCCGCCGATGCGCGCCACCGAATCGGCGGAGCGCACGATGGAGCGCAGCACAAACGACACCCGCCGCAGCAGTTCATCCCCCACCGGATGGCCGTAGTGGTCGTTGATCTGCTTCAGCCCATCCACGTCAATCATCACCAGGCTGATGGGGTAGCTGCCGGAGCTGACCTGACGGCTGAGGTAATCATCAAAATAGGCGCGGTTATACAGCCCGGTCACTGTGTCGTGCGTGCTTTGGTAGCGCAGCCGGGTTTCATCGTGCTTGCGGGCGGTGATATCGCGGCACACCGCCAAACCCCCGCCGCGCAGGCCCATCTCTTCCTGGGTGGGGGTCACTGTCACCAGCAAGATGCGCTGACCCCCGTCCAGGCGCACCATGGCCACCTCAGTGGAAAAGCTGCGTCCGCCCTCGGATTCGCGGGCGATTTGCAGAATAGATTGAGCGGAAGGCTCCGACATGAAATCGGTCAGGTGCCGCCCGGCCATTTTCCCTGGCCGAACCCCAAACAGCTCCTCCGCCGCGGGGTTCACATATTCCAGGCGGCCCTGCAAATCGAACAGGATGGTGCCCTCGCCTTGCAGCTGCAGCAGGGTGCGAAACCGGGCTTCTGATTCCCGCAGGGCTGTTTCGGCGGTTTTGGCCTGGGTGATATCCAGTAAGAAGCCCTGCCACACGGCGCACTGCAGGGTGCGGTCCCAGCGCAGCACGGCCTGATCGCGCACCCAGGCGATGCGCCCATCTTTGCCCACCAGGCGGTATTCCATCTCAAACGGTTCGCCCAGTTGGTTGGTGCGCTCGTGCTCGGCTTTGACGCGCTCGTAATCGTCGGGGTGAATGGATTTGAGCCAGATATCGGGGATGGTGGACCACTCTTCGGCGGTGTAGCCGGTGATGACTTCGATATGGGGGCTGGTGTAGATGTTAGAGCTTTCTTCGTCCACGCGGTCGGAATAGATGGCAGCGGAGACCTGTTCCACCAGCAGGCGGAAGCGCGCCTCGGCGTTGCGCAGCTGCTCTTCCATGCGCAGCCGGTCGGTCACATCGATTACCGATACCACCACGCGGCTGAATTCGGCTTCATACCCGGGGATCACCGACCAACGTACAAAAACGTCCAACCGTTTGCCGTCCAGGGTGTGGTTCACCCCCTGGGCTTCAAATTCGGTGTCGTCTTTGGCCATGGTGAGGATTTCTTTTTTGAGCAATTGCCGCCCCTCACCGCTCAGGATGTGATCCAGGTCTCCCAGCAGGTCGGCCTTGTTCCTGGCGCCGAAAAGCCGCAGCGTACTGCGGTTGACGTCCAACACCCGGATGCGGCGCGCGCATTCATCTAAGATTTCTGGGTGCAGTTCCAGGTATAACGCCAGGTTGGTGACGCCGCGCTCCATCAGTTCATGGACATAAGCGTGCACCTGGGAAAAATCCTCTTCCCACAATGAGACGGGTGAATTTTCAAACAGGTAACGGGCGCGATTGTGGGTTGAGGCTCCGCTGCCGGGTTCGGTGCCGATGGCTGGACGTCCCAAACCTATGGGAGAGGAAGGCGGATTGCTGCTGGCGCGCGAGCTTTCTTCTTGTCTTATTTCGGGAGGGGCAGGCGGGACGGCGGCCTCGCGCCGGGTGAGCCAGATCACGGCCAGCAGCCAGAACAGGCCGGAGAGCAGGGCAAAGAGCAAATCTTTCACCCCCTCTGCACGTGCCAGCAAAGCCGCATCGAAACGCCACGGCTCCAGCAGCCAGGGGGCTGTGAAGTGCCATACAAGCGCAAGAAATGCGTATGCGCCGGCCAGGAGGAGGGCGTTGCGGAGGGTGGTTTTTTGCATGGGCCTAGCAGTCAGCGGGTACCTCGCGGTTCATCAACCGGGGCGCTCGAAATTGGAGAGGGCGTTTTCGGAGGTAAGCGCCAGATATCGTGTTTCGTGCACACTCACAAGTGGTACTACTATATCACACCTGCACCGGAAAATGAAGACGGTGGAAACGATTGGTTTGACCGTTTCCACCGTCGGTTTGCTATTTATAACTACTGACGGCCGGTGTCCCGCTGCTGAGGGCCGCGTTATTCGTACTTCAACGCCGTGACCGGCACGAGCGTGGCGGCGCGCAGAGCCGGGTACAGACCCGAAAGCAGCCCCACCAGGGTGGAGAAGACCAGGGCAAACCCCAGCAGCCACAGCGGTGTGTACACGCCAAAGTTGGTGGGCATGCCGCCGCTTTGGGCCGCCTGACTGGTCAGGTAGGTAGCGGCCACCACGTTCAAGACTTGCCCGCCCAACCAACCTACCAGCACGCCCCCCAGGCCGCCCAGCAGGCCAATTCCGGCCGCCTCGCCCAGGAAGATGCTGAGCACATCCCGGTTGGTGGCCCCCACGGCTTTCATCAGGCCGATTTCACGCGTGCGCTCCAGGATGGCCATGGTCATGGTGTTGGCGATGCCGATGGCGGCCACCAGCAGGGCGATGGCCCCGACCCCGCCGAAGATGACCTGCAGCACGGTGAAAAAGCTGTTGACGCCCTGCACGAAGGATTGGGGGGTGCTGGCCATGTAGCCCATGTTGTTAATTTGCTCAGCCACGTCCAGCACCACATCTGTATCCTCAGCTTTGACGATTAACTGTTCGTAGCCTTCTTTATAGCGGTTAATGCGCTTGCCGCGCCCCCATTCGTTCCAGGCAGTGCTGTCTTCCAGGCGCACAAACAAGAAGCTGTCGGCTTCGGAACGGGCTTCTTGCAGCACACCCACAATGCGCAGGTTGATCGTCTTGCGCACCTCCTGCCCGTCCTGCGTCCAGCGGATGAGGTTGACCTTGATTTGCTGGTTGAGCAGATCCGGCTGAGGGGGCGGTTCCTGGCCGGGGCGCAGCTTGGGATCCATCCAATTTTTCGCAATCCACCCGCCAATCACGGCCGTGCCTTTTTCCAACTGGGTGGTTCCGGCTTCCAGCGGATAGCCAAACTCAGCCAGGTCGCTGACGCCCACGCCCATGATGCCGCCGTAGGCTTCCAGACGGCCGTACTGCATGGAGCCGGAATATTGCACGTATTCGCGCGGGATGACGCTGGCCACGCCGGGGATGGCGGTGATTTCCTCAATGGCCTGGGTGGTGAGCATTTTTTGCTGCGGCATGCCCCCGCCTTCCATGACCATGCCCCCGCCTCCGCCGCCCATCATGATCGGCCCTTCGCCGTAGTTGGGATAGACATTGATCAGGGTCAGGTCGGTGATGGAGCCAAAGGACTGGGTGGCGTTGCGCTGCAGGCCGATGGCCAACGACACCAGCAGCACCACCGCGGCGGTACCGATGATCACGCCCACAGCGGTCAGGGCCACCCGTCCCTTGCGGCGGTTCAGGTTGCTGAAAATTAAACTGACCAGGTCGCTAAAACGCATACCCTCTCCTTGGGGCTTATCCCACCCAGCCGTTCAGGCTGGGGGTGAAGCCGCCTTTGCTGGGGCGGGCGGGCTGCTGCTTGTCAAAATTTTCTTCCATCGGCCCTTCCATGGGGCCTTCCATCGGCACGTTCATGTCCGGCTGGGCTGGATCGCTGCCCAGGCCCAGCAGGCCTTTGAAAAAGCGCAGCACTTTTTGCCAGAAGGTCTCTTCGCTGGCGGGGAAGCCTTCGGGGGAGATGGGCAGACCGTCCGGGCCGAGCATGCCGCCCTCGCCGGGCATGGGTTCCATCACCGGCGCTTCTTCCACCGCCACCTGCACGGTTTGGGTGATGACCCGCGGCTGGTTGAAGTCGTCGGTGTAGTTAATCGTCACGCTCAGATCCAGCGGCCCGGCCTGGCTGGGGATCACCATAGAATCCAGGGTGAAATACCCGCCCGGGTCCAGCGCGCCCACCAGGCTGACGTTGTTGGTCACTTCGGCCCCTTCGGCGCTGATGCGCATATTGCCCAGCACCGTGGTCTTTTTCCCCAAATTGGTGATCTGCAAAGGCAGCATGTTGGGCTGATTGGTGAAGAACACCCCGGGGTCGCGGTAAAAATTCACTTCCACCTGCGGCAGCGAATACACCAGCAGGGTGACCACCTGGTCATCCACAATCTGATTGTTTTTGCTGTCGGTGTACACAAAGGACAGCTTGAGGGGGTAGGCCCCCGGCTGGGTGGAAACGTTGACGATGAGCTGCTGCGAGCCTTTCACCACCTGTCCAGCGGCGATATCGCCCACGTAAAACAGGTTGGAGCTGCCCAACGGGGCAAAATTGGTCAGGTCGCTGCCGCCGCCCGAAACGCCGCCGGGTTGAGGCGTGCCGGAGCCGTCGCCAGGGTTGGGCACGCTGGAGCCGCCCAACACCAGGGTGACGGCGCGGGCGTCGGCGTTGCCGAGGTTGTGAATTTCCAGGTTGAGGTTAAAGACCGTCCCTGGCTGCAGGGGGTCCACGTCGCTGGCGTAGCTGCTGACCACAATCTGCGCACGCGCCACGCCGGTGGGGGTGGCGGTGGGCTGTGCGGCGCCGCTGCCGGAGCTGACCGGGTTTTTCAGATCCAGGGTGAGGGTGAAGGTTTCGGTGTAGGTGGCGCCGCTGGCGTCGGAATAGGTGATTTTGACCGTCAGGGTGGAGACGGTTTTCCCCGCCAGCTCCGCGTTGGCCAGGAAGGGCTGTGAGAGGTCGGCGCTGTTGCCGGCGTTCAGTTTGTTCAGCGTGCGCACACCGCCCGTGTCGCGCGGCAGAAAGTCGGGGCTTTCAAAGGCTACCACGATGTTGGAGGCCTGGGCCTGACCTTTGTTCTTGAGGGTCACTTCCAGGTCAAAATCTTTGCCCGCGGGGATGGGGTTGACGCTGGAGCCGTATCCGGTGATGACCAGCAGCGGGCGGCTGACGGCGGCGGGCGGGGTGGGGGTGGGGATGCGGGCGGAGGCGCTGAAGGTGACGCTGGCGCTCACGCTGCCGTCCAGACCAGAAACGGCCGTGACCTTGAAGGATTGGCTGGCGCCGTCCACGGCGTTTTCGGGGATGGTCACCGAGGCGGTGGCGTTTCCGGCGGCTCCGGCTTCCAGGCTGAGGCTGGATTGGCTCAGCCCGGCGCCCCATTCGGTTGATGACAGGGTCAGGCTAAAGGTGTCGGCGGCGTCGCCGGTGTTGGTGAGGGTCAGGGTGTAGGTCAGCAGACTGCCGGGCAGGTTGGTGCGCGCGGTTTTGTCCACTGCCAGGGTCACCCCCGGAGCGGCCAGAGGGGCAGCCTGGGCGGGAGCCCGCAGAGTCCCCGTCAAGAGCAGGGCCAGGATGCTGGCGAAGATGCTAAGTTTCCAGAGTTGGGTGCGCACATTCATGCGGAAATCTCCTCGTGGGATTCAAAGGTTTGCATTTCAGAGGCTGCGCGGTATTCGGCTTCGCTCACGGATTTGCCGTCCAGCAGATAGACCACGTGGGTAGCGAAGCGCAGCATGCGCGGGTCGTGAGTCACCACCACCACAGTGCGGCCGGCGTTGTGCAGCTCAGACAGCAGCTGCATGATGCTCATGCCGCTGGAAGTATCCAGGTTGCCGGTGGGTTCGTCCGCCAGGATGAGAGGCGGGTTGTTCACCAGGGCGCGGGCGATGGCCACACGCTGCTGTTGGCCGCCGGAAAGCTCGGTGGGGCGGTGGTGGGCGCGTTTTTCAAGCCCCACCTGGGCCAGCAGCTTTTGGGCCAGGTCGTGGCGTTTGCGCCCTGGGGTCCCCATAAAGCGCATGGGGAAGGCCACGTTTTCCAGGGCCGTCATGCTGGTGACCAGATTGAAGGACTGGAACACAAAGCCCACCTTGTTGCGGCGGTAGATGGCCAGGTCGTTTTCATCCATTTTTTCCAGGCCGACTCCATCCACCTTCACGCTGCCGCCGGTGGGACGGTCTAGCCCGCCGAGGATGTAGAGCAGGGTGGACTTGCCGGAGCCGGAAGGGCCCATGATGGTGGTGAAGGAGTTGGCCGGAATCTCCAGGTCCAAACCGTCCAGGGCGCGCACTTGCTGACGGCCCATCTGGAAAATCTTGGTCAGGCCCTGGGTGCAGATCAGGGATGCGGTGTTCATACGTGCCGGCTTAGTAGAAGAAGAAAGGCTGGGTGGCGGGCATGCTGCTCAGCCGGGCGGCCAAAATTCCCGGCAGGGCGCGCAGCACCCACAGCAAAAGAACCACCGTCAGCACCACAATCACAGTTTTCAGGCGGGAGGTGCCGGAGGAATCCACGGCGCCGATGAGCAGCAGGACGATGTGCCAGATCCAGTACAGATCCACCACGCCCAGGAAGGGGCGCGCCACGGCCGAAAGGCCCGCCCCGTCGGCGCTGGCAAAGCCCGCCAGGCCGGGCGCGGTGATGAGCTGGCCGGTGGACAGCAAATAAACGGCCTGCACCAGGGAGCCGATGAGGAAGGGCAAGCTGGCCCAGGCTGCCAGGTTAAAGCTGGTGGTGCTGGAGCTGCGGCTGCCGCTGAGGGTTAGCGCCAGGTGCAGCAGGGCCGCCAACAAAAACCACTGTACCCACACCCCCAAAAGCGCCCCCAGCGCGGGGAAGATATAGATGTAGACCGGCCCCTGCTGCATCTCCAGGGCTTTGGTGAACTGGGCCTGCATTTCGGGGCTGTAGTATTGAAAATCCTGGGGCAGGGTCGCGCCCATCTGGGCGGCCTGAAGGCGGGCCGGCCCCCCGGCCAGGGCAGCGGCTATCGCCGCCAAAGACAGCAGCAGCAGCGGCACCCACCATACCCCGATGGTCTGGCGGGCGACGGCTTGTAAGGTGCGGCGCGGGCGGAAGAAGAGCGGCAGCACCCATTCGAAGTGAAGGCGGCGCGAAACCTCGGCCTCGCTGCCGTTGTTTTCCATTTCGCTTTCGGTCATAGGGTCTCCTTGTGATGGTAAAGCACCAATGAACGCGATTGTACCACCATGCACAATTTGTCAATGTTTTTAGTCTACGAATCAGCCGTTTTGAGCGATTGCAGCTGGGTTTTGGACGATCTTTGGGGGCAAAAAGTTCCCGCCCAGAGGTCATTTGGGCGGGAACACGGCAAAACCAGGGGGTTAAATCAGGGGATCCCAGACGGCGTACTTCCAGCCGTCAGGCTGCAGCGAGCGCATCGAATGAGCGCTGTTTTTCCTCCGGACACATTATTGTTCTGGCTCCAGGCTGACAAAGCTCATGGCGGCGAACATAACGCTAACGAAGGCGATGGCGATATAGATGATGGTTGCCATGCTGCACCTCCTCAAAAAATGGATCGAAACCGCAGTGCTGCCGCGGGTGTATAGAATATAACCCCGCGGGGGTGAAAAAGCATCCCTCTACAAGAGGGGATTCACTAGTCCAGTCGGACGAGATTGCGGCTGGTCAACTGGCCAGTGGGCTTCAGCGCGCACTTGCTTAATATCTATACGTTTTAAAATGGAAAAAGTTCCGCTTCGAACCGGGGAAAAACCCTGTACTATTTTTCACAAAAAGGGCTTTTCAAGAGGGTCAAAGGGTGCTATCATATTGGTGAAATCATACACAAATTATCCGAATTATCGGATGGACTCGGACAAGGAGGCACACATGGCTCACACAGAAATTCAGCGCAGCCCCCAGCGGCCCCAGGTGGTGATTGTGGGCGGCGGGTTTGGCGGCCTGCGCGCGGCGCGTGCCCTGGCCAACCAACCGGTGGACGTGCTGCTGGTGGACCGCAACAATTACCATTTATTCCAGCCCTTGCTTTACCAGGTGGCCACGGCCGGACTGGCGGCGGATGAGATTGCCCACCCCCTGCGCGCCATTCTGCGCGGGCAGGACAATTTGCGCTTTCGCCTGGCGGAAGTATCTGGGTTAGATTTAACCCAGCGCCGCCTGTTCACTGCCACTGGCGAGATCCGCTACGATTACCTGATTCTGGCCGTGGGTGGGGTGACGCACACTTTCGGCATCCCCTCGGTGGCCCAGCACGGCCTGGGGCTGAAGACTCTGGAAGACGCCCAGCGCATCCGCAGCCATTTGCTGCGCCAATTTGAACACGCGGCTCATGAGACGGACGAAGCCCGGCGGCGGGAGCTTTTGACCTTTGTGGTGGTGGGCGGGGGGCCTTCGGGCGTGGAGATGGCTGGGGCGATTGGCGAGCTGGTGCACATGGCTGTGCAGCGCGATTACCCCAACCTGCGTCTGGAGGAGGTGCGGGTGATTTTGCTGGAAGCCGGTGGGGCCTTGCTGCCGGCTTTAGATGCAACCCTGGGGCAGGCGGCGGTGAGCGCCCTGCGCCAAAAAGGCGTGGAGGTGCGCTTTGGCGCGGCGGTGACGGCCTACGATGGGCACCGCATTCAATTGAAGGATCAGCCCGACCTGCCCGCAGCCACGGTGGTGTGGGCGGCGGGGGTGCGCGCGCATCCTTTGCTGGATGCGCTGGGCTGCTGCCAGGACCGCCTGGGACGGGCGCAGGTGCAGCCCAGTTTGCAGTTGGAAGGTCACCCTGAGGTATTCGTGATTGGGGATGCGGCCGCCGCGCTGGACGCGCAGGGAAAGCTGCTGCCGATGGTAGCGCCGGTGGCCATGCAGCAGGGCGAGCACGCCGCACGCAACGTGCTGCGCGTTTTGGATGGGCAGGCGGGGCTGCCCTTCACCTACCGCGACCCTGGCATGATGGCCACCATTGGCCGCAATCAGGCCGTGGCGCAGATTGGCTCGCTGCGCCTGCGCGGCTTTTTGGCCTGGCTGGCCTGGCTGGGTGTGCACATCCTGCAATTGATCGGCTTTCGCAACCGGCTGCTGGTGCTGGTAGATTGGGCCTGGCAGTACATCAGCTATGACCGCGCCGTGCGCTTGATTGATGCAGATGCGGCGCCAGCGGGTATAATGGACGCAGAAATCAATGGGAGCCGAGGATGACAATACCGACTGAAAGCGAAGTTTTGGATGCACTGCGCCAGGTGATGGACCCGGAATTGGGCCGCAATCTGGTGGAATTGACCATGGTGCGGGATGTGGTGATTAGCCCGGAGGGGGCGGTGAGCTTTACCCTGGCCCTGACCATCCCCACCTGCCCCATGCGCAACCGCATGGCGCAGGATGCGCGCGCGGTTCTGGCCAAAGTGCCGGGGGTGACAGATGTGCAGATCACCTTTGGGGCCATGAGCGAGGAAGAGCGCCGCGACATTTTGGGCAAGGGCGCGCCGGAGCTGCCCAAGCTGAACGCCTTTAACCGCGTCAGCCAGGTGATTCCGGTGATGAGCGGCAAGGGCGGGGTGGGCAAATCATCGGTGACGGCTATGCTGGCGGCCAACCTGGCGCGCCGCGGGCAGAAGGTGGGCATTTTGGATGCGGATATCACCGGCCCCAGCATTCCCAAGCTGTTTGGGCTGCCGGCGGGGGGGCTGCGGGGCAGCGAACAGGGCATGCTTCCGGCGGTGACCGGCGGCGGGATCCGCGTGGTGTCTACCAATTTGCTGCTGCGCGACGAAGCCCAGGCGGTGGTGTGGCGCGGCCCGATGATCTCGGCCACCATCCGCCAGTTTTGGACGGACACCCTGTGGGGCAAGCTGGACACGCTGCTGGTGGATTTGCCGCCGGGAACTTCCGACGCGGCCCTAGGCGTGCTGCAGAACCTACCCGTCACCGGCGTGGTGCTGGTGACCACGCCCCAGGATCTGGCGGCGCTGGTGGTGCGTAAGGCCATCCAGATGATCCGTCAGCTCAACATCCCCATTCTGGGCGTGGTGGAAAACATGAGCTATTTCCGCTGTCCCGAAACCCAGCACGAACATGCCATCTTTGGTCCCAGCCACGCCGATGTTTTGGCCCAGGAGGCGGGCGCGCCTGTGGCGGCGCGGCTGCCCATTGATCCGCAGATCGCCGCTTTGTGCGATGCGGGGCAGGCCGAGAGCATTGAGCTGGAGGCCATTCAGCCGGTGGTGGATTTGCTCTTACAGCCCGCGTAACAGCGGGCGCGAACACGCACAGGTCTTCATTCAGACAGAGAGACGGCAGCCCCGCCTCTCTGTTTTTATCTTGACACTTTCTTGACGCGCTCCCTCCAGGGTTTGACATCCCATTGATGGATCTGCCGGTATAACTGACCCCATCTGTTTTATACCCCGCCGTTTGCAGAACGGCAGATTTGAAGGTAGATCTATGCAGCTTGACCATCGTATTCAAAACGTTTTTAAGGACACCGCCATTGGGGATCTGCCCAAATCCTGGCGCACCTTTTTCATCGGCCGCCCGCTGGCCACCGCCGACGCCCCGCACCAGACCATCGGCAAGGTGGTGGGATTGGCTGTGTTTGCTTCCGATGCGCTGTCTTCCACGGCCTATGCCACCCAGGAAATTTTGATGATCCTGGCCCTGGCGGGCGCGGGTGCTTTCCGCTTCACTTTTCCCATCGCCCTGGCGATTGTGGCGCTGATGACGATTGTGGCCATTTCGTATGAGCAGACCATTCACGCCTACCCGGGCGGCGGCGGCGCCTATATTGTGGCGCGCGACAACCTGGGTGAAGTGCCCGCGCAGGCGGCCGGGGCAGCCCTGCTGACCGATTACACCCTCACGGTGGCCGTGTCCATCTCCTCCGGTGTGGCGCAGATCGTTTCGGCGGTGCCATCCCTTTTCCCTTACCGTGTATGGATCGCCGCGGGGCTGGTGCTGTTTGTGATGGTGATTAATTTGCGCGGTGTGAAGGAGTCGGGGGTGACCTTTGCCATCCCCACCTATTTCTTCGTGATCACCATGCTGCTGACGGTGTCTGTGGGTCTGTTTAAGGCGCTGACCGGGCAGTTGGGCACGGTGGTGAACCCGCCTGAGATGCATGTGGGCACGGCCGTGGCCGCGCTTTCGCCGTTCCTGATTTTGCACGCGTTTTCCAGCGGCACCTCCGCCCTGACCGGCATTGAGGCCATTTCCAACGGCATTACCGCGTTTAAAGAGCCGCGCAGCCGCAACGCCGGCATCACCCTGGTCTGGATGGCGGCCCTCTTGGGTGTGCTTTTCCTGGGGGTTTCCTACATAGCCCAGCACGTTGGCGCGGTGCCTTCGGAAACAGAGACGGTCATCTCGCAGCTGACGCGCACCATTTACGGCAGCCAGGGCCTGTTCTACTTCCTGGTCATGGCGGGAACGTCGGTGATCCTGGTGATGGCGGCCAACACCGCCTTTGCTGATTTTCCGCGCCTGGGGGCCTTGCAGGCGGGAGACGGCTTTTTGCCGCGCCAGCTGACCTACCGCGGCAGCCGCCTGGTGTTTTCCCGCGGCATCATGTCGCTGGCGGCCATCGCCATCACCTTGATCGTCCTCTTCCAGGCCAGCGTCACCCGGCTGATCCCCCTGTATGCCATTGGCGTGTTCCTGTCGTTCACCCTGTCGCAATCGGGCATGGCGCACCGCTGGTGGAAGGTGGGGCACTTAAAGAAAGACGAGACGGTGGTTGAGCCGGGGTCGACCCTGCGCTATGAGAAAAACTGGATGGTGAAGATGTTCATCAACGGCTTTGGGGCCGTGTGCACCTTCGTGGTCATGATCGTTTTTGCGGTGACCAAGTTCCATGAGGGCGCCTGGGTGGTGACGATCATCATCCCCTTCCTGGTGATTGTTTTCCTGACCATTCACCGCCATTATAAGGGCCTGGCGCGGCAGCTTTCGTTGGAACACGGCACAAGCCCCAACGGCATCAAACGCAACCGCGTGGTGCTGCTGGTGGGCGGGGTGCATCAGGGCACGCTGGCGGCTCTGCGCTACGCCCGTAACCTGACGGATGACATCACCGCCGTGCACATCGCCACCGACCCGGTGGAAGCGGAGAAGATCCGCGCCAAATGGGAGGTGTGGGGAGAGGGCGCACGCCTGATCATTCTGGAATCGCCTTTCCGGCTGTTTATGGAGCCGCTGCTGGATTACCTGGCCAAGCTGGAAAAGCTGCGCAAACCAGGGCAGCTGATCACCATCGTGGTGCCGCAGTTTGTGCCCAAGAAGCCAATTTTCCGTCTGCTGCATTCGCGCACCGCCGAAATGCTGCGCAAGGTCTTGCTCAACCAGGAGGATATGGTTATCATCGAGGTACCGTATCAAGTGGAATAGTTCCTGGACCGCGATGGATGCCAGACTCTTCTGAAACCCCCAGCACTCGGATGACCCCCTCCAACCCGCTGGGGGTTTTTCCACATTCCACAAGGGGGGAGGGCGAGGCGGCTAACCCGCAGCGCGGCAGGCTGAAAGTGTACTTGGGCTACGCGGCGGGCGTGGGCAAGACCTCGGCCATGCTGTCCGCCGCCCGCGACCGGGCCGAGGCAGGCGTGGATGTGGCCGTGGGGGTGGTGAACACCCACAACCGGCCCGAGATGGAAGCGCTGCTGTCGGACCTGCCGCAGATCCCGCTGCGCAAGATCTTAAGCCCGGAGCGCGTGCAGACCGAGATGGATCTGGACGCGGTGCTGAACCGGCGCCCCGCCCTGGTGTTGGTGGACGAACTGGCCCATGCCAATTTGCCTGGCAGCCGCCATCCGCGCCGTTATCAGGACGTGCTGGATTTGTTGGAAGCCGGCCTAGACGTGTACACCACGCTCAACATTCAGCAGTTAGAGAGCCTGGGCGATGTGGTACAGCAGATCACCGGCGGGATCGTGGTCGACGCCCTGCCCGATTTTGTGCTGGATGGGGCGGATGAAATTGAGTTGGTGGACCTGCCGCCGGATGAACTGTTGGAACGGCTGCGGGACGGCAAGGTGCATTTGCCGCCGGAAGGCCCAGAAACTCAGCCCGGCTTCTTTCGCAAAGGCAACCTGACGGCGCTGCGCGAGCTGGCCCTGCGGCGGACGGCGGCGCGCGTGGATGTGCAGATGCGCGACTACATGGCCGCGCGCGACATCACCGGGCCGTGGGCAGCGGGTGAGCGCATTTTGGTGTGCGTCAGCTCCCACCCCCTGGCTGAGCGCCTGGTGCGCACGGGGCGGCGGCTGGCAGGAGACCTGGATGCACCCTGGACGGTGGCTTTTGTCGAAACCCCTGGGCATGTGCGCATGCGCCCAGAGCAGCAGCAGCGCCTGAACCAAACCCTGCTGCTGGCCGAGCAGATGGGGGCCGAGGTGGTGCGGCTGACGGGGGTGAACGCGGCCGAGACGCTTTTGGCCTATGCCCATGCCCACAACATCACCAAATTGGTGGTAGGCAAGCCGCGTTGGCCGCGCTGGGTGGAATGGGCGCGCGGTTCCATCACCCAGCAGATTTTGCGCAAGAGCGGTAGTGTGGATGTGTTTATTATTGGCGAAACAGCCGCCGAGGAAAAGTCGCCTTCGATGCGCGTGTTTCTGCACAGCCCTGCCTGGCGCTACGCGGCCGCGGCGGTGCTGGTGGGCGGGGTGACCTTGTTGGGTGTCCCTCTGCACGGGCGCATCGAACCCACCAACCTGGTGATGATTTACCTGACGGCGGTGGTGCTGGCGGCGTTGTTTTTGGGGCGCGGGCCGTCCATGCTGGCTTCCTTGTTAAGCGTGTTGGCTTTTGATTTCTTCTTCATCCGCCCCACCCTGACCCTCAGTGTGGCGGATACCGAATATCTGATCACGTTTGCCGGATTGCTACTGGTGGGCCTGGTGATCAGCAATTCCGCCGCCCTGGTGCGGGAACAGGTGGAGCAGCTGCGTAAACGCGAGGCTTTCACCGCGGCGATCAACGCCCTCAGCCGCGATTTGACCGGTCTTTCGGACCTGGATGAGATGCTGCGGGCGGTCATCCGGCGCATTCAAACCGATTTCAGTCGCGATGTGGTTCTGCTGCTGCCTGAAAACAACCATCTGAAGGTGGCCGCGGCCTCGCCCCGCCTGGAAAAGCTAGGTGAGGAGGAGATGACCGCTGCACTGTGGGCCTTTCAGCACAACCGCGAAACGGGCCTGGGAACCAGCACTCTGCCGCAGGCCGCCATGCGCTGCATCCCTCTGCAAACCGTGCACGGCCTGGTGGGGGTGATGGGCGTGCAGCCCGCTGAGGCCCAGGGGCTGCTGACTGCAGATCAGCGCCACCTGCTGGAGTCTTTTGCCAGCCTGGCCGCTTTGGCCATTGAACGCGCGCGTCTGGCGCAGCAGGCCAGCCAGACCCAGGTGCTGCAAAGCACCGAAAAATTGCAGGCGGCGCTGCTGCATTCCATCTCCCATGAGCTGCGCACCCCCTTGGTCACCATCACCGGCGCGCTCAGTTCGCTGGCCGAGGGCGAAGCCGCGCCCGCCTTGCAGCGCGAACTGGCTGAGGCCGCTTACGGCGAAGCGCGCCGCATGAACATTTTGGTGGGCAATTTGTTGGATATGAGCCGCCTGGAATCGGGCGCGTTCCGGCTGAACCGCCAACCCAGCGATTTGTGGGATTTGGCGGGCGTGGCCCTTTCGCAGTTTGGCGAGCGCCACCCCGAACGGCAGGTGCTGACCGACCTGGCCGAAGACGCCCCCCTGCTGGATGTGGATATGGCTCTGATGGTGCAGGTGCTGGTGAACTTGCTGGACAACGCCGCCAAATATTCTCCCGTGCCAGCCCCCATTCGCCTGTTGGGGCGGCTGGAGGGCGAGGATGTGATCCTCTCGGTGGCGGATGAGGGCGTGGGCATTCCGCCGGAAGATTTGGAACGCGTGTTTGATAAGTTTTACCGCGTGCAGACCCCCGCAGGCCCGTCGGGCACAGGCCTGGGCCTGGCGATTGCCCGCGGCATCGTGGAAGCCCACGGCGGGCGTATTTGGGCGCAGAACCGGCCCGGCGGCGGCACGATCATCTCGATTCAACTGGCGCGCTGGGCAGAAAGGCAGGTGGGGTAGCGTATGGAAGAAACTGGCGTTCGCATTTTGGTGGTGGATGATGAACGCGCCATCCGGCGGTTTTTACGCGCCTCGCTGAGCGCCCACGGCCATACCATTCTGGAGGCAGCCGCCGGGCGCGAGGCGCTCAGCGCGGTGGCCGAGCAGCGCCCCGACATCATTTTCCTGGATTTGGGCCTGCCGGATATGGATGGGGTGGAGGTGACGCGCCAGATCCGCGAATGGAGCGACACGCCCATCATCATCCTTTCGGTACGCGACCGCGAAGCGGATAAAATTGCCGCGCTGGAGGCGGGCGCGGATGATTACCTGGTGAAACCGTTTGGCATGGGCGAATTGATGGTGCGCATGCGGGCGGTGCTGCGGCGCGTGTGGCAGGCGCACCGGCAGGAAGCCGTGTTTCAGAGCGGTGAGTTGAAGGTGGATTACACCCGCCGCCGGGTATGGGTGGGGGAGCGGGAAGTGAACCTGACCCCGACAGAATACGACCTGCTGAAGCTGCTGGCACAGAACGCGGGCAAGGTTTTAACCCACCCGCACATGATTCAGAAAATTTGGGGCAGCGACCTGATTGGCGCGGATCATTTGCTGCGGGTCAACATCAGCAATTTGCGCAAGAAATTGGAGGCCGACCCGGCCCGCCCGCAGTATATCCTCACCGAGGCAGCGGTGGGCTACCGTTTGCGGTTGGAATGAAAGAAAATGTTTAGGCGCGCCTAAAAAATTCTAAAGTTTCAATATAAGAATCAAGCATCCCTATTGACTCTTTGACTTCCTTTATCTATAATAAGCATGTACTCTTACCAATTTGTAAGGTCGTTCTAACCAAAATGCAAACAGTACGGCGGCTGTGAACTAAACTCTAATTTGGTCGCTTGGAGGGTGCAGAGACCCGCCGAGAGTTTAGGGAGCCAAGTAGCGAAACCGGCCCACATGGTCGGTTTTTTTATTTACCCTCTTTGGTTTGAAAGATCTTCCGCTTGGGATTTCCTGCCCTCATCACCGCTCCCTCAAGCGTCTGGGAATCACCTGTTCTGGGTCACGGCGTTGGACCCACCGACGTTTACCGAATGTATCGCGGTCTAGTGGAATGAGTGGAGGGAACCATGTATCCAAAAATCAATCAATTGATGCGCAAAACCATGCGGGCCAGCTACATGCTGGGCGTGGTGCTGCTCATCGCAGGCATGCTGCTTTCGGCGATGAACCAGCCCGCCCTGGCGGCCAGCGCCCCGGTGACGCCCCCGCCGCCGGTGGATAACGATGATGTCATTGTGGAACCGGAGCCGGTGGAGACGGCCGTGCCGGATGACCCGGCGCCGCCCGAAGAAGATCCCCTACCTACGGAAGATCCTGCTCCCACCGTCTCCCCGGTGACCCCGCGCGAGGATCCCATTCACAGCAACGACTCGGATGGGGACGGCGTGGGGGAGGGGGATAACTGCCCGTACATCGCCAACCCGGATCAGGCGGACGCCAATCAGAACGGCATTGGCGACGCCTGTGAAGACACCCAGGCGGCCAATGTTCCCAGCGCGGTGCATGACTTCAGCGTGAGCATGAATGGGGTCTTTGTGGAATTCACCCATATCGGCCCGGCGTCGTTCTCCTATTCGTGGAATTTTGGCGACGGCAACAGCAGCAGCGAAGAGAACCCCCTGCATGAGTACGCCGCGGCGGGCACCTATTCGGTGACGCTGACCGTGGTGGAAACGGAGGGCGGCAGCCCCATCGCCGTCACCAAAGCGGTGGTGGTGACGGATACCGTCCTGCCGCCGATGGTTTGCGATTTCAGCCTGAGCCATGACGGCGGCGACACGCCCACCGTGCCGCTGACGGTTTCGTTTAACAACCTCAGCGAAAATGCGGACAGCTTCACCTGGACGTTTGGCGACGGTTCGGGCAGCATTCTGACCAACCCTACCCACACCTACACCACCGCGGGCACGTTCAACATCCTTCTGGTGTGCTCCCGCCCCGGCGAGACCCTGCAAGCTACCGGGCAGGTTTCCATCGCCCCGGCGACTTCCAGCCTGTCGGCCACCTTTGTTTCCACCCAGGCCAGCCCGGCGGATCTGTTCACCTTCAACTTTGACGCCACCGCGGTCAGCACCGGCACGATCACCGGCTACGCCTGGACCTTTGGGGACGGCGGCAGCAGCAGCGAAGAAGACCCCACCCACACCTATGCTGCCCCGGGCACCTATTACGTGCATCTGGTGGTGACGGACAGTTTGGGCAACACCGTGCACGCTTTTGGCGCGGTGGAAATTTATGTGGGGGCGCCCGCCCCGCTGCCCGCCTTCAGCGTCAGTCCGCAAACCGGCCCTGCCCCGTTGGAAGTGAGCATCAGCAACGAGACCAGCGGCGGCCCGGTGACGCAGTGGTCGTGGAATTTCGGCGACGGCTACACCCTGGTGACCACGGATAACCTGCCGTCTCTCGAACACACCTATACCTCGATCGGAACCTACACCATCACCCTCAACGCCAGCGGCCCTGGCGGATCGGGCACGACCTATAAGCAGGTGGTGGTGACGGTCAACGATACGCCTGTGCAGGCGCAGTTCAGCCACGAATTTGTGGGCAGCTACGGCCCCGACGGCCAGCAGGTGTGCTTCAGCAACGACAGCACCGGGCCAGTGGCTAGCTTCCAATGGAATTTGGCCTCAGGCGGCGCCAGCACCGAGATGAACCCCTGCGCGTACTTCACCGAAGGGACTTACATCATTGAGCTGCGCGTGGTGGGCACCAGCGGCCAGATTTCGACGGCCAGCAAGCGCCTGAATGTGGTTCCCAACACCATCCCGCCGATCGCCAGTTTTAACGTCAACGCCACCAGCGGCACCACTGTCACGAATTTCAACTTCACCGACACCAGCACGGGGGTCATCACCAACTGGTCGTGGGACTTTGGCGACGGCAGCGCGCTGGTGACCACCCGCAATGTGTCCAATAAACGCTTCAACACGGCTGGAGCCTATGTGGTCACGCTGACCGTCACCGGCCCAGGGGGCAGCTCTTCGGCTTCGAAGACGCTGACGATCACGGCGGTGACGCCCACCTGTGCGATCGGCATCCAGCCGGATATCGTCCGCGCGGGCGATACGGTGACCCTGACCGGCTTCGCCAACAACCTGCCCGCGGGGGTCACGGCTACCGCCTGGGATTGGACCATCAGCAACCCGGCCCAGGCTTTGAGCGGCCAGGTGGTCACCTTCCTGGCGGCCACGCCGTCCTTCACGGCCAGCCTGCGCGTCACCTTGAGCGACGGCAGCTTCTTGAACTGCGCTCGCAGCCGCACGGTGTACGCTGCCGACTTTATCTACGCGACCTGCTCGGCCACGCCCAACGACCCCTCGGTGGGTCAGGTGGTCAACTTTAACGTCAACCCCAGCCTGCCGGCGGGCGTGACGGTGGCTTCGTACCAATGGAATTTCAACGGCGAAGGCAGCGCGGCGATTAAGACCCCCACCTTCAGTTTCAGCACCATCGGAGCTAAAAATGTCAGTGTACTGGTCACGTCCAGTACAGGCAGCCAGACCACGGCTGTCTGCAACGTGACCGTTTACGACCAGCAGTCCCTCAGCGTGCAGGTGGACCCAGAAACGGAACTGCTGCCCTACACGGTGACCTTCACAGCCGTGGGCGGTCCGCGGGATTTCAGCGGCTTTGTGTGGACCCTGCCGGACGGCTCGACGGCCTACGGTCAGAGCGTGGACTACATCGTCACCACCGCAGGCGACCAGTGGGCTTCGGTGGTCGGCACCTGGAAGTACGGCGAGCTGACCGCATCCGGCAAGACCGTCGGCTACACCACCACCACCATCCAGGCGGCCTTCACCCCGGATAAGTGGACCGGGGTGGTTCCGGTGGAGATTTGCTTCACCGATGAAAGCGTCAGCGAAACGCCCATCACCAGCTGGCTGTGGGATTTGGGGAACGGCGAAACCAGCACGGAACAAAACCCCTGCACGACCTACACCGTCGCGGGCGATTACACCGTCACCCTGACGATTAACAACACGGCGGGCCTGACGGCCATGGCCACCAATAATATCAAGGTCTTCTCGGTGGTGCAGGGCGGCTCGACCTTTACGGTTGATCCCTCTAATACGACCACCATTTGTTTCACCGTTTCCATGCAGCCGGGCGAGACGGTGGTGATGTGGGACTTCGGGGACGGCACGGTGGTGTACTTGCAGCCCAGCGATGATCCCAACTTGTGCCACACCTACGCATCCGGCGGCGACTATGAAGTCACCATGGTGGTGCAGGGTGCCATCGGGCAGTACGCCGTCCGGCGGGTGGTGACGGTCTCGGAACCGATTGTGGACCTCAGCCTGAGCCACCGCTGTGGGGACGAGGGCATCGAGTGGCTGGTGACCAACCCCAACACCTACCCCGTCACCATTTCCTTCAGCGTGACTGGCATCTCCGGCGGCACAGGAACCGTGGCCGCTAACGAGACCGCCATCTACGCTACCACGCCCTTGGGTACGGCGCGTAACGCCAGCGTTTCGTGGACGGCGGCGGATGAAGTGACGCGCAGCTACACGGATTCGGCGGCGGCGGATGAATGCACCACCAGCAATACACTGACCCTCACCTACCAGTGCGGTTTCGCGGATGAAACCACCTACACCTGGCAGGTGGTCAACACCACCGGCTACACCATTGACTTCACCTGGGACGTGACCAGCACCGCCCTCAGCGGCGGCGGCAGGGTGGGCCCCAACGGTTCCACCAGCTTCACCACCCCCATCCAGAGCTTCCCCACGCGCGAAACGCAGACCCTGAATGTGTACGTGGGCGAGACGCTCATCACCAGTCAAAACAGCGGTACGCCGTGCAAGGCCGATTTGACCCTTTCGCCGGTGTGCACCGAGAACAACGAAATTTCCTGGGTGCTGAGCAACCCCAATGCTGACCTGAGCTTTGACTACTCCTTCAGTCTGGACGTTGGAGCGGCCGTGGGGGCAGGCAGCATCGCCGGCGGTCAGACCCTTTCTATTCACACCTCGTCCAACGGCGGCCACAGCATGGTGGTGACCTACACCGGTGTGGACGGCTCGCGCCAGGTTTCGGCGCAGTCCAGCGCCTTCCAATGCGTGCCGCCTGGCGATCTGTCGGTGACTTTCACCTGTAATCTGGAAGATAACAGCGTGGATTGGCGGGTCTCGAACCCCAACGGGTACGAGGTGGACTTTGAATACTACATTGACCGCGCGCCGGAAGGCGAGCCGGATGGAACCGGCACAGCGGCGGCCAACACCAGCGGGGTGGCTTTTACCAGCACCAGCGGCGGCGGGCACACCGTGACGATTGTGTGGATGCAGCCCGACGAGGAGACCCGCTCGGCCAGCAACACCAGCGGTGAGTTCTTCTGCGTGCCGCCGGTGGAACTGGACCTGACCTACGCCTGCCCCACCGGTTCGGTCACGCGCCAGATCCGCTGGACGGTCTTGAACCCCAACGGCTATGATGTGGCCTTCTCGTGGTACCTCGACCGCGCGCCCACGGGCGCGGCGGACGGCAGCGGGGTGGTGCCCGGCGGTACGGTGGGCGAACCCGGCTCGCTGGAATTCCTGACCACATCGGGCGGGGCGCACACGGTGTACATCGTGTACGGCGAGGGCGAAGGCAGCTCAGAAACCAGCGAAAGCACCGCCGCTAACTACTGCAAGCCGCCCAAGGAAGGCAACCCCGATCCCACGCCCACGCCGGGCGGTGGTGGGGGTGCGGGCGGCGGGAACTTGCCCGCCTTGCTGCCCCCGGCCAACACCGGCGATGTGCTCATCCCGGTGACCGGCGCGGACCTGCGCCAGCTGCCCTTCGCGGTGGCGGTGCAGCGCTGGCTGACCAACCTGGGCCTGCTGCTCTTGGGCGTAGGCATGGTCTTGAACGGTCTGACGCGCCGTCCGCGGCGAGGACAACCGCCGCTGTAAGACCGCTCGATTATTAGGATACAAACAGAGCCGCCCGTGGTTGGGGCGGCTCTGCTCTTTGGTTCTTAGATCTCGGCGGCGGCGTTACTTTTTCAAAAAGACGCGCCCGGGCTTCCAGGGTGTGCCCACCAGCGGCAGCAGCCAGCGGTCGAGCCCCCACCAACCCGCCGTCTTCCAGGCCAGGATCAAGAAAATCGAGAGGGTGAATAAGAGCGGGTTGGTGCTGGCGGTTCCGGCCATCATGAAGTTCCAGTTGAGGAACCCGCCGAAAAAGGCGGCGATGCCCGCGAACATGCCCAAAATCAGGGCGGCCCCCACCAAGATTTCCCCAGCCACCACCAATTTGGAAAACCAGGTATAGGCCGAGCTGTCGAGCAGGGCCTGGATGAAACTGCGGTACCAATCAAAGGAAATAGCCGGGCGGGCGGGTGCTTCGGGAATCAGCACGGCGCGTTCCCAAAAGCCTTTCAGGGCTTCACCGCCCTGGGTCCAGCCGGGGTTGGAGAGCTTGCCAATGCCGCTGGAGAGCCAGGTGTAGCCCAGGTACAGGCGCATGAGCAGCCACAGCCAGGCCCAGGACGGGCTGCCGAACAGTTTGGCGGCAAAAGGCGGATCGGTGATCTCCACCAGGGGAGTACGGGTTTGAGCAGTCATGACTTCCTCCTTACAACTTATACAATACGGATAAGATAGGGGCGGCTTTTTGTGAAAGCCCCCACAAAGTGATTTTATCATATAATAGGATAAAAAATATCCAATATTCCTTACAGTCTTGGATAAGAAGAATCTCATGTGTGCACTAAATTAATACTATTTTTATCTAAATAAGATAAATTCAATACCATGTCCACCCTCGTTTTCAAGGGAAAACGGGGCATCCTTAACGATACAGCTCCTGATGGGAGGGAAATATGGGTAAAAAATGGATTTTGATCGCAATCTTGGTAGGTCTCGCGGCCGTGACCGCGGTGGTGATTCTGTTTCTGAAGCCCACCCAGGAAGCCAGTCAACCCTTGGCGGCCGTGCCCATTGCCACGGCCACCGCAGCGGCGCCCCCGACCCCGGCGCCCACCCAGCCGCCCGCCGCCGCAGAACCGGCTGCGCCCGCGGCCACCCAGCCTCCGGCGGCCGCGCCCGCCAGCGGCGAAAGCCTGTTTGAAATTGACCCCGCCCGTTCGGAAGCGCGCTTTAAGATCAACGAGGTGCTGAACGGCTCCCCCAAGACGGTCATCGGCGTCACCAACCAGGTGGCGGGGCAGATTGCCGTGGACCGCGGCAACTACGCCAGCACGCGCCTGGGCGAGGTGCGCGTGAATGCGCGCACGCTGACCACCGACAACGAATTTCGCAACCGCGCGGTGAAGAACCGCATTCTGCTCACCAATGATCACGAGTGGATTGTCTTTACCCCGCAGAGCCTCACCGGCCTGCCCGCTGAGGTCAAGCTGGGGGAGGCCTTCCAATTCCAAATCACCGGCGACCTGACCATCATCGGCAAAACCCAAAGCGTGACGTTTAACGCTGAGGTGACCGCGGTTTCTGAAACCGAGCTGAAAGGTTTGGCCGTCGCCACCGTGCGCTACAAGGATTTTGGCATCTTCATCCCCGAAGTGCCCTCCGTCACCGGCGTGGAGGATGACGTCATCCTGGAGATTGAGTTCACCGCGGTGCCTGTGCCCTAGGCACAGGCTGCCCCGGCGTGTATATCCAATTCATACACGCTTCTAATCCAAAATTGATCCTTCCGGTTTACACTTAACCTGCAAGCGTTCTGCAAAGGGCGTTTGCAGGTATTTTGTTGGTTTAACTGGAGGCAATATGAATCTGGATCGCTACACCCAAAAAGCTCAAGAATCGCTGTTCAGCGCGCAGAGACTGGCCGAAGAACTGCACCATCAGACGATTGAACCCGCGCACCTGCTGCTGGCACTCATCCAACAGCCGGACGGCGTGGTTCCCGCGGTGGTCACCAAGGTTTCCGGCAGCACGTTGGCGCTGGCGGAGGAACTGCAAAAAGAACTGGATCAGCGCCCCAAAGTGTACGGCAGCGCCCCCAGCGAAGTGGGGCTTTCGCGCCCGGCCACGGATGTGCTCGGCGCCGCGGAGCGCTTTGCCAAGGGCATGCAGGACGATTACGTTTCGGCGGAGCATATTCTGCTGGGGCTGACCGAAAGCGCGGAGGGCAAACGCCTGGCGCAGTACGGGCTGACCCGCGACGCCGTTTTGAAGGCCCTGGCGGAGGTGCGCGGCAACCAGCGCGTCACCTCGCAAAACCCGGAGGACACCTATCAGGCGCTGGAGAAATACGGCCGCGACCTGACGGCCGCCGCGCGCCAGGGCAAGCTGGACCCCGTGATTGGCCGGGATGAAGAGATCCGGCGGCTGGTGCAAATTCTCTCGCGCCGCACCAAAAACAACCCGGCGCTGATCGGCGACCCGGGCGTGGGCAAGACCGCCATCGTGGAAGGGCTGGCCCAGCGCATTGTCAACGGGGACGTGCCCGAGGGGTTGAAGCACAAGCGCCTGGTGCAGTTGGATATGGGCGCGCTGATCGCCGGGGCCAAATACCGCGGCGAGTTTGAGGAACGCTTGAAAGCCGTTCTCAAAGAAATCACCAGCGCAGCGGGTGATATCATCCTGTTTGTGGATGAAATGCACACCGTGGTGGGGGCGGGCGCGGCCGAAGGGGCGATGGACGCGGGCAACATGCTCAAGCCGCTTTTGGCCCGCGGCGAGCTGCACCTGGTGGGGGCCACCACCCTGGACGAGTACCGCAAATATGTGGAAAAAGACCCGGCCCTGGAACGGCGCTTTCAGCCGCTGCTTGTGGAAGAGCCCAGCGTGGAAGACACCATCAGCATTCTGCGCGGCCTGAAGCAGCGCTACGAGGTGCACCACGGCGTGCGCATCACCGACCCGGCGGTCATTGCCGCGGCCACCCTCTCGCACCGCTACATCGCCGACCGCCACCTGCCGGATAAGGCCATTGATCTGATTGACGAAGCCGCCGCGCGCCTGCGCACCGAGATCGATTCCAAGCCGCAGGCTCTGGATGAGGTGGACCGCGAGGTGCTCCAGCTGGAAATTGAGCGCGAAGCCTTGCAAAAAGAGAAAGACGCGGCCTCGCGCGAGCGCCTGGAGAAGCTGGAGCAGGAGCTGGCCGATCTGCGCGAACGTTCGCGCCAGTTGAGCACGCGATGGCAGACCGAAAAAGAGGCCATTGCCGAGCTGCGCGCCGTGAAAGAAAAGGTGGAGCAGGTGCATTTGGAGATGGAACAGGCCGAGCGCCAGGCCGATTTGGAGCGCATGGCCCGCCTGAAATACGGCGAACTGCGCGAGCTCCAGCAGCGTCAGGAGGCGGCCGAGGCGCGCATTCAGAGCCTGCAAAGCCAGGGCGCGCTGCTGAAGGAAGAGGTGGACGCCGAAGAGATCGCCGGGGTGGTCAGCCGCTGGACGCATATCCCCGTCTCGCGCCTGTTGGAAGGCGAAATGCAGAAGCTGCTGCGCATGGAAGAGCGGCTGCGCCAGCGTGTGGTGGGCCAAAGCGAGGCCCTGCAGGCGGTGTCCAACGCGGTGCGCCGCGCGCGCGCCGGGCTGCAGGATCCCAACCGCCCCATCGGGTCCTTCATCTTCCTGGGGCCGACGGGCGTGGGTAAGACCGAGCTGGCGCGGGCGTTGGCGGAGTTCATGTTCGACGACGAGCGCGCCATGATCCGCATTGACATGAGCGAATATCAGGAAAAGCACACCGTCTCGCGCCTGGTGGGCGCGCCCCCCGGCTATGTGGGCTACGACGAGGGCGGACAGCTGACCGAGGCCGTGCGCCGCCGGCCCTACAGCGTGGTGCTGTTTGACGAGATCGAAAAGGCCCACGCTGAGGTCTTCAATGTGCTGCTGCAATTGCTGGACGACGGCCGTTTGACCGACGGCCAGGGCCGCACAGTGGATTTTCGTAATGTGGTTGTGATTATGACCAGCAACCTGGGCAGCGAACTGTGGATGAACGGGCAGCGCGTGGTCACCCGCGAAGCGCTGAACCACGTCTTGCAGGCGCATTTCCGCCCCGAGTTCTTAAACCGTGTGGATGAGATCGTGGTCTTTCATCCCCTGGGGCGCGAAGAGCTGGCCGAGATCATCAATATTCAACTGCGGCGGGTGGAGGCGCTGCTGGCCGAGCGCGGCTACCATCTGGAGGTGGATGCGGAGGCGCGCGCTTATCTGGCGGAGGCGGGCTACGATCCCGATTTTGGGGCGCGGCCGCTGAAACGCGCCATTCAGCGCGAACTGCAGGACCCGCTGGCTGTGCGCCTGTTATCCGGGGCGTTCCACCCGGGTGAAACGGTGCAGGTGCGGCGCGGCGCGCAGGGGCTGGAGTTCACATCGATCTCCTGACCCATCGATCAGGCTGAATAACGGCCCTGCCCTCTCCGATTTCCTTACGGGGAGGGCAGGGTTTTGTGGATTTTCGGCCGCCATCCTGTATAATGGTGCGATCATTCCCGTGCGGGAGGCGCCCAATGAAAATCCAACGTGATTCACTGCAATACTTTTTGATGCTGCTGCTGCTCTCGGCCATTTGGGGCGGCGCGTTTTTGTTCATGCGCGTGGCGGGGCCGGATTTTGGGCCGATCTTCTTGATCGCCCTGCGGGTGTGGATTTCGGCGGTGCTGCTGGTGGCCGTGGCGCATTTTGCGGGCGGGCTGCCGGATTTTCGCAAGAATTGGAAGGCGTTTCTGCTGCTGGGCGCAATCAACAACGCCATCCCCTTCACCCTCATCGCCAGTGCGGTCTTGGTGCTGAACAGCTCTATGGCTGCCATCATCAACGCCACCACGCCCCTGTTCACGGCCATTGTGGCGGCGGCTTTTGGGCTGGAACGCTTCACTGCGCGTAAAGGCTTGGGCGGTCTGCTGGGCATTCTGGGGGTGGTGATCTTGATGGGTTTCAGCCCGCTGCCCTTAAATCAGCGCACCATTCTGGCGGCCCTGGAATCATTGCTGGCAGCGGTGGCCTATGCTTTTGGCGCGGTGTACGTGCGCGCGCGTTTTCAGGGCTTCACCCCGCTGCAAGTCTCGGCTGGGCAGCTCGCCGGAGCCGGGGCGGCCATGCTGCCGGCGGCCTTCTTTTTCCTGCCGAAGGGCAGCCCTTCGACCCTGGCCTGGCTGGCGCTGCTGGCATTGGCGGTGCTGTGCACCTGCCTGGCGTATCTGATCTACTTCCGCCTGATCACCAAGGGGGGCGCCACCAAGGCCATCACGGTGACGTTTATGGTGCCGTTCTTCAGTCTCTTATGGGGGGTTCTGCTGCTGAGCGAGCCGCTCAACTGGGGCATGTTCGCCGGTCTGGCGGTGATTTTATTCAGCGTGTCGTTGGTCTTAGGCAGCCGGTCCTGAGCCGGGCGCGGGCTTTTCCCGCCCCCACCACAGCGCCAAGGCCCCCGCGCCCACCAGGGCCGCCGCGAAGGCGAACATGGTCTGCGGGCCGAGGTGCTGGTAGATCCAGCCGCCCAGGGGGGAAGAAAGCAGGGGGGCCAGACCAAACGACACCGAACTCATCAGGGCCACCACCGTCGCCGCCCATCCAGGCGGCGCGTTGCGTTCCAGCAGCACCACCGTGGACACCATGAACAGGCCGAAGCCAGGCCCGCGCAGCAGGGCCATGAGCAGGGCCAGCATGGGGGTTTTCACCACCGCCAGGCCCAGGAAGTAAGCCCCCACCAGGGCGTAGCCCAACAGCAGCGTCTTCGTGCCGCCCCAGCGCCGCACCAGCCGCCCGCTGAGGTACATGGCGGGCACTTCCAAAAAGGCGGGCAGGCCGACGGTGATGCCCACCATCTCCAGGCCGCCGCCCAGGTCGGTCATGTACACGCCCCCAAAGATGACCCCCAGCCACAGCGCGCCGCCGATGAGGAAGCTGCCGATCAGCAGGACCACGATCACGCGGTTGCTGCGGATTTCCCGCAAGGGGAAGCGCTGCGCGGGGCCCTGGGCGGGGGGTTCTTCTTCCAAAAAGCCCACCGCCAGCGCGGCCAGCAGGGCCATGACCGCTGCGGCGGGGAACATGCTCGTCGTGCCGATGCGGCTCCAAATGTACCCGCACAGGATGGCGATGATGCCGAAGCCCACCGACCCCCACATGCGCATGCGCCCGTATTCCAGCCCGTGGCGGGCGGCCATGCGCGCAGAAACGCCTTCGCCCAGGCCCACCGTGGGGCTGCGCCCCAGGGCCAGCAGAAACGACAGGACCAGCACCGCCGGAAAGGTGCGCGCCCAGGGGAAGAGGAACAGGACCACCGCCACCGCCAGGAGCGCCCCGGCCAACATCCAGCGCCGTTTGCCCAGGCGGTCGGCCCAACCGGAGTACAGGGGGGCTACCCACAACTGCAAGAAGGGCAGAATAGCCCCCAGCAGGCCGATTTGACTGCCAGTGATGCCCAGGTTCTGCAAATGCACGTTGAAAGAAGGTTCAAAGACGCCAATCACTCCCCAATAGACCGCGCTGTAGAGCGAGCCGCGCAGCATAATTGCGGCAGGTTGCATCAGGCGGGGGTTTGAAGAGTCCATACACCGGTCCATTCGGGTAAGCGCGCCCAGGCGTTGCGGCGGATGGCCTCAGCCAGTTCGGCGCCGAAGAAAAATTCTGTCCAGGCCACGGCGGTGTCCACGTCGGGGAACTGGTAATCGGTGGAGATTTGCTGGCGGACGAAGCCCCAGCGGTTTTCCAGCCAGGCGTAATATTCCGCCAGCTCCGGCGTGGGCGGCTGGGGGGTGAGACTGCCGGTGGAGAGGGTTTCCATGATGATCACCCGCCCGCCGGGGCGCACCACACGCAGCATTTCGGTCAGGATGCGGGTCATGTGGGTCTGCCAGTCCTGGGCGTACCAGGCGCGCAAGTGACCGATGGCCCACCCGGCGGTGACCACATCTGCCCAGCGGCTGGCAAAAGGCAGGGCGCGCATGTCGCCTTCCAACAAAGGCCAGCTGCCCCCCAGGGCGCTGCGCTGCACGGCCTGTTCGGCCAGCATGGCGCGGTTCAGGTCCAGCGCGGCCAGGCGCACGGGTTGGGGGTGCAGCAGCAGGGGAATGCGCCCTGTGCCGCTGCCCAAATCCAAAATCTTCAGCCCGTCTTGCGGGCCGTCCAGCCCCAGAGCGGGCAGCAGGTGCTGTTCGACGTCTTCGACAGCCACCATGCGGTGATATTCCTGCGCGCGCTGCGCGTAAATTTTCTCAAAGTGATCCATCCCGAATCCTTTTTGGGTGAAGGGGGAACTTGCTATAGGAAGTGGATTGTACCAGTTTATCGGGTTTTTTGGGAGAAAAAAGCTCTGAAAAGGAGCTGTGCCGCCGGGCGCGCCGTTCAGCCTGGGTTGACCAGCGACTCGACGGTGAACAGACGCACCCCTTCCGCCTGGGAGGCTTCTTCCAATTCGGGGGTAAAGCCGCGGCGCGCAAAGACAGCGTACTGTATGTTCTCAATGCCGTGCTCCTGCTGGAATATCTGGGCCTTTTGCTTGAGTTCGTCCAGAACCCGGGTGCCCACCGGATGAATACTCCATTTGCATTCCCCCACCAGGGCGGTTTTTTCGGTAAGGTTGACCGCTAGCACATCCATTTCCGCCTTTCGATGCCACCAGCCCCCAATCCGTTCGGGCAGAAAATCCAATTGGCCTGCCTGGGCCAGACGGCCGGTTAAGGTCACTGCTGCCTCTTCAAACGCGGCTGCGGCAAAATGATCCAGGTCGGGCTGTACGCGCTGGGTGAGAACGGCATCGGCTAGCCCCAGATCCAGGCTGCTCTGGTTGGGGTGCACATAGCGGAACCAGAAGCGCAAAAAATGATCCTCGATCTGGTACAGCCCTTTTTTGCTCTTTTCGGGCTGCGGCTCGGTGGCGGGGACGCGCCGGGTAACCAGGCGCATCTGCTGCAAAATGTCCAGGTAGCGGGCGGTAGTGTTCACATCCCCTACCCCCGCCGCCTGCGTGATCTCGTTCAGGCGCGTGCGCCCCTGGGCAATGGCCCGCAGAATGGAGAAATAATTTCGCGGCTCCCGCAGCTCTTCCATGAGCAGCAGTCGGGGTTCGTTGAACAGGGTGCCGGTTTGCGCATCCAGAATATGCTGGCGGATATTGGCGAAAATGCTCTGGCTGTCCTGAAAGATGCGCAGATAAAAGGGCATGCCCCCCACAACCGCCCAGGCGGTGAACTGGTCTTCTGCCGAATAGTGGGGATAAAAGAGTGCCGCGGAAGGAAGATCCAGGGGGCGCAGCAGTGCGCTGGCTGTGCGCCGCCCATACAGGGGGGCCTGATACCCCAAGACTTCGGTTTCCATGATGCCAATGTAGGAGCCGCACAGCACCAGCATGAGCTGTGTATCTTTGAGCTTTTCATCCCACACTTTCTGCAGGATGGAGGGTACCGCCTTGTTGCCGCTGATCAGATAGGTGAACTCATCCAACACGACAATGGGCCTGGGCTGCATGGGGAGATCGGCCAGGGCGCGAAAAGCCGCCTCCCAGGAGGGGTAGGTGAACCCCGGGAGCACTTCGGCATGCAGCAAGCCGTAGATCTGCTGTGAAAAGGTGGCTAGCTGCTCGGCGTCGCTGCTGAGGGTGGCGATGAAGAAGAGGTGCGGTTTGTCGGTGCAAAATGCGCGCAGCAGTTCGGTCTTTCCCACCCGCCGGCGGCCGTAGAGGACGAAGAGTTGCGCCTGCGCACTTTGATAGCGCTGATTCAGGAGGCCCAGTTCGGTTTTTCGGTCAATGAACACAGCACCCTCCGTCGAATCATAAAGATAATTTACGAATTATAATTATTATAATCATAATTTGTAAAAATACAAGCGAGGGAACTGGGTTTGGCGGCCTTTTGGGAGGGCTAAATGCTGCCGAAATACATGGACTGCACGAAACGGCGAGTGAAATCGGCGTAGGCGGTCAGCTCAATGTAGCGCACGCGCTGCGGCAGCGCGGCGGCCTGCTGGCGGCGCGTGCGCGAGAGCAGCATTTGGCGCGCGCCCACCCCGGCGGCGTTGCCCACCTGGAAAAAGCGCTCCAGGGGCACGGCGGGGAACATGCCCAGGCGCACCGCGCTGGGTAAATCCAGATAGGCCCCAAAGGCCCCGGCGATGACCCAGCGCTGCACGTCTTCTGCACGCAGGCCGGCTTCGGCCAGCAGAATTTCGATTCCGGCGCGGATGGCGCCTTTGGCCAGCTGAATCTCGTTGACGTCCTTGCGGGTCACCACAATGTCGCGCCCGTGGCCGGTTTCGGTGCTGGGCACCAGTACCAACTGGCTGGGACGGGAGCCGTCCGGCAGGCGCTGAAAGACCCCGCGCTGATCCAGGATCCCGGCGCCGTACAGCTCGGCCACGGCCTGCAGGATGCCCGTGCCGCACAGGCCCACCGGCGCTTTGCCGCCCACGGTGAACACCTGGGCGCGCCCGTCGGCCCAGCGCACGCGTTCCACCGCGCCGGGGGCGGCGCGCATGCCGTCGTGGATGTGTGCGCCTTCAAAGGCGGGGCCGGAGGCTGTGGAGCAGGTCAAAATCTGCCCGCCCGCCGACAGGCTGATTTCGGTATTGGTGCCGATATCCACCAGCACCTGCACGGCGGAGGGCGCGTCAAAGTCGGAGGCCAGCAGGGCGGCGGTGTGGTCAGCGCCCACGTAACCGGCGATGAGGGCAGGCAGGTGCAGCATGGCGCCGGGGGCCAGATGCAGACCGAGCGCCTCCGCGGGCAAATCCAGCGGCTGCGACACCGCGGCGATGTAGGGGGCTGTGCCCAGGGGTTCCACCGGCAGGCCACACAGGAAATGGTGGATGGCGGTGTTGCCCACCAGCACGCCTTCAACAATCTGCTCCACGGCGGCCCCGGCCTGCGCGCACAGGCTTTGCGCCAGCTGGTTGAGGCTCTCCACCAGGCGCGTTTGCAGCACGGCGCGGTTCTCGGGGGCTTTGTTGGCGTAGGCGATGCGGCTGATGACATCTTCGCCGTAGGAGATCTGCGGGTTCATGGCGGCGGCCTGACCCAGCACGGCGCCGCTTTCCAGATGGATTAAGAAGGCGGCCAGTTTGGTGGAGCCCATGTCCACGGCCAGCCCCAGGGGGGGCGTTTCGGGCGCGGAGGCGGACAGCAGGCGCGTGAACTCACCTTCATCGCGCAGGGCCAGCCGCACCTGCCCGCCGTGCGCGCGCAGCGCGCGGCTGAGGGCGTTGAGCGCGGGCAGGTTGGCGTGCAGGGGAACGGCCAGGGCTTCGGCGGCGCGGCGCAGGTCGTCGCGCAGATCCTGTTGACTGGGCAGGGGCAGGCTGAGATCCACGGCGTGCACGGCGGGATCAAAATCGGTGCGAGGGTCGTGCCCTTCGGTTTGCAGGCGCGCCTGACTGAGCAGGGATTCGGGGGGCACTTCCAGGAGCACGTCGCTGTGGGCCAGAGCCTGACAGGCCAGGCGCAGGCCCGCGCTCCGCTCGGCGGGGGTGAAGAGGGCTTCCTCGTCGGCTGTCAGCGGGCTGAGGCGGCCCTGAACCAGGCGCACGCGGCACTGCCCGCAGATGCCCATGCCGCCGCAGGCCGCCAGCAGCTCAACGCCCGCTTTTTGGGCGGCGCTCAGCAGGTCGCTTCCGGCGGGCACCTGAATGCGGCGGCCTAATGGCTCGAAATCAACGGTGACGAGTGTGCTCATGAGGGCAGACAGGCTCAGGCAGCGGGATGCACAGCCTGGGCGACGGCCTGAAGATGGGCCGGGCTGGTTCCGCAGCAGCCGCCCACCACCTGCGCCCCGGCCTGCAGCCACAGTGCGGCCTGCGCGCCCATTTCGGCCGGGCTGAGGCGGTAGATGGGATTACCTTCCGCGTCCACCTCCGGCAGACCAGCGTTGGGCTTGAACCACAGGGGCAGATCGGTGGCGGCGCGCAGTTGGCGCAGGGCCTCCAGGTTTTCATCCAGACTGCGCCCGCAGTTGATCCCCAGCACCTGAGCGCCGAGAGCGGGCAAGGTTTCGGCCACCTGAGAAGGCTTAACGCCCATCATGGTGCGTTTGCCGCGGTCAAAGCTGAAGGAGCACACCAGGGGGATCTCGACGCTGACCGAGCGCACCGCCCGCAGCGCGGCGCTGGCTTCCGTCAGATCAAACTGCGTCTCCACCACGATCAGGTCCACCCCGGCTTCCACCAGGGCGCGGGCTTGTTCGGCGAAGGCGGCCTCGGCTTGACTTTCTTCCAGCGGGCCGAGGGGTTTGAGCAGCTGCCCGGTGGGGCCGATGGAACCGGCCACCAGGGCGCCGCTGCCCTGGGCGGCCTGGCGTGCCAGTGAAACCGCCGCGCGGTTCAGTTCGGCGGTGCGCTGGCCCAGGCCGTGGCTTTCCAGGCGCAGCGAGGTGCCCCCGAAAGTGCAGGTGAGGAGGATGTCGGAACCGGCAGCGATGAAATCGCGGTGCAGGCCCAGAATTTCTTCCGGCTTTTCAAAGACCCACACTTCGCCGGGCAAGCCCACCGGCAGGCCGCGCTGCTGCAAATTGGTGCCAGTGGCACCGTCGGATACCAGAATCTTTCCGTCTTTCAGACGCTGTAAGAACGCGGGGGTGGGCATGGGGGGAACCTCCTTCAAGGGGATCAGGGAATTGTTTCCATTGTACCTGAGAATTGCATTCTTAAAAAACGCTGAACCTATTGTATTTTACTTGTCATGACAATATAATATGCATAACAGGTGCGTAGCCATGCCAACTGCCCCCAACCGCTCTTTCACCCCCTTGTACTATCAAATTGAACAGGATTTGCTGCGCCAGATTGACAAAGGTGAGCTGAAACCTGGCGACCAGCTGCCCTCCGAGGCGCAGATTTCGCGCCAGTACGGCGTCAGCCGCATCACCGCCCGCCGCGCTTTGGAGAATTTGGTGCAGCAGGGCATTGTCTACAGCCGCCAGGGGATCGGCAGCTTTGTGGCCTATGCGCGCATCCGCGAGATGTCCGGCTTCCGCAGCTTCAGCGAGGACATCACCGCCAAGGGCTACCGGCCCAGCTCGCGGGTGGTGGAACTGAGCCTGGAAGAGCCGGAAGCGGATGTGGCCCGGCGGCTGCAGCTGCCGGAGGGCGGCAAAATTTACCGCCTGCACCGTATTCGCCAGATGGACGATCAGCCGGTGGCCGACGAAGTGGCTTACCTGCCCGCCCACCTGTACCCCGGCTTAGATCAGTATGATTTCAGCAAGGCCTCGCTGTATGAGGTCTTCCGCACCCGCTACGGGATCAACCCCACCTGGGCTGACGCCGAAATTGAAGCCACCTTTGCCGCGCCGGATTTGGCCCAACGCCTGGGGCTTCAGCCTGGCGACGCGGTGTTGGTGGCGCTGCGCCAGACCTACTCCGCCACATTTGAGGTGATTGAACTTGTCCGCTCGGTGTACTGCGGCAGTCGCTTCACGTTTTTCACCGGCCGCCAATTCATCGGGTAATACCGTCCCTTTTGTTTCACCCACCCTAAGGAGGTCGTATGTTGTCCAAGTTTCGCCCTGTAATGGTTTTGTTGTTGGCTGCCCTGCTGCTCAGCCTGGTGGGCTGCGCGCCGAAAGCAGCTGCGGATGGTCCCAAGACGGTCAAAGTCTTGACCATGCAGCAAGCTGGGCCGACGCCGGAAGAAATGAACGAGATTGTGGCCAAATTCAACGAGGCCAATCCCAACATTAAAGTGGAGATCGAGTACGTTTCTTACGATGCCCTGCACGACAAGATCGCCACGGCCATGGCCACCAACCCGCCGTCCTATGATGTTGTTCTGGTTGACGATATCTGGTACGCGGAATTCGCCAAGGCGGGCTATCTGTGGGACGTGACTGCAAAGATTGACGCGCAGACCAAGGAAAAAGTCTTCGCCGCCGCCTGGGACATCACCACGGTGAACGGCACGACCTACGGTATGCCCTGGCTGTTGGACGCCAAGTACTTCTTCTACAACGAAAAGATCCTGGCCGAAGCCGGCTTCTCGGCCCCGCCCAAGACCTGGGAAGAACTGGTGGAGCAGTCCAAGGTGATCAAGGAAAAGGGCCTGGTGGAATATCCCATCGCCTGGTCGTGGGGTCAGGCGGAAGCCGTGATCTGCGATTACGTGGCCCTGTTGTTCGGCAACGGCGGTTCGCTGGTGGACGCCGAAGGCAAACCGGCTTTCAACAATGAGAAGGGTGTGCAGGCGCTGGCCTGGATGCTGCAAACCATTGAGGACGGCATCAGCAACCCGGCTTCGGTCTCCTACGTGGAAGAAGATGTGCGCAATGTCTTCTCGCAGGGCAAGGCCGCCTTCGCCGTCAACTGGCTGTACATGTACGAACTGGCCAACCTGAACGCCGACGAGTCCCAGATCACCGGCCAGGTGAAGTTTGGCCTGATGCCGGCCTTCGCGGGCAGCGGTGTGGAAAGCGCCACGATCAACGGCTCGATGGGTTTCTCGGTGGTGGATAAATCCCCCAACCGCGAAGCGGCCTGGGAGTATGTGAAGTTCCTGACTAGCGAGTCCATTCAGAAAGAGTACTCGGCCCACCTGCTGCCCGTGTGGAGCGGCAACTACGAAGGCGAGGCGCTGGATTCGTTGACCAAGCTGAACGAAGCCACCCCCGTGACCGTTCCGGCCTTCAAGGCGCAGTTCCCTTTCTCGCACGTGCGCCCCAAGGTCCCCTATTACGCGGAAGGCTCCAAGGCCCTGCAATTGGCCATTCAGGAAGCCCTGACCAAACTCAAGACCCCGCAGCAGGCGTTGGATGACGCCGCGGCCAAGTGGGTCGAACTGCAAGCCAAGTAATCCTGTACCCGACCGGGGGGGTGAGGGGCGGCCGTCCCTCACCCCTTTTTCTTGACCTAACCCTTTTGTTGACCCGTCCGGCCGATTGGGCCGCGCGGTCGTGATGGATGGTGCGATGACCCAAGCCTCAATCCCCCGCAAAACGCTCAATCTGCGCCAGCAAGAGATGCGCGACGGCATGTGGATGCTCTTGCCGGGTATTTTAATTATCTTCATCATTACCCTCATTCCAGTGCTGTATACCTTTGTGCTCAGCTTTACCAACACCCCGCTTTCCAACCCGCGCCCGCAGGATTTTGTGGGCCTGGCCAACTACCTGGCCTTCTTGAAAAGTCAGCAGTTCTGGCAGGCCATCTGGCGCACGTTTTACTTCACCGTGGTTTCGGTGGGGGCCGAGCTGGTGCTGGGGCTGGCGATCGCCTCACTGATCCACAGCCGCCCGCCGGGCTGGAAATTCCTGCGCACCAGTCTGATCATCCCCTGGGCGGTGCCCACCATCGTCAACGGGGCCTTGTGGCGCTGGATTTACAACGCCGATTACGGCGCGCTCAACGGCCTGCTGATGAGCCTGGGGCTGATCACCAAATACCGCGCCTGGCTGACCGAACCTGCCACGGCCATGAACCTGGTGATCATCGCCGACATCTGGCACAGCCTGCCCTTTGTGGTGCTCATTTTGCAGGCGGCCCTGGCCACCATTCCGGTGGAAATGGAAGCGGCGGCGGCGGTGGATGGGGCCACGGCCTGGCAGCGTTTCTGGCTGATCCGCATCCCCCTGCTGCAGCCCGCCATTTTGGTGGCGCTCATCATCCGCACGGTGGAAGCCTTCCGCGTGTTTGACATCATATACGTCATCACCCAGGGCGGCCCGGCCTTTGGCACGGTGACCATTTCCTATTTGACCTATCTGGAATCATTCTCTTACGGCCATCTCGGCTCCGGCTCGGCGATGTCCTTCTTAATTTCTCTGTTTACCCTGGCGATGGCTCTGATCTACATTCGCCTGTTCTACCGGCCGGAGGTGCGCGCATGAAACGCTATCGCAAAACGCTGCAAACCGCGGGCAAGTTGTTCCTGATGCTGCTGATCCTGCTGTTCATCTACGCGCCCCTGGCCTGGCTGCTGCTGTCTTCGGTTTCGACCCGCGCCGATCTGCTGGCCACGCCCCCGCGCTGGATCCCCGAACACCCCACCCTGCAGAATTACCGCAACATCCTCATCCCCGGCACGGCTGTGTCGGAGGTGGCGCGCACCTTCAAATACACCCTAGCCAATTCCTTCCTGGTGGCCACCGTCACCACGGTGATCTGCCTGTTTGTGGGTTCTCTGGCGGCCTATGCCCTGGCGCGCCTGCGGATGAAATACCGCGACGCGATCTTTATGGGCATTCTCAGCGTGCGCATGATCCCGGAGATTTCGCTGGTGATCCCGCTGTATGTGGCGGCGGCCTTTTTGGGCTGGCGCGACAAACCCATCATCCTGATCGTGACTTATTTAAGCTTTGCCCTGCCCTTTGCCATCTGGATGCTGACCACCTTCTTTGAGACGGTCCCCATCGAATTGGAAGACGCGGCCCTGATTGACGGCAGTTCGCGCCTGGGGACCCTCTTCCGGGTGGTGCTGCCGGTGGCGGCCCCGGGGATTGTCTCCACGGCGCTGTTCACCTTCCTGCTGGCTTGGGATGAGTTCTTCTTTGCCCTGCTGTTCACCAGCACCATCCAGGCCAAAACGGTGCCGGTGGCGATTGCGGAGTTTACCGGCCGCTATGCGGTGGACATCACCGCCATGATGACCGGCGGCGTGTTGGCGGCCTTGCCCCCTGTGATCCTGGCCCTCATCTTCCAGCGCTACATCGTCAGCGGCCTATCCGCGGGGGCGGTGAAGGGATGAGCGCAGCGCCTGAAATTACGGTGGGCGTGGATCTGGGCGGCACCAACGTCCGCGCGGGGGCTGTGACCGCGGAGGGGCAGCTTTTGGAATGGGCCGAAACCCTCATCGAGGCGCGCCGCGGGCCGCAGGCCGGGGTGGAGCGGATTGCCTCGCTGGTGGAAAAAGTATCCGCTGGCCGCAAGCTGCTGGCGGTGGGCATCGGCGCCACCGGCCCCATTGACCGGCAGCGCGGCGCCATTCAGAACCCCTACACCCTGCCCACCTGGGAAGATGTGGATATTGTCCAACCGCTGCGCCAGGCCTTTGGCGTGCCGGTGGCTTTGGAAAATGACGCCGACGCGGCTGCCTTGGGCGAGTGGTGGCAGGGGGCTGGCCGCGGCGTGCAGCGCCTGCTGGCGGTGACGGTGGGCACGGGCATCGGCACGGCCTTCATCTACCGCGGGCACATTTACCGCGGGGTGGACGGCTGGCATGGAGAGGGCGGGCATATCCGCCTGGATCCCAACGGCCCGCCCTGTTACTGCGGCGGACGCGGCTGCTGGGAAAGCCTGGCGGCTGGCCCAGCCATCGCCCGCGATTTGCAGGCGGCCGTGCGCCAAAAGCCCTCCTCGCGCATGCTGGAACTGGCGGGGGGCGAGGTCTCTCGTGTGGACGCGGCCGTGATGGCCCAGGCGGCCCGTCAGGGCGACCCGCTGGCTTTGGAATGGACGGCGCGGCTGGGGGCCATTTACGGGATGGGGCTGGTTAATTTAATCCTGCTGCTGCTGCCCGACGCGATTGTGCTGGGCGGCGGGGTGATGCGCTCGTTTGATCTTTTTGAGGAACCGATTCGCGCGGCGGCCGCCAGTGTGCAGCCGGTGGTGCCGGCCGAGCGGGTAACCATTCAACCGGCCCAATTGGGCCAGCAAGCCGGGGTGTTGGGCGCGGCCCGCGCGGCCCTCGACCTGCTTCAGGAGACGGCATGACTCTTCATCAAAACCTCTATTTGCAGGACATCTTAAGCGAACCCGAAAGTCTGCGCACCGCTTTGGATCGTTACGCGGCGCAGACCCTGACGGATGCGGCGGCGCGCCTGAAGCGTGGGGAATTTTCCAACGTGGTGCTCACCGGCATGGGCGCGTCTTACTGCGCAGCTTACCCCACCTGGCTGCGGCTGACGGCGCTGCCCATCCCCGTGTCGTGGGTGGAGACTTCGGAACTGCTGCATTACGCCCCCGGCCTGGTGAATGCCCGCACCCTGCTGGTGGTGATTTCGCAGTCTGGGCGCAGCGCCGAGATTCTCAGCCTGATCTCCGGCGAGGAGGCGGTGCACCCGGCTCTGTTGGTGGGCGTCACCAACGACCTGGAAAGTCCCCTGGCTCAGCAGGCCCAGGTGGTGCTGCCGATTCACGCCGGGCCGGAGCGCACGGTGAGCACGCGCACCTACCTGAACAGCCTGGCCACCCTGCTGTTGGCTGCCTGCCAATTGCTGGAAAGCCCGCTGGAACCGGCGCGGACGGCTCTGCGCGCGGCCGCGGACAGCGGGGAGGCTTTTTTGGCCCATTGGGAAGAACAGGTGTCGGTGTTTCGCCACGGTTTGGGGCTGCCGCAGCGCATGATCATCGCCGGGCGCGGGTCTTCTTTGGCGGCGGTGATGAACGGCTCGCTGATCCTCAAAGAAGCCGCCAAGGTGGCCTATGAAGGCATGAGCGCGCCCTATTTCCGCCACGGACCCCTGGAACTGGCGGATGAGAATTTGACCCTGTGGATGTTTGCCGGGGCGGCCAAAACCCGCGATCTCAACCGTGACCTGGCAGTAGAGGCGCAGCGTTGGGGGGCGCGGGTGCTGTGGGTGGACGATCAGCCCGACCTGGCGCTGCAAACCCTGCTGATCCCTGCGGTGGACGATTTGGCCCGGCCGTTGGTGGAGATTTTGCCCTTGCAATTGTATTCGCTGGCGGCAGCCGAACTGAACGGCATGGAAGCCGGCACCTTCCGCCGCATTGGCAAGGTGACCGACCGGCAGTAGTTTTTTACCCTGGAACGGCTTTGGAACGCCGGGGGTTGGCCTTTCGCGGGGTCAATCCCCGGTTTGCAATTCGGGGCGCAGGCTGGGGGTTTTGAGGTACATCAGGCTGAGACCGAAGGTGATGAATAGAACGATTCCGGCGGTCAGATAGGGCAGGCTGATGTTGACATCGAATAAACTGCCCGCCCACAGCGGGCCGACGATGCGCCCCAGGCTCATGAAGGCGTTGTTTAACCCCATCGCCATGCCCTGCCCCATATCCGTGCTTTTTGAGACATCGGAGGAGATAGTGGGGCGCAGCATGGCATTGCTGAAGACGAAAAAGCCCACCGTCAGCAGCACGCTGGTGTAGCTTTTGGCCTGCAGCATGAGGATAAAGCCGACGGCCGAGGCCAGCAGCGAGGCTTTGATGATCCAGTTCTCGCCCAGGCGGCGCGTGGCCGGGCCGGTGAGCACGCCCTGGATGACGGTGGAGACGATGCCGATAACCATCATGATGGTACCCACCTCAGCCGGGCCGTAATCAAAGCGGTGCTTGGCAAACAGGCTGAAAATACCCTCAAAGTTGGCCAGGGCGAAGTTGACCAGGAAGGACAGAAAGAACAAAAAGCCCATCGGCCCCCACAGCGATTTCCACATCAGGCCGAGCTGCGGACCCGCATAGGCAGTTTTGGCGCTGCGCTTTTCAGCGGGCAGCGATTCGGGCAGTACCCACCACACCAACACCAGCGCCGCCGTGGAAAGGGCTGCCGCCACGAAAAACGGCATAGAGAGCGAGTAACTGCCCGCCCAGCCGCCGATGCCGGGGCCTAAGATCATGCCCACGCCCATGGCTGCGCCGATGACGCCCATGCCGCCGCCGCGGTTTTTATCGCTGGTGCTGTCGCTGATATAGGCCATGGTGGTGGGCAGGGTGGCCGAGGAGAGAATGCCGGAAAGCGCCCGCGCCGCGATGAGCATCCACAGCGAAGTGGACAGGCCAAAGAAGAGCTGAGCCAGGGCGTTGCCCAGCACGCCGATGAGAATGACCGGTTTGCGGCCAATGCGGTCAGATAAACCGCCCCAGATGGGCGAGAAGATGAACTGCATCACGCTGAAAATAGCCATCAGCACGCCCAGGGCAGTGCCGTTGGCTCCCAGGTTCTCAGCATAGAAGGGCAGAATGGGGATGATGATCCCAAAGCCCAGCATGACCACGGCCATGGTAAAAAATAAAATGGCCAGATTGCGATTGATCTTCATACCAACACCTGTATGCGCCCAAGATTTTAAAATTACTTCGTACAGCTAACTAATTCGTCCGCTATTGTATGCCAATCACCCCCCGGCGTCAAGGAGAGCTTACGCACATAAAAATGCACCCCAACCCGAAGGCTGAGGTGCATTGGTTGGTTTTCAACGTTCTGCTTACTGGGGCGGCAGGATGACCGTGTCAATCACGTGGATCACGCCGTTGGAGGCTTCGATATCGGTGAGGATCACCTGCGCGTCGTTGATGTAGACCTTGCCGTCTTCGACCTTGATAGTCACTTTCTGGCCCAGAACGGTCTCGGCTTCGCTGAGTGTCACCACGTCGGCGGCCATGACCTTACCGGCAACCACATGGTAGGTGAGGATGTCCACCAGTTTCTGCTTGTTTTCCGGCTTGAGCAGGTCTTCAATCGTACCGGCGGGCAGCTTGGCGAAGGCCTCATCGGTGGGGGCGAAGACCGTGAAGGGGCCTTCCCCTTGCAGGGTTTCCACCAAACCAGCGGCAGTCACCGCGGCCACCAGGGTCTTGAAGCGTTCATCACCGGCGGCGATGGCCACAATGTCTTTCTTTTCCATCTCAGCGCCGCTCATTTCATCCGCAGGGGGCAGCAGCACCGTGTCAATCACGTGGATCACGCCGTTGGAGGCTTCAATGTCGGTGAGGACGACCTTGGACTCGTTGACCATCACGCTGTCGCCTTCCACCTTGACGGCCACTTTCTTGCCCAGGACGGTTTCGGCTTCGCTGAGCTTGACCACATCGGCAGCCATGACCTTACCAGCAACCACGTGGTAGGTGAGGATGTCCACCAGCTGCTGCTTGTTTTCCGGCTTGAGCAGCTCTTCTACCGTGCCAGCGGGCAGCTTGGAGAAAGCTTCGTCGGTGGGGGCAAAAACGGTGAAGGGGCCTTCGCCCTGCAGGGTTTCCACCAAACCGGCGGCGGTCACCGCGGCCACCAGGGTCTTGAAGCGTTCGTCACCGGCAGCGATATCCACGATGGTCTTGGGCGGTTCCGGGGTCGGTTCCGGCATGGGCGCCTCGGTGGGGCTGGTGGTGGGGCGCTTTTCGGTGAGGTTCGCCCTGCGCGGGCTGATCACCCCGCTGCCTTTTTTACTGATTCTGGCCGTATTGCAAGTATTCTTGAACGCGGTTCCAGATGAGGGCCGG
>NZ_LGCM01000021.1 GCF_001306035.1 Levilinea saccharolytica
CTTGGATGGTTAGCCAAGCGCCGTAGCATCAAAATCCGGTGGTGCAAAAAACCGGAAAACTGGATGGCTTTTCTCAAACTCGCCTCGGCTCATATCCTCCTCTGTCTAATTTTGGGATAGGTTCTAAACCACTTCTACGCCGTCCACCAGCGGCCATGAAAGCCTCCTATTCTTGATTGTACATAGGACATCTCTAGCTAATTATACGGCAAAACCAGAATCGCACAAATGTTCCTGACTATATATTTTTGTAAGGATTGCAAGCAATATGCCATTTTCTCAATAAATTCGGAAAAAAAGCAAAAGAAAAGACCCAACCAAGCGGCTGGGTCTTCATCTTTTACTCAAATGGTTTGGATACGGTAGCCGTACTAGACAGCGTTCACAATATTGGAGAAGATCTTACCGATCGCGGGGCCGAGGAGGGCGAGAATAACAATGACGACAACAGCCACCAAAACGAGAATCAACGCGTACTCAACCAGACCTTGACCTTTTTCCTTCGGAGCGAACAACATGTTTTTCACCTCCTTCCTGTTCATAAAGTCGTTCTTTTTTGAACTTGTCCATATTATAAGTGGTTTGAAAAATATTACAAGATCTTTGACATTACAAACACCTTACAGGAACTATTCCGTTTTTTCCCTTTTCTGCCTCCAGCGGGGCGTGGGCAGGCTGGAGGTGCAACTTTTGGGGGCTGTGAGCGTATATACATGCAGAGTGTGATCGTGAATTAGGGCCAAAAATCTACAAGGAGTGCGCTATTGTGCGGGTTTGGAATTAAGCTATAATCAACTTAGCAATTGGAGGAGACCCGAAGGATGGGTTTCTATACGGAAACAATTCTGAAAATGGAGGACGGAACAAAATGAGCGATTTGTTCGAACGGGTGACTGGCGATCAAGATATCTTCAAGAAACTGCTGAGCAAGATCCCTGGCTTCAGCGGCTATATTGAACGCTCCAACCGGCGGCAGGCAGATCAGATTCTGCGCCAGGCTGTCGCGCAGCGTTACGAAGATCAATGGCAGCGCATTTCGGGCTTGCAGCGCGATTTGATCAGCACGGGCGGGATTGCCTATGTGGACGATATGGAAGCTGCGGCGATTAAGCTGCGCCAGTTCATTGACCGGGTGCGCACCGCCTCCTACGGATATTCCGGCTTTTTTGATGCGGTCAAGATCAATGAAGAGGAATTGGCCCAGGTCTATCAATATGATTTAGCTCTGTTGGACGCGGCCGATGAGGTGAAAAACGCGGTGGACAACGTGGAAACCTCGATGGGCACAGACGGCTTGCCGGCGGCCATCCGCCACCTGACCGCTATCGCCCAGCAAAGTGTGGACGCTTATAACCGCCGGTCGGAAGTGATGATCGGCGGGATCACGGGATCGGCCCAGTAATTTGGGCAGCCTGCTGACGACCGTATTTACAGAATTGGAGCGAAAACATGGCTAGAATTTTTGATGTCGTTGAGTATCCCAGTGAGATGGCTGATGAGCTGGTACACCGTTTTCCTGAAACCGGTGTGGCGGACCTGCGCATTGGCTCACAGGTGATTGTACGCGAATCGCAGCGGGTGGTCTTCTTCCGCGACGGCCAGGCGTTGGACAGCTTTGGCCCTGGCCGGCATACCATCGTCACGGCCAACATTCCCAAGCTGATTGACCTGGTGGGAAAGCTGTTTAACGACCGCACGCCTTTCACCGCGGAAGTGTATTACGTATCGGTCAAAGAATTTGCGGATCGCAAATGGGGCACCCCGCAGCCGATTATCGTGCGCAACCCCGGCATGGGCCTGGGCGTGGCGCTGCTGCAGGCGTTTGGCTCCTACAGCTTCCAGGTGAAGGATCCTCAGCAGTTCATCACCCAGATCGTGGGCGCGCAGGGCATTTACCGCACTTCAGACATTGAGAACCGCCTGCGCACGATGCTGCTTTCCAAGCTGCAAGACCTGCTGGGCGAGACCGCTGCCAAGAGCAGCGTGGTGGAACTGATCGGTCTGACGGATGAACTGAGCGCGGGCGTGCGCGCCAAGGCGCAGGATGACTTCGCGGCCATCGGTTTGCTGCTGAAGAGCTTCTACATTGGCAACTTGAAGCCCTCCGAAAAGTCTGCCGAGGAACTGCGGGCGATGGGTATGCTGGACATGACTACCTATACCCAACTGCAGGCGGCGGATGCGCTGCGCGATGCGGCTCAGAACCCGGCCGGCGGCGCTGGCCTGACGGCTGGCATCGGCGCTGGGATGGGTATCGGCAACGTGCTCAGCCAGTCGCTTTCGGGCATGACCCCGGCGGCGGGTGCGGCGGCCACAGGGGCTGCGGTGGGCGCGGGCGCGACCGCAGGAGCGGCAGCCGGTGGGGCGAATATCCCTTCGGTGATGACCCCGGCAGAAGCTGCCCAGATCTTGCGGGTGTCGGAAGAAGATGTGGTCGCGGCGATCAACGCCGGTGACCTGAAGGCGCGCAAGATCGGCAGCGCTTTCCGCATCAGCAAAGAGGCCTTGGAAGAGTTCCTGAAGGGCTAATTGGCCCAGAAACGAATTTTAGCAACCCGGTCCACTGTGGCCGGGTTGTTTTTTCTGAGGACCTGGCCTGGCCGCGAAACCCCTGGGGATTGTCAAAACTTTGCAGGGGCCTTCCATGATATAATTTTTTCGTAGGTGCTTGGACATCCTTCTTTAGGAAGCCTGGGGAGACCGGATGAAGCTTCACGAGTACCAATCCAAAACCATTTTTTCACGCTATAAAATACCGATACCGCGCGGCCGGGTAGCCGCCACGGCCAGCGAAGCCAAGCAGATTGCCGAAGAGCTGGGCGGCCGTGTGGTGATTAAGGCGCAGGTGTTGGTGGGCGGACGGGGGAAAGCCGGTGGAATTCGACTGGCCAAGAACTCAAAAGAGGCAGAGGAACTGGCCACGGTGATCCTGGGCATGGACATCAAAGGGCTGCCGGTGCGCAAGCTGCTGGTGGATGAGACCGTTCGCATTCAGAAAGAGATTTACCTGGGCATCACCAATGACCGCACAATGAACCGGCCAGTGATGATGGCTTCCTCGGAGGGGGGTGTTGAGATCGAGGAAGTGGCGCGGATCAGCCCGGACAAGATCATCAAGACTCATATTGATCCCCTGCTGGGCCTGCGGGACTATCAGGCGCGCGACCTGGCGGTTTCGATTGACTTGCCTCGCGATTTGTGGCGAGGGTTTCAGGAGATTTGCCACGGGCTGTGGAACGCGTACAGCCAGTCAGATGCGTCGTTGGCGGAAATTAACCCGCTGGTGATCACCGTGGAAAACCGGCTGTTGGCTCTGGACGGCAAGATGGTAGTGGATGATAACGCCCTGTTCCGCCATCCTGACCTGGCGGATATGCGCGATTTGGATGTGGAGGCTGCACCTGAAGTGGAGGCGCGCAAATACGGCCTGTCTTACATCCAGCTGGACGGGGAAATTGGCTGTATGGTGAACGGGGCCGGCCTGGCGATGGCCACGATGGATATCATTCAACTGTACGGCGGGACCCCGGCCAACTTTTTGGACATCGGTGGGGGGGCCAGCGCCGAAAAGGTGGGGGCGGCTTTCCGCATTATTCTCAGCGATCCCAAAGTGAAGGTGGTGTTGATCAACATCTTTGGCGGCATCACCCGCTGTGATGAAGTGGCGCGGGGGATTTTGGGGGCGATCTCGGAAGTGAAGCCGAAGATCCCCATGGTGGTGCGCCTGGTGGGGACCAATGCGGCCGAAGGATTGCGGCTGTTGGGGGATGCACACATGGTCACGGCGGAAACCCTGGTGGATGCAGCCCAGACCGCGGTTCGCATGGCGAAGGGAGAGGGACGATGAGCATTCTAGTGGATAAAACCACGCGCTTATTGGTGCAAGGCGTCACCGGCCATGAGGGCTTGTTCCACACCCAGCAGATGGTGGAGTACGGCACGCAGGTGGTGGCGGGGGTAACGCCTGGGCGCGGCGGCGAATGGGTGCTGGACGGCAAAGTTCCCGTGTTTGATTCGGTGCGGCTGGCGGCGGATTACACCGGCGCCAACACCAGTGTAATTTTCGTCCCAGCGCGGGCCGCGGCCGACGCCATGTTTGAGGCGGCGGACGCGGGGATTGAACTGGTGGTGTGCATCACCGAAGGCATTCCGGTGCGCGACATGATGGAAGTGCGGCGTTACTTTGACCAGAAGAATGTACGTCTGATTGGGCCGAACTGCCCGGGGCTGCTGACGCCTGGGGGGGCCAAGGTGGGCATTATCCCGGGGAATATCGCGATACCAGGGAATATCGGCATTGTCTCACGCTCTGGGACGCTGACCTATGAGGTGCTGTACGCGCTGAAGATGGCGGGGATGGGAGCCAGCACCTGCGTGGGCATCGGCGGCGATCCGGTGAACGGGACCAATTTTGTGGATGTGCTGCAGCTGTTTGAAAATGATCCTCACACCGAAAAAGTAGTACTGATCGGTGAAATTGGCGGCAGCGAAGAAGAAAAAGCCGCGGATTTCATCAGCCATCACATGACCAAGATGGCGGCGGCCTTCATCGCCGGCCAGGCGGCACCGCCTGGCAAACGCATGGGCCACGCCGGGGCGATCATTGAATCGGGGTCGGGGACGGCAGCGGAGAAGATTCGGGCGCTGGAGGCAGTTGGCGTGCGTGTAGCCAGGCACCCTGAGGAAATTCCAGCGTTATTGGCGTAGAGTCAGCGGCACAGACAGCCGTAAACCACAACCAGCCGGAGCAGATTGGGTCCACTTCTGGCTGGGCGGTTTACGGCTGAATTGTGAAGTAAGCGCGGGTTAGTTTTTATGTGTACTGATATAGTTCACGGCGTCGCCGACGGACTTGATGGCGCGGGCATCATCGTCAGAAATATTCAGACCGAATTTTTCGCAAAAGCCGTCAATCAGGAAAAACTGATCCATCGAATCCGCTTTGAGATCCTCAATAAAGCGGGTTTCCATGTTGAGGTTGCTGGCATCGATTTTCAGGACTTCGGCGATGACGGTTTTCACATCTTCAAAAGTATCACTCATTTGTAGTTCTCCATTTACCAGGGATGGGTTGATCCATGTATGTATGAATTGTATCTTCAGCGGAAGATCTGTCAAGTCCTCCGCGCCTTGTTCTGGTTAATGATAACCCCGTGATGGGCGCCGGGGTGCGCTGCCGCCGAAAGCTTCGACAGACCGCTCGGCCGGCGCGGCGTATTTTTGATACAATACTTCAAAAAACAGGGCAGGGAACCATGCCAGATAACAGTCAAGTTGCGGGCCGTAAAGCGGATCACATCCGCATCAACCTGGAAGCAGACGTACAGTCGGGAGTCACCACCGGTTTGGAGCGCTATCGTTTTTTAAACGAGGCCCTGCCGGACCTGAATCTGGCCGAAATTGACCTGAGCCAGGAATTATTTGGGCGAACCGTACGCGCGCCCATCCTGATTTCTTCGATGACGGGGGGCACACAGGAGGCGGGTGAGATTAACCGGCGGCTGGCCGAGGCAGCCCAATTTCACGGCATCGCCATGGGCTTGGGTTCCCAGCGGGCGGCGATTGAGCATCCGGAACTGGCGGACAGCTTTCAGGTGCGGAAATTTGCACCGGATATTTTGCTGCTGGCTAACCTGGGGGCGGTACAGTTAAATTACCGCTACGGCACGGCGGAATGTCAGCGGGCGGTGGAACTGGCTGAGGCCGACGCGCTGATTTTGCACCTGAACGCCTTGCAGGAGGCTCTGCAGCCGGAAGGCGAGACGCAGTTTAAAGGACTGCTGCACAAAATTGAGGCGGTGTGCAAGGCGCTGAGCGTGCCCGTAATTGTGAAAGAAGTGGGCTGGGGATTTTCGGCGGCTACGGCGCGGCGGCTGGCACAGGCCGGCGTGGCCGCGATTGACGTGGCGGGGGCAGGCGGCACCTCGTGGTCGCAGGTGGAGATGTACCGCATCGCCGATCCACGACAGGCGCGGGTGGCGGCAGCTTTTCGCCATTGGGGTGTGCCGACCGCGGATTCCATTTTAGAAGTAAAGAGCGGCGCACCGGACCTGCTGGTTTTTGCATCGGGCGGTCTGCGGGATGGGTTGGATATTGCCAAGTCCATCGCGTTGGGAGCCAGATTGGGGGGGATGGCTGGGCCGTTCTTAAAGGCGGCGGCGGTTTCCACCGAAGAGACCATCGGCGCGGTGGATGAAATTCGGCAGGAACTGCAAATCTGCATGTTCGCGGCGGGAGCTGGCAGCCTGGAGCAGTTGGCCCGGACGCGTTTGATTCGGACAGAATAAGCCAGGCGGCCCTGGCATGGGAGGCAGACAACATGGCACTGCGTGAGATGATGACGGCGATGCGGCCCGATGTGGAAGCGCAATTGCAAAAGGTGGTCTACACCATTCAGCCCTACCCAGAACTGCTGAGCATGCTCACTTACCATATGGGTTGGCAGGGGGAAGGGGCCGGCCCCGAGGCACAGGGCAAGCGCATCCGCCCGATTTTGGTGCTGCTGAGCGCGGCGGCGGTGGGCGGCAATTGGCGGGCGGCGCTGCCCGCGGCGGCAAGTGTGGAGCTTCTGCACAATTTCTCGCTGATTCATGACGATATTCAGGATCAGAGTGAGGTGCGGCGGGGACGCCCCACGGTTTGGAAGAAATGGGGTGTGGCTCAGGCGATCAACGCCGGGGATTTGATGTTCACCCTGGCCCAGCAGGCGATCTTGGAACTGGGCACCAGCGCAAACCCGGGTGTGGGGCTGGAGGGCGCGAGAATACTGAACCACACCTGTGTGGCGTTGACCGAGGGACAGTATCTGGATATGGCCAACGAACAGGCGCGCAGCCTGCCGCTGAGCGATTACTGGCCGATGGTGGGTGGAAAAACCGCGGCGCTGCTTTCGGCCTGTGCCGAATTGGGCGGGTTGGCGGCGGGGGGCAGCGAGACTCAGCGCATGGCCCTGCGCACCTTTGGCTGGTCTTTGGGGTTGGCTTTTCAGGTGTTGGACGATTGGCTGGGGATTTGGGGCAACGCCGACAAGATCGGCAAATCAACCAGCAGCGACCTGGTGACGGGCAAGAAAACCTTGCCGGTGGTGTATGCCTTGGCACAGGGAGGTGCCTTTGCCCGCCGCTGGCTGAGCGGGCCGGTGAGCGCTGAAGAAGTGGGTGAGGTGGCGGCCATGTTGGCGGCAGAAGGTGCCGAAGCTTACACCCTGGCCGAGGCTGAACGCCTGACGCGCCAGTCGCGCGAGGCGCTGGACAGCCTGGAAGGTGAGGCGGAAGCCTGCGCGGCGCTGCGCGAGCTGGCTGACGGCCTCTTGCAGCGCCAGGCGTAACCGTCCGCGCGTTCATTTTCTGTGTTTTCAGGGTATAATCAGCCTGTCTGCAAAGCGCGCCCGGCTGTCGGCTGGGCGGCTTTATCATACGCGAGGATTATGAAGGGAGCCGCGCAGTTCGCCACGAGGAACGGGCGCGGGTAAACAGAGCACGATATGGCAGGAAAAAACGGTTCGCTGATTCAGGCCGCGGCCTTACTGGAAAGTCCCACGATGGACCATGACGCAATTCAAGATGCTGTCCGGAAGATTCTTTCGGCGGTGGGGGAAGACCCCCAGCGCGAAGGCTTGCAGCGCACGCCCGAACGGGTGGCGCGGGCCTACGATGAATTGCTGGCGGGGTACCGTATGGACCCGGAAGCTTTGATCAACGGGGCGCTGTTTGAAGATTCGTACGATGAAATGGTCATTGTGCGGGACATTGAATTTTACAGTTTATGCGAACACCACATGCTGCCGTTTATCGGGCGGGCGCATGTGGCTTATATGCCCAATGGGCGCGTTTTGGGGCTTTCTAAGATTCCACGGGTGGTGGATCTTTTTGCGCGGCGCTTGCAGGTGCAGGAGCGCATGACCCGCCAGATCGCGGACTTTTTGAACGAGCTGCTGAAACCGCGCGGGGTGGCAGTGGTGGTGGAAGCCCTGCACCTGTGTTCGATGATGCGCGGCGTGAAAAAGCACGACTCGCGCATGACCACCTCAGCCATGTTGGGCGCATTTCGCAATAATATGGCCACGCGCATGGAGTTTTTGGATAATATCTCGCGCAGTTCCATGCCCCTGCATTTTTAAATTGCTCTCATTGTAGATCCTCTCCGGACGGCTGGCATCTTCGTGGGTGAAGGCTGGCAGCGTTGGAGATCATCGGCAGGCGAGCCAGGCGAATTATTGGACGGTAGATTATTCTCCGCCTGGGCAGCCTCATTGTTCCCTCGATTCATAGGAGAAACGCGCATGGATATCTTCAAGAAGTGTTTTGAGTACACGGACGTCAAAGAAGCCATTGAACAAGGGTTTTACCCATTTTTCATCCCTTTGACTGACAACGAAGGCACAGAGGTGGTGTACCGCGGCCACCGGTTGATTATGTGCGGTTCGAACAATTATCTGGGTCTGACGACCCACCCCAAAGTGCGCGAGGCGGCCATTCAGGCCACGGCGCGTTACGGCACAAGCTGCACAGGTTCCCGCTTTTTGAATGGGACGCTGGAGATGCACGAGCAGCTGGAAAAAGAACTGGCAGAGTGGGTGGGCAAGGATGCCTCGCTGGTCTTCTCGACAGGGATGCAGGCCAATTTGGGGGCGGTGAGCGCGCTGGTGGGGCGCAGCGACGTGGTGATTTTGGACAAGGACGACCACGCCAGCATTGTGGATGGGGCACGGCTGGGGTACGGCAAGATTGAGCGCTTCCGCCACAACGACATGGAGCACCTGGAACGGGTGATGGAATGTCTGCCGGAGAACGCCGGCCGATTGATTGTGGTGGACGGGCTGTTCAGCATGGGCGGTGATTTGGCCCCGCTGCCGGAACTGGTGAAGGTGGCCCAGAAGTTCGGCGCGCGCCTGATGGTGGACGACGCGCACGGCATGGGCGTAATGGGCGGCGGCCGGGGGACGGCGGCGCATTTTGGCCTGACCGAATCGGTGGATTTGATCATGTCCACCTTCAGCAAGTCCTTCGCTTCACTGGGCGGGTTTGTGGCGGGGGACGCGGATGTGATCAGCTACATTAAGCACCACGCGCGTTCGCTCATTTTCAGCGCCAGCATCCCGCCTGCCAACACGGCCGCGGCCCTGGCGGCCCTGGATGTGATGCGCACCGAGCCTGAGCGGGCGCAGCATGTCAACGAAATTGCGGAATACATGCGCAAGGGCTACCGCTCGATGGGGTTCAACGTGGGCGAGTCGGTGACGCCCATCATTCCGGTGATCATTGGGGATGACCAGAAGACTTTCGCTTTTTGGAAGCTGCTGTTTGACGCGGGTGTGTTTGTGAACCCGGTGATCAGCCCGGCGGTTCCGCCGGGAATGCAACTGCTGCGCACCAGCTATATGGCCACCCATACCTATGAACAGATGGACCGCGTGTTGGAGATCTTCGGCCGGATTGGCAAAGAAATCGGCGTGATCTAAGCGATATCCAAAAAAAACGCGCGTGAGGGCCGGTTTCACTGCCTCACGCGCGTTTGATTTTAACCCGGGGAGGGCTTATTTTTCCAGGTAGATGATGCCCAGGGTATTGGGGCCGCAGTGGCTGGCCACGGTGGCTCCGGCATGCGTGATGCAAATCTCCTGGATGGGGGCCAGGGCAGCAATTTCTGCGGCAACAGCCTGAGCGTCTTCGTCACAGCCGGTGTGGGTAATGAACACGCGGTGCAGATCCATTTGCTCCAGATTTTTGCGGAAGGATTCCACCAGGCTGGCGAGGGCTTTTTTGCGCGTGCCGCGCACTTTGCTTTGGATGCCGAGGGTGCCGTCGGGGCGGCACTCAATGACGGGGCGAATTTGCAGCAGGCTGCTCATGACGTTCTGCATGGCCGAACAGCGCCCGCCCATGTAGAGATATTCAAGGGTGTCGATGATAAAAGCAGTGCGAATTTTGGGCGCGGTTTGGGTGATGTCCTGGACAATTTCATCCAGGCTTTTACCAGCGTCACGCAGCTCCGCGGCGCGCAGGGCCAACAGACCGATGCCGGTGGACAGATTGAGGGTGTCCACCACACGGATGGTGCGCTCGGGAAAGGATTGGCTGGCCAGGACGGCACTCTGGTAGGTGGCGGAAAGCTGGCTGCTGATGGTGAGCACCAACAAGTCGCCGTCCAGGGCCTGAAAGGCCGCTTCGAACCTGCCCTGGGGCACGGCGGAGGTTTTGGGCAGCTGGTTGTGGTGCTTAACCCCGGCGAACAGATCCGCCAGGCCAATTTCTTCACCGTCCAGGTAGGTTTGGCCGCCCAGGAATACGCTGAGGGGGACTGTGTGGATATGATAGCGTTCTTTGAGGGCTGGGCTGAGGTCAGCGCAGCTATCGGTTATAATGTGAATCATAATGGGCACCTTTGTATGATTTTCGGATGAAAACAATGGCAACATTATAGCAGGCTTTCTGCTGTCTGCGCGCAGGCTGAACGGCTGAGAGAAAGCTCAGCCGTTTTTATTCCATCACGGCGAGGTGTGTTTTGAAGCGTATTTTGCTCTTTGATCTGGACGGTGTGTTGATTCTGCCGCGCGGCTACCGGGCTGCTGTTCACGACACGCTGACGTATTTTCTGGAAGATCTACACCTGAGCCATTTGGCGGTGGATGACGGCCTGCCGCCGCTGTTTGAATCCCTGGGGGTGACCTCCGAATGGGATATGATCGCCGTTTCGTTGGCGGTGGCGTTGGACGCGGCGGCGGGAGCCTTTCCGCACCTGGCGCAGGTGGGCACACTGGTGCAGATGAAGACCGCGATGGAGAATTTGGACCTGCACGAGCTGCGGGTGGAATGGCGGGAGCGCGTGCGCGCGCTGGGGCCTTTTATGAAGCGCGAGCCTTCGCCTTCAGAGGCGCTGCTGGCGGCTTGCCGCGGGAACGGTACGCATTTGCTGCCAAACCTGAGCGGGCGGGAGATTTTGGAAGATTTGCTGGGGCGCACGCGGGCGCTGTGGAGCTGCCCTACCACGCGCTTTTTCCAGAATCTGGCGCTGGGGGCGGAGATGTTCCGCGAGTATTACGACCAAGAGCCGTATTTGGAGGTGCCCTCTTACCTGCTGGCGATGGATGAGCCGCTGGCGACGCCGGAAACCTCGGCGCGCATCTTGGCGGGGATGCGCAGCGGGGCGCATTTTGCTGCGGCGCTGACTGCCCGGCCCAGCCTGCCGCCGCGTGGGGTGACCAACGAGCCGCGCGAGGAATATTCACCGGAGGCCGAGCTGGCGCTGCAGGCTGTGGGACTGAGCGAGCTGCCCTCGGTGGCCTGGGGGCGGCTGGTGTATCAGGGGAAGAAACTGGGAAAATCACCGGATTTGCTGTTGAAGCCCGCGCCTACGCAGGCCCTGGCGGGCATGGCGGCGGCCCTCACCGGCGACGAGGTGGGCGCGCTGGATTGGGCGGCGGAGATGTTGACCAGCCCGACCCCAGCAGAGACAGCCAAACGGATGCTGCCGGAGAGCCTGGAAGTGCATGTGTTTGAAGATTCGCCGGTGGGGATCCTGGCGGTGCAGCGGGCGGCGGACTTGTTAGCTCAGGCGGCCGTTGCTGTGCAGGTGCGGGGCTGGGGGATTGCCTCGGGGCACCCCGAGAAAACGGAAGCGCTGCGCGCTTTGGGCGCGGAGATCTGCGAGGATGTGAACCAGGCGGTTGCCAGGGCTTTGGGCTAAAACCAACCGCGCTTTTTGAAGAAAAGGACCATTCCACCCGCGATGAGGGCAAACACAACCCACACCAGGGGATATCCCCAGGGGTGGGTTAATTCTGGCATGAAATGAAAATTCATACCGTAGACTCCGGCCACGAAGGACAGCGGCAGGAAGATGGTGGAAACGATGGTGAGGGCCTTCATGACTTCGTTCAGGCGCAAGGAGGTTGAATTCAGGTAGATATCCAGGGCGCTGGTGGCGATATCGCGCAGGGTTTCGGTGAGGTCCTGGATGCGCACCAGATGATCGTAAATGTCGCGGAAGTAGATCTGGCTTTGCTTGTCCACCATGGGGAATTCATCACGGGTGAGGCGGTTGATGATTTCTCGCTGGGGGCTGAGGATGCGGCGCAGGGTCATCAGGCTGTGCTTGATGGACAGGATGCGTTGGAGAGTGATGGGGTGGGGTTTTTGCAGCACGGCGTCTTCCAGGTCATCCAATTCATCATCGAGCTGATCCACCAGGGGCATGTAATCGTCCACCAGGGCGTCGATGATCGCATGACAAAGGAAATCAGAGCCGTTGAGATAGACGCGTTGGTCGCGGGCCAGGCGCTGAATGACGCGTTCGACGGGCGGCATGCTCTCTTCGGCGTAGCAGGTGACCACAAAGTTCTCACCCAGATAGAGGTTTAGTTCGAAGGTTTCCAGGGTATCCAGGCGGTGATCAGGGTGTAAGGCGTGAACGATGAGGAAAAGGTAGCTGCCGAAGTCGTCAATTTTGGGGGGTTGGTAGCCGACGGAGAGGCAGTCTTCAATGGTCAGCGGGTGAAAATTGAATAGGTCTCCCAACACATATTGCGTTTCCTGGGGGGTGGCATTGGCCAGATTAACCCACAATAAATGATCCGGATTCGGCAGACTGATGCGGATTTGGTCAAGGGTGAGGTCTTTATGGCAGTTCTTTTCTTCGTCAAACAGAAAAATTTGGATCATGGCCGAGTTTCCTATCCCATCGCCGTATGAAGTGCACGAATTTGCGGGATGAGTCCGTGAGTTTGGGGTGATAACCGTTATAATTATACTGGTAGATAAGGAATTTCTGACGGCTTGCCGGTGGGTGGGCTTCTTTTACCGCCCTTGTGAAAGGGTGTTTTCTGGGAGAAAAAATGAGCGAATATACCATTGCGGAACTGTTGGAACGAATGCCGGAAGCCTTTGTGCCGGAACGCGCGGCAGGGGTGAATGCCACCGTGCAGCTGCATTTGAGCGGGCCGGGCGGCGGGGATTGGGTGATCACCATCGCCAATCAGCAATGTAAGACGGAAGTGGGCACGATCCCCAACCCGAATTTGACCTTTTTAGCGTCGGCACAGGATTGCCTGGATATTTTTACAGGCAAACTGGATGGAATGAAGGCGTTTATGCTGGGCAAGCTTCAGCTCCGGGGGGATATGAGCCTGGCGATGAAACTGGTGAGTTACTTCAACGTCAACCGCAGTTTCTAGGCAGCACCTGGTGAACAAAAACCGCCGTGGGAAGGCTCAGCCATCTCACGGCGGTGATGTTTCTTGCGGATGAAGGCAGACTTAGAACAAACCCCAATCGTCGGCCAGCCCTTCTTCCATCATCGAAAAATCCCACACATCCAGACCCAGGTCCACATGGGTGGGGCGCTCTAAAATCGATTCAGCCTTTTGGCGGGTGCTTTCGATCATGGCTGGGCCGTAAGGGCAAAAGGGGGTGGTGAGGATCATGCGAATCAGGGCGTGATCGGCTTCGATAGTGACATCGCGAATAAGGCCAAGCTGAATGATATTGAGGCCAATTTCGGGATCAATCACTTCCCGCAGTCCATCGCGCAGAGCGGCGCAAAGTTCGGGATGTTCACTTTCAGCCTGCCAAACAGGCTGGTTGGATCCTGGGGGGGTGGGGGTGGTCATGCGGGTTGATCCTCCGAGGGAGCAAGATCTGAAACGATATAGGTGCAGTGCTGGTCGCCGCGCAGCAGGCATTGGACCTTGGCGGTGGGGATGGCCAGGACGGTGGAGATGAGGGTTTGATCCAGGGAGCAGACTTCGGGGTGCTGTTGGCCCACCTGGTAGTAGGGGCAGCTAATTTCGTGGATCAAATAATGATCGCCTTGTTTTTCCCATTCCACGGAAAAACCTTCTTGAGAAAGCACTTCTTTGATCACTTCCAATTTCTCTTCAATGGGCAGGGCCTGCACTTTTTGGGCGATATCTGTGCCCAGGTCGGTGGCCATCTGGACGAAGAGGCGGTCCACCACCTCGGACGGCAGGGTTTCTTTGAGCTGATCCAGCAAACGGTTGGTGAGGCGAAGGTAGCGGGTGGGGAAGCGCTCCATGCCTTTTTCGGTGAGAGAGTACACCAGGCGAGGGCGGCCCACACCGTGGCGTTCTTCTTCAACGGCAATCAGCCCATCGCCCTGCAAATTGCTGAGGTGGTGGCGGACGGAAATACCGTTAATGCCCACCGCATCAGCCAATTCGTTGATGCTGCAGCGCGGGTGATTAAGCAGGGTGTGTAAGATTCGGTCTCGGGTGCTTTTCATCGGGACATCACGTATGCTATCCATAAAAGGGTACAGCCTTCTCTCTGCGCGGGGCGAAGAGAGATGCGGAACGTACCGCATGTGGGCAGTATATCACAGGCGTTTCAATAATGTCAATATATAAGATTTATATCCTAAATATTCGCTGAGCGGGAGAGTGGGTACAGCTGCACGGAATCAATTTGGATATCTCACGTTATAATACGTACAGGTGCAATTCTTTCGAAGGTTCAAAGGCAGGTGGATTTGAATTCGATTGGGCGAATTTTACTGGCGGCTGCCGCGGCGTTGGGGGGACTGTGGTTTCAGGGGGCGACCCGCGGGCTAACCCAAACCAAAGCGGTGAGCTGGGTGGTTTACGCGGCGGAAAACGCCGGAGGCACAGATCTGTATTGGGCGCGCTCCGACGGGGGGACAGCTGTGGCCCTGACAGATACCCCGGCGCGTGAAGATTTGCCGCGCTTTTCACCGGACGGTACGCGCCTGGCCTTTTTGGAGGGGCAAGGGGAGGCCGCTGGGCTGGTAGTGATGGACGCCGGAGGTCAAAACCGGCTGCGGCTGAGCCCCGACACATTAACGGTGCGGGATTTGGCCTGGTCGCCGGACGGCCAGCAGCTGGCCTTTTCAGCGGCGCCTATTGCGGGCGGTAAGCTGCGCGTTTACACCGCTGCGGCGGACGGCAGCGGCAGTCTGAAGGCCCACAGCGCGGAAAATGAGGCCTGTTGGCAGCCGGTTTGGTCGCCGAGGGGAGACCAACTGGCGGCGATCTGCGCTCCGTTTGGCCCTTCTGAAACCCCTTACCCTGAAAGTCAGGTGGTGCTGATCCAAACGCAAAGCGGTGAACGCCGCGCGCTGATTTCGCAGCTAGGGACGGCCCAGTTTTCACCCGCCTGGTCGCCGGACGGGAAACGCATCGCTTATGCGGCTGCGGGCGGCGGGCAAAGCGGCATCCATGTAGTGGAGACGGCGGAAGGCAGCGCGGATCTGGCTTTGAGCGCGCACGAGGGGGATCATTCGCCGCAGTGGTCACCGGATGGAAGCTGGATTGCCTTTGCCTCAGACCCCGCTATGGGTCAGCGGGCTTTGTTTACCCCGCAGCCCGACGCTCAAGCTGAGATCTATTTGGTGCGGCCGGACGGCAGCGGGCTGCTGCTGCTGGTTTCAGGTTTGCCGTTTGCAGATTTCTGCTGGACAGCGGAGGGAGATCGGATTGTTTTCACGCAGCGGCCTGACGCTCAGACGGGCAATGCGGGATTAAACCTGGCTTCGGTGCGCACTGACGGATCGCAGATGCAGTGGATCACCTCGGTGGAGGGGGCGGCCTTTAGCCCCAGCGCTGCGGCGGGCGGAGGGCTGGAGCCGAGCCTGACTCTGGAGGGGGTGGTGCGAACAGCGGATGGGCAGCCCCTGGCGGGAGTGAGCGTGCATTTGGCGGATTCTGAGCCGGCCCTGACCGGTGCGGACGGACGTTTCAGCTTCCAGCATTTGAGCGCGGGCAGCTACGCGCTGCGGCCGGTGTTGAGCGGGTATCAATTTCAACCGTCAGAGCAGCAGGTGAATTTGCGCCAGGGGGGTGAGGCGGTGGTGTTTGAGGCTGCCCAGGCGGACGGGCTGTTTATCTCTCATATTCAAGCGATTCAAGCGGTGGACGGAGAAGGGCAGCTGACGGCGGGCAAGCCCACTGTGGTGCGCGTGTATGTGGACTGCGGCGAGGGCTGTACCGAGCTGGCGGGGGTCACAGGGACGCTGCGGGGGGTGAGCGGAGAAGGACGCGATTTGGGGATGCTGATGCCGGAACCGGTCAGCATCACGGCTTTCCATGAAGATTGGACGCAGCAGCAGGGCGACCCGCAGCGCAGTCTGAATTTCCTGCTGCCTGAGGAGTGGCTGAGCGGTACCCTGCGGCTGACTGCGGACGTGGGGGGCACACAGCGCGAAACGAGCCTGACCTTTGCGCCGGGGATCCGACTGCGGCTGGCCTGGTTTGATCTGGGATACCGCCCAGCGGCGGGAGCCGGCACGCCGGAACCCGCGCAACAGACCCTGCTGCCAGACCGCAGCGCAGCTCAAGAGGCTGTGCGCGATTTGTGGGATATGCTGCCGTTGGCTCCGGATGGGTTGACCTATGTGTACCAGCCGGGGATTTTTCAGACCTTTGAAAGCACCCTGGATTGCCCGGCTTTGAGCGGCGGCAGCGGCTGCCCGGCGGTGACGGATTATCTGCTGACCCTGCGGCTGCTGTATGAGCGCACGGCCCGTGAAGGACGGTGGGCAGGTGGGGAAGCCCCCGGTCGGGTGATGGCCTGGACGCACCCGGATACACAAAACGACGGGCAGTGCAGCCTGGCGGATACGGGCTGGTCGCACGGCGATACGCTGCCTTCGATCGGAAGAGTGGCTGTGGGCGCTTCCACCTGCACCTTTAACCTGAAAACGATGGATTCCGGCCAGACGCTGACGCGCGAAATGGGCCATTTGCTGAACGCGAACGGGCTGCGCCCAACGGCTGCCAAAAACCGTCTGGCTTGCTGGTGGGGCGAGGCGAACACCACAGGTACCCTGGGAGGCTGGGGAGCGCGGGTGAGCGCATCGGGCTTTGAGCTGTTTGACCCGGCGGCCACTTTTGATGTGTTGTCGTACTGCACACCGGCCTGGGTTTCTCCGGCGACGGCGCAGGCTTTTGGTACCGGCTTTGCCAATCAGGATGTGTTCCTTTCGGGCGGAGATCTTCCCGTAGGCGGGCGGCTGGCGGCGGGGCTGCCGCGAGACATGCGCGCGCCCGCGGAAGGGCAGCTGCTGACGGCTGCGGTGATCCGACAATCGGGGCAAGCGGAGATTCTGCCGGCTTTCCGCATCGCCTCACGCATGCCGCCGCTGGTGGGGGGTGAAACGGGGACCTGCCTGCAGGTGCGCGACGCAGAAGAAAACGTGCTGGAGCAGATGTGCCAGGAATTGGATTACCTGCATCCCACCCTGGGGCAAAACATCGGCGTGGATTTTATCACGGCCAGTTTTACCGCGGACACAGAGCTGGCGGCTTCTTTGGTGGTGGTGCGGGGTGAAACGGAATTGGCCCGGCGGACGGCTTCGGCTAACCCGCCGATGCTGACCCTGCTGGAACCAGCAGGCGGAGAAGCCTGGGCGGACGGGCAAACGGCCTGGGTGCGCTGGCAGGCTTCGGACGCGGATGGGGACGCCCTGAGCTACACGGTTTCGTATAGCCAGGATGAAGGACAGACATGGAACCCCATGTCGACGGGGATCCGCGCCAGTGAACTGGCTGTGGACCCCGCCCGGCTGCCGGGGGGAAAGCCGCTTTGGCTGCGGGTGGACGCCAGCGACGGCTTCTACAGTACCTCGGCCCAGTCGGCTGGAGCGGTGACGGTGACGGATCACGCGCCGGTAGCTGTCATTCTTTCGCCGTTGGATGGGGGCGGCGCCTCAACTCAGGGGGTCTGGCTGCGCGGGTACGCATACGACCTGGAGGATGGGGCCATCACCGGCGAACGGATGGAATGGAATTCCAATCTGGACGGTGTGCTGGGCAGCGGGCCGCAAGTTTTTGCGCGACTGAGCGAAGGGGTGCATGATATTTCGCTGACGGCATCTGACGCAGCGGGAACCTACCGCGGGGTGAGCGTGCGCGTGGACGTGCGCCAGGCGGCCGCGGCTCCCACCGAAGATGCGCCGGCTGGTGCGGTAGGTGAGCCGACTCCGGCTACTGCCCCTGGCATTGTGCTGCCGGGGCTGCCGAATTTGAATATGAATACGCCGGTGTTGTGGTTGGTTCTGGTCGGGCTGATTTTGCTGCTGTTGGTGCTGCTGTTGTGGGTGCTGATTCGGCGGGGGATTCGCCGCCGCGAACGCGAGACGGAAGCCCGCCTGGAGGCTGCCGCGGCCACTGAAAGCCAGCCGGAAGGGTTGGAAGGACGACAAGCGCAGTTTGCTCCCACGCCAGAGCCTGCACCGGAGCAGGCTGCGGTGGTGACCCCGGCGCCCGCGCCGCCCGCAGCGCCAAAGACGGAAGAACGTATGGCGGCGCGTCCGCCGCAGGTGGTGCCGCGCGAGCGCGTGGATGGGGTGGATCTGTTGGCACAGGGGATTCAGCAGGTGAAGGGCGGCAACATCCGCCAGGGGTACGCAATTTTACGCAAGGTACTGGAACAGCAGCCGGACAACGCGGATGCGTGGCTGTGGCTGGGGTGGGCGGCTGCCCGCCAGGGGGATCGGGCGACGGCGCAGCGCTGCTTCTTACGGGCGGCAAAGCTGGGGCACGGCGCAGCAGAGCAGGCCCTGGCCTGGCTGGAACGACAGGCTTAACCGCTGATTTTTACACCAACCGCCGCAGAAGACCGCGGCGGTTGGTTCTTTAAGATATTAGAATATATAAGAATATTATAATAAATATTGACCGAATTACCTCTATTATGATATAATCCGGCCAGATTTCATACATCAACTGCATTTCGGTTCGCCGAAATGAAATTGTGCAAAAAGGAGCAGCGCTTCCATGTCCGTTCTGGAGATTCGCAATTTACATGTCAGCATCGAAGGAAAAGAAATCCTCAAGGGATTGGATTTAACTGTAAAATCCGGCGAGGTGCATGCCATCATGGGCCCCAACGGCACGGGGAAATCCACGCTTTCGTACACGATCATGGGCCATCCGGCCTATGAGGTGACAGACGGCGAGATTTTGTTTAACGGCCAGAACATTCTAGAGATGGAAACGGACGAACGCTCTCGGCTGGGGCTTTTCCTGGCGTTCCAGTACCCGGTGGCGATCCCGGGGGTGACGCTGGCGAACTTCCTGCGCACCGCCCTGAACGCGCGCCGTAAGGCAGTTAACCCGGAAGATAAGGGCATGCCTATTCCCGAATTCCGCAAGATGCTCAAAGAAAAGATGGATATGCTGCGGATGGATCACGCCTTTGCCGGACGTTACTTAAACGACGGCTTTTCGGGCGGTGAGAAGAAGCGCGCCGAAATTTTGCAGATGGCGACACTGAAGCCGGAAATCGCCGTGTTGGATGAGACCGACTCAGGGCTGGATATTGACGCGCTGCGGATTGTCTCCGAAGGCGTGAACACGCTTCGCGGAAAAGACCTGGGCGTGATGGTGATCACCCATTACCAGCGCATCCTGAATTACATCCAGCCGGATTTTGTGCACGTGATGTTGGGCGGGCGCATTGTGGAATCGGGCGGCCCGGAACTGGCCCTGAGCCTGGAAGAGCACGGCTACGAATGGGTGCGTGAAAAGTACGAAGGCGAAGCGGTTAACGGCTAAATTACTGGTATGTGACCTGACTGCCTGGAGGCGATGATGAGTTCAAACCCGCAAGCCGAATATTTAGAGAAGCTGGGTGAGTATAAATACGGGTTCAGCAACCCCGACACCTCGGTGTTTAACACCGGCAAAGGCCTGAATGCGGAAGTTGTGGCGCAGATTTCGGCCATGAAGGGCGAGCCGCAGTGGATGTTGGATTTTCGCCTGAAGGCCCTGGCCCATTTTCAGGCGCGGCCCATTCCCACCTGGGGGCCAGATTTATCGAGCCTGAATCTGGACGATTTGATTTATTATGTGAAGCCCTCGGACAAGGAAGGCCGTTCCTGGGACGATGTGCCGGATGATATTAAGAAGACCTTTGACCGCCTGGGCATCCCCGAAGCCGAGCAGCACTTCTTGGCTGGGCTGGGGGCGCAGTACGAGTCGGAGATGGTGTATCACCGCGTGCAGGAGCACCTGGAAAAAGCGGGCGTGATCTTTGTGAGCATTGAGGACGGCCTGCGCCAGTATCCTGACCTGTTCCGCGAACATTTTGGCACGATCATCCCCATTGAGGACAACAAATTTGCGGCCTTGAACAGCGCGGTATGGTCGGGCGGTTCGTTCGTGTATGTGCCCAAGGGGGTCAAGGTGGATTTGCCGCTGCAGGCATATTTCCGCCTGAACGTGGCCAACATCGGGCAGTTTGAGCGCACCCTGATCATCGCGGATGAAGGCGCGCAGCTGCACTATGTGGAAGGCTGCACGGCCCCGCAGTACACCACCGATTCATTCCACAGCGGTGTGATTGAAATTGTGGTGAAGAAGGGCGCGCGCGTGCGCTACTCCACCATTCAGAACTGGTCGACCAACGTTTATAACCTGGTGACCCAGCGCGCCATCGTCCACGAAGAAGGCACGATGGAATGGGTGGACGCCAACCTGGGTTCGAAGGTGACGATGAAATACCCCTCCTGCTACCTGGTGGGGCGCGGCGCGCACGGGGAAATCCTTTCGATGGCCTTTGCTGGGCCGGGTCAGCAGCAGGACGCGGGCGGTAAAATGGTGCATCTGGCACCCGATACGAGCAGCAAAATCACCTCGAAATCCATCAGCCGCGGCGGCGGGCGGTCTTCGTACCGCGGGCTGCTGAAAGTACACCGCGATGCGGTCAATTCGCGTTCGAATGTGGTCTGCGATGCGCTGCTGTTGGATCCACAGTCGCGTTCGGATACCTATCCGTATATTGAGATTGATCAAGAGCGGGTCAATATTGGGCACGAAGCGTCTGTGTCGAAGGTAGGCGAGGAACAGCTCTTTTACCTGATGAGCCGCGGGTTGAGCGAGGAAGAAGCGACCACGATGGTGGTTTCTGGTTTTATTGAACCGCTGGTCAAGGAACTGCCCATGGAATATGCCGTGGAAATGAACCGCCTGATCCAGCTCCAAATGGAAGGCTCCATCGGTTGAGGAAGGACAGCGAACACTATGGCAGACACCCCTAAAATTGTTCGAGGCGTGCGCCGCAGCGCGGCCGCCCAAGATTTTGTTTTTACAGAAAAAGACCTTCCTGCTGGCGGGCCGAACTTTCTGCAAGCCTTCCGGCAAAACGCCTGGACGGCGTACCAATCCCTGCCCATTCCAACCGTCTCTGAAGAGGCCTGGCGCCGCACGGATTTGAAAGCCTTGCAGCCGCAGCAGTTCCGCATTCCCGCGGAAAACGCGTATCTGGACCTGGAGCCGGCCCCGGCGGAGCTTTTGCGCCCGTTGACAGCCAACCAACACGGCGGTCAGGTGATGCTGATGGCGGGCGGGTCGCATGTGACGCTGGACCCGGAGGTGGCAGCGCAAGGCGTGATCTTCACCGATCTGCGCACGGCCCAGGCGCAGCACCCTGAGCTGTTGGAAAAAGTCATCGGCAAGGTTGTGCGCCCGGGCGAAGGCAAATTCGCGGCGATGGCCGCGGCGCTGGCGCAGAACGGCCTGCTGCTGTATGTGCCGCGCGGCGTGCGTGTGGAACAGCCGCTGCACAGCCTGCTGTGGGGCGCGGGCGAAGGTCTGGCGCATTTCTCACACCTGCTGGTGCACCTGGAAGAAGGCGCTGCGGTGACGTATGTGCACGAGGCAGCTTCCCCCGAGGGCAGCCTCCAGGCGGCCATGCACGCCGGTATTGTGGAACTGTATGTGGGGCCGGGCGCATCGCTGACCTTTGTGGAGCTGCAATCCTGGGGCGAGAATATCTACAATTTCAGCCATGAGCGCGCGCGGGTGGACCGCGACGGCACGCTGGACTGGGTTTTCGGCGCGGTGGGCAGCCATCTGACCAAGAATTTCTCCGACCTGGAACTGGCTGGGCCGGGGAGTGTGGGCAAGATGTCGGGCTTCTACTTCACCGACCATGATCAGCATCTCGATCACGATACCCAGCAGAACCATCTGGCTCCGCATACCACCAGCGACCTGCTCTTCAAGGGCGCGCTGCTGGATCGCAGCCGCTCGGTGTGGCAAGGCATGATTTATGTGGCCCCGGGAGCGGCCAAGACCGACGGGTATCAGGCGAACCGCAATCTGGTGCTGAGTGAGCACGCCCGCGCCGATTCGATCCCTGGTCTGGAGATTTTGGCGGACGACGTGCGCTGCACGCACGGCGCCACGGTGGGCCGGTTGGATGAAGAGCCCGTGTTCTATCTGCTCAGCCGCGGTATCCCCCGACGGATGGCTGAACGGCTGATTGTGGAAGGCTTTTTTGACCCGATTATGCAGCGGATTCCTTTTGAGGGTGTGCGCGCCCGGTTCCAGGCGGCCATTCAAAAGAAGATGCAGGCGATGGGTGACTGACCTTCGATGATTTACCCAGGCTGCGGCCGTGCGGCCACAGCCTGGGTATGATACAATATTCCGTTAAATCTGAACGGCGGAGAAATTAAATGGCACCGGTTCCTTTCATGCGTCCCCCTGATTCTGAATATGTGTTTGATGTGGGTGATATTGTTGAGGTGTTTTGCGACCACGAAAAAGGCGGCCAGCGCATTCGCGGATGGCTCAAGGGGATTGTGGTGCAGGTGGACTCCAAAATGGCGGCTGTGCAGTTTCGCAGCAACGTGTATTTGACCGACGGCTGGATGGTGCCGGACCATATTCTATGGTATCCGGTGAATTCAACCAATATTCGCCTGCCCCGCAAACCAGCCAAACCCAACCTACCGCGGGCGGAGTAATCTCTTTTACCGCATTTGAGTCAACAGTCGAGGATTTCGGTGAACTCTTCCATCCCCTTTGATTTGCAGCGCATTCGCTCCGATTTCCCAACCCTTCAGCGCCAGATTCACAACGGCGTGCCCTTGATCTATCTGGATTCAACCGCGACCGCCCAAAAACCGCAGTCCGTGCTGACGGCGATGGATGAGTATTACCGCCGTTCGAATGCCAATATTCACCGCGGAGTGCACACCCTGGCGGAGGAAGCCACGGCGGCCTATGAAGGCGCACGCCAAAGCATCGCCCAGTTCATTGGAGCGCGTACCGCGCGCGAGGTGATCTTTGTGCGCAACACCACAGAGGCGATCAACCTGGTGGCGATGACCTGGGGGCGGACGCAGCTTCAGACGGGTGATCTGGTGATTTTAACTGAGATGGAGCACCACTCCAACCTGGTTCCGTGGCAGATGTTGGCGGCGGAGCGGGGTTTGCGCCTGGAATTCATCCCGGTGACGGACGACGGCCTGCTGGATCTGGCGGTGTACCAGCAGCTGCTGGAGCAGGGGCCCAAACTGGTGGCTTTTACGCACATGTCCAACGTGCTGGGGACGATTAACCCGGCCAAAGAGATGATCGCGGCGGCACATCAGGCGGGGGCATTGGCTTTGGTGGACGGGGCGCAGAGCGTGCCGCATTTACCGGTGGATGTGCGCGACCTGGACGCGGACTTTTTGGCCTTCTCAGCGCACAAGATGGTGGGGCCGACCGGTATCGGTGTGCTGTACGGCAAAGAAGCTTTGTTGAACGCCATGCCGCCGTTCATGGGCGGTGGGGACATGATCAAGAAAGTGACCCTGCGCACGTTTGCGGCTAACACCCTGCCGCATAAATTCGAGGCGGGGACGCCCGCCATCGCCGAAGGGATTGGCTTTGGGGCGGCGGTGGATTATCTCAAAACCGTGGGCATGCAGGCGGTGGAAGAACACGAACAAACCATCATCCGCTACGCCCTGGAGCGCTTTGCCGAAATCAGCGGGGTGACGGTGATCGGCCCGGCGGCGGAACACAAAGGGGCGGTGTTGGCCTTCACCATGCAGGAAGCGCACCCTCACGACGTGGCGCAATTATTAGACCGCGAAGGCATCGCCGTGCGGGCGGGACATCACTGCGCCATGCCGCTGCACGAACGCTTTAAGCTCCCGGCCACCACACGCGCCAGTTTTTACCTGTATAACACGATCGAAGAAGTGGACCGCCTGGCAGAAGGGGTAGAGAAGGTTAAGCGCATGTTTGCGTAGGGGCAAAGGAGTTGGTTATGGACGACATGTACCGCGAAATCATCATCGAACGCTATAAAGACCCCCATTACCGCGGGACCCTCGATCCGCATGATTACACCTTTGAGGATGAAAATCCCCTGTGCGGCGACCAGATTCGGGTGGATGTGCGCGCGGACGAGGCAGGCATGATCACCGAGGCGGCTTTCAGCGGGCACGGCTGCGCCATTTCTCAGGCATCGGCAGACCTTTTGATCGAGTCCATCCTGGGCAAAAACGTAGAAGACGTGAAGAAAATGACCAAGCAGGATATTCTAGACCTGCTGGGGATTGAATTGGGGCCGGTGCGCCTGAAATGTGCGCTGCTTTCCCTGAAGGTGGTGAAGGCGGGACTGTACGGCCTGGGTGAAGCCAGCGATGCTCTGGTGGACGACGACGAGGAGTTTTAAGCATGGCGGATGAGCACAAAGCGGAGTACACGTTCTACGGCGTGGCAGATGTGGACGAATTACCCAATGGGGAGCGGCTGTATCTGGAAATTGACGGCCAGCCGGTGGTGGTGTTTAACATCGCGGGGTACTTTTACGCGATTTCGGATGTGTGTACGCACGATATGGGCCCGCTGGGGGACGGCGAGGTGGAAGGGCATGAGATTGTTTGCCCGCGGCATGGAGCGCGCTTTGATATCCGCACCGGGGAGGTGAAGAAACTTCCGGCGGTGGGGGATATTGCGGCCTATCCAGTGCAGGTGGTGGAGGGCGAGATCCAGATCGGAATTCGTCACAGTTAAGTTGTTTTTGTCAGGGGGCAATTTCTGCGATGATGGGCAGAATCAATAAAAAGTTTGTACAAACCCTATAACGATTATCGCGATCGAGCGTATAATCATAGGTATGAAGCCCAAATCCCAACTCCGTTTTGATCAAATTGCCCCTGACGCCGACGTGGTCACCGGTGAAGGACGCAGCTTGCGGCTTTCAGACTTGTGGCAAGCCCGTCCTATTGTGCTCGCATTCATTCGTCATTTTGGCTGTCCGCAGTGCAAGACTCTTTTGGATAATTTATCTCAACTGCGCCCGATAATGGAAGAAAATAACCTGGGACTGGTGGTGGTGACCCAGGGTACGCAGGAAGAAACCGCGGTTTTTTGCGCGGAGCGCATCCCCGGCACGCTGTGCCTGGCGGACCCCACGCGGAGCCTGTATCGGGCCTATGGGGTGGGGCGCGGCGGGCTGCGCGAGACCTTCCTTTCAGCTGAGGTGTGGCGGGCGAACGCGCGCGCGGCGAAGAAAGGATTTAAGGCAGAGCTGCCGCCCAAGGGGCAAGATGCTATGCTGATGTCAGCGCTGTTTGTAATTGGGCCGGATGGGCGCATCCGCCTGCCGTACTACTATGACCACATCGCCGATCATCCGCCGGTGGAGGTTTTATTAAGCGGGTTCTTGGGCACGCGCTGGGAGCAGCCTTTTAACGGGGCGATTCATTCAGAGGGAGGCGCGCATGGCGACTAAGGTTTCGAATCCCTCGGCAGACCTGCCAGTTTTTCTGTCTTTCAAAGAAGTATGGCGCAACCGCGGGCGGTTTTTGCTGTTCAGCCTGGTGATCGCCCTGATCACTTTGTTGGTGCTGTTCATTGCGGCGTTGGGTGAGGGGTTGGGCAACGGCAACCGTGAATATTTGGCCAAGCTGGATGCACAGCTGTTGGTGTATTCGGAGAAATCCGATTTCTTGATCGCCGCCAGCCGCGTGGACCCGGCACTGAGCACCTCCATCCGGCGCGTGCCGGGGGTTGAGAACGCCGGCCCGCTGGGGACCTCCTCGGTGAACCTGGTGTCGCGTGAAAGCGGCCAGACTTTGAAGATCTCGCTGATTGGGGCTGAGCCGGGGCGCCCGGGGCTGCCGCCGGTGATTTCTGGGCAGCCGCTGCGTGCCAGCAAAGCCAACGAGATGATCATTGATTCGAATGTGGCTGAGCGCTCGGACATCAAGGTGGGCGATACGGTGGTGGTGCAGTCCACCCAGGGGACGGATACGGAAGAATACCGCCTGCGGGTGATTGGGCTGACTGACAGCCGCCAGTATTCGCTGGCCCCCACGGCGTTTGTGCCTTTTCAGACCTGGGATAAGGTGCGGCCCAAGTCACAGGCGGAGGTGAACAGCAACAACCCCACCGCCAACGTCATCGCGGTGCGGGTGAGCAACCCGGCGGAGATGGAAGTGGTGGAAGCGCGTATTTTTGAGAACATTCAGAATGTGGAGACCGCCACGATTGAAAAGGCCATTCAAAACGTGCCCGGGTACAGCGCCCAGCAAAGCACCATTCAGACCCAGGGCGTGTTCACCCTGTTTATCGGTTTGCTGGTGATTGGCGGCTTTTTCCAAATTCAGGTGCTGCAAAAAGTACCGCAGATTGGGGTGCTGAAGGCGATTGGCGCGCCCAACCCGGTGATCGCGGCAGCTTCGGTGCTGCAAATCTTGATCGTGACGGCTTTGGGCGTGGCCATTGGCGGGCTGCTGACCTTTCTGTTCTCTTTGAGCTTTCCGCCCACGGTGCCGATTGTGTTCAACGGTCAGCGTACGCTGCTTGCCCTGGGGCTGCTGCTGCTGATTGGCCCTGTCGGCGGGCTGGTTTCAATCCGCTACGCAGTTCGCATCGAGCCTTTGAAGGCTTTGGGCTTATCCAGTTAGAGGAAAACAAGCATGGACGCGCAAATTATGGAAGCAGCAACAGCATACGAGATCAAGCCCAGGCAAGCAGTGGCGCTGGAGACGAGACGGGTGGCCAAAACTTACCCCAGCGATTTGGGGCTGATCCGGGCTGTGGATGATGTTTCGTTTGAGGTGCGGCAGGGTGAGTTTGTGGCACTGGTGGGGCCGAGCGGCTCGGGCAAAACCACCATGCTGGCCATGTTGGCTGCCCTGCTATCGCCCAGCTCAGGCCAACTGCTCTTGGATGGGATGGATCTGGCGCAGATGTCGGATATCGAACGGGTTCGGCTGCGGCGGGAGAAGATCGGTTTCACCTTTCAGGCCAACAACCTGGTGCCGTATTTGACCGCGTTGGAGAATGTGGAGCTGATGCTGCGCCTCAACGGGCGGCTGGATAAGGCCGGGCGGGTGCGCTCGCAGGAGCTTTTGGCGCGGCTGGGGCTGGGTGAACGCATGGCCAATTTGCCTTCGCAGATGTCCGGCGGGCAGCAGCAGCGCGTGGCGATTGCACGGGCGCTGATCCACAACCCCAGCCTGGTGCTGGCGGACGAACCCACGGCCAGCCTGGACACGGAACGGGCGTATCAGGTGGTGGAAACCTTTGCCAACTTGATTCACGAGAACAATCGGGCGGGGATCATGGTGACGCACGACCTGCGCATGGTGACCTACACAGACCGCGTGCTGCAAATGCGCGACGGCAAGCTGGTAAAGCAGTACGTGACCCGCGAAGAGATTGAAGGGCTGGCGGGCGGCCGACTGGAGCATTAGGCTTAATCATCGTTTGGCATCACGAGAGGGACGGCGGCCGCTGTCCCTTTTTGATTCTCTTTGCCGTTTTTCCATTTAAGAATTCAGTTGACTTTTGCGATCAAGTTCTATACAATCATCATGCACCTGAGGGGGGTGACGGTGATATTTTCCAGAATCATCGGAACTTAAAATGCAATTGATCGGAGGATGACCAGGGAGACCCCCATTCCCCTCATTATTCTATTCATTCCCTTGTTTTATTCTGTCGCGGACAGAGTAAGAACCCACCCAACCCAACAGGAGAAAGTGTCATGAAGAGAAACGCTGGATGGATTACTTTGTTGTTGTTGGTCACGCTCTTATCTGGCATTCTTAGCGGCTGCCAGCAGGAGAAAGTGGTCAAAATCGGCCTGAATGCGCAGTTGACTGGCCCTGATTCGTATGTGGGGCAGGCAGCCCAGCTGGCGCTGCAGGACCGCGTGGACGAGATTAACGCCAACGGCGGCATCAAGGGTTACAAGGTGCAGCTGGTGGTGTACGACAGCCGTTCCGAAGTGACGGATGCGGTGGCGGTGGCCAAGCGCTTGATGGAGCAGGACCGCGTGGCAGCCATCATTGGGCCGGAATGGTCGGGCGCAGCCATCCCGATTGCAGAAATTGCCAACACCAACAAAGTGCCGGTCGTGGCGACCACGGCTTCCAATATCAACGTGACCGTGACGGAAGACGGCAAGCTGAATCCGTACATGTTCCGCGTGTGCTTCATCGACCCCTATCAGGGTTATGCTCTGGCTGATTTCGCCTACAAGGAATTGGGAATGCGCAAGGCCGCCTTTATTTATGACGTGTCGGCTCCCTATTCCGTGGGCATCATGAACTTCTTCGAAGAACACTTTGTGGAATTGGGCGGTGTGATGGCCACCAAGGAAGGCTATATGGCCAACGATACCGAATTCCGCGCACAATTGGCCAAGGTGCAGGATTCGGGTGCGGATCTGCTGGTGGTGCCGACTGGAACCTACCGCGATATCGCTCTGATCGCCCAGCAGGCGGCGGCTTTGGGCTTGAAGATCCAGTTCCTGGGCGGCGACGGCTGGGTGGCGGATGAGCTTTTGAGCATGGCCGGCAAGGAATTGGAAGGCGCGTACCTGAGCAGCGGCATTTCTTCGGATGCGCCGGAATTCGCCGATTTCAACGCAGCCTTCGAAGCCAAGCACAAGACTGCGGCGAATGTGTACGCTTACTACGCTCTGGATGCGCTGTATTCGATCGAATATGCTGTGGGTGTTGCCATTGATAAGACCGGCAAGCCCGATCCGGCAGCGGTGCGGGATGCGTTGGAGACGATGAAGGATGTGCCGGTGTTCACGGGCAAGATGACCATGGAACCCGACACGCATAACCCCCACAACAAGCCTATCCTGCTGATGCGGATCACCGACAGCAAATGGGAAATTGTGAAGATTTTTACCCCGGGAGAGTAATTCTCGCAGGGCAAATGTTTTGTGGCGGGCTGTCCAACGGGCGGCCCGCCCTTTTGATTCACGCAGGGATTTCTTCCACGGTGATTTCGCGACCCAACTGCTGAGAGAGATAGATGCCGTCGGAGATGCGCTGGGTGTTGAGGGCGATCTCGGCGGTGGGGAGGGGCGGCACCTCGCCGCGCAGGGCGGCGATGAAATGCTGCTGGGGGCCGTCGTAAGCCGTGCCCTGCTGGCGCACGGTGTGCTGGCGGTAGGCGAAGGCGTCCAGATCGGCTGCGGAAGAGAGGGACAGATCGCCGAAGGATTGGAAGAGGCCAAAGGGCTCCAGGCGTAAGCCGCCGCGCGAACCGAGGATGTAAGATCCGCCAAAGGTATCGAGATGCGCGGCCCAGGCCTCGATGATGTGCAGGGTGAGGCCGCCTTGCAGGCGCACAAAGCCAGAAGCAAATTCCTCCACATCGTAGCCGCTGACGCGTTGGCGGGCGGCGTCCATCTCGGTTTCCTGGGCGGTGATGCCGCTGATGCGCAGGGGGGCGGGGTTGCCGAGCAAGTAGAGTAGGGCGGCAATGTGATAGACGCCCATATCCAGCAAGGCTCCCCCGGCGGCCTGACTCTTCTGCACAAAGGCGGGCGTGCCGTAGCCGTCCACATAGGGGCGGCCCTGGCGGCGGAAGCCGGTGGAGGCGGCGTAATAAGGATGCCCCAGCCAGCCCTGGTCCACGGCATGCCGAGCGGCTTTGATTTCGGGGCTGAAGAGGGTAGAAAGCTGGACGGCGAGGTGCTTCCCGGCCGCCTGGGCCGCGGCGAGCATGGCCAGACCGTCTGCATAGGTTCCGGCGATGGGTTTTTCACAGTAGACGTGCTTGCCCGCGCGCAGGGCGGCCTCAGCGGCGGGGCGGTGCAGGTGGTTATGCAGGCAGATGCTGACAGCGTCGATGTCCTCACGGGCGAGGAGCTGGTGATAATCGGTGGTCCACCAGGCTACACCGGTTTCTTGGGCGGCCTGGGCGGTGCGCTGCGGGTCGCGGCCTGCCACGGCAACCACCTCGACGCCGGGGATGGTGCGGTAGGTTTTCAGATGGTGGCGCCCGATTTGGCCGATGCCGATGATGCCGATGCGGATGGGAGAAGGGGGCATGGGATGCTCCTTATTTGCAAAAAGTGGGTAGGAGGTACAAAACCGCCCGAAAGTGAGAACCTTCGGGCGGCGGGGAAAGCAGGGGTCAGGAGGCGGTCTGCGGCGCTTCCGGCGGGCGGCCAAAGACGCTGACGATGCGAAGGATGTCGAAGCCTTCGGCATAGGGGCGTTCAGCCAGGGCGCCGTGACGGATGAGGGTGGAACGGGTGATTTCGGGACTGAAATAGTAGCGGTTGGTGTAGGTCTTATATTCTGCTAAGGCCGCGATTTTCTTCTCCACGTCCTCTTCGCTGACTTCCACCAAGAAGTTGGGGAAGAAGCCGTAGCTGGAGCGCAGCACGTCAAAACCCAAGACGGTGGCCCCGCGAAAAGCGCGCAGGGCTTCTTCCATGACGGTGTTGTGATCCTGGTGAATGTCGTTGCGGGTGTGGGTAAGCACAATTTCTGGCCGGAACTTGCGGCGGATGTCCAGAATGTATTCCAGGATTTCCTGGCGGGCGTGGGGGAAGCGGCGGGTTTCGAAGGGGCCGAGGATGACTTTTTCGGACGGCATGCCGAGCACACCCATGCTGGCGTAATGTTCTCCTACCAGATGATTCAGCTCAGGATTCTTCTGGTTATCCGAGAGGGTGACGCAAAGAACATCCGAAACGGCGGCCATTTGATGCAGCAGGGCGCCGCAGCCGAGTTCGATGTCATCAGGATGGGCGCCAAGGCACAGAATGCGGCGTCCGGTGAAAATCATGGCCTCATTCATGGCGGGCTACTTGGTGGCGAGGAAACCGCCAACCACCTTGGTCATCACCAGCTTGCCGTCACGTTCCAGGCGGGCGGCTGCCACGCGCTGAATTTCGGTCATAACGCGTTCAAAATCATCCTTGCCAGAGAAGAAAGACGACCAAATTTTGCGGTCTTCGTTGAGGGAGGCGCGGGTGTAGGCCACGAAGGGTTCCACTTCGGTGAAGGTCAGGGGGTTTTCGAAGAGGTGAACCTCGACCTTGGAGAACATGGCGCGGATGACCGGCAGGAACTGGCTTTCATAGCGCGAAGAGCCGGGCATGGGCGGGATGGGCTTATTGTTGGTGGCCTCGCGGATCACGTCGTAGAAAAGCTGCTTGTTGGCAGGCATGGGGCCGGTGAGGAACATGCGGCCGCCGGGCTTGAGCACGCGGTGCATCTGGCCCATGGTGAAGGGCACATCTTCGGCATAGTAGATGGCAAAGCAGCAGGAGGTGAGATCGAAGCGGTTGTCTTCGAAGGGGAAGGCTTTGTTGAAATCCAGGTCGATAAAGGGGATACCGGTGCCGCGTTTGGCGTCTTCGGCGCGGGCCTGAGCCAGCAGTTCCTGGTTCACATCACCGCCGGTGATGGTGGCGCGGCCTTTGAGGTAGGTATGATACGAGAAGCACTGTTTGCCTGCACCGCAGCCGACATCCAGGATATCCATGCCGGGCTGAAGTTTAAGCAGATCGAGCATCCAGGCGTCAATGTCACGCCCGCCGAATTGATTGTGGATGTTAATGCGGGTGGCCAGATCGCTGGTGGTTTCCTGATAGTTAATTTTCATAGGTCCTCACATGAAAGGATCGAATTGGGTACAGCGCAGCAATTATACCGGATTTACCCGCGGCTAACAAATACGGGGGAGCATCTCACCAGCCAGTTTGTCCAGCAGGCGCGTGCCGCCGATTTGGGTGCGCAGCAGGACGCGCCCAGGGTCCTGGGACTGCACGGTGCCGATATGGGCTGCCTGAGCGCCGTAGGGGTGGGCGCGCAGGGCGCTGAGGGCGGCGGGAAGCTCTTCGGGGGGGACGATGGCGATGAGTTTGCCTTCGTTGGCCACGTAGAGCGGGTCGAAGCCCAGCATTTCACACACGGTGCGTACGGTGGGCAGGATGGGCACGGCGGTTTCGTCAATGCGGATGGACACCTGAGACTGAACGGCAATTTCGTTCAGCGTGGTGGCCAGACCGCCGCGGGTGGGATCGCGCAGCACATGGGTGTGAGGGGCGGCGGCTAACAGCTCCTGGATGAGACCGTTGAGGGGGGCGACATCAGAGGTAATTTCTGCCTGAAAGCCAAGCTCGCCGCGGGCGGCCAGAACGGCCATACCGTGCTGACCGACGGGGCCGGAGAGCAGAACCTGATCTCCGGCAGCGGCCAGCTCCCCACCGATTTGGCGGCCTTCAGGCAACCAGCCCACGCCCGCGGTGGTGATGAACAGTCCGTCGGCTTTGCCTTTTTCGACCACTTTGGTATCGCCCGCCACGATTTGAATGCCAGCTTCCTGGGCGGCGGCCTGCATGGAGGCGACCACGCGCTCGAGGACGGCGATGGGCAGACCCTCTTCGAGGATAAAGCCCGCCGTCAGGTACAGGGGAACCGCGCCGGACATGGCCACATCGTTAACCGTGCCGCACACCGCCAGACGGCCGATATCACCGCCGGGGAAGAAAAGGGGGGCAACGATGTGACAATCGGTGGATACCGCGATGCGGCCAGAGGGCAGGGTGAGCCGGGCGGAATCGTTGGCCTGGTTAAGGGCTGGGTTGGAAAACGCGGCAGAGAACACGCGCTGGATGAGGTCGTGGGACATGCGGCCGCCGCTGCCGTGCCCCATGACGATTTGATCCTGGTGATCGAGGGGGCGGGGGCAAACAGGGCCTTCAAAAGCGGGTGTGGCTGGGTTCATAGCACCTCATCAACACGGCTCAGCCGGTCAGCGGCTGCGGCCGTAGCGGTAGTAGGCGGCGCAGGCGCCTTCGGAAGAGACCATGGTGGCGCCGAGCGGGGTTTCGGGGGTACATTGCTGGCCAAAGGCGGGACATTGAGGCGGTTTTTTCAGCCCTTGTAGAATTTGACCGGCGATGCAGATGGGGGATTCCTGGGTCTGGATGTGCGCGACCGAGAAGCGCTGCTCGGCGTCGTAGGCGGCCCATTCGGGGCGCAGACCCCAGCCCGACATGGGGATGGGGCCGATGCCGCGCCAATTGCGGTCGCAGGGCTGGAACACGCGTGAGATGATGGCCTGAGCGCCCAGGTTGCCTTGCAGGGTGACGGCGCGGGAGTAGGCGTTTTGCACTTCGTGGGTCCCGGCTTCCAACTGGCGCACGGTGAGCAGGATGCCCTGCACCAGATCCAGCGGTTCAAACCCGGTGACGCTCATGGGGACGCGGTACTGCTCGGCGATGGGCAGGTATTCCTGATAACCCATAACGGCGCAGACATGCCCGGCGGCCAGGAAGCCCTGCACGCGGCAGGTGGGGCTGCCCAGGATGGCGTGCATGGCGGGGGGGACGCACACATGCGAGACCAGCAGGGAATAGTTTTTCAGGCCCAAGGCGTGCGCCTGGAGCAGGCTGGCGGCGTTGGCGGGGGCGGTGGTTTCAAAACCGATGGCAAAAAAGACCACCTGATGGTCGGGGTTTTCGCGGGCAATGCGCACGGCATCCAGCGGGGAATAGACCACGCGCACCTGCGCCCCGCGGGCGCGCAGCGAGAACAGATCCTCGTGCGAGCCGGGAACACGCAGCATGTCGCCGTAGGAGGTGAAGATAACGTTAGGCTGGGCGGCGATGGCCAGGGCCTTATCAATTAGCTCCAGCGATGTGACGCACACGGGGCAGCCAGGGCCGTGCACCAGCTCAATTTCGGGCGGGAGCATTTCATCCAGGCCGGTGTTGAGCAGGGCATGGGTTTGCCCGCCGCAAATTTCCATCAGCGTCCAGGGGCGGGTGACGGTGCGGCGAATTTCTTCAATGCCCTTGTGAACCAGGGCTGCATCGCGGAATTCGGCGGTGAACTGCATGGCGGTCAGCTTTGCGCCGGGGGCGCGGGTAGGTCAAGCTCGTCGTTGAGCAGCTCAATTTCGCGCAGGCAGTCCAGGGTGGCCTGAGCTTCTTCTTCAGAGAGGATACTGAGGGCAAAACCGGCATGGATGATGGTCCATTCGCCGGGCTGAATTTCGGGCAGGGCTTCTACGCACACTTCGCGGATGACGCCGCCAAAATCTACTTTGGCCATGTGCATGCCGCTGTCTTGATACACTTCGATGATCTTACCGGGGACACCCAGACACATGTTAAACCTCCGAAGGCAAAAGCACGTTTTCATTCCGGCTGTGGGCGGCGATGAGGGCCTGACCCAGGGCGATGCCGCCGTCATTGGCGGGCACACGGCGGTGGATGAGGACGGTGAAGTTCGCGGCGCGCAGACCGGAGAGGGTTTTGGTGAGTAAGGTACGATTCTGCCACACTCCGCCGCTGAGCGCAACCGTGCGGGCGGAGCTTTGCTGGCGAATGTTCAGGCACATCTGTACGGCAAGAGCGGCCAGGCTGTTGTGGAAGCGGGCGGATAAGACCGGTGCGGGCGTTCCGGCGCGCCAATCGGCCAACAGAGCCTGCCAGAGCGGCCCAGGGTCAATTTGTACGCCGTGCAGGTCAAATTCATAGTACCCAGTCTCCTGCGGGTCTGCCAGGGCTTCCAGTTCAATGGCGGCCTGTCCTTCGTAGGTGGCTTCGGCGCGCACGCCGATGAGAGCGGCGGCGGCGTCAAACAGGCGGCCGGCGCTGGAGGTGAGCGGAGCGTTGATGGACTTCTCTAACTGAATGCGAATCAGGGTGCGCTCTTCGTAGCACAGGGCCTGGACCGGCGGCAGGTCGGGTTCCCAATCGAGACCGGACTGCCACAGGTGAGCCAGGGCCATGCGCGCAGGTTTGCGCACAGACTGGTCGCCGCCGGGGAGGGGGGTATAGGCCAGATGATAGAGACGCTGGCAGTTGGCGTAGTGGCCCAGCAGAAATTCGCCCCCCCAGATGGCCCCATCCGGCCCCAGACCAGTGCCGTCAAAGGACAGGCCGATGACCGGATCGGGGTTGAGCCAATCGTTATCGGCCAGGCAGGCGGCCAGGTGGGCGTGGTGATGCTGCACCTGCAAAATGGGCAGGCCGCTTTCGGCGGCGCGCTGCTGGGCGTAGCGGGTGGAGAGATAATCGGGGTGCAGGTCACAGACAAGGGTGTGGGGCTGCACGCGGAAGAGGCGTTCGTAATGGGCAACGGCTTCTTCGTAGGAGCGCAGGGTTTCGTAGTTTTCCAAATCGCCGATGTGATGGCTTAGAAAGGCGTAGCGGTCCTGGGTGAGGCAGAAGGTGTTCTTCAGCTCGGCGCCCGCGGCGAAAATGGGCGGCAGGGCGGGGCCGGAGAGGCGGACGGGATCGGGCGCGTAACCGCGGGCGCGGCGGATGGGGTAGGGCTGACCATCGGCCAGGGCGAGGACTGAATCATCCACGCGCATGTGAATGGGGCGGTCGTGCAGCAGGAAGGCGTCGGCCAGGGAGGAGAGGCGTTCCTGGGCTTCACCGTCCACATACGCGATGGGCTCTTCTGAAAGGTTGCCGGAGGTCATCACCCACAGATCGGGGTAGCCCGGCTCTGGTTCCAGCAGCAGCAGGTGCAGGGGGGTGTAGGCCAGCATGACCCCCAAAGTCACCTGGCCGGGGGCCACCTGGGGGGCGACGGACGCGCCCGGCAGGCGGTTGAGGAGCAGGATGGGGCGCTGGGGGGCGGTGAGGAGGGCCTCGGCGGCAGGGTCTAGCTGACAGTGGCGGGCCACAGCGGCGGTGTCGAAGGCCATGAGGGCGAAGGGCTTATCGGAGCGCTTCTTGCGGCGGCGCAGCTCGGCCACGGCCTGGGGGTTGGCGGCGTCGCAAGCCAGGTTGTACCCGCCCAGGCCCTTGACGGCCAGGATGGCGCCTTCTTTGAGCATTTTGCGGGCCAGGCGCACCGCTTCGTCCCGCTCGGCCAGGCGCGTGCCGTCGGCGGCTTGCAGCCAGACCTGGGGGCCGCAGACCGGGCAAGCCACCGGTTGGGCGTGAAAACGGCGGTCGAGGGGGTTTTGATACTCTCGCAAACAGTCGGGGCACATGGGGAACCCGGCCATGCTGGTGAGGGGGCGGTCATAGGGGATGTCGCGGATGATGGAAAAACGCGGGCCGCAGTGGGTGCAGTTGAGGAAGGGATAGCGGAAGCGGCGGTCGGCGGGGTCGAAAAGCTCGCGCTGACAATCGGGGCAGATGGACATATCCGGCGAGACCGGAATGAACGCGCCGGGTTCGGGGTGACTTTCCAGGATGACAAAGGCGCTGCCCGCGGCGGGGGGGATGGACTCGGTGACGACCGAATCAATTTGCGCCAGGGGGGGTGGGTTGTCTTTCAGCGCGGTGAGGAATGACTGCACCCCGGTAGGTTGGCCGGTGATTTCGATTTCGACGCCGCTGGAGGTGTTGCGCACCCAGCCGGTGAGCTGGTGGGTGACGGCTTGCGTATAGACAAAGGGGCGAAAGCCAACGCCCTGAACGATGCCGCGCACCCAAATTTTGCAACCGATATTGCCGTCCGTCATAAAGGTATCAGGCTTTCTTCTTCGCGGCGACCTGCTCTTGCAGCCATTGGATCCAGGCGTCCATGCCGTCCCCGCGCAAAGCGGCCACGGGGAAATGCACCAACCCTGGGTTGAGGGCTTCGACGCCTTTCAGGAAATAGTCCATATTGAACTGGATGTAGGGGAGCAGATCGGTCTTGCTGACGATGAGGGCCTGCAAGCCGCGGTAGATGTTGGGATACTTATAGGGTTTGTCGTCACCTTCGGGAATGCTGGCGATGAGGACGTTGGCGTGCGTGCCCAGATTAAAGGCGGCGGGGCAGATGAGATTGCCGACGTTTTCGACAATCACCAGATCAAGGCTTTCCAAGGGGAGCTGATCCATGCCGCGGCTCATCATCATGCCGTCCAGATGGCAGTCGCCGCCGGTGTTGATTTGCACGGCGGGCATACCCGCTGCGGTGACTTTATCCGCGTCAATGGTCACGGGGGCGGTGTCGCCCTCGATGACGCCGATGCGCAGGCGGGGCGCCAGGCGGTGGATGGTTTCGAGGATGAGGGTGGTCTTGCCCGCACCCGGGGAGGCCATGAGATTGACGGCAAAGACGCCGGCACGGTCAAAGCGGGCGCGGTTGAGGGCGGCGATTTGATCGTTGGCATCCATGATTTTTTCGACGATGGTGACGCGTTCTGGGCTCATGTTAAGGCTCCTGGTCGGGTTGGTCGCGTTCGATTTCGATACTGTCGAGGAAGAACTCTTCGCCGGAGACGATGCGAAGGTCCATGGAACTGCACTCGGGGCAGGGGATCAGCTCTCCGCGGATGAGGGTGAAGGTGTGCTGGCAGGCACGGCAGTGCATTTGGGCGGGTTTGCGGCTGAAATGCAATTTGGCCCCGGTGCACAAGGTGCCTTCGGAGATCATATCCCAATAGAATTGGACCGAATCGTCCACGATGGAGGAAAGCTGGCCGATAACGATGTGGATGTCGGTGACGCGCGTTGCGCCGGCTTTGCGGGCGTGCTTCTCGGCGATGGCGAGGATATTTTCGGTGACGGATAGCTCATGCATGGGCGTAATTATAAACCAAAACAGGCAAAAATCTCCGGAACACCGGCAGCTGTTGACTGCGGGAAGCCAGCAAAACAGGCGCTCTTGATTTAGGGATGGGGCAGAGGCTGCTGCAGGATCAAATCGTAGAGCTGAAGCCGCGTGGCAAGCAGGCGGCTGGCAACGATGTTGGAGATGCGGCGCATGAAGATGTATCCGAGGTCGTGGTCGGCTTCACATAAGGCGCGCAGCCCGTCGCCGTCCAGCGCAAGGAGGATGGAATCTTTGAGGGCAACAGCCGAGGCGGTGCGTTGGCGCACAATGGGGGTCAGGGCAGACCAGCCGATGATATCCAAAGGTTCCGCGGTGAAAACATCAAATTCGCCGTGATTGGGGATGTGGGCGGTGATCTGAACCTGACCTTCCAGAAGAATGTAGAGTTCGGTTTCTCGGTCGCCTTCTTGAAAGAGGATCTCCCCCGCAGGGACCAGGCGCAGTTGACTGATCTCCACCAGCGGTTCTAAAGAGCGCGGAGATAGTTCTAAAAAGAAGGGGATGCTGCGCAGCATCGTGTTGAGGTCGGGTTGTTCAAACATGGCGGTAATCCTATCAATGCTTCCCATCTTGTTTTATCACTGATGGGGAGGTGTTTTACAGTGTGTACTGTCACCGCGGGAGGGGTGAATTGTCACCATCTTGGTTGACTTTTCGTGACGCAAATTGGGTTTGAAATGTGCAAGAGAGTGACAAATGGGGGGATAAATGTCGCCGCGGCGGGTTTTGCAACCTGCCGCGGCGTTGGTTCTTGAAATGTGTTTGGGTGAAGCTTACTTGACCAATTCGACTTTGACCGCGCAGATCTTGTATTCAGGGATCTTGGCGATGGGATCAAGAGCAGCGATGGTCAGCTGATTGGCGTTGACCTCAGGGAAGTGGAAATTGGCGTAGACCATGCCCGGCGGGACGCGGTCGGTGACCCAGGCTTCGGCTTCGATGACGCCGCGGCGAGAGGCCACACGCACCCGCTTGTTGCCGTTGACGCCCAGACGGCGGGCATCATCGGGGTTGAGTTCCACCAGCGACTGGCCGTAGACTTCCATCAGGCCTTCGGCGCGGCGGGTCATTTCGCCGCCGTGCCAGTGGTACAGGACGCGGCCGGTGGAGAGCAGCATGGGGTAGTCGTTATCGGGCATTTCCACCGGCGGGACATGAACGGTGGCCGCGAATTTGCCCAACCCGCGGGCGAATTTGCCCACGTGCAGGATGGGGGTGCCGCCGTGTTCCGCGTCTTTGACGGGCCAGTGCAGGCGCTCACCGCGGTCGAGGCGTTCATAGCTGATGCCGGCGTAGGAGGGGGCCAGCGCGTTGATTTCGGCCATGATGTCGGCCGGGCTGGTGAAATTCCAGGCGGCATGCGGGGCGTCGCTGGGTTTGCGGCTGCCGAGTTCGATGACGCGGCGGGCAATTTCCTGGGTGATTTCCCAATCCTGGCGGGCGTTCCCGATGGGCTGGATGGCCTGATGGACTCGCTGAACGCGGCGCTCGGTGTTGGTGAAGGTGCCTTCTTTTTCCGCAAAGCTGACGCCCGGAAGCAATACATCAGCGTATTCCGCGGTTTCCGAGGGGAAGATCTCCTGGAGGACCATGAAGTCGAGGGTGTCCAGGGCGTGGCGGATGTGATTGGTGTCCGGATCGGACATGATGGGGTTTTCGCCCAGGATGTAGAGCGCCTTGAGCTTGCCGTTGGCCGCCGCGGGCATCATTTCGGTGACGGTCATGCCGATATTGGCGGGCAGGGAGACGCCCCAGGCCGCTTCGAATTTCTTCTGGTTCGGTTCCTGGTTGACCCACTGGTAGGCAGGGTAGAAATTGGGCAGGCCGCCCATGTCGCAAGCACCCTGCACGTTGTTCTGACCGCGGAGCGGGTTGACGCCGCCGCCGGGAACACCCATGTTACCGAGCAGCATTTGGAAGTTGGCGCAGGTCATCACGTTTTGGACGCCAACGGTGTGCTGGGTAATGCCCATGGCCCACATGATCGAGGCGGGTTTGGTGGTCGCCAGGATTTCGGCGGCTTCGTAGAGCTGTTCCACAGGGATGCCAGTCGTTTCAGAGACGGCATCCGGCGGGTAATTCATGATATTGGCTTTGAATTCGTCGAAGTTTTCGGTGCGCTCGGCAATGTAGGCCTTATCTTCCCAACCTTTTTCCAGGATGATATACATCAGGCCGTTGAGCAGGGCGATGTCTGTGCCGGGTTTGAGGCGCAGATGGAGGGTGGCGAATTCGGTGAGATCAATTTTGCGCGGATCGGCAACGATGAGCTTGGCATGGCGCTTTAATACCGCCTGCCGCAGCATGGTGCCGAAGACGGGATGCTGTTCGGTGGTGTTGGAGCCGATCACGAGCATCGCCTGAGAATGGGCGGCAACGTCGTCCATAGGGTTGGTCATTGCGCCGGAACCGAAGGAAGTGGCCAGACCGGCCACAGTGCTGGAGTGTCAAAGACGGGCGCAGTGATCGATGCTGTTTGTCCCGACCACCTGGCGGGCAAACTTGTTCATCACATAGTTTTCTTCGTTGGTGCATTTGGCCGAGGTGAGGACGCCGACGCTGTCTGCGCCGAAGGTATCGCGCGCAGCGGCGATCTTGCGGGCGGTCAAATTGAGGGCGGTGTCCCAATCCACCTGAACCCAGGGCCCGCGGTCTCCGTGGGGGCGCTCTTTGCCCTGAAGGAGGTATTCACGCACCAGCGGCTCGGTGAGGCGCTCTTCATGATGCACGAAGTCGTAACCATAGCGGCCTTTGACGCACAGGCGCATGCCGTTGACGGGGGCGCTGGGGTTCGAGGTGACGCGCACGATGTGGTTGTCGCGCACATTGAGATCAAATTGGCAGCCGACTCCGCAGTAGGTGCAGGTGGTGGTGACTTTCTTTTCAGCTGCGCCAGCACCCACAGACATTTTATTATCGAGCGCGCCGGTGGGGCAGTAGGCAACGCAGGCGCCGCAGGATTCGCAGCGAGCTTCCAGCATGGTTACACCGGAACCGGCGACGACGTGCGAGTCGAAACCGCGATTCTCCAGACCCCAAACGAAGCGGCCCTGCACTTCGGCGCAGGCGCGAACGCAGCGCGAGCACAGGATGCACTTATTCATGTCCACCCATACAAAGGGGTTGGGGTCGCTGTTGACCGGGTAGCGGGGTTCTTTGGCGGCGAACTCGCTGTACGAGACACCGTAGAACTCGGCCCAGTGGAGAAGTTCATTTTCGCGGCCGTCATCCTTGTTGTCCCCGCGGTCATAATAGGCAGACAGCAGGAGCTTGAGGATCATGCGGCGGTGTTCGATGACTGCGGGGCTTTCGGTGACGACCTGCATGCCCTCGGTCGCGGGGGTTGTGCAGGAGGTTAACGGCCCGCGAGCACCGGCGACCTCAACGATGCACATACGGCAGCCGCCGTGCGGCGAGAGGTCTTTATGATAACAGAGGGTCGGGATGGTAATCCCGGCCTCCTGCGCGGCTTCCAGGATGGTTTGCCCTGGGTGAGCCTGGACGGGTTGACCGTTGATCGTGAAGTTAACCATTGTTTCTCCAGTCTAGTTCAGCCGTGCACCAAAGATCAGGCGAGGCTGCGAATGATGACGTAAGCTGGGTGGTTATTTCTTTTTTCCGTTGAAGATGAACCAGTACATCAGGCCGACCATCACGGCGCCGCCGATAATATTGCCAATGGTGACGGGCAAAAGGTTCGCCAGGAAGAAGTTACCCCAGGTGAGGTTAGAAAAATCAGCCGCGGTTTTACCGATGCTTTCAAAGAAGGCAGGGGAGCCCCAGGATTTGATGAACAGACCCATGGGGATGAAATACATGTTGGCAATGCTGTGTTCGAAGCCGGCGGCCACGAAGGCGCTGATGGGGGGGATGATGGCCAGGATTTTATCGGTGGTGGAGCGGGCCGAGAAGCAAAGCCAAACCGCCATGCAGACCAGGGCGTTGCACATGATGCCCAGGGCGATGGCCTGGAAGAAGCCCAGACCGCACTTGGCATTGGCGGTGTTGAGCGCAGCCAAACCGACGGCGCCTTTACCAAAGGTGTACTGCGCGGAGACGAACATCAGCAGGGCGGTTCCAATGGAACCCAGGAAGTTTCCGAAATACACAATGCCCCAGTTGCGCATGAGCTGGGCGAAGGTCACTTTGCCCGAGGTGAAGGCCATGATGATCAGGTTATTGCCAGTGAACAGCTCGGCGCCGCCCACGATGACCAGGATGAGGCCCAGGGTAAAGGAGAGGCCTACGGCAAATTTGGCCAGGCCGAAGGGGACGTCGGCAGTGCCAGCACCCACGGTGGTGGCAAAAATCGCACCGGCGGAAATGAATGCGCCGGCCAGGACTGCCAGGCCCAGCATGGGGAGAGTGGCCATGTTGGCCTTCTTAACACCGACGGCTTCGGCTTTTTGAGCCATTTCAGCGGGCATGAGAGCATCAATATTGAATTCAGCGGACATGTCTGGGTGACCCTTTTCTGGTTGAGATAGAATGAGTGACTATACTGAGTTTAACGGTTTGTGGACAATTGTCCAGGTTATGAATGTAACCAATACAACTGCAAAATCTCCAAATGTCAGCGATAATGAATCCTCCTGTCTGATAAAAGTTTTTTGTCATTTTTTGTAAGCAGATCTTTATTGTTCTGATATATGGTGAATAGTTGGGCGCGGGCAGTTTATTTTAGACGGAATCCACGGCCAGCAGCCATTGGCAAACGGTTTCCACAGCCTGCTCAGCCAGTTTGGCGGTGGGTTCAGAAAGCGAATTGGTGAAATTGAAACTGAACCCGCGCACCGAGACGAGCAGGGCTTCGGTTTGTGCATTGTAGAGGCTGTGGGCTAAAGCCAGGCAGGTCTGCGGGGTCATATGGTGAGTGAAGGGGGATTGCTGAAAATTGGGGGCCAGGTGTTCGATATTGAGATCGTTGGGGACGCGGCCTGTGTGGGCATCTACAAAACAGACACGCTCATATTGCGCGAGGGTTTCAGCCAATTCTGGATACAGCTGTAGGGTAAACTGCACGTGCGGGTAGGTATCTGTGGGATGGGGTTCAAACACCTCTTCAGGGGATGAAGGCACCTCTCGTCCCAGAGCATCCAGGACGCCGACCAGGATATGCCATCCAACACCGTCATCTTCGCGATCGATGTTTCCATATGCAATGATCAATGTTGATTTCATGCATTCCCTTACAGAGCCTGGGTTTATTTTCCCGAAGGGGGGCAGTATTAACTGCCCCCCTTCGGCAGCGTAACTAATCCATGTTGCGGCTGAGGGTTTGAATGAGCTGTCCCTCAGGATCGAGGATTTCGATTTCCATCGGCATTTGGCCCACGGCATGGGTGGAGCAGGAAAGGCAGGGGTCGTGGGCGCGGATGGCAGCCTCGACGCGGTTGAGCAGGCCTTCGCGGATGGGGTTGCCGTTGATGTAGGTTTTGGCCACCGAATCCACCGATTCGCTCATGGCCCAGTTGTTGTGGCCGGTGGCAACGATGAGGTTGACTTTGGTGATCTGACCCGTTTCATTGGCCCAGTAGTGATGGAAGAGCGTGCCGCGCGGGGCTTCGATGACGCCCACACCTTCGCCGCGGAAATCGTGGCGCGTGTTGAGGATGTCTTTGCCGAGCAGGTCGGGATCATCCAATAAGATGCGTACGCGTTCGAGAGCAAACAGGGTTTCGATCAAGCGGGCGTAGTGGTAATAGAGGGTATTTTCCACCGGCAGACCGCCGTTGAGCGACTTCCAGATTTTCATCTCTTCGCCGGCCAGCGGGGTTTCGATGGTGTCCGCGGCGTTGAGGCGGCCCAGCGGACCCACGCGGTACACGCCGTTGGGCCAGCCCATCTTCTTGTAATAGGGGAACTTGAGGTAGGACCAGGATTCGACGTGTTCGGCGATGTAATCCAGATAGTTGCGGCCGTCAAAATGCTCCAGCTGCTGGCCTTTTTGATCCAGGAGGCGAATCTGGCCGTCGTAGAGTTCCAGGCCGTTGCCAGGGGTGACCATACCAAAGTAACCAGTCTTGAGAACGGCGAACTTTTCGATATCTTCGCGGTTCTTTTCGGCCCAGCCTTTCATAATGCTGATACCGAGCTGGGTGGTGGCGACGGCTTCATCCAAACCAGCGAGGATGCCGTTGCGGTCTTCGACGGAGAGAGCCTTGTTGACGCCGCCAGGGACGGCAAAGGTGGGGTGAATGCGGCGGCCGCCGACGCGGAAGATGATATCCTGCCCAAACTTGCGCAGGTTGATGGCTTTGAGTGTGAGGGCGGGGTCGGCCTGGAGCAGACCGACAACGTTACGCACGGCGGGGTCGGCATCGAATCCCAGGATCAGGTCAGGCCCGGCCAGCTCAAAGAAGTGCATGCCGTGGCTTTGGATAATCTGACCCATGTGCATCAGGTCGCGCAGCAGGGTGGCCGTGCGAGGGGGCGGGCAGCCCAGGACCTCATCACCGGTTTTGGCGGCAGCCAGGTGGTGGCTGACGGGGCAAATGCCGCAGATGCGCGGGGTGATGTAAGGCATTTCAAAAACCATGCGCCCTTCGCAGAATTTTTCAAAGCCGCGGAATTCATTCACATGGAAATAGGCGTGGTTGACCGTGCCGTCATCATTCATGCGAATGGTAATTTTGGCGTGGCCTTCGATACGGGTTACGGGTTCAATGGTAATTTTTTCAGTAGTCATCATGCCCTCCTAATGCCAGTGCAGGAGGTCGCCCTTGAGGTCGGGTTTGCGACCCTGGGCTAACTCGGAGAGCACATGGAAAATGACGTCTGCATCCGGCGGGCAGCCGGGGACATGGTAGTCCACGGGGACCACTTCGTGGATCGCGCGCACAGGGGTCATGCGGGCCAATTCCGGATCGTCGGGGATTTTGCCCTCGGAATCGGTGGATTCGGTCTCGACATAGGCACGCTGCAGGGCAGCTTCTTCACCCACAAAATTGCGCATGGCAGGTACACCGCCGAAGACGGCGCAGTCGCCCAGGGCCACTAAGATTTTGCAACGTTTGCGGAAATAATGGGCAACCTCTTCATTGGCAGTATTGTTGATGCCGCCTTCGAGGACGCCCACATCTACACCACTTTCATCGGGTTCTTTGAGGTCGGTGATGGGGGTGGAGCGGAGGTCTACCAGTTCAATGACCTGTGCCAGGCGTTCATCCATGTCCAGGAGGGACATGTGGCAGCCTGCGCAGCCGCACATCCAATCACTTGAGACTTTTGGTTTAGCCATTTGTGCGTATCCTTTCAACAATTAAAGAACCAGAGCAACCGGAGAAGCTGCGGTGTTGAGTTCGGCGCTCCAGGAGTTAAGGTTTATGGCCGCCCCGAGGTGCGCAGCCAACGCTTGGAGGATCTCCAGGTTGGCACGAACATCCTCCGTGCACTGCAGGGCAGCTTCGGATTTCTGCAAACGGCCGTCCAAATTGAGGTACGATCCGGCCTGTTCAAAAGCGGTCTGGGCAGGCAAAACCACGTGAGCCATGCCGGAAAGCTGTGAAGTATAAGCGGCCTGCACAACCAGGAAGGGGGCTTTTTCGAGCTGCTGGGTGAGCTTGCGCGAGGGTTCTTCATCTCCCAGAGCCACATAGACAGCCTTGATGTCCTGCAGATTCAGGGGTGCGCTGAGACCAAAGAGGGCGGCGGTGAGGCTGTTGGCCTGTCCCTTGGTGCTGAGCAGGGATGCATGCGCGGCCTCGGCCAGCTCGATGACTGCTTGCACCAGGGCTTCACCCTGGCTGACCAGGTTCTTCCCGAAGACGATCACGGGTTTTTCGGCCTCAGACAGTTTTTGGGCGGCCTGGAGGAAGGTGTCGGCGGCAATGCCGGTTTGAGCGGCGGCATCCGACACAGCGGTGTGATTCTGCGCTAAAGCAGCGCGCAGACCCTGGATGACAGCGGCGAGGGTGCCCTTCTTGAATTTCAGGTTGGCGTCGGCGTTCAGATCCAGCGGGTGTGCGCCTTCATTGACCAGCACAAGGCTGGCGCCCAGGGGCAGGCTGCGTTTGATGAAGAAGCCAGCGACTTCGTGATCGGCGACGATGTCTTCATCCAGCAGGAGGAAGCAATCTGCGGTGTGCAGGTCTTCCAATTTGCCTTCGAAGGCGTGCCCTAAAGCTGCGGCAGTTTTGACCAGGTTGGCGGTGGCGGCGCATTCATCGGTGGTGGTGACGGTTGAGGCAGCCAGGTGATCTTTGAAGATCTGTTTGAAGGCGTGCAGGCTTTCGGCAGAGAGACGCGGGGAAGCCAGCGCGGCCACTTTGCTGCCCTGTGCTTTCATTTCCGCGGCGACCGCGTCCAGAGCTTGTTCCCAGGTGGCGGCCACCAGCTTGCCGTCGCGGCGCACCAGCGGGGTGACAATGCGGGTGCGGTCTTCCACGGTGGGAAGGAAACGCCCGGTCTTGCAGATGACGCCGCCGTTCAGCTCGGATGTCCAATCGCCTTCGATGCGCATCATGTTGTTATCGCGCACGAGGACATCCAGGGTGCAGCCGACAGAACAGCCGGTGCAGATGGAGGGATGACGCTCTACCTGAGTTTCACGGCCGCGGTAGGCGCTGGAGCGGTCAATGAGGGCACCGGTGGGGCAGATTTGAACACAGGTACCGCAGGAGATGCAGCTGCTTTCACCCAGGGGAACGCCCAGATCAGCGACCAGGAAGCTTTTGGCGCCGCGTTCTTCAAACCCGAGGGTGAAATTGCCCGCGAGCTCGCCGCAGGCGCGCACGCAGCGGCGGCAGAGGATGCAGCGGTTATGATCCAGAACGAAGTAGGGATGGGAGGCGTCCACTGGGTAGGTTGTCCAGGCGGGCTGGATGGGCCAGTGGGTCATTTCTTGCTCGTAAGCGGCATTTTGCAGCTCGCAGTCGCCGCCAGAGACCTGGCAGAAGGGGCAGAAATGGTTGCGCTCGCTGAAGATCATGGTGAGGACGAACTTACGAGCGGAGCGAATCCGCTCGTTGTCCGTGAATACGACCATATTATTGGTCGCCGGCAGGGTGCAGGAGGGCTGCAAGGTGCGGGCACCTTCGACCTCTACCAGGCACAATCGGCAACCACCGTAAGGGGTCAGGTTGGGATGATCGCAGAGGGTAGGGATGTTAAGTCCATTGGCTTGGGCTGCGCGGAGAACGGTGGTTCCTTCGGTTACTTCTATTTTTTTGCCATCAATGGTTAACGTGATCATCGTTTTCTTCTTTACGAGAAAGGAAATGGGTCTATCTGCTTAATTCTTGTGCCCAGACATGGGGCAGACTCCGGACGGGCAGACTTTGAGGCGGATATGAGCTTCCACTTCGGCGCGGAAATGGTTGAGCACATCGCGCAGCGGCGTTCCGGCCGTTTGGCCCAGGCCGCAATTGGAAAGCTGGGTGAGGCTGTCGTTCAGCGTGCGCAATTCTTCCAGGTCTTCCAGTTTGCCCACGCCGTTGGCGATGTTGGTGAGAAGGGTGTAGGCGCGCTGGTTGCCGATGCGGCAAGGGGTACATTTACCGCAGGATTCGACTCGGAAGAAGTTCACAAGAACCTTGGCCAGGTCTACCACGCAGGTATCTTCATCGCAGATGAGCAAAGCCCCCGAACCCAGGGCGACGCCGGCTTTGGCGAAGCTGTCGAAGTCCATGGGCGTGTCTTGAAGGCTGGCGGGAATGATGGAGCCGCTGGAGCCGCCGGTTTGGGCCAGCTTGAAGGTGCGGCCGGGTTTCATGCCTTTGGCGTAGATGGCGATGACTTCGCGCAGGGTGATACCCATGGGCACTTCGATGAGGCCGGTGACGTTGACATGGCCCATGATGGTGTACACTTTGGTGCCGGGGCTGGAGGGGGTTCCGATGGCCTTATACCAGGCGGCGCCTTTGCGGAGGATGGGCGGGATGTTGGCCAGGGTCTCCACATTATTGACCAGGGTGGGCATGCCCCACAGGCCGTTGGTGGTGGGGTAGGGCGGGCGCGAACGGGGTTCGCCGCGTTTGCCTTCGATGGATTCGATGAGGGCGGTTTCTTCGCCGCAGATGTAGGCCCCGGCGCCGGAATGTACATGTAAATGGAAGCTGAAACCGGAGCCGAAGATGTTATCGCCCAGGAAGCCCATTTCTTCGGCCTGGTGAATGGCGGTGCGCAGGCGCTCTTGGGCCAAAACGTACTCGCCGCGGACGTAAATGTAGCCTTCGCTGGCGCCGACGGCATAGGCGGCGATGAGCATGGCTTCGATGATGGAATGCGGGTCACCTTCGAGCACCACGCGGTCTTTGAAGGTGCCGGGTTCGCTTTCATCGGCGTTGCAGACCACGTATTTCTTGGCGCCTTCGGCTTTGGCCACAAAGCCCCATTTCATGCCGGTGGGGAAGCCCGCGCCGCCGCGACCGCGCAAGCCAGAGGCTTTGACTTCGTCAATCACCTGGGCGGGGGTCATTTCGGAGAGCACTTTGCCGAGGGCTTCGTAACCATTGTGGAGCAGGTAATCTTCAATGTTGGTGGGGTCGATGATGCCGGCGCGTTCGAGGACGATGCGGTTTTCGGCGGGGAGGGTGCCCTTGCGGGCGGAGAGCCAGGCGATGCGGCCGGAAAGCTCACGGGAGGAGGCTTGCAGTTCAGGAACCACGCGGCCTTTGTACAGATGTTCTTCTACGATGCGCTGAACATCTCCGGGCTTGACGGGGCCGTAGATGACGGCTTCGGGATAGACGATGACCAGGGGGACGGCGTCGTGGCGGCCTACATCACCCACCATCGAAAGGGAAATTTCATCGGCGATGCCGAGGGCGCGAGTTTGTTCTTGGAGGTTGCGAAAAACATCCTGTGCGCCGGATTCAAGACTTTTGGTGTCGCTGGATACCAGAACCATTGAGCGATAGGGTTTCATATGGATCTCCTAATTGTAGCGCGCCAGAATGTCGGGGATTTGCTGCGGGGTGACATTGCCGAAGATTTCATTGTCAATGATGAGGACTGGACCGACCCCACAAACACCCAGGCAGCTAACGGTGATCAGGCTCCATTTTCCGTCCGGCGTGGTTTCGCCGCCGCTGATTTTGAGCTCATCTTGTAAGGCCTGCCAGACTTCCCTGCCGCCCACCACATGGCAGGGGGCGCTTTCACAAAACTGGATCACGTGGCGGCCGAGGGGCTTGGTGGAGAGCATTTGGTAGAAGGTGGCCACGGAGTGGACACGGCTTTGGGGCATTTTCAGCCGTTTACTCACTTCTTCCAGTGCTTCTGGAGGGAGGTAGCCAAAAGACCGATTGACTTGATTCAGGATGGGGATCAGCTCATCCGGGTTTGAATCAAACTGCTCTACGGCGGTTTGAACAGCGTCGAGCAAACGAGAGTGGCGATCTGCTTCCATCGTCATGCGTATCCTCCAAGGCTTGGGAAAAGGGAGAGCGTTTTTCCGCAGCCGGAGCCTTTGGGGGGCATCCGGCTGCGTTCATTTTGCTGGTGATCTAGTGAATTTCGATGGCGTTGAAATTACACACCTGCATGCAGATACCGCAGCGAATGCAGATGTCGGAGTCGATGTGGTGGACGCTGCGGCGCTCGCCGGTGATGGCGTTGACGGGGCAGTTGCGGGCGCAAACGGTGCAGCCGGTGCAGGCATCGGGCTTGATGACGTACTCGATGAGGGCCTTGCAGACCTTGGCGGGGCAGCGCTTTTCCTTGATGTGGGCTTCATACTCATCGCGGAAATATTTCAGCGTGGTGGCGACGGGGTTGGGCGCACCCTGACCGAGACCGCACAGGCTGGTGGAACCCACTTCGCGGCACAGCTCTTCGAGGGTGTCAATGTCGCTTTCCTGACCTTTGCCGTCACAGATGCGTTCCAAAATGTCCAGCATGCGGCGGGTGCCGACGCGGCAGGGGACGCATTTGCCGCAGCTTTCGTCCTGGATGAAGTCCATGAAGAAGCGGGCGATATCCACCATACAGGTTTCGTCATCCATGACGACCAGACCGCCAGAGCCCATCATGGCTCCCGCGGAGCGCAGGGATTCGTAATCAATGGGGTAGTCGAGGTATTGGGTGGGCAAACAGCCGCCCGCCGGACCGCCGATCTGCACGGCCTTGAAGCCTTTGCCGTCCTTGATGCCGCCGCCCACATCGTAGACCACTTCGCGGATGGTGATGCCGAGGGGAACTTCGATGAGGCCGGTGTTAACCACATCGCCGGCCAGGGCGAAAGTTTTGGTGCCTTTGCTGGTTTCGGTGCCGAGGCTGCTGTACCATTCGGCTCCGCGCAGGACGATGCGCGGGACGTTGGCATAGGTCTCAACGTTATTGATATTGGAGGGCTTGCCCCACAAGCCGCGCACCGCCGGGAAAGGCGGACGAGGGCGGGGTTCGCCGCGGCGACCTTCAATGGAATTCATCAGGGCGGTTTCTTCGCCGCACACAAAGGCGCCAGCGCCCATGCGCACTTCAAGATCAAAGGAGAAGTCGCTGCCAAGGATGTTCTTACCCAGGAAGCCAAATTCGCGGGCCTGCTGGATGGCGACATTGAGGGTTTTAACCGCCAGGGGGTATTCGGCGCGGCAGTAGATGTACCCCTGCGTTGCGCCAATGGCGTAGGCGGCGATGGTCATGCCTTCCACGACGGCATGGGGGTCGCTTTCCAGCACGCGGCGGTTCATGAACGCCCCCGGGTCGCCTTCATCGGCGTTGCAGATGACGTACTTCACTTCGCCGGGATTCTGACGAGCGAACTGCCATTTTTTGCCGGTGGGGAAGCCCGCACCGCCGCGACCACGCAGACCGGATTGAAGGACTTCATCAATGACGCCTTCGGGAGTCATTTCGGAGACGACTTTTGCCAGAGCCATATAGCCGTCTTCGGCGATGTAATCTTCGATGTTGAAGGGATCAATTTTGCCGCAGTTGGACAGCACCACGCGCATTTCTTTGGGCTTGGGGGCGCCAAGCTCTTCATCCACGACGGCGCGCTTGGTTGACTGGAATTTCTCGACAACGCGGCCTTTGAGGAAGTGTTCTTCAACCAGGAAGGGGATGTCGTCGGCATTGAGGTTGATATAGTGAACCCCTTCAGGGTAGACCATCAAATCGGGGCCTTCAGAAGCGGGGTCGCCGAGGCGAGAGGTTTCCAGAACCTGGATTTCATCGATCAGGCCTTGATAGACCAGTTCGTCGTGCAGTGAGTCAATGATATCATGCGCACCTTTGGCAAGGCACTGCGGGTCCACGGATACCAATATATGCGATCTATAAAAAGCCATAGAAGCACCTTTTCTTTTGTAGAGTGAAACCACCCGGCCCCGCAGGCAAATGCCGCGGGCGGGGTGATTAGCTTTGGACGACGAACGCCTTCACGACGGAACCGCCGACGACGTGTTCGGCCATGATCTGGCGGGCAATTTCGGGGGTGACTTTGCCGTAGGTAACTTTTTCGCCTTCGCCCAGCGAAACCTGGACGATGGGTTCCATCGAATCCAGGCCGATGTTGCCGGTTTGGCGGACAACGATATCGGTGAGGTTGTGCTCTTCGATGTATTCAAGGATGGCTTTGAGGGTTTGGCGCGCGCCAGCGGCGATGCCGACGGTGCCCATGCCGACGACGATCTCTTTTTGCCCAGAGACGTTCTTGGCCTGGCGTTTCTTGAGCGCTTCTTCGCGGATGCGCTTCAAATCTTCGAGGGATTTCACTTTATCCATGATTTTCTCTCCATTTTGATGGTAGGCAAGTTCTTTTATTAGGCTTGGTTAATGTGGACCTGGCGCAGCCCTTCTTCGAGATATTCACGGACGAAACGCAGGACATCCGGTTCGGTGAGGGGAACGCCGTCCAACTCTTGTTTGATGGGCTGGTCGTCGAATACAAAGCCGTCTTGATCCACCTGCACATCGAACACCCAATGGACATGGGGGGAGCCGATGAGCAGGCTGAGGAAGGTTTCGGCCAGGCTGCCCAGGGGCATGCGGTCAATGTGGCTGAGCTGAAACTCAACCTCAATTGTGGTTCCGACCCCAGGGGCAGAGGTGATGGTGAGACCGCCGTTGCAGGCTTCGGCGGCTGCCTTGAGGAGGGGGATGCCCAGGCCCACCTTGCGGGTGGTGCGGCTGGTGACGAAGGGGTCAATGACGCGCGCGACCATTTCAGGATCCATGCCCTTGCCGTCGTCTATCACTGCCATGAACAGACGATCCGCGGCCCGGTCTTCGCGCACCTGAATGGTGATGTTGGAAGCCTGGGCGGAGATGCTGTTTTCAGCGATATCCAACAGGTGAAGGGCTAATTCTCTCAATTGTTCTCAGCCTTTTTTTGCAGCGGGTGGACGATTTGAGGGAATTTATTGGGGCGAATGCGGCCGACAACTTCTTCGTCCACGGTGATGACCGGGGCCTGGCTGCAGGCACCCACACAGCGGCACAGCTCCAGGGTGATCTGACCGTCGGGGGTGGTTTGACCGGGGTTGATGCCCAGCACTTGCTTGGCCTTTTCGATGATTTGGGGGACGCCGCCCACGTAGCAGGCCGTTCCCATGCAGAATTTGATGGTGTGGGCGCCGCGGGGGGTGGTGGTGAAGAAGGAATAGAAGGATACAACACCGTGCACGGTGCTGGGGGGGATTTGCATCCGGTTGGCGACGTAGAGCTGGATGGGCTCAGAGACGTACCCAACCTGCCCCTGAATTTCATTCAAGACGACCATCAAACCGCCGGGGCGGTCGCGGTTTTCATCCAGAATTCGATCAATTACCTCTTTGATTTCCGGTTTGGCGAGGGGATTGTTCCCCGTCTTCGGTTCAGCAGTATTCAACATGGTGTAACTCCGTTTCCCGTATTCAGGTAATATTTGTATAAAAATGGCACAGTACTACTTTACAGAGTCTAACGGTGACCTGTAGTTTGGGTCAATTATCAAATGTCACTATTATAACAGTCCTTTGTCTGTGTAGTGAAAATTGTCACAAATTAAAAATAAAGGTTCAAGCGAGCGGGAAAGGCATCAGCGGCTGCGGTTTTGGACTGTGCCTACGGGATGGGGGCGATTCTGACGCTGCGTCCTTCCAAATTTTGAACGGCTTTGCGGATTTCGGCGATGGTGGGGGCGGCAAGGGTGTAATGGGATGTGCCCAAAAAGCCATCCAGGCCGTGGACGTCGCCATTTTGGATAAGGGGATAGGCGGCGATTTGGGGGAAGGTCTCGCGGGCTTTTTGGGGGGTGATGTGGCGCGATATTTCGAGGGCGTCCACGGGCACTTCCACGGGGACAAAGCCCAAGATTTCCAGCAGGCCGAAGCTTTTGCGGTTCACATGGGCGGGGATTAAGATGCCGCCCAACTGATCTACCTGGGCCCAGGCTTGTTCGAAACTGAGGTCAGCAGAAGAAAGCAGCAGACGTTCTTCGCTGCGGATGAAGTCTCCGGTTTCATCCACCACGAACTGCTCGCCGAAGAAATCAGGGTTGTTGGGGATGTTGGGCAGGTGGGCGTCGACGATGGTCTGGAAGGCGAAGGTCTGATCAAGGGTGTCGAACAGGCAGAGGAGGTGCACCTCTTCGCGGGTTTGCAGCTCCATGCCGGGAAGGACGATCAGCTCGGTATCTTGAGCAGCTTTCATGACCGCCTGAATGTTGGCGGTGGCGTTGTGATCGGTGACGGCGATGAGCTGAATGCCCAGATCCAGGGCTTCCCGCACGATTAACGGCGGAATCATCTCAACTTGAGCGCAGGGAGAGAGAACGGTATGGACGTGGAGGTCAGCGCGGTAGGTTTTCACAGGCGCTGTCTTTGGGCAGGTTATCCGGCGCGCAAGCCGAGGTCCCACAACCGGCCGATGACATGGAAGCTGGGGTCGGTGGTAGCCAGCAAGGTGATGCCTTCCTGGTTGGCTTTGGCGATGGTGGCGGGGTCGGGCATGGCGCCTTCGGTGATGATGATGGCGGTGAGCTCCAGCAGGGCAGCCACGGCGACGATGTTGGAATGGGCTTGAAGGGTGACCCACACAGAATGTTTGGCGGCGCCGGACATGACGCAGCTGAGGAGGTCTGAGGTGTAGCCGCTGGAGGGTTCAACGGCGGCAAAATCCTGGGGTTCGGTGAGGACTGTGAGATGGAGTTCTTGGATGATTTGGGCGAGGTTCATGCGGCATCTCCTTGCTTGCTGGCATAGCCTTCACCAACGGTTTCGGCTTTATCGAGGAATAGTTTCATGCGGAGGCGGGTGCCTTTATCCAATGAGGATTCGAGCACCATGCTGTCGACACAACGGGCGATGTTGACCAGACCCATGCCGGCGCCAAAACCCAGTTCACGAATTTCTTCGCTGGCGGTGGAGTAGCCGGGTTTCATGGCCAGTTCAATATCTTTAATGCCGGGTCCGTCATCATAGGCATCAATGGAAATGCGATGGGGTTCAATTTCAACCCGCAGCACGCCGCCGTTGGTGGTGTGGATGATGAGGTTCATCTCGGCTTCGTAAATGGCGATGCCGCAGCGGCGGGCGATTTGGGGGCTGGCACCCAAACGGAGGAGGGCGCGTTTGATGTTGCCAGAAGCTTCGCCGCCGTGGTTGAAATCGCGGTGGCGGATGGTATAGCGCAGGATGAGGCTGGTGCGGTCGGAGATGATATCTTCGAACAGGTGGCTGGCGCGGTAGCGGCGGACTTCTTCGGCCTGGTAGTCGTGCTGCAAGGCGCGCAGCAGGCCGCGGGTGATATCTCCTTTGGTGAGGATACCCACCAGATGCTCGTTTTCGTCTAGAACGGGTAAGCGGCCGACTTGGGAATTGACAAAAACCTTGAGGGCCTCGATGACCGGATCGCCGGCTTTGACGGTGAGCGGGCTGGGGGTCATATATTTGCTGATATTGGCCGCCAGATCGGATGTGACCAGACAGCGGATCAGGTCTTCCATGCTGATGATGCCGACCAGCTGGTTGTTTAAAACAACCGGCGCGCCAGAAATGCGCGCCTGCCGGAAGAGATCTACCACGTCCTGCATAGTTTGATCCGGGGAGATCTTATGCATGTTGCTGGTCATCACTTCGCTGATCTTGAGCTCATAAGCCAGCTCTTCGGCACGGGTGATGGTCTCAGCGACTTCGTCGTTGATCAGGCGCCCTTTGTGGGGAGAGGTTTCTTCCATTATGCCTTTTTGCGTTTACTCAAGTTCTGAGGGACCGTCCGAAACGGAACGCTCCAACGAAGGAAGCCCTGCTCGGTGCAGCCGGCCGCAGAGTTCGAACATCCCAAAGGGGGAAGTGATGAGGGCGATGTTCTCTTCCTCGGCGAGATCAATGGTGACCTGGGGTGGATTTTTGCCGCGAACCAAAACGATGGCGGCGACGTCGGCCATAACCGAGGTGCGCACCACCTGGGGATTGCAGAGACCCGTCAGCAGCACCGCTTCAGGCTGAATGGAGGCGAGCACATCGCTCATCAAATCCGCGCCGCACCCCCCTTTGACTTCGCGGGAGAGATCGGCAGAGGTATTGATCAGATGGCCGTCAACAAGTTCGATAAGCTCTTGAACATTCATAATCACCTGTGAATGCAGCTAAACCGGTTTTCGCGGAATAATCCAACATAATCTTTATCATTTTACCTTAATTCCTGACGTGCGTGCTACTTAAACAGGGGTGCCTTTTGTCATACAATCGCCTGATTCTTGAGTCAATTGAAATCTGACACCCTACGGGCTTCCGAATTTTGGGTGGAAGTATGTTAAAATTCACGAAAACTGGCACGGGTGAGGTGTTTCATGAAAGCGATCATTCCCAGCGTGAAAGGTACCCGAGATTTTTACCCGGCGGATATGGCGGTGCGCAATTATTTGTACCGAACGCTGCGCACGGTGTCGGAGCAGTATGGGTATCAAGAATACGACGGTCCATTCTTAGAGCGAATTGATCTTTACGCCGCTAAATCAGGTGAAGAACTGGTGAAAGAACAGGCCTTTGTCTTCCCCGACCGCGGTGGGGATGAAATTACTCTGCGGCCGGAGCTGACGCCTACCCTGGCGCGCATGGTGGCTCAGCGGCAAGGTGAGCTGACCGTTCCGCTGCGTTGGTGGTCCTTTGGCCCGTTCTGGCGCTACGAACGCCCGCAGAAGGGACGCACTCGCGAATTTTTTCAATGGAATATTGACCTGATCGGTGTCAGTTCCCCTGAGGCAGATGCGGAATTGGTGGCGATTTGCGCTGAATTCTTTCGTGCGGTGGGGTTGAAACCCAGCCAGGTGCAAATTATGGTCAACAACCGCAAGCTGATGGATCAATCGCTGGCGGATTTGGGGGTGGGGGCAGAGCTTCGCCCGCGGGTGTTCCGTCTGGTGGACCGGCGCGATAAGATGAGCGCGGCAGATTGGGACGGCTACGCCCTGGAGATGGGGCTGGGCGCAGAGCAGTTGGCGGGTTTGAAGGCGCTCTTGGCTGACGGTGAGCTTTGGCGTAAGTCGGAGGACTTCTTGCGGTTCTTCGCGGTGTTAGACGCCCTGGGTGTGCGCGAATACGTGCGCTTTGACGCTCAGATCATCCGCGGCCTGGATTATTACACCGGCACGGTGTTTGAGGCGCGCGACGTGGACGGCGGTCGGGCGGTTTTGGGTGGGGGACACTACGATAATTTGGTGTCTGATGTAGGCGGAGACCCGCTGCCGGGAGTGGGTTTTGCGATGGGGGACGTGATGATCGGCGTGGTGTTGGAAAAATACGGGCTGCTGCCTCACAGCGGTGCATTGGAGGGGGCGGCGTTGGTGACGGTGTTTGACGGTGAGCGGCTGATTGATTCGTTCCGGTTGGCGGGCGAGCTTCGTCAGGCGGGGCTGCGGGTGGTGTGTTACCCAGAGCCAGCCAAGCTGCCCAAGCAGTTGAAGTTTGCCGATAAGATGGGCATCCGCTTTGCTCTGATCGTTGGTCCGGATGAGGCCGCGCAGGGACTGGTGACGATTAAAGATCTGGCCACCCGCACCCAGGAGACCACCGCGCAGGAAAAAGCAGCGGAGAAAATTGCCGAAATGCTTGCGAAGCCCGCGGCTGTGTGATAAAATCGCTCTTGTTGTGGTGGCTGTAGCTCAATGGCAGAGCATCGCACTGTGGATGCGAGGGTTGTGGGTTCGACCCCCATCAGCCACCCCTTTCTAATCAACTGGCGAGCAGTATTCGCCCAACTGCGCTCATGGTCACCATGAGCGTTTTGTGTTAAACCGGGGTGGGTGATGCACCCGGTTTGGCTTGTTTTTATCTTTTAGCCAGGGTATCATTAACGCATGTTCATGGATCCGAATCTTCCGTCCGTCTCATCCAACCCTATTGAACACGCTGCGGGTGTGCCGCAGCCCAGGGTGCGCATTTTGGTGGTGGATGATAACCTTCTGGATGTGCGCTTGTGCCAGCATATCCTGCAGCGGGCGGGGTTTGAGGTTCACAGCGTGACGGATCCGCGCATTGCCCTGGAGTTGATGACGCAGATGCCGTTTGATTTGCTCCTGGCGGATATTTACATGCCGGAGATGGACGGGTTTGAGTTGATATTGGAAGCGAAAAAGCGCCAATCTGAGCTGGCTGTGCTGGTGATGACCGGATCGAGCATGGTGGAAGACGCTATTCGTGCGCTGGAGCGCGGTGTAGATGGGTTGATCCTGAAGCCTTTTGAGGAAGGCCATCAGTTGGTTTCGGCGGTACAGCACGCCATCGTGGAAAGCCGCCAGCGCAAAGATGCAGCCAGGCTGCAAGTACTGCGGCCTTTGTTCTCGGCTACCGAGGCTTTGAATTCCGAATCCCATTTGGAAACCTTGAGCCGGTTAACTAGCCACCTGACAGTTTGAAAAATCAACAGTAAGAACATAGCAAAATCCGAAATGGAAGCGAGTTGAGAAGTTGACGATCAATATAACGCAATCCAATTTGAAAGATACTCAGATCACGACGATC
>NZ_LGCM01000043.1 GCF_001306035.1 Levilinea saccharolytica
GATCGTCGTGATCTGAGTATCTTTCAAATTGGATTGCGTTATATTGATCGTCAACTTCTCAACTCGCTTCCATTTCGGATTTTGCTATGTTCTTACTGTTGATTTTTCAAACTGTCAGGTGGCTAGTCTTCGATATACAGTTCGATTTTGTACTTCTTGCCGCCGATATCAAGACCGCCAGCGTCATTAATTTCCTGGACGGCCATTTCTGCGGCGTTTTTGCAGGAAGCGCCCACAGCGGGGATATCGCCGGTCAACTCGGCGATGACACCCACGCGGACCACATCACCGCCGCCTCCACCGGTGCAGGCGGTGAGCACCAGGCTCAGGGCTACAAGGCAAGCGAGCCAAAAAGCAACTTTTTTCATTGCATCCTCCTTAGATGTCTTAACCACGCACGGAAAGAATCGAAAGGTTTCGTTTGGACGATAGCTGCGGACCGTTCAGGGTGGGGGGATACCTCCTTACTCGTTCGAATAGGGGCATGGATGGAGGCAGCACAAAACGACCCAGACGCTCGCGCGGGCGAGCATTCGGATTGCATTGTACGGTTCCAGTCAACGTCCTGATGAGCCATAAGTCGATGACAACCCAATTGCTAAGGTAGGCTAAAAGACGTTTGCAAACCCTAATGGTTATTCACGATGAACGGTAAGGTGGTAAATTGGGGGATGCTGCTGCGAAAAGAATGTTTTGCCCCATTGGTATCTATCAACTATGATAGCAGGTTTGAAAGAAAAAACAAGCGAAAAACCAGGGGGAATTGTGAAACTCTTCACATTTACCCGCAGGAGACCGCGGGGAGAAAAAAACGGGCCGGTGGACACCCACCGGCCCGTTACATGCTGTCGAAATTAGCTCATCTCACGCACATCTACCACGCGTTCGATGATCGGTTCCATGGCTTTGACCAGGGCATCTTTGGAGACCCCGGCCACTTTGATGGTGACGGTGCGGTTGCCGGGGGTTTCACCCATGAAGGTTCCCAGGGCGATGATGTTTCCGTCCAGTTCGTCAATGGCTTTGGTCATATCGTGAAGTTTGCCAGGGGCTTCTTGTACCAGCGCGGTCAGGCGAATGCCGGGGGTGCGCGCGCCGAGCAGCTCTAAAAAGATTTTAAACAGGTCTGTTTCGGTGATGATCCCGATCACCTCGCCGTTGCGGCAGACGGGCAGGCCGCCGATCTTGTTATCCGACATGATACGAGCGGCTTCTTCGATGGGGGTGTCTTCGGCGACGGTGATGACACGGGTGGTCATGACCTTTTCGATGGTGATTTTGCTGAGGAGGTAGTTAATTTCCCAAACGCTCAGGCTGGTAGCATCTGACGGAGAGGCGTTCAGCAGGTCCGATTCGGTGACAATGCCGATCAGCTTTCCGCGCTCATCCACAACGGGGAGGCGGCGGAATTTATCTCGCTTCATCATAGCCAGGGCTTCCTGGATGGGAACATCTTTGGTGACGGTGATCACCAGTTTTTTCATTCGTTCGCCGACAAGCATGGGATGGATTCTCCTTTCAACAGTTCCAGACCTGGATTAGGAATCAATGCATTACGATATGATTTTACACAAGAATTGTCAGAATGTGATTAACCCTAATGGGTGATTGTGGACAAAATTAAGCATACTTGCTTTCATAAAAAAAGCAAGCCCCTTCCCGTTGGCATTTTTAACAGGAAGGTCACTGGGGCGGCTGGTGGGAAGGCTGGGGGGATACAGCCGGAGCAGAAGCGTTTTGGCGGCGAGGCTCGATGACCCAAAAGCGCAGTAAAACCCAACCGACCAACCCCATCAGAATGGAGATCCAAAAGACGGGCAGGTAGCCAAAGGAGAGCGCCAACCACCCGCCGAGGAGGGGGGCCAGCGCACTGGCGATGCCGGAGACGGTATTGCTGAGACCGATATAGGTGGGGCGCACGCCCGCTGCGCTGAATTCCAGGACAAACATCATGATCAGCAGGACGACGGCCTGGTTAACGCCGCGCAGCCCAAAGGCCAGCCACAGCCAGCCTGGGCCAGGAGCGAACAGGGTGATCAAGAATGACCCTGCCAGCGCCAGCACACCAATTTCCAAGATGATCTTGTACCCTTTGCGGTCAGCCAGGGGGCCAAACGCCAGATTGGCCAGGGACTGGCCGATGAGGATGGCAGAGGTCAAGGCGCCGGTCTGGCTGTCAGGCAGGTTCCAACGTTGGGCGGCGAAGACCGCCTGGTAGCCCCAGCCCATTGCGGCGGTGCTCATGACCACCTGAGTGATGAGGAAGGCGCGGAAATTACCGTCGCGGCGCAGCAGCGCGGGCAGGCTGCCCCAGAACTTGCGGTGTGAAACGGGTTCTTCGTTATGAATGAGGGGAACTTCGCGGGTTTGGGCGATGAACAGCCAGGAGATAAAGATGAAAACGCCCGCCAGAGCGAAGGAATACACGTAGCCGGTGGGGAACACGTACCGGCCCAGCAGCCAGGCGGCGAAGGCCGCCCCCACCACGCCGGTGGCTGTGCCGCCGAAATTGGTCAGGCCCATGTAGAACCCGCGGCGGCGCACGGGGATGACCTTGGCGATCATATCTTGCCAGGCGACCCCGATGAGACCGGCGCCCAGAGAGTGCCATGCGTAGAGCAGCAAAAAGACAGCCAGAGCCACCTTGGGCGCGCGCGGAACCAGCACGGCCATGGCGATGGGCAGCAGGAAGATGGGCAGACGTTCGCTGAACAAACCCACCTTAATCGGCAGGTCTTTCTTGATGGCTAATTGCTGTACCCAGTTGACGGTGAAAAGCTGGGGAAGGAGGAAGCCCGCCGAATTGATGACCGCGACCAGGCCGATGAGGAGGGGATTATCGGTGAGGCGGCTGACAAAGAGGGGCAGAATGACGCCTGAGGCGATAAAACTGGCGCCCAGCCAGAAGAATGTGCCGTCCAGCACACCGATGACAAAATTGTGGCGGTAGTTCTTCTCAACGGCGGCATGGTAGGCGGGGGATTCTTCGGTGAAGGGTTTCATAGGGCTCCTGAATGGGAGCAAGTATACCATGAGCGCTGCTATAGCAACATGGGCGCAGAAAAATGACAGGCGATGTTATGAATATGGTGTGGGGGGCTTGATGGTACAATACCTTGAATATTCGAAGCATGAGGTGAGGGACGTTGACTGAAGCGGAACTGCTGGCTTTGATTCCAGCTTATAACGAGAGCGAACGGATCGCCAGGGTGGTGCAGGGGGCGCAAGAACACGTGCGCGTGTGCGTGGTGGATGACGGTTCGCGCGACAACACCCAGGAGGTGGCCCGGCGCAGCGGGGCGGAGGTGCTGCGGCAGGAGCCCAACCAGGGCAAAGGCACGGCCTTGCGGACGGGGTTTGCCCATGCGCTGGCGGCTGGGGCGGCGGGGGTGATTACCCTGGACGCGGACGGCCAGCATGACCCGGCGGAGATCCCTTTGTTTGTAGAAAATTTCCGGCGCACGCAGGCCGAGCTGATCATCGGCTGCCGCGACTTCTCTAAAATGCCCCCCATCCGGCGCCTGGCCAACACGACTGGGCGTTGGCTGCTGAGCTGGGCGATGGGGCAGCGGGTGGAGGACAATCAATCGGGATACCGCCTGATTGGGCGCAGGCTGATGCAGGCGATGTTGGACAGCGATGAGCACGGTTTTGAATTTGAAGTGGAAATGGTCGCGCGCTGTATCCGCATGGGGTGGGGAGTGGAATGGGTGCCCATTTCTACGATTTACGCAGGGGAAAAGAGCCATATCAAGCCTTTGCCCCATGCCAAGAATTTCATGCGCGTGGTGATGAAGATCCGGAAAGAACGTACCCAAGGGGGGTAAAACCAAGGCAGCGGAGGGATGATGGAAGCGGAAGGCAGCCGGCAGCACCCCATATTTGACGGGGTGCAGATTGGAACGGGCACCTGGGCGTGGGGGGACCGCATGGTGTGGGGTTTTGGGCAGGGCTATCAGGAAAATGACCTGAAAGCGGTGTTCGAGGCCAGCATGAAGGCGGGGATTCACCTGTTTGACACGGCAGAAGTGTATGGGCAGGGCAAATCTGAAACGTATTTGGGGCAGTTTCTGCGCGAGGCCGAGCAGCCCGCGGCGGTGGCCACCAAATTTATGCCCTACCCGTGGCGGCTGAGCCGCGCCAGTTTGCTGCGCGCGCTGCGCGGCAGTTTGCGGCGGCTGGGTGTGGAGCAGGTGGCTCTGTATCAGATTCACATGCCGCTGCCGCCGGTGACGGTGGAATCGTGGATGGAGGCTATGTTGGAGGCAGTTCACGCCGGGTTAACCCAGGCGGTGGGCGTGTCCAATTACGACCGGCGGCAGACCCAGCGGGCGGTGGATATCCTGGCTCACCAGGGGGTGAGGCTGGCCTCGAATCAGGTGGAATATCATCTGCTGAACCGCAAAGTGGAAACCAGCGGCCTGCTGAAGCAGTGTTTGGAGAGCGGTGTCAAGGTGATTGCTTACAGTCCGCTGGCGATGGGGCTGCTGACCGGCAAATATGGGCCGGACCGGCTGCCTTCGGGCTTTCGGGGCGGGCGTACCAACCGGAAAACGCTGGCGGCTATCCAGCCGTTGATTGCCCTGCTGCGCCGCATAGGAGCAGACCATGCTGGCAAGACCCCGGCGCAGGTGGCGTTGAACTGGGTGATCTGCAAGGGGGCACTGCCCATCCCTGGGGCGAAAACCCTGGAACAATTGGAACAGAACGCTGGCGCCGTGGGTTGGACGCTGAGCGAGGCCGAGGTGGCGGAACTGGACGAAATGAGCGCGCGGGTGAGCGCGGCCTAGCTCTGTATGCAACTTTTTACGCCCCGAGGCGTATATCTTGTAGACCTTCAGATCGGAAACAACAGAGTCGATGAAGGCTGACTGCAAGTAAAAGGAGCATACACGATGAACGAAGTGAGTCACGCGCTGCGCCGGTCCCGCCGCAACCGCGTTTTGGCGGGGGTCTGCGGTGGTTTGGGTGAGTTTTTTGGGATCAGTGCTTTCTGGTTCCGCCTGGCTTTCTTGTTGGCCTTCCTGCCGGGTGGGGTGCCGGGGATTTTGTTATATGTTTTGGCCTGGGTGATCATCCCGGGCGGGTAAGCCCAGCATGATTTGGTAATGCGCACCTGGGGTTGTGACCTGCACAACCCCAGGTTTCTTGTTATAATCGGCTCTATGAGCGAAAAACAAGCTAAGTTCCTCCCCTTTCACAGTATCAACGAGTTTATGCTGCCTGAATACCGGCAGACTGTGCTGACCGCGGTGTTTAACCATCTGGAGCAGCTTTCGGGCGCACGGCGCGGGACGATCAACGCGCTGGTGCGGCGCATGGTGAGCGTGCCGGGCTTTCGCAACAGCGCCCTGGCGCCCACACCGATGAAAATCAAGGGCAGCGCCCAGGGTTTTGAGCGCTACCCTGAGTTTGTGGCGCAAATTCTTCAGGCCTGGAGCGAGATCAACGCCCCCCTGGCGGCGCAGGTGTACGAGCTGCTGAAGGCGCGCGGCTGGGAAATTTTGCCGCCGGAAGCCGACCGCAGCAAGCTGCCCGGGTTTTTGACCGAATGGCCCGCGGCGGACACCTATGATGTACTCAATGAAACCTACCGCACGATGTATCCCGATTCGACCGCCAGCGAAGATGATGTGCGTTTGATGGCGGTGTGGATCGGCGGGCGGCTGCCGTACAGCGTGACGGAAGACCCGGACGAAGCCGAAGAAGAATAACCTGCGGGTTTTCTGGAAGATGGTTTGGTTTGCCCCTGAGAGCCGTTGAGGCCGCTTGGGGGCTTTTTTTGGCTATTCGCTGAAGTCCAGCTCGGCCACTTCGGCATCCTGCAGGGGGCCTTCCGCTTGCAGCTGAATTTCGCCGAATAAGCTTTCCTGTTGGGCGTGGATGATGTGGCGCTTGACCAGTTCCAACATGGCCAGGAAAGTGACCACAATTTCCACACGGCTGCGGGTGTTGAGCAGCTCGTGGAACTTGGCCCGGTCGGTGGCGTTGAGCTTATCCAGGATAATTTTGATCTTATCGCGGATGGTGATGCGGGGCATGTTGACCACCCGGTCGAGGTTGGTGAGGGAGGGCTGGCTGAGCAGAGATTCCTGGGCGGCCAGGAGAAGGTCGGCCAGGCTGACACCGGACAAGTCGAAGTGGGCATCCACTTTGATGGGCGGGGCAGCCAAACGCAGATAGGTGCGCAGACCTTGTGCGTCGCGCTGCTCCAGATGGACGGCCAATTCTTTGAAACGTTTGTAGAGGATGAGCTGGCGGGCCAGAGCTTCGCCGGGGTCTTCCTCTTCGGACAGTGCATTTTCGGGGTCGGGAGGGCGCGGCAGGAGTTTTTGGGATTTGATCAGCACCAGGCGGGTGGCGATCACCAGAAAGGCGGAGACCTGATCGGCGTCGCGGTCTGTAAGCTGCGAGAGGTAGGCCAGGTATTGGTCGGTCACCTGGGCCAAAGCCAGGCTGGTGATATCCAACTCAGCCCGCTCGATCAGATCGAGGAGCAGGTCCAGCGGGCCTTCATACACAGGCGTGCTGACGCGGTAGCCATCGGTTTGGTGTCCGGCAATATGTAGACTCACGCCCCCGATTATATCAGCCCAGTGGGGATCCTGGGATGGATTTTAAGACGCGGGAATGTGGCGGCGGCAGATGGGTAGAACATCTGCGGGCGATCGGATATAATCACCCTATGACTGATGAAAAATTGAGCCATCTTGATGAGGAAGGCCGCGCGCACATGGTGGACGTGGGCGCAAAGGCCGACACGGAGCGCAGCGCAACGGCGCGGGGTGAGGTGATCCTGCGCGCGGAGACGCTGGCGCTGATCCGGCAGGGTTTGATGAAGAAAGGGGATGTATTGACGGTGGCGCAGCTGGCGGGCATTATGGCGGCCAAGCGCACCAGCGAGCTGATCCCCTTGTGCCACCCCCTGGCTTTGACCCAGGTGGAAGTGTCTTTGGAGCTGGACGACCACCTGCCGGGGGTACAAATTTATGCCTCGGCGCGGCTGGTGGGCAAAACCGGCGTGGAGATGGAAGCCTTAACAGCGGTTTCTGTGGCGGCGCTGACCGTGTATGACATGGTGAAAGCGGTGGAGAAAACCGCGCGGATTCACAACATCCGCCTGGTGGAAAAACACGGCGGCCGCAGCGGCGACGTGATTAACGAATAAGGGCTGCGATGAAGATACGAGTGTTGCTATTTGCCACGTTAAAACAGCGCGCGGGCCGTGCGGAGCTGACCCTCGAACTGCCCGAAGGCGCGGCGGTGGGGGCGGCGCGGGCGGCTTTGGCCGAGAAGATCCCCACCCTGGACGCTGGGATTGTGGAGCGGGCTTTGGCAGCGGTGGATCAGGAATTTGCCGCGGACGAGGATGTGCTGCACGAAGGGGCGGAGCTGGCCTTCTTCCCGCCGGTGAGCGGCGGGGCGGGGAGCTTTCCGACCTTTGTAAAGATCACCTACGACCCGTTGGATTTGGACGAATTGACGGCGCTGATCACCCAGGAAACCACCGGGGCAATCTGCGTGTTCAGCGGAATTGTGCGCGGCAAAACGACGCGGGGCGAGGGGCACGATACGGCCTTCTTGGAATATGAAGCCTATGCGCCCATGGCCGAAGCCAAGATGACCCAGGTGGCCGAGGAAATCCGCGCACGCTGGCCGAGTGTGGAAGGTATTGTGGTGGTGCAGCGCATCGGGCGGCTGGATCCTGGAACGCCCACGGTGCTGATCGCCTGCGCCGCGGCGCACCGCGACACGGGTGTGTTTGAGGCGGCGCGCTACGGGATTGACCGGCTGAAAGAGATTGTGCCGGTGTGGAAAAAAGAGGTCGGCCCCCAGGGTGAAGCCTGGGTGGAAGGGGACTATTTCCCAAAGCCAGGAGAGTGAGAAAAGATGCCCACGATTCGCTGCGTTTCCTGCCGACAGGCTTACCCCGCTCAGGGGCTGCCGCACGTGTGCCCGACCTGCGGGGGCGTGTTTGATTTTGACGGCCCGCCGCTTTTTGACCCGGCGCAGGTAGACCCGCGCCAGCCGGGGATGTGGCGTTACCGGGCGGCTTTTGACCTGTTCAGCGGCGCGCCGGTGGTGACGCTGGGAGAAGGGCAGACGCCGCTGGTGTGGGTGCAGAGGGATGGACGTTCCATTGGTCTGAAACTGGAATCGCTGAACCCAACCGGCTCGTATAAAGACCGCGGTACGGCAGTGCTGATCAGCCAATTGCGGGCGCGGGGGGCAGAGAGCGCGGTGGAGGATTCATCGGGCAACGCGGGGGCTTCCTTCGCGGCGTATGCCGCGCGGGCGGGGATGAGGGGGCGGGTGTTCGTTCCGGCCAGCGCCTCGGGGCCCAAGCGCATTCAGATTGAAGCCTATGGGGCCGAGCTGGCGGCGGTGGCGGGGCCACGCAGCGCGGCGGCCGCGGCGGTGATGGAAGAGGTGCTGGCGGGGGCGGTGTATGCCAGCCACGCGTACTTGCCTTTTGGCTTAAGCGGGATCGCCACGATTGCTTATGAACTTTGGGAGACGCTGGGGGGTGCGCCGGGGACGGTGGTGGCCCCTGCGGGGCACGGCGGGCTGCTTTTGGGGCTGGTGCGCGGGTTTGCCGCCCTGGAGCAGGCCGGGCTGATCGCCCGCGCGCCGTTTTACGTGGGGGTGCAGGCAGCGGCCTGCGCGCCGATGGCCGAGGCCTTTTCGCAGGGTTTGCGCCAACCGGCGGCGGCAGCCGAAAACACTACCCTGGCTGAAGGCGTGCGCGTGACCCAGCCGGTGCGGGGTGCGGCGCTGCTGCATGAAATTCCGCCGGGCAAAGGGCTGTTTACAGCGGTTCCCGAAGCTGAAATTTTGCCCGCCGCGCAGGCGTTGAATCGCCAGGGTATTTATGTGGAGCCGACCTCGGCCCTGGTGTGGGCGGCGCTGTCACAGGTACGCGTGAATTTGCCTGAGCCTGTCATCTTGATTTTGACAGGTAACGGGTTAAAATATATTCCAACCGCTAAGTAACCCTGGAACTAATGGGCCGCCAGCCACCTGAACAGCTTGCCGAACAGGTGGTTGGCGAGCCGTGAGTTCATACTGGAGGACTCATGCAATCGAACAGTCAAGCGTCGGGGACTTTGGAAAGCCCCCAACAGCTCGCGCAGCGTCTTAACCTGCCGTTTACGGATTGGATGCTCCTGGGGCGAGCGCTGACCCACCGCTCCTATTTGAATGAACATCCCGAAGCCCTGGAAGACAACGAGCGCCTGGAGTTCCTGGGCGATGCCGTGTTGGATTTCGTGGTGGGGGCGTGGCTGTATAACCGCTACCCAGAGATGCCCGAAGGCGACCTGACGCGCATGCGTTCGGCCCTAGTGCACACGGAGCAGCTGGCTTATTTTGCCGGGCTGCTGAATTTGGGGCAGGCCATGCGCCTGGGGCGGGGCGAATCACAGGGGGGCGGGCGCGAGAGACCGGCGCTGCTGTGCGACACCTTTGAGGCGGTGATCGGCGCTTTGTACCTGCATGCGGGCGTGGATGCGGTGATTCAATTTATCTCACCGCTGTTGGAAGATGCGGCTGAGGATGTGCTGGCCAACCACAAGGCTGAGGATCCCAAATCGCAGTTCCAGGAATGGGCACAGGCGCAGGGCTATACCACACCTATTTATCAGACGCGCAGCGCCACCGGCCCGGATCATTCCAAGAAATTTGACGTGGACGTGCTGGTGAACGGCGAGATTTACGGCAGCGGCAGCGGGTCGAGCAAGCAGGCGGCAGCCAAGATGGCTGCGCAAAATGCCCTGGATCGTCTGGGCCTGACGGACTAACCGCGCTTTTGGGCGCGCATTTTCAATAGAAAGTAAATAACGAATGCCGCAGCGTTTAAAATCAATGGAGTTGCAGGGGTATAAAACGTTCGCCAGCCGGAACCTGTTTGAGTTCTCCGGCGCGATCACGACGATTGTCGGGCCGAACGGCGCGGGGAAATCCAATGTGGCCGATTCGCTGCGCTGGGTGTTGGGCGAACAGTCCTATTCCTTGCTGCGGGGACGAAAAACGGACGATATGATTTTCGCGGGATCCGAATCTCGTCCGCGGGCCAGCATGGCTTCGGCCACGATCACGTTTGACAACCAGGACGGCTGGCTGCCGATTGATTTCAGCGAAGTGTCCATCTCGCGGCGAGCCTATCGGGACGGGCAGAACGAATACCTGCTGAACGGTCAGCGGGTACGTTTGAAGGAAATCTCTGAGCTTTTGGCGAAATCGGGCCTGGCTGAGCGCACCTACACCATCATCGGGCAGGGGCTGGTGGATGCGGCCCTGTCGCTGAAGCCTGAGGAGCGGCGGCGCTTCTTTGAAGAGGCGGCGGGGATTGGTCTGTACCGCACACGGCGCGAAGAAGCGCTGAACCGCCTGGACACCACCAAACGCAATCTGGAACGGGTTCTGGATATTTTGAGCGAATTGGAGCCGCGGCTGCACAGCCTGGAAAAACAGGCGCGGCGGGTGCTTGAGTATGAACAGATCAAGGCCGACTTGAAGGTGCTGCTGCGCGACTGGTATGGGTACCATTGGCACCGCAGCCAGCAGGAACTGCTGCGCACACGCGAGACCTTTCATCAGCAAGAAGAGCGGTTGGGGCAGGCGCGTCTGCGCGTGAACGAGGTGGAACAGCGCGTGGGCGTTCTGCGGGGTAAGCTGCAAGGGGTGCGCGAACGGCTGAACCAGCTGCACGGCCAATCCGCCGAACTGCACCGCCAACGCGAAAAGATCAGCCGCGACCTGGCGGTGATGGATGAGCGTCAGCGGGCTTTGCAGGAACAGCAGAACACGTTAGGAGCTGATTTGGCGCGGCTGCAGGAGGCCGAGCAGGGCTGGAAGGCGCGCCTGGACACGCAGCAAGCTGAATTGCAGCGGCTGCAAGGGGAGGCGCAGGAAGCCCAGCGCCAGGTGGACGCGGCCCGCGAAAGTTTGAACCAACGCCGGCAGGAGCGCGACCGCAGCGAACGCGTTTTACGCGAGGCGCGCCAGCAGCTGACCCAGGCGGAAACGCGCCAGGTGCAGACCCGCGCGCATCAGGATGAACTGCGCCACCGGCTGGTGACCCTGCAAAAATCACGCGAGAGTCTATTGGCCGCCGCCAGCCAGGAAACCGAAGCCCTGCGGAAAGCCGAGCAGCGCTTTGAAGAGGCGCGCAAGAAAGCCGGACAGGCGGAAACGGTGCTGAACCTGGCGGAGGATGAGCTGCTGGAGGCGCGCCAGCATTTGGAAAAGCTGGAAGGGCAGCGCAAGACGATTCTGGATGAACGCGCTCATTTGGACGCGGAACGCACGCGGCTGCGCACGCAGCTGGATGTGCTGGAACAGGCCGAACGCTCGTTTTCGGGCCTGAACCAGGGGGCTAAGTTCCTGCTGGAGGCTGCGCAAAAAGGCCGCCTGCAAGGCCGTTTTCGCCCGTTCAGCGGCGTGTTGGATGTGCCGGCTGCCTACGAGGTGGCTGTGGCGGCGGTGCTGGGTGATTTTTTGGACGGCGTGCTGATGGGCGGCGAGAGCCAGAGCGATCAGGTTCTGGATCTGCTGGAAGGCGGCAAGGGACGGGCGGTTCTGTTCCCAGAACGGCTGAATTTGAGCGTGGAACGCCCGGATTTGCCCGCGGGGGAGGGCATTGTGGGCAACGCCGCCGATTTGGTGCGCACCACGGAAGATTTATCCCCCCTGGTGGAACAGCTGCTGGGGCAGGTGATTGTGGCCGAAAACCGCGGCGCGGCGCGCCGCGCTGCCCAAAAGCTGCCGGCTTCGGCGCGGGTGGTGACTTTGCGGGGCGAGGTCTTTTGGGGTTCGGGGGTGGTGGTGGCCGGGCAGGAGGCGCGGGCGGGGATGATTGCACGCCCACGGCAGATGCGCGAGCTGCAGGAAGCCCTGGATACGGCTGAGGAACAGCGCGCGCGGGTGCAGGCGCAGTTGGAGCGCCTGGAAAAAGAACTGAACGACCGCCGCGGGCGGCTTCAGGAGCAGGACAAGCAGGTGCGCTCTTATGCGCAGGCCCTGACCCAGGCCAATCAGGCCCAACAGCAGGCCAAAAATGAGGTGGAGCAGGCCCGCCAGCGGGGAGAATGGCAGCGCAAGCAGGTGAGCGGGGTGGAAACCCAAATTAATCAAGGCGAAGCCGAACTGCGGAAGATTCAGACCGACCTGGAAGGACTGACCACCCAGATCACAAGTTTGCAGGAAGGTGTGCGCGAGAAGGTACGGGCTTTGAACAGCCTGCCGATGGAAGAATTCCAGGCCCAGGTGGCGCATTGGAGCACCGGCGTGGCAGTGGCCTCGCGCGCGGTGGGGGACGCGGAAAAACGCCTGGAAGAATACCGCCAGTCGCTGGAAGCCAACGGGCGCGAACGGCGCTCGCTGGAACAGCGCAGTCAGGGCGCGGCGGAGAGCCTGAAAACCCTGGATGCTGAAAAGAACCAGCTGCGCGGACGGGAAGCCGAACTGACGGCGCAGATGGATGCGCTGCAGGAGGAAATCACCCCCGGCGAGGCAGAATTGGAAAGCCTGGAGGCCGATTACACCCGCCAGCAAGGGGATCAGGTTGCGGTGCAGCAGGCTTTATCGGTGGCTGAACGACATACTGCCCAGGCGCAGATCGAACTGACCCGCCAGCGTGAATCGTTGGATTCACTCCAGCGGAGGATTGAGGACGATTTTGGACTGGTGATGTACGAATACAACCAGAAGGTAAGCGGCCCCACGCCTTTGCCCCTGGGCGATATGGTGGCGGAGCTGCCGACCTTGACGGAGATCCCCACGGACCTGGAAGAGAACATCAACCGCCAGCGGTCGCTGCTGCGGCGCATGGGGGCAGTGAACCCGGATGCGGCCGCTGAGTATCAGTCGGTGAAGGAACGCTTTGATTTCCTGACCGCACAGGTGCAGGATTTGCACAAGGCGGATCAAGACCTGCGCAAAGTGATCGCGGAGCTGGATGAGCTGATGCACCGCGAATTTCACAAAACGTTTGATGCGGTGGCGGCGGAATTCAAGGTTTTGTTTACGCGGCTGTTTGGTGGGGGCAGCGCGCGGCTGGTGCTGACCGATGAGGACAACATCACCGAGACGGGCATTGACATTGAGGCGCGGCTGCCGGGGCGGCGCGAGCAGGGGCTTTCGCTGCTTTCGGGCGGCGAGCGCAGCCTGACGGCGGTGGCTTTGGTTTTCTCGCTGCTGAAGGTTTCGCCCACGCCGTTTTGCGTGATGGACGAGGTGGACGCCATGCTGGATGAGTCCAACGTGGGACGTTTCTGCGAACTTTTACAGGAACTGAGCGCCAACACGCAGTTTGTGCTCATCACCCACAACCGCAACACGGTGCAGACCGCGGATGTGATCTATGGGGTGACGATGGGGCGAGACTCGGCCAGCCAGGTGATCAGCCTGAAGCTGGACGAGGTGGGCGAAGATATGGTGCACTCCTAGGATCGAGAAGAAGTATAAAAAACACGCCTCTGGATCAAAAACCTCCGGAGGCGTGCTGTTTTTAAGCTGAGGACGAACTAGCTGAGCGGGACGCGGATTTCGGCGGGCAGGGTAGGCTCTACCGGCACATAATCCATCCAGCGGTCGAATTCTTCCACCAGATCGCTTGCGCGCTGCTCATCAAGCCAGGTTTGGAAGGCTTCCTGGCGGGCAGACATCCATTCAGCGGCGCTCAGGGGGCGGTCTTCGTGGCCCAGAACCTGGATGATGTGATACCCAAAGCTGGATTTGACCGGATCGCTGATGGCGCCGACTTCCAAACTGAAAGCGGCGTCTTCAAATTCTTTGACCATCGCGCCGCGGGCAAACCACCCCAGGTCTTCCATGCGTTTTTCACCGGTGGTATCCTGGGCGATTTCAGCGGCGATCACGTTCCATTCCACGCCGGATTTGAGCCGCTCACTGATGAGCTTGGCTTCGGTTTCATCCTGAACCAGGAAATGGTGGGCCCACACTTTCTCTTCCGCAGCGGGCTGATCGGCGGTGAAGGCTTCCATCACCTTTTCGCGCAGAATCTGCTTACGGATAAATTCGCGGAAGAAGGTCTCAGAGACGTTAGATTCGCCCAGAGTCTTGATGTAATTGGCCACCTCGGTTTGATACCCTTCGAAGGTGTAGGGGGTGGCGGTGGGCTCGGCTGTGGGAACGGGGGTGGCCGTGGCGTTGGGATCGACCGTAGGGGTGGGGGCTTCCACGGAGGGTTCTGCGGTGGGCTCAACCGTCGCGGCCGGATCCAGCGTGGCGGTGGCGGTGGGCTGGGCCGTGGCGGTGGGGGCCGAGAGGGTCAACTGCAGCGGCGACAGGGTGGAGGTGGGCGCCGTGGTGGGGGCCACCGTGGGGGTGGGGGTGCCGTCGGGGAAGAAGCCAAAACCGTTTTTCAAATAGGCTTCCACTTCGTCTGCGCTGACGGAAATACCCATTTCTTTGGCCTTATCAGCCACGAGCTGATCTTCCACCATCTTTTGCAGCACGGCAGTACCCACGCTGGAGGTGCTATCCAACTGGGTCTGGATCTGCACCAGATTTTGCTGGAAAGAGGCAGCAAAGTTGGGATCTTCGCCAAACATCTGGTAGATCTGGTAGGTATTCTGATACTGACCAATGAGCTGCCAGCGGTAGAAACGGGCTTCTTCCACAAATTGATTGACGGTCAAATTTGTGGAGCCCACGCGAGCGACCGGGCGCATTTTTTCAAAGACGTTGACATTGAGAACGCCAAAAACAATCACCAGAATTGCGATAGCAACGGTGACAATGGCTCCAATGAGCAGCAGGCGGCGCTGTCTGCGTTCGATCTCAGCGCGGGCCTCATGTTTTCGGTTTACGATTTTCGGGGCAGTAGACTTCGACATCGGGCAACCTTTGCATTAAATACAGGGCATAGAGTCAAGAAATTGCACTCCATGCCCTGTTGAGGATCATACTGGATTTAGCGCAGAGCGTCTTCCAGGGGTTCAGCCGCATACGGCAGTAAAGCAATGTGGCGAGCACGCTTGATAGCCATGGCTAATTCGCGCTGGTGGCGAGCGCAGGTTCCGGTCTGGCGGCGGGGGCGAATTTTGCCCTCTTCCGTCACGTAACGGCGCAGCAGTTCAACACTCTTGTAGTCAATTTTGATGTTGGCGTCCGCGCAGAACTGGCAGATCTTCGGGCGCGCGACATAGCGGCGACCAGAAGGAGCTCCACCTTCCATCATATTTTCATCACTCATGGTGTCCTTCTCCTAGAAGGGGAATTCATCTTCAATATCTTCGGTTTCCGAACTATCGCCGGCAGGGGCGTGATTTGAGTCGCGTCGGTCTCCCAAGATCATCATTTCACTGGCAACAATCTCGACGCTGGTATGTTTGACACCCTCGGAGTCGTCCCACCGGCGGGTCTGTAAACGCCCTTCGATATAGACTTGCTGACCTTTGGTGAGATACTGTTTGCAGATCTCGGCCAGGTTTCCCCAGGTGACCACATTAAACCATTCGGTCTCGGTATGGCGCTCGCCGTCCGCGGTGTTCCAGGTGCGGCTGGTGGCGACGGTGAAGGTGGTGACCGGTCGGCCGGAGGGCGTGTAGCGCATTTCTGGATCGCGCCCCAGGTGGCCAATGATCATGACTTTGTTCAATCCTCGACTCATACCCAACTCCTTGCCGTGCGACCTGACATGGCAGGAACGTCCGGCGATTACTCTGTTACCGTGATCATGTGTCGCAGCACAGGTTCCAAGAAGCGCAGGTTGCGATCGAGCTCGCTGGTGGCGCTGGGGGCCATTTCAGCTTCGATGAGCACAAAGTAACCTTCGCGCTGCTTGCGGATCGCGTAAGCCATCCGGCGCTTGCCCCAGCGATCCACTTTCACAACGCTGCCGCCCGGTTCGGTAATCCAACCGGAAACTTTCTCGATGGCAGTGTTCTGACTGGTTTCGTCCAGGTCAGCCTGCAAAATAAACATCACCTCATATTTACGCATTTCGGAATCCTCCTTTCCTCGGGATAGCCCCTGGACAGCGCCGTGAGCGCGCCAGAAGCGGAAAGTACGGGGGTTATGATTCCCGTTCGTACCGGCATGAAGTATATCACAAACAGGCGCATTTTCAAGGGCGCAAGTGAACCGGCTGCTGGGTGCGGGCGGATTCATACAGGGCCAGCAGAGCGGCGGTGTTCTGGCGGGTTTCAGCCAGGGAAAGGCGCGGGGATTTGCCCTCCAGGATGCAGTCTTCCATGTCGCGGATTTCGCCCAGGTAGAGGTGGGGCAGGGAGAAGGAACGGCGTTTTTGGCGGCCGTCCTGGGTGATGAACAGATCGGCGCGGCTGGAGAACAGGAAGGGTTTGGGAACCCACAGGGTGGCTTTGGAGCCGCGCACCTCGATGGTGGTGTAGGGCTGGGTGGCGAAACTGCTGTCGATCTGGGCCAGGATGTCGCCGGGGTAACGCAGCAGGGCGCTGAAGCTGGCGTCCACGCCGCTGGGAGCGGTGACCTGCCAGCCCTGGACGGTGAGGGGGGCACTGCCGGTGAGCATGCGGAAATAACTGACGGGGTAGCAGCCCACGTCCCACAGGCTGCCGCCGCCCGCGGCCGGGTCCCAGCGGTAATCATCGGGGCGGTTGAGGAAGAAGGAGAAAGCACCGCGCATCAGGCGAATCTCCCCCAGTTCACCGGAAGCGACGATCTCCTGCACGGCATGGGTGAGGGGATGGTGGCGGTACATGAAGGCTTCTGCGGCGACTTTGCCGCTGCTTTGGGCGGCCTCTTCCACCCGCTGCATCTCATCGAGGGTGAGCACGAGGGGCTTTTCACACAGGACGTGTTTCCCGGCCTGCAGGGCGCGCACGGTCCATTCGGCATGCAGATGGTTGGGCAGGGGGTTGTAGATCACGTCAATGTCTGGGTCGGCCAGCAGGTCTTCGTAGCGGGTGTACAGGCGGGGAATGCCCCAGGTGCGGGCAAACTCGCGGCCTTTGGCTTCATCCCGGCTGGCGGCGGCGGCCAGCACACTGCGGACGGATTTGCGCAGGGCGGGGTTGAACTGGTTGGCGGCGATGCGCGCCGCACCCAAAATACCCCAACGGATTTTGTCTGTCATCGGGAACCTCCTACGTACGGGCGGGTGAATGAGCGGTCAAAGCGGCAGGGGCCGCTTGCAGATAATAGGCGTGAAAGGCGGCCGTCTCCTGCAAAGCGGCGCGCAGGGCTGCTTCCAGGCGTTGGGCGAGGGCCGGGTCAGGATCGCCGCCCGAGGAAAAAACAACTTGATTTTCAGGCGAAATGTGCATGTGGATATGCCCGGCAGCAGCCAGCCATTCCAGCCCCAGGCGCACGTTGTGCGCTGGGTGGGCCATGGCAGCGGCCAGGCGGGTCAGAGATTCGGTGGGCTCGGGGCGCTTGAGCACGGCACGCACCAGTCCGCTGAGGCGGGTCAGGAAGGCCTGAGGCTCGTCGAGGCCGGGGTCAATGCCGAGGAGGATCACGGTTTGGGGCTGAACGGCCTGCAGGGCGGCGTTGAGGTCGCCGCGGCTGGGCGGCAGGGTGGCGACGGTCAGCACAGGGGCGGGACGCCAGCCCAACCGGTCTACTGAGCCAGGCAGGCGCGGGGTGAGACCCTCAGCCCAAATGAGCGCATCGGGGGGCAGGGGGGCAGGCAGGTCTTCCCAGGCGCGCACAGCGCGCCAATCGGTGAGGGTGACGGCGGCCTGGGCCACCGGAATGGGCGCACCCTCGCGGTCGCGGTAGGCTACCCATTCGCCTTGAACGCGGCGCTGACCCTGGAAGGTGCTGGCGCGCAGGCGGTAGGCCAGGTCAAATTCGCCCTGGGGGTAGGGCAGATCGGCGGACTGCCACCAGAGCATTTCCAGCAGCGTTTCGCTTTGGGGGTCGAGCACCTGCATACGGCGGTGTTCCTGACCGCGGCCAATTCCCACCGGTTCGCCGCGCAGTTTGACCCCGCGGGCCACGAAGGTGAGGGGGGGATTGCCGGGGCCGAAGGGGGCCAGGCGCTCCAGGCCGTCGACCAGATCTAAGTCAATGCGGCCGAGGGGCAGCTCAGCGTCAATGAGTAATTGGCCGACGGGGGCTTGCTGGGCGGTTTGGCGGCGGACGGCGCGGGCCAGCTCGCGGCGAAAGGCGCCCAATTTCTCGGCAGGCAGGGCCAGCCCCGCAGCCATGGGGTGGCCGCCGTAGCCGAGGAGCAGGGATTCGGTTTCGGCGATGGCCTGGGTGATGTGCACGCCCTCCACCGAGCGGGCCGAGCCGCGCAGCGGGCCGTCAGGATGACCGGTGAGCATCAGCACAGGGCGCTGGTACAGCTCCACCAGGCGGCTGGCGACGATGCCGATGACGCCGCCGGGCCAGAGGGGGTGGTGGAGGATGAGCACCGGGCTGCGCAGCAGGCCAGGATCCTGGCGGATCTGGTTTTGGGCGGCGGCGAAGACTTGATCACACAGCTGGCGGCGTTCCAGGTTATACCCTTCCAACTGGGCGGCAAAGACCGCGGTCTGGCTGGGGCTGGTGCTGAGCAGGAACTCGACGGCGGGGTTAGCGTCAGAGAGACGCCCCAGGGCGTTGAGGCGCGGAGCGAGGGTGAAGCTGATGTGTTCTTCCGTCAGCCAGGTTTCTTTGATGTTGGCGTTTTCCAGCATGGCCTGTACGGCCAGGCGAGGATTTTGGCGCAGTTGTTCCAGGCCGCGCCACACCAGGGGACGGTTTTCGCCGGTCAGCAGGGCCAAATCCGCCACGGTTCCCAAGGCGGCCAAATCCTGCCATTGGGCTTCTTCGCCGGGGCGGCCGAGGTGCGCGTAGAGGGCCTCGATGAATTTATAGGCGGTGCCGGCACCGCACAGCGGACGCAGGGGGTGGGCTTCGGGAAGGCGCTGGGGGTTGATGACCGCGGCGGCGGGGGGCAGGGTGGGGGGCAGGCCGTGATGATCGGTGATGATGGTGTCCACGCCTTGCTGGGCGGCGAACTCCACCGCGGCGTGGGCGGTAACGCCCGTGTCGCAGGTGAGCAGGAGCTGTACGCCCTGCTGCAAGAAGGCGCTGAGCGAGGCGACATGCACGCCGTGGGATTCCTTCTCGCGGATGGGGATGTAATAACAGACGTCGCTGCCCAGGCTGCGCAGTGCGCCCACCAGCAGGGCGGTGGAGGTCTGGCCGTCCACGTCAAAATCCCCCCACACGCCGATGCGTTGGCCGAGTTTCAAGGCGCGGGCGGTGCGCTCTACACCCAGGTCGAGATCGGGCAGATCAGAAGGGGAATGGGCAGGCTGACCGGCGGGGTTGAGCAGGGCCAGAATGTCAGCGGGAGCAGTCACCCCGCGGCGGGCGAGCACACAGGCCAGCAGATCGCTGCCGGCGGCCTCGCGGGCCTGCGGAGAAGGCTCTACCGCGGCGGGTTCGATCCATTCCAGGGCGGGCAGGCTCAAAATTCGATCTCCCCAATCTGGTCAAAATCCACCGAGAGCGGCGCGGCGCTGGGCTGCGGTTCTTCGGCGTCCAGCTCCTCTTCCCAGGGGCCGGCGCTGACCCCGCGGTCGCACAGGGAGCGGTACACGCAGAACTGGCAGGCGCGGGTATCCACCGTCATGGGGAACTGGCCGGGGGGGCGGGTTTGCAAGTCGGCGATGTGGACACGCAGGGCGGCCTGGTCGCGTTCAAAATCCTCGGCGGAGTAGCGCCAACGCTCCGGCTCGTTGGGAAAATCGGCGAACCAGTAGATCATTTCCACCTGATCGGGCTGAAGAGGCTGCCCGCCGTTGAGATGAGCCCCGGCCAACACCAGCAGCAGCGGATACAGCCGGCTTTGCCAGCGGCGGCGCAGCAGCTTGCCGGGGGTGCGGCGGCGGGAGGTCTTCCAATCCACGATCACAGCGCGCTGACCCGGCTCTACAGCCAGGATGTCGTACTTGGCGGTCAGTCGAATCCCAGCGAAGGGCGCGTTGAGGGTATATTCCGGCCAGCGGCGGGCGGGCAGGGCAGACAGAGGGTCGGCCTGCAAGAAATTCTGCCACCAGCGGGCCAGGGCCGCGTCTGCGGCGGGCACGGGCTGCTGATGGACGGGCAGTCCGGCGATCCATTGGTGAATGCGGTGGTGAAAGCGCTCACCTTGCAGCCGGTGGGCTTCCTGTTCCAGGACGGGTTCGCTTTCCAGAGCGGGCCATTGAACTTTCAGGAGGTAGCGCAGCTCAAAACGGCGCGGGCAGTCTTCGTAATCCTGCAGGCTGCTTTGCGACAGGGCAAATTCACGCGGAAGGGGCATGGGGGTCCTCCTCCATTTGGCTTCTCCAATAGGACTCCAGGGCGGCCAGGGGCAAGGCCTGCAGGCAGTTCTTGCGGCGGCCCGTGTTCCAAAAGATGAGCAGCTCGCGGCGAGCGCGGGTGATGCCCACGTAAAGCAGGCGCAGGCGTTCCCCGCTGATGCTGTAGCGGGCTTCCTGAGTGGCGGGGCCTTCTTCCATGAACAAGGCGGCCAGGTCGTTTTGAGCGACGGCATCCAGACGCTGTAGGGCTTCGGCTACCCAATTCAGCCGCGGCTCGGTGAAATAGGACTCGGACTGGTATTCGTCAAAGGACTGCGCCGAGGGGAAGTCGTAATTGTTCACGCCGGTCAGGTACACACGGTCCCATTCCAGGCCCTTGGCCTTGTGGTAGGTGGTGACGAGTACTTTGCCGGGGTACTGGTCGGGGTCAAAGCCGGTATCCTGCTCGCTCAGGCCCAGGAACTTCTGGCGCTGCATGGCGATATTTTGCAGGAAGGCGGCGTAGTCGCGCAAATCCCATTCGGGGTTAAAGCGCCCCTGGGCTTGCAGGGCCTGGGCAATTTTATGGGTGAGGGCCAGCTCTGCGGGGTCGCTGAACAGGTCCTGCGCCAGGGTGAGCACCAATTGATCCACCGGCAGGGAAACGGCCTGGGCCCAATGGGCCAGCCGCTCGCGGAAGAGGGCCAGGTCGGTGAGGACGGGAGGCGGGAGGTGAGGCTCCTGGTCATGGAGCCAATCGTCAAAGGCCGCGGGCTGAATGTACCGTTCTGGACGGTTACAGGCGGCAAGAGCTTTGGCGGCCGCCTGACGAATTTCGGGCGGGACGGGCAGGTTTTGGTTGAGTTCAGCTTGCTGGTCGAGAAATTTTCCCCAGGCGGTGTACAGGCTGACCAGCTTTTTGATGTTGGTTGGCTCCACCAAAAAGGTGAGGATGTGGTGGAGCAGCACGGCGGTGTCGCGCGTAGCAGCGGAAGATTGCAGCAGTTCGACGCAGGGGATATCGGCCTGAACCAGATTTTGGAAGAATTCGAAGGCGCGGCTGTTGGAGGTGAACAGCACCGCCACGGTCTGATGGGGGTGATCCGCCAGCCATTTCTGCACGTTGTTTTGAATGCCGGTCAGTTCTTCGTCTGAGGTGCGCTTTCTTGAGATGTAAATATTGTTGGGCGTGTCCGGCGGGTTTGGCTGGGGATCGCCGGGAGGGGTGGGGAAGATGTAAGGAGGGGCGAGTGCCTCGCGCAGTTCAGGCACCGGGTGCTCCTCCAGTGTCCATTCGATGAGGTGGTTGGCCAGATCGAGGATGCGGCGAGCGGAGCGCCCTGAATTGGGCAGGGTGAGGGCGCGCACATGGGGGTCACGCAGGAAATTGCGCAGATACTGGGGGTTGGCGGTGGTGAAAGTCTCGTAGATGGCCTGGTTGGGGTCGCCCACGCGCACCCAGTTGCCGTTCGGGCCGGAGAGCAGGCGCAGGATCTCTTCCTGCAAGCGGCTGGAATCCTGGGCTTCATCTTCCAGAATATAGGGCCAGCGGTGACGCAGGCGGGCGAGGAATTCGGGGTCGCGCTGAATGGCCTCCAGCGCCAGCTGGATGAGGTCGTCAAAATCCAGCTCGCCGCGCATGCGCAAGGCGCGCTCGAAATCGGCGTACATTTTGCAGCCCAGGTCCACCACCCAGGGGCGTTCGGGGAGGGCGCTGAGAGCCTCTTCAATTTGGGCGGGGCTGAGTTGGAGGTCTTTGGCTTTGCGGATCCAGGCGCTGCCGACCTCCACGACCAGTTTATTCCAGCGCTCTTCCTGTTTAAAGCGCGGGGTAGAGGCGTCGGTCTCTGCGCGGGTCAGGCTCTGAATGAGTTCAATGTTGGCGCGGATCCAGGCATTGGCGGAGCTCATCAGCAGGCGGCTGCGCTCGCGTTCTTCAATGACCCCGAACTGCGTGCCCAACCCCACCAGGTCGGGACGTTCGCGGATGATATCGTAGGCCAGGCCGTGCAGGGTGCGCACGCGGTAGCCCATGCCGGGGATAAGGTTGACGCCGCGCAGGAAGCTGGCGATGCGGCTGGAAAAGTTATCCACCGCGGAATTGACCAGGGTGACGATGAGAATCTCTTGCTCCTCGGCCAGGCGGTCTTCGGCGATGAGGCGGGCGGCCAGGGAGCTGAGGGTGTGGGTTTTGCCGCTGCCGGGGACGGCGGAAACGCCCATCCAGCCGGATTCGTAGTTGAGGACTTCGACTTGGGAGGGACGGGGGTTAAACACGGCCGCCCCCTTCTGCTTCTGCCTGACGGCGGAAGATCCGCTGGAAGGCAAACAGCAGCGGCCCGCGCTGCTCGCTGCCCTGTTCGTTGATGGCGTTGACCGATAGGGCGATGCGTTCACGGCAGCGCAGAAGCAGGCCGTTGGTCAGGCGGGCGAGGGTTTGGCGGTTGTTGATCTCTTCGTCGGCGTCCGTCCATACCTTGCCGGGGGTCCAGCGGCGGCTGAGCACCAGGGGGTGGGTGAGGGGTTGGTAGAGGCGTTCAAACCAGCCGCGGCTGCCCACATCCACCCAGAACTGAAAGCGCACGGGGCGGTTCATCATCAGGAAGGTGAAGGCGGGGGCCAGCAAGACCGCGCCGGCCGAGTCATCCTGCCATTCCTGGGTGTACTGAGCGGCGATGAGCCCCTGGGCGACCATTTCCACATACTCCTGACCAACGCTGCGGCCGCTGTCCTGCAAGGCGGCCCCGGCGGCCAGGCGGAATTTGCGGATGGATTCGATCAGGCGGGCGGTGACGGCGGCGTTGTCGAAGCTGTTGTGAAAGCCAAAGCCGGGCTGAGAGAGCACTTCGCCAAACAGGCGGCTGATGAACACATCCAGTTCCACGGGCGGGCCGCCCAGGTAATTCATCAGCCAGCCGCGCAGATGCTCAAATCGGCGGCCGACCTCAAAGGTGATGCGCTCCTGCATTTCGGGCTGAATTTTTTCAAAGGAGGTAAAGCCCGGGCCGTTCCAGGCGTTTTTTCGAAAGGTGATGGAATAGAGCAGGTGGGCGCGGGGCAGATCCAGGCCTTCGACGGCCTGCTGCAGGGCGCTGCGCACTTCCAGTTCGCGCGGGGTCAGGCCCCAGGCGGGGTGGGCCAACACAGCCAGGGTGAGCAGACATTGGGTGGCGTTTTCGGCGCGCAGGGAGCGCGAAGGGCGGTGAGAGCGCACGGGGATGCCGGCGGCTTGCAGCCTTTGGGAGAGGGCAAAGCGCAGCCCATCGGACAGGAAGGGAGCCAGGACGACGATTTCCTCCGGGGGCACATCCTGTTCCTGCACCAGCGCGCGAATCTGCTCGGCGATCCAATCAGCGGATTGAGGCATGAAGCGGCTGAAATTGAACTCCAGGGCTTCAGGGATGAGAGGTGAGGCGCTGAAATCCTGCTGGCGCACCGAGGCTTCCAGGGTGGCGCGCAGGGCCTCGACGGCAGGGGAAACCACCCAGGAGTCGTTGAAGAAGATTTCCTGATCGCAGGCGGGGTTCAACTGCTCGGCGCTGAGGGGATCGGCCCCCAGAAAGGCGCGGTATCCGCCGCCGCGGTCATAGACCAGGAGGGCGGACTCAAATTCACCCAGCCAACTGCTGACGATGTCGTGCACCACGGGGGCATCCTCTTCCACATTTTCATAGAAGAGGTGGCGGTATTGGGCGCTGAGGTGGGCGCGCACGGCGGGATGGGGCCAGAGCAGTTTTTGGAAGATCTCCATCTGGAGGGAGAAGTCCAATAGATTGTTTTCCAGGCAGTATTGGCGAAAACGCAGGGCACATTCCTGGGCCTGTTCGTAGAGGTGCAGCTCGGCGGGTTTGCCCAGCGAGGCGCTTTTCAGTCGCTCGGCGATGGTGTTCACCTCAAAGCCGACCAGGGCAGCCTTGTTGAGATTATCCAGCACCTGACTGTACAGGCGGTTGGTATCCAGACGGATGGAATCGAAGAAATTCTCTTCCAGGAGCGGTTGAATGACATGCGCCAGGTAATATTGGGCGGTTTCCAGGGTGAGAAAGGTCGGCGGCAGCTCGGGGTGGGAAAAGCCGGCGGATTCGGCCACATAGGGCCAGAACAGGTCGATATTCCGCTGGGCGAGACCGCCCAGGGTGACGATGGTGACGGGGCTGCCGGAGGGCAAGGCTGGGTCGCGGACGGCGGTGGTGTAGGGCTGGGCCAGAGTGCGCAGGGGGGCCAGCACCAGGATGGAATCGCCGGGGATGCCGTTTTCCAGGGCGGCGCGCAGACGAGCCACGGCGGCGGTGGTTTTGCCCGTTCCCGGCGGGCCTTCCAGCCAGATTCGCTGTGAAAACGGCTGATCTACCAGGGCCTGCTGGGCGGGGCTAAGGTTGAACATGCGCGGTCACCTTTGGGTGCGGTTACACATTGGCTTCTTGGGCGGCGATATACTGCAGCAGAGCGCGGGTCAGACGGGTGTCATCCTGGGCGCGGTGCGAATTGGGGATGGAGATGCCCGCAGAACGGCCGGCTTCTTCCAACGAGAAAAAACGGTAGGTGCGCCGGCGCGGGTCAAAGATGCCGCGGAATTGGGCGTAGAGCTTCATGACGCAGATGCTCTTGAAGCGCTCTTGCCAGGGCATACGGTGTACCTGATGGGACTGCTGCATGAGGCGCAGATCGTATTCTTCGTTGTAAATGGCAATCACGCGCCGATCGAGGTGCGCGCGCACGCTGGGCCACACCTCCGCCCAGGTGGGGGCGGACTTCACCATTTCGTCGGTGATGTGGTGCACGCGGGATGAATCCGGCGGGATGGGGCGGGTGGGGCGCACCAAGCTTTCAAAAAGCAAGGTGTCGTCGTGATCCACGATAGAAATCTCCACAATTTCGGCCTTGCTGTCCAGGCCGGTGGTTTCGGTGTCCAGATAGACGGGCTTGGCTTGCAGCACTTTCTGGGCAATTTGAACGGCTTGCAGGCTGGGGTTTAAAATGGGTGCGGGCATGGCAGGCCTTTGTGCGGACTCAGGGTAAATTCCAGTAGGCGATCTCATCCAGATTGACGCTGAGGCTGCCGGAGCTGCCCGCCACGTACAGGCCGTAATAACCGGCGTCGCTCAAACCCGCGCCGTTGACCTCGGTGATGAGTTTGTCGTTAATGTAGAGGGTGATGCGGTCGTTTTCCACCTTGACCCCCAGGCGGTTGGTTTGACCGGTGCCGCCCAGAACGGCCGGGTCGCCGCTGGAGGAAGCCAGGGAGGTGGTGCCGGTGGAATCCCAGCGCGACAGGCTGTATCCGCCGCCGCAGGTGATGCCGAAGTAGAAGCCGTGGCCGGAGTCGTAATTGGGAGCGCGGAAGACCAGGCCGTAACCGTCGCTGACCCCGCAGGTGTTGGCGTTGAAACTGCCTTCGAGGTAGAAATTCTTGATAGCCGGAGGACGCAGCCGCCAGGAACGCCAGCCGTTGGTCATTTTGCTGGCTGCGGTGAGGAAGCCGCCGCTGACGCGGAAGCTTGAGTAGTCATCCTCGTAGGGCGATTTGAGGCCGAAACCGCCGCCGCCGTCGAGGGTGTCTTTGCCAGTGGGTGCGCCCAGGGCCGCTTTCCAATCCTGCGGGGTGGGTGTGGGGGGCGGGGTGAGGGTGGGGATGGGGGTCTGGGTGGGTTCCGGCGTGGCGCTGGGCAGCATCTCCACCGGGGTGGCCGTGAGGGCCAGGGTGGGCAGGATGACGGCCGCGGAGGGCTGGGCAGCGAGAGTTTCAGCGACGGCTGTGGCCACGGGGGCGTTTTCGGTGGGGGCTGGGGCGGCGGTTTGGCCGGGCAAGTTGCAAGCCGCGGCGGCCAGAGCCAGAACCGCGGCGCCCAAGGTCAGTTTCCAATGTGTTTTTGTCATCTCTTACCTCCTAACAATCCCGAATCGCGCGGGGTGCGTTCACCTGGTTGTGGGGTTATTATAGCCCAGGAAGGGAGCATTGCCAAACCGCATGGCTTTGGCTACAATCACATACGATGACAGCCAAAACACCCACCCTGGCGTTTTATAAGCCTTATGACGTTCTATCCTCGTTCACGGATCCCGAAGGACGGGCGACGCTGAAGGATTACATTGACCTGCCGGGGGTGTACGCCGCCGGAAGACTGGACCGCGACAGCGAAGGGCTGCTGATTCTGAGCGGGGATGGGGCTTTGATCCACCATCTGACCGACCCGCGCCACCACCTGCCCAAGACGTATTGGGTGCTGGTCGAGGGTGTGCCCACGCCCGCGGCCTTGGGGCAACTGGCCAGCGGGGTGCAGCTGGGTGATTACCGCACGCGGCGCTGTCAGGTGATGGAGATGCCGGCGCCTGACTTGCCGCCTCGCAGTAAGCCGGTGACGCCCCACGGCCCAACAGCCTGGCTGCGGCTGGTGATCCATGAGGGCAAGAAGCGTCAGATCCGCCACATGACGGCGGCGGTGGGGCTGCCGACCCTGCGGCTGGTTCGGGTGGCGATTGGGCCGGTGACCCTGGAGGGTTTGCAGCCGGGGATGTGGCGTGAACTGCGGCCGGAGGAAGTCTCGGCGCTGCGCCGGGGCAGATGAACCGTTTGGCGGTGGCGGTAAGGTTTTTCTGATTTGATTGTATAATTCTCTCGCACCCATGAAAACTTGCGTGATCCAGCTTGAACGGCATGACGATATCATCTCCACCCAGGATAAGATGGCCTGGGCGAAAACCCCGCGCGTGGTGTTGGTATGGCCGCCTAAGGGCAGCCCGCTACGGCGCCCGATTGACTTGATCATTCTGGCTCGCTATGCCCAGCAGCTGGGGGTGCAGGTGGGGTTGGTGACGGGGGATTACCATACGCGCCAACATGCCGCTCAGGCAGGGATTCCGGTGTTTGATTCGGCGCGCGAAGCCCAGCGCCGGCCCTGGCGGCGCAAGGGGCGGCGAAAGATCAGCCCGCCCGCGGGAGCAGACAGCCTGGCCCGGCGGGAAAAGCTGAGCGAAACTCGCCCGCAGCGCCGCCATGTGAACGAATTGCCGTCCTGGGGACGGCTGGCGGCTTTCTCCGTGGGTGTTTTGGCGGTGGCGGCCTTGCTGATCCTGTTTTTGCCGGGGGCAGAGGTGCGGCTGCCGCTGGCCGAGCGCCCTCAGCAGCTGACCCTGGATTTATTGGCACACCCCGATATTCAAGCTCCCAATTTGTCCGGCGGCGTGCCAGCCCAGGTGCTGACCGTGACGGTGGAAGGACAGCGCGACGCCCTGAGCAGCGGCGAAATTTGGGTGGGCGACAGCGCGGCGCGCGGCGAGGTGCTGTTTACCAATTTGACCGACCAAACGGTGATCGTGCCGGAGGGGACGGTGGTGCGCAATTTGGGCGAGCCGGTGGTGCGCTTCCGCACGCTGGAGGAACGCAGCCTGCCAGGGACTGGCGAAAAGAGCGCGGCGGTTCCTGTGGCGGCGGTGCAGCCAGGAGCGGTGGGAAACCTGGAGGCGGGGCAGATCACCGCCATCGAGGGGGCCGTGGGGGCACATCTGAGCGTGACCCAGGTCCAGCCCACCAGCGGCGGACGGGATCGGCGTGTGCCCAGCCCTTCCGAAGAGGACTACGCGGCTTTGCGTACAGAGCTGCTGGCCAATCTGCGGCAGACGGCTTTGAACGAGCTGAAAATGCAGCAGCCGGACGGGTTTTGGATTGAAGAATCGCTGGCGGTGGAACAAACTTTGGTTGAAAAACGTGAACCGGAGACCGGCAGCCCGGGCGATCAGCTGCGGCTGACCCTGCAAGTGGAGTTTGGGGCCTGGGTGGTGCGGGCGGCGGATGTGGAGCAGGTGGCACGCACGGCGCTGGACGCTAATTTGCCGCCAGGGCGGACGGCAGCGGACGGCCCACTGGGCATCAGCCCGGTGGGGGCGGTGAAATGGGACGAGACGGGTGCGCGCTGGCAGGCGGCGGCGGTACGCAATGAGCGCCAGGATTTGCGCTCGCTGGATGTATCCCGGCGGCTGGTGGGGCTGCGGCCGGAGCAGGCAGCGGACGAGCTGAGTGCGCATTTAGATTTGGCAGGTGCACCAGAAATAACCCTGCGGCCCGCCTGGTGGCCGTGGATGCCCTTCCTGGCCGGGCGCATTGAGGTGGTGTCGCCGTGAAAGGGCGAGTTTTGGCGGTGGATCCCGGGGAAAAACGCCTGGGGATCGCGATCAGCGATCCGACCGGGACAATTGCCAACCCATTGACGGTGCTGAAGCACGTCTCGCGGCGGGTGGATGCGGCGGCGGTGGCGCAGTTGGCACAAGAACAGGGGGCGGTGCGGATTGTGGTGGGGCAGGCGCTGGATTCGGAAGGTGAAATTGGCCCGGCGGCGCGGCATGCTTTGCGTGTAGCCGAAGAAATTCGCGGGCAGACCGATTTGCCGGTGGAGCTGTGGGACGAAAGCTTTTCCACGCAGACGGCGCGCGAGACGCGCGTGGCGATGGGCGTGCGGCGCAGCCAGCGCAGCGGGCATCTGGATGATCTAGCGGCGGTGATTGTGCTGCAGTCCTATCTGGATGCGCATTGGATGGGGGGTGAGGAGCAGGCGAATGGCGCGTAGCGCGGGCGGCACGACCCGCCTTTTGATGGTGTTCCTGTTGATCTTGAGCTGTGCGGCGCTGCTTTTGGGCATCTGGCTGGTGGAAAGCGTGCCCAGCCAGGCGGCAGAGGTGTTTGGCCCGCCAGCGCCCCACCTGGGGCTGATGCAGCGCTGGAATTTGTCCCTGCGGCTGCTGCTGGCGCAGGATGCACTTACCCGACCCGCCGACCCGGACGGGGTGGAACGGAAATTTACCGTGGAGCTGGGCGAGGCGGTGGATGCGGTGGCTTTTCGTATGGAAGATGAGGGCCTGATCCGCAGCAGTGAGGCCTTTCGCAATTTTTTGATCTATGCGGGTTTGGACACGGGCTTGCAGGCGGGGGAATATCAGCTCAGCCCGGCCTGGTCGGCGGTGGAGCTGGCCTACCGGCTGCAGGACGCCACGCCGATGCAGATTCCGTTTGTAGTGTTGGCGGGTTGGCGCGCTGAAGAGATTGCCGCGGCGCTGCCGACCTCGGGATTGACGATTGCGCCGGATGCCTTTTTGCGGGCGGTGAAACGGCCTGCACAAGTGGACTTGCCGGAGGAACTGCGCGGAGTGAAGCGGCTGGAGGGCTTTTTATACCCGGGCACGTATGAGCTAAAACGGGACACGGACGTGAACAGCTTGCTGGCCCTGCTGACGGCGGAATTCGCTGCGCAGATGGACGCGGATTGGCTAGCCGCGGTGGAGGCGCACGGGCTGACGCTGGAGGAGGCCGTGATTCTGGCTTCCATCATCGAGCGTGAAGCTGTGGTGGACGAAGAAGCGCCTTTGATCGCCTCAGTATTTCATAACCGTCTGCAGGCCGGGATGCGTTTGGAGAGCGACCCCACGGTTCAATACGCGTTGGGATGGCAGGAGACAGCCGGAACCTGGTGGAAAAACCCGCTGACGTTGGATGACTTGCGGGCAGAATCTTTGTATAATACCTACAGGAACACCGGCTTGCCCCCCGGGCCAATCTGCAACCCCGGCCAAGCTGCTCTGCAGGCGGCAGCGTATCCGGCGGAGTCACCCTATTATTATTTCCGCGCGCGCTGCGACGGCTCTGGGAGGCATGCCTTTGCGGTGACCTTTGATGAGCATTTGCAGAACGCCTGTCCATGACCGGCGGTTTTGAGAATTTTAGGTCAGGAGGAAGCCATGCAGGTCGTTGGGATTGATATCGGCGGATCGGGGATCAAAGGTGCGTTGGTGGATACGGACACGGGCGAACTGGTGACCGAGCGTTTTCGGCTGCCGACTCCGGAGGGGGCGCTGCCCAAAGATGTGGCTGAGGTCACCCGTCAGGTGGTGGACCTCATTCCCTCCGAGGGACCGATTGGGGTGGGGTTCCCTGCGGTGGTGCTGCACGGTATCACCAGTACAGCGGCGAATGTGGACAGCGGATGGATTGGGCTGGACGCCCAGGCGCTGCTGCGCCAGGCGGTGGAACGGGATGTGTATGTGGTCAACGACGCCGACGCCGCCGGACTGGCTGAAATGCGCTTTGGGGCGGGGCGCCAGCAGCGCGGGGTGGTGATTTTGCTGACGATCGGCACGGGGATCGGCTCGGCCATCTTTGTGGACGGCCAGTTGGTTCCCAACACGGAATTTGGCCACATGACCATCCGCGGCAAAGACGCCGAATGGCGAGCGTCTGACGCTGCCCGTCAACGCAAAGATATGTCCTGGGAAAAATACGCCCGGCGGATGCAGGAGCTTTTGAGTGAGATGGAAAAGCTGTTCTGGCCGGATCTGTTCATCATCGGCGGCGGGATCAGCAAGAACGCGCACAAGTTCTTCCCGTTGTTGGAAACGCGCGCGCCTGTTGTCCCGGCGCAGCTGCTGAACCAGGCCGGCATTGTGGGCGCGGCCATGTACGCGCATGAATGCAGTTTAGCCGCCGCCTCCGCCGCCAAAGATACCGCCCTCGGTGAGGGCGCGTAGGTCGGAGAGCGCAGCCACAATTTCCGTTTCCGTTACAGGTTGGCCCGTGTCGCGGTGCAGCAGCTGCCCGGCGCGGGCTTTTTCTACGGCGACTTCACGCACGGTGAGGTCGCGTTGAAGGGATTCCTTCACCAGGGCGGCCCCGGCGGCGTAGCCGATGACGGGGTTGAGGGCGGTGACCAGGATGGCGTTACGCTCCAACCACAGGGCAGCTTTGTCAGGATTAGCTTGCAGACCGCGGACGCATTTATCCGTGAAGGCACGCACCGCGCCGATCATCACCTGCATGGCTTCGAAGAGGTTGTGGGCGATGATGGGCATCATCACGTTCAATTCCAACTGTCCGGCCTGGGCGGCCAGACTGACCGTCAGGTCGCAGCCCTGCACGTGGAACATGGCCATATTGAGCATTTCAGCCAGAACGGGGTTGACCTTGCCGGGCATGATGGAAGAGCCGGGCTGCACGGGGGGCAGGCGGATTTCATCCAGGCCGGTGGACGGGCCGGAGGAGAGCAGGCGGAAGTCGTTGGCCACGCGGGTGAGGGTGACAGCCAGGGTGCGCAGGGCGGCGGAAAAATCCGCGGCGTCGGCCATAGACTGCATGGATTCAAACAGGTTATCTGACGGTTCCAGCTCCAACCCGCAGATCTGGCTGAGGCGCTGCACCATACGCTGGTGATACTCGGGGTGGGCGTTCAGGCCGCTGCCGGTGGCCGTGCCGCCGATGCCCAGACGGCGCAGACCCTGGGCGGCGCGCTGGATGCGCTGGCGGTCGCGTTCCACGGCGCAGGCGTAGGCGGCGAATTCCTGTCCCAGGCGCACGGGCACGGCATCCTGCAAATGGGTGCGGCCGGATTTGACGATGGGGTCAAACACGATGGCTTTTTCGCGCAAGGCAGCAGCCAGTTGATCCACGCTGTCCAGAAGCTCATCTAAACGCCACAGGCAGCCCAGGCGCAGCGCGGTGGGGATGGTGTCGTTGGTGGACTGCGACATGTTGACGTGGTCGTTGGGATTCACCCGATATTCGCCCAGGGTTCCGCCCAGCAGTTGGGTGGCGCGGTTGGCGATGACCTCGTTGGCGTTCATGTTGTGGCTGGTGCCGGCCCCGGCCTGGAAGGGATCCACCACAAATTGATCGTCCCAGCGGCCCTGCATGATCTCCGCAGCAGCCTGAGCGATGGCCTGGGCGCGGGGGGCATCCAGCAGGCCCAACTCAGCGTTCACCTCGGCGGCGGCGCGCTTGACGGCGGCCAGAGACCAGATGAAGGCCTGCCAGGGGCGCAGGCCGGAGATGGGGAAGTTGAGCACGGCGCGCTGGGTCTGCACGCCGTAGAGGGCCTGGGAAGGAACCTCCAGCGTGCCGAGGGAGTCTTTTTCCAAACGATATTCCTGGCTCATGCTGCCTCCACCAAGGGTTTAGCAAAGAGGGGAGCTTCTGTAGAAAGAGAATGAAAAGAGGAAGGCCGGGTTGGACTTCCTCTTTCAAATGATCCATACAGAATGGGTTAGCTGTTCATGGCGCTGTAGCCGGGGCCTTCTTTGAAGAAGGCGCCGTTGACAGGGATGTCGGGGGTGAGATCCACCACCTCACCGGCAGCCAGGATGCGCGTGCCTTCCAGATGCACGGCGTCACCATCGTGGTTTGTGCCGTCATAAACCGCGGTGAAACCAGCGGTTCCCACCGGCTGAGACAGGCGCTCGCCGCCTTTGGCGGTGTAGGCCGCGGGGACTTCGTCTTCGGGGAAGATGGCTTCGAAGGGGCACTCCGGCACGCAGGCGCCGCAGTCAATGCAGGTGTCCGGATCAATGTAGTACCACGGCCATTGGTCTTCGGGTTTCCCGGGGACGATGCACTCGACTGGGCACACGGTGGCGCAGCCGCCATCGCGCAGGCACAGGCTGGTGATTACATGGGTCATAGGTTCCTCCGACTGGTATTCAGATAGATGGGTGAGATGGATTTGTTGTTATAATCACAAACGCTTAGTATTAGTGTACCGTTGAATGGTGTAATTTGCAAGTGCCTATACATTATCTACCTGAAAAGTCTAGTTCAAGGCTGCGGTGTGATGACAAGCGATAAACCGGTGATTTCCCCTATTCTGGGTCTGGGATTGGCTATTCTGGCGGTTTCGGCGGCGTCCATCCTGATTCGCATGGCGCAGCAGGAGGCACCTTCGCTGGTGATCGCGGCCTACCGGCTGGGGTTTGCCACAGTGCTGCTGGCTCCGGCGGCGTTGGGCCGCCGTTGGGGGGAAATCCGCGCTTTGAGTTGGAAAGCGCTGGGGGGGCTGGCGTTGGCGGGAGCATTCTTGGCGCTGCATTTTGCTGCCTGGATCACCTCGCTGGAGCATACAAGTGTGGCGATTTCTTCGGTGCTGGTGACGACCACACCCTTATGGGTGGCGCTGCTTTCCACCCTGGCGCTGGGTGAACGCCTGCCGCGCGGGGTGGTGCTGGGGTTGGGGGCGGCCCTGGCGGGCGGGGTGATCGTGGCGCTGAGCCAGACCTGCGCCTGGGACGGTGTGCGCCTGGCCTGCGACTGGCAGGCGAGCTGGCGCGGGCAGGGTTTGTGGGGCAGCCTCTTGGCACTGCTGGGGGCGGTGTTCGCCTCGGGGTATCTGTTGATCGGCCGACGCATGCGGGCTTCCCTGTCGCTGACGGCCTACACTTTTGTGGTGTACGGATCGGCGGCGGTGTGCCTGTGGGCGGCGGTGCTGTTTGCGGGGCTTCCGGCGGGGGGCTATCCGCTGAACACCTACGCATGGATGTTGGCGCTGGCCGTATTTCCACAGCTCATCGGCCATTCCACCTACAACTGGGCGCTGCGCTATGTGTCTGCCACGGTGGTGTCCGTCTCGCTGCTGGGCGAGCCGATTGGGGCTTCGCTGCTGGCGGTGCTGCTGCTGGGTGAGGTTCCCGGGGCGGTGGAGCTGGTGGGCGGGGCGCTGATCCTGGTGGGCATTTTCCTGGCGGCGCGCAGCGAGCCGGTTTGAACTGAACCATGAAAAAAACCGCCCCCCGCTTCATATGGATTGGGGGGCGGTTGATTTTAAATATCCGGGGGAATCACTCCTCCAGCCGGCTGTAGAGGGTGTTCAGCTCGCGCAGGCGGGCCGCCAGGGCGGGGGATAAATCGCTGGGGCGGCAGCGCCAGGTCCAGTTTCCACTGGCACGGCCGGGGAAGTTCATGCGCCCGTCGCCGCCCAGGCTGAGCAAATCCTGCAGGGGGGCCAGGGCCATGACCGCCACGGATGACCACACGGCGCGGATCATGTCCCAGGAGATATCCTCACCAGAGCGGGCCAGATAACGGCGGCAGAAATCAGTTTCGACATCGGGGGCGGTTTGATACCAGCCCAGGGCCGTGTCGTTATCATGGGTGCCGGTGTAGGCCACGCAGTTGGCAGGGTAATTGTGCGGCAGGAAGGGATCATTGGCATCGCTGGAGAAGGCGAATTGAAAGATTTTCATGCCGGGGAGCTGGAAGCGGTCGCGCAGCTCGATCACATCCGGGGTGATTTCGCCCAAATCTTCGGCGATGATGGGCAGGCCGCCCAGGGCCTGGGTGAGCGCCTCAAACAACGCTGCCCCAGGGCCGGGAACCCATTGGCCAATTTCGGCGGTGGGCATTTTGGCGGGGACTTCCCAATAGCCCGCGAAGCCGCGGAAATGATCCATGCGGATGATGTCCACCGTTTTCAGGGTGGCGCGCACGCGCTGGATCCACCAGGCATAGCCGCTTTTGGCGTGGGCATCCCAACGATAGAGCGGGTTGCCCCACAACTGACCGGTGGGCGAGAAATAATCCGGCGGTACGCCCGCTACCACGGTGGGAAGGCCTTCTTCGTCCAGATAGAACAGGTCGGGGTTTGCCCAGGCGTCGGAACTGTCGTAGGCCACGAAGATGGGGATATCGCCGATGATTTGGATGCCTTGCTGGTTGGCGTAGTCTTTCACCTGTTTCCATTGACGGAAGAACAGGAACTGGCGGAAGCTGTGGCGCAGAATATCCTTTTGGAACTGCTGGCGGAAGGAATTCAGCGCGGCTTTTTGACGGGTGCGCAGACCTTTGGGCCAATTATTCCAGGAACTGCCCTGGTTGGCCTCTTTGATGGCCATGAAGAGGGAAAAATCCTCCAGCCAGCCGGCATTTTCGGCCTGGAAGGCGGCGAATTCCGCCTGGAAGGCCGGGATGGGGGTCTGCAGGAAGCGGTTGAAGGCGCGATCTAAGAGGGTCAGTTTCCACTGGATGACGGGGCCAAAATCCACCGATCCTTCAGGGAACTCCGGTCGGTCGGCCAGATCGGTGCGGACGAGCAGGCCCTCTTCCAGCAGCAGGGTGGGGCTGACCAGATAGGGGTTGCCTGCGAAGGCAGAAAAACACTGATAGGGCGAATCGCCGTAACCGGTGGGGCCGAGGGGTAAAAGCTGCCACAGGCCGCAGCCGGTCTCTTTGAGAAAATCCACCCAGCGGTAAGCCTCGGGGCCAAGATCACCAATGCCATCCGGCCCGGGGAAGCTGGTCGGGTGCATTAAAATGCCGGACGCACGTTTAAAGCTCATTCGGGAGTCTCCTGGTTTGAATGTACTGCCCCGATTGTACAACAGATACGGTGTAATCGGGAGGGATGACATCGGTGCCCACGACGGCCCCTGGCTGGATAACCGTGCCAGGGGGGACGACGGAATTTTTGCCGACCAGGGCAATGGCAGGCTCGCCGTCTGGATCACCGCCGATGACGGCTTTTTCACCGATGGTGGAGCGTTTATCCACAATGGCATATTTGATCACGGCGCCGGGCTGCACCTGGGTATCGGTGAGCAGAATCGAATGGTGCACGACCGCGCCGGAACGGACAATGACCCCTGGGGAGAGCACGCTGCGGTAAACACAGGCCCCATCTTCGATGATACAGCCGTCGCAGACCAGGCTGTCTTCGACGCGCGCGCCTTTTTGAATATTGGCGGGGGGGCGCTCTTCGGAGCGGGTGTGGATGACCCAGCCGCGGGTGTGCAGGTCCAGCGTGGGGGGCACACACAGCAGGTCCATGTGGGCCTGCCAGTAGGAATTGACCGTGCCCACATCCACCCAGTAGCCGCTGAAGGGATAGGCGTAGATGTCATCGCGTTCAGCCACCATTTTGGGGAGGATGTCTTTGCCGAAATCGTGGCTGGAGTCTTTTTGCAGATGATCCTTCCATAATTCGTCGTCCAGCACCTGGCGGGTAAAGAGATATACGCCCATGTTCACCAGGTTGGAGGTGGGGTCGGCGGGCTTTTCCACAAAGGAGGTGACGCGCTGATTCTCGTCCACGCTGACGATGCCGAAGCGGGAGGCTTCTTCCAGGGGCACCTGAATGGTACACAGGGTGACTGCGGCCTTTTTCTCCAGATGGTAGCGGATGAGGGCGTCGTAATCCATCTTATAGACGTGGTCGCCCGAGAGGATCAGAATCAGGTCGGGGTCGCTGCGCTTGATAAACGCAAAGTTTTGCTGAACGGCGTCGGCGGTGCCGATGAACCAGCCCGCACCGCGCGCCTTGTAGGGGGTGAAGATCTTGAGACCGCCGGTGAACTCCCGATCCAAATCCCAGGGGCCGCCCGCGCCGATGTGTTCGATCAGGGATTGGGGACGGTATTGGGCGATGATGACCACATCGAAGATATTGGAGTTGACGCAGTTGGAGAGGGGGAAATCAATGATGCGGTATTTTCCGGCAAAGGGCACGGCCGGCTTGGTGCGCTTGAAAGTCAAAACGCTTAGCCGTGTGCCTTCTCCACCCGCCAGGATGATGGCGCGGGTTTTCATGACCGCGATTCCACCAGCTTTTGATAGAGGGCCAGATATTCACGCGCCGAACGGTTCCAGGAGAAATCCAGAGACATGCCGTTGCGCTGCAAGGCCTGCCAATGAACGGGGTCGGCAAAGGCTTTTTGGGCGCGCTGCAAGGCAGCTGTCAGAGCGGGCACGGAGGCCTGCTCAAACAGGAAGCCGGTGGCGGTGGCAGGATCGGGCGAATCGAGGATGGTATCTTTGAGGCCGCCGGTGGCGCGAGCGAGGGGGACGCAGCCGTAGCGCATAGCGATCATCTGGGCCATGCCGCAGGGCTCGTAACGCGAGGGCATGAGGATGACATCCCCACCGGCGTACATGCGGCGCGCCAAACGGGCATCAAAGCGCACGGCAGCGCGCACCTGGTCGGGGTAGGCTTTTTCCATCTGGCGGGCGTTTTCTTCCAAAATTTCGTCGCCGGTACCCAGGAGGATCAACTGCCAATGCGGATCGGGCAGCTCACGCAAGGCCTGGAGGGCCAGATCAATGCCTTTTTGCTGATCCATGCGGCTGATGATGATGTATAGGGGCCAGTTTTGGGCAGGATCGAGGGCAAACTCTTTCAAGAGGGCCTGTTTGTTGGCCTGCCGCGCAGACAGGGTCTCCAGGCTGAAGGGCGAAACCAGGGCATCCGTGGCGGGGTTCCACAAATCCAAATCCAGGCCGTTGAGAATGCCGGAGAGATTGGCTTCGCGCGTTTTCAGGAAAGTTTCCAGCGTGCAGCCAAATTCGGGGGTTAAAATTTCGCGGGCGTAGGTGGGCGAAACGGCCACAATGTGATCGGCGGAAAGCAGCCCCAGGGGCAGAGGCATGCGCCGCGCCCAATCGGGCAGGCGGGGGTCGCTGGCGGCGGGCAGGCCGTACGCCGCGGTGGCTTCTTCGGCACCGGCGCCCATGAAGGGCAGGTTGTGTACAGCCAGCAGGGCGCGGGTGCGGCGGAAGAAATCATCGCCCGCTCGGTTGAGGTTCAGCCAGTAGCAAGACAGGGCGGTGTGCCAGTCGTTGGCATGCACCACGTCTGGGGCCCAGCCGATTTGGCGCATGGCTTCCAGCACGGCCAGGGAGAAGTAGGTGTAACGCTCGCCGTCGAGGTGCGGATCGCTGCCGTATACGGGGTCGCCTTCGCGGAAGGGCGGGCCGTCCACCAGATAGACGGGCAGGCCGGCGTTTTCGATCAAAAAGACCTGGCCGGTGAGGGTTTCGCTGCCGCGGCGGACGGTGAGACGGGAGAGCAGCTTGGGGTTTTTGGCTTTCTGGCGGATCATGGAGTGATAGGGGATGGCCAGGCGCACATCCAACTGCACCCCACCGGTTTCCTCAGGCGTGAGGGCGCGCAGGGCACGGGGCAGTGAGCCGGTGACATCCCCCAGGCCGCCAACTTTAACCCACGGGTCGGCTTCCGAGGCGATAAAGAGCACACGCAATTTTTTGGTTGAAGACGAGGGCGGCATCATCGGTTTCCCTCCGAATGGATCAAAAGACGGCTTATGGTTTTAACAGCTCGACATAATCGCGGGAGATGGTGTTGTTGGGCGACGCGCCCAGCAAGGAAATCAGTTCCGCGGCCAGGGTGGATTTTTGTTCGGCGTCTTTGCGCGACCAGGTGCGGCTTTTGACTTCCAGGAATTTGCCGGTGCTGGGCTGGATGAGGGTGTCAATATTGATAAAGAACTCCGTGTCCTGGAAACGCACCAGATAGCGCAGACGGTCTTTTTCGATTTCCATGACCTCGTCAGGGCGGAAGTATTCGCGGTAGAAGCGGATGCTCTGGGTGGCGGGGGCCAAGAAGCGGCTGCGGGAGAGGAGCACACCGCTGGGGAAGTTAAATTCGCTGGACACGCCCACGTGGGTCAGGCGAGAACGGACGTGGTCAATTTTCCCCTGATCGTCCACGAAATGATCTTCGCGGATGCGCAGACGGCCTTGCTCAACGTCATTGAAGAGGAAATAGGTGTCGTATTCGCGGTAATGGCGCTTGCGAAGAATTTCGATCTGGGGGTTGTGCAGCAGAGCCTGGAGGATGGGCTGCTCATTGCTGATGGGCACTTTAGCCTGCACCTCGAAGCTTTCTTCCTCGGTGGCGCCGCCGATGGCGATGAGCTTGGCCAAAACCGACTGCTCGCGAGCGGTGAGGAAGGCGTCAATCTGGCGGGCATATTCCATGCTGGCGGCCAGGATCTCTTCTTCGTTGAGGGTGAGCAGTTCGCGGCCGCGCATGACCCATTGGCCGTTGATCATCACGTCGGATACGTCGGTGGCTTTGGATGCGTAGACGATCTGCGCATAGGCAGCGTTGGGATCGCGGCGGAAGAAGGGGGCGTTGTGAATGCGGCGGTTGTCCACCAGGATCAAGTCGGCGCGCTTGCCCGGCTCTAAAGAACCGGTGATGTCATCCATGTGCATGGCCTGGGCGCCCTGGCGGGTGGCCATGAGCAGGGCGGTTTGGGCGGGCAGAGCGGTGGGGTCATTGGTGACGCATTTGGCCACAAAGGCGGCCAGACGCACTTCTTCGAACATATCCAGGTCATTGTTGGAGGCCGGGCCGTCGGTGCCGATGCCCACATTCAGGCCCAGTTCCAACATGCGCTGAACCGGCGCAAAGCCGGAGGCCAGCTTGAGGTTGGAAGAAGGGTTGTGGGCCACGCCCGCGCCCAGGTGCTGCATGGTGCGGATTTCCCCTTCGTCCACATGAACGCAGTGGGCGGCCAGGACTTTGGCCTCGAACAGGCCGCATTTCTTCATGTAGGGCACCACGGGCATGCCGTTTTCCTCGCGCATGTTGGCCACTTCACCGGCGGTTTCGGAAATGTGTGTGTGGAGGGGCACATCAAACTCGGCGGCCAGCTCGGCCGCGGCGCGCAGGATCTCGGGCGTGCAGGTGTAGGCAGCGTGGGGGGCAATGGACGGCACGATGAGGGGATGGCCTTTCCAGCGCTGGATGAAATCACGGGCGATGGCCAGGCCTTCTTCATAGGAATCGGCGTCGGGGCTGGGGAACTTGAGCACGGATTCGGCGCAGAGGGCGCGCATGCCGGCATCGGCGGTGGCTTTGGCGACATCCTCTTCAAAGTAATACATATCGGCAAAGCAGGTGACGCCGCTGCGGATCATCTCCGCGCAGGCCATCTGCGTGCCCAGACGCACAAATTCAGGTGAGACGAATTCGCGTTCGACCGGCATCATGTAGCCCATCAGCCACACATCCAGGCGCAGATCGTCCGCCAGGCCGCGCAGGAGGGTCATGGGAACGTGGGTGTGGGCGTTGATCAGGCCGGGCATCAGAGTTTTTCCGCCGCAGTCAATCACCTGACTGGCGGTGTATTGGGCCTGGAGGGTTTCTTGGGGGCCGACAGCGACGATGGAATCGCCCCGGACGGCCACGGCGCCCGATTCATATTGGCTGAGGGCCTGATCCATGGTGAGGACCAGGGCGTTCGTCAATAAAACATCTACCTTTTCCATAAAATTCGCTTCCCTTTCTATTTATGTTTTTGAAGAAGATGGCGCCGCAGGAAATCGAGGGCCATGTTGGAGGCCCATTGAGGGGCGTTTTCTGGCGACCCTCCATAGGCGCGCTGCTGGTCTACGGTGAGGGTGGGGGTCATGAGGCATAACGTCAGCACGTAGCGCGGGCCTTCGGGCAGGAGAACGGCCCCCAGGGCCACCTGCGCGCTGCGTTGATACCGTTCAGTTTCCAGAAGATGGCGCAGTTCGGGCAGCCCGCAAGGCTGGCTGCTGAGATCGGTGAGGGTGGAGATATTGGGTAGGGAGTTAATGCGGCGGTAGAGCTCGCCCTGGAGGCCGCATTCAATGGCCAGAGCGTACCATTGGCGGGCGGCCAGCAGAGACTGCACCACGCTGTCGAGGGTCTGGTCATCCTGACCGTAGATGTGGTCGCCCAGGCGCTTGTGCAAAGTGGCCAGGATGGGCTGCATCATGGTGTGGGCTTGATCGACGTCGTGGGCTTTGGCGGTGACGCGGATGTCCACAATCCCCGGATGCGCCAGCAGACCGACCGTGGGATTGCTCTCGGTTTCCAGATCAGCCACCCATTCATCCACCTGCGATTCGCCTACCCCGGCGGTGTGGAGGACGACAGCCTGGATGGTGCCGGATTCGGGCAGGCGGTCGCGCAGCAAGGGCAGCACTGTGTTGGCCAGCAGATATTCCATCTCGCGGGGGACGCCTGGCAGACAGACGATGAGAGCCGGGCCGTTTTCGGCATAGAAGGCGGGGGCTGTGCCAACGGGGTTTTCAATGGCTTGGGCCCCTTGGGGAACCCAGGCCTGACGGCGGTTGTTTTCGGTGGCCTGGCGGTTAAAGCGCTTAAAGCGGTCTTGAATCTGCTGCCACAGGTCGGGGCGGAATTCCAGGGGGACATTCAAACAATCAGCGACGGCCTGGCGGGTGGGGTCATCTACGGTGGGGCCGAGGCCGCCGGTGGTGATGATCACATCGGCGCGCTGGCAGGCTTCGCGCAGGGCATCGGCAATGCGGGAGACATTATCGCCGATGATGGTCGTGCGGTAGAGGTCAATGCCGAGTTCGCGCAGCGATCGGGCCAAAAAGCGGGTGTTGGTGTCTTGGATTTCTCCAAGGAGCAATTCGGTGCCGATGGCGATAATTTCAGCGGCCGGCATGGGTCAACCTCCACATTACGGGGTGGCGGGGTCATGTGCCCCGGGTTTTTGATAGAGCAGAACCTCGCGGATTTTCAAATCGGCGCTGCGGATCTTCTGAGATAGGTCGAGGGCCAGGTTAAACATCACCCGGTGGCCCATTTCGGGGTCGGCGCTGCACAGATCGAGGAATTTTTGGCGCGAAATTTTGAGCACGCGCGTGTCGGGGGCTGCGGCGCGGGCGCTGGCCGAACGCACACCCTCATCCACCAGGGCGATTTCGCCGAAGGATTGGCCGCGCCACAGGCTGGCGATGGAAATGGGTTCGTGGCCCGCGTTTTCGGGAGAGACCAGGGCCGGGTTGAGCAAAATTTCCACGCGTCCGTTCAAGATCAGGTACAATTCAGTGCTGCGGGAGTTCTCTTCAAAAATGGTTTCGCCGGGCTGGTACACCCGCTCTTCACACAATTCTTCAATGCGTTCTAATTGGCTGACGGTCAGTTTGTAGAACAGGTCGCTTTCTTTGATAAATGTGTGATATTTACCCATACTGGCAGCCTCCGAGGTTGAAAATTAGTTTAGCACGTTTCGAGAAATTGTCAATTTTTATGGGCGGCGCTGACTCTACAAGGGCAGTTTGGGCGCTGAGCGGGCTGCGCAGAAGGGTGAGGACGGCATGAGAGCGAGAAAGGACAGCCGGCAGCAGGTGGGACGTTGGGGTGAAGAGGTGGCGCTGCGGACACTGGAGCAGAAAGGGCTGCAGTTGGTGGGGCGCAATGTGCGCACACCCTACGGCGAAATTGACTTGATCCTGCAAGATGTGGACGAGATGGTTTTTGTAGAGGTGAAGGCGCGCACCACGGGCAGCTTTGGGCTGCCGGAGACGGCTGTGGACGGGCGCAAGCAAGGCCGGATAGTGCGTTCGGCCTTGTATTGGCTGCAAAATCACCCCGAATGGACAGGCGGCTGGCGGGTGGACGTCGTGGCGGTGTGCGGCAGGCCGGAATTGGCCGCCGCTGCGGAAGTCGCCTGGTTCCCCAACGCGGTTCAGGCGGGAATGGACGAGGACATGGGATGATTGAGGGTACCAGTGATGCACATTCCTGAGCGGGCGATTCTGGCGGTGGTGGGACCGACGGCCGTGGGCAAGACGGAGACGGCACTGCGCATGGCTGAGGCGTTGAACGCGGAGGTCATTTCGGTGGATTCACGCCTGTTTTACCGCAGCATGGATATCGGCACGGCCAAACCGACCGTTGAAGAGCGTGCGCGCGTCCCTCACCATTTAATCGACGTGGCTGAGCCAGATGAGGTGTGGAGCCTGGCGGTGTTCCAGCAGGCGGCCCAGCAAGCCATCGCCGAGGTGCACGCCCGCGGACATTTGCCGCTGTTGGTGGGGGGCACGGGCCAGTATTTGCGGGCGGTGATGGAGGGCTGGGAACCGCCGACCACCCAGCCGGATGCGCGGCTGCGGGCGGCCCTGGAAGCCTGGGGGCAGCAGATTGGGGCGCAGGCGCTGCACGAGCGCCTGGCGGTGGTGGACCCGGCGGCGGCGGCGGGGATTGACTTCACCAATGTGCGCCGCACGGTGCGGGCGCTGGAGGTGGTGTTTCAGAGCGGGAGGCGTTTTTCGGAACAGCGCGGCCGAGGCCCTTCGCCCTATACGCGTCTGACCATCGGCCTGCGCCGTCCGCGGGCGGAGCTGTACGCGCGCATTGACCAGCGCATTGAGCAAATGGTGGCGGATGGGCTGCTGGAAGAAGTACGCGGCCTGCTGAGCCGCGGCTATGGGGCGGATTTGCCGACGCTGTCGGCGATTGGCTACCGTGAGATGGCTGCGGTGGTGCGGGGGGAGATCTCATTGGATGAGGCGGTGGCACAGATGAAGCGGCAGACGCGGGTGTTTGTGCGCCGTCAGGCCAACTGGTTTAAAGAAAGCGACCCCAACATTCACTGGTTCACGGCGCAGCCGGGGGTGGAAAACGAGATCCTCGCCTGGCTGGCGGCAGACCCGCCCTGGCTGGCGGCTGGAGAAACCGTAGAAACATAAAAAAAGCTGCCGGGGGTTAGCCGGCAGCTCGGGATCCTGAAACCAGAAGGGGGATTAATTGTTGCCCGCCAGCATCACGGGGGTGCCGCTGTGCTTGGGTTGAGGGGTGGGGAAGACCGCTTCAAACTCTTCGCGGGTGATGGTTTCTTTTTCCAACAGCAGTTCCGCCACACCGTCCAACTCGGCGCGGTACTGGGTGAGCAGGGCTTTGGCCTGTTGGTGCGCTTCGCTGACCAGGGCGCGTACCTGGGCGTCAATTTTTTGGGCGACAGCTTCGGAGTAGTCGCGCTGTTCCGAGATCTCGCGGCCCAAGAAGATCAATTCCTCTTTCTGACCGTAAACCATCGGGCCCATTTCATCGCTCATACCCAGGCGGGTGACCATGGTGCGGGCCATCTGGGTGACGCGTTCGATGTCGTTGGATGCGCCGGAGGTGATGTCATCGAAGACCAGTTCTTCGGCGGCACGCCCGCCCAAGAGGCTAATCATCTCAGCGATGAGCTTCTTGCGGGACATGAGGATGCGGTCTTCTGCGGGGCGGGAGAGGGTGTAGCCGCCCGCCATGCCGCGCGAGACGATGGTGATCTTCTGCACCGGATCGGCTTCGGGCAGGGCGTTCATGACCACGGCGTGACCGGCTTCGTGATAGGCAATGATGCGTTTTTCTTCGGCGCTGATCAGGCGGCTCTTGCGTTCCGGGCCGGCGATGACGCGCTCGATGGATTCCTCAAACTCTTCCTGGGTGATGACTTTCTTGTTACGGCGGGCGGCCAGGATGGCAGCTTCGTTGACCAGGTTTTCAATGTCCGCGCCGACGAAGCCAGGGGTCGAGCGGGCAATGGAGGCCAGATCCACATTGGGTTCGAGGGGCTTGCCCTTGACATGCACTTTGAGAATGGCTTCCCGTCCGCGCACATCGGGGCGGTCGAGCACCACGCGGCGGTCAAAACGACCAGGGCGCAGCAGAGCGGGATCGAGAATGTCGGGCCGGTTGGTGGCGGCCATGATGATGATGTTGGTGTCGGTATCGAAACCGTCCATCTCTACCAACATCTGGTTGAGGGTTTGTTCGCGCTCGTCGTGCGAACCACCCAGCCCCGCACCGCGTTGGCGGCCGACGGCGTCAATTTCATCTACGAAGATGATGCAGGGGGAGTGGCGCTTGGCCTGATCAAACAGGTCGCGCACACGGCTGGCGCCCACACCCACGAACATTTCCACAAATTCGGAACCGGAAATGGAGAAGAAGGGCACACCGGCCTCGCCAGAGACGGCTTTGGCCAGGAGGGTTTTCCCGGTGCCGGGAGGGCCCACCAGGAGGACACCTTTGGGGATGCGCGCACCGAGGGCGATGAATTTCTGCGGCTCGCGCAAAAATTCCACCACCTCGCGCAGCTCTTCTTTGGATTCTTCCACGCCAGCCACATCCGCAAAGGTGACGGTGGGTTGGTCGCCCGCGAACATGCGCGCGCGGGACTTGCCAAAGGACATGGCGGCATTGTTACTGCCCTGCGCCTGGCGGAAGATGAAGAAGAACGCACCCGCCAGGATGAGGAAGGGCAGCACATAACTGGCAAAGGTCATCACGTTCAGCCAGGGGCTGGGCGGTTTGATCTCTAATTGGATGGCAGCGGGAGAAAGCTGATCCGCGGTGACGCCCAATTGGAGAAACTGCTCGACCATGCTGGCGTTCGCATCCATATTGGATGTATTTTGCGTGCCGTCCGTTTTGGTAATACGCAGGCGGGTTTCATCCTGCACAATTTTGGCAATCTGCCCGCGTTTGATTTCATCGGCAACCTGGTTGATCGTCATGGCTTCCTGGCCGCTGTTTTGCGAGCTCCAGGAATAAACCACCAGGGCAATAATTGCCATGAAGAGCAGAATGTAGATGGCGTAAGATTGATTTCTTGAGTTCACGTATCCTCCGAAACAATTCGGGATGCGATGTCCGGCTTGGTTTACCGGTGATTCACCACAGGAGGCAAGGTATGCGCCTTCCAATGGAAACGGTCTAATGGGTCTTACTGTGAGGGATTATACCAATCTCTAGGGGAGGTTTCCATAGTTTGTCTCATGAATCTATGAAAATCTAAGAAATCTCTTATAAAAATTCACGCCCCGCGGCGGGCGCAGCGAGGCGTGAATGTGGGTTTGGGTTGGCACAGACGGCTCAGGAGCGGATCTGGCGCAGGGTATCGGTGATTTGCTGAAGGTGCGAACGGTCGTGGGTGATGATAAAACGTACCAACTCCTGCAAAGTAGTGGGACCAAAAATGGCATGGCGGGCGGTTTGCTGCCAGGCTTCGGCGGGCAAATTTGTGAGGTGTTGGATGAGCTGGATGCGCGCCTGCACGAATTGAAGCAGGCCTTCGGGGCCGTGCTGCTGCCGGTAGCCGCGCTGTTCGGCCCAGGAATCAGTGTCCACACCGGGGAGGAAGGGGTTGCTTTCGGCGGCCAATTTTTGGAAACGTGGCAGGTTGACATCCTGATCCACGTCGCGCAAGTGGGCGAGAATCTCAGTCAACGACCATTCTTCGGCGGCGGGGCGCTGAGACCAGATATCCGCATTCAGGGACCGGGTCAGAGCCGCGACAGCAGCAGGCGCAGCGCGCAGCCAGGCCAACAGGGCCTGAGGAGTGTCGAGCTGGGGGGTGAATGTTTCGGCGGAGCGGGCCTCTAACCAGGGGATGATGCCTGCCAGGGAACCGGCGGCGCTTCCGGCGGGGAGCTCGGCTGGGACGGGGGAGCCGTCATCTGTGACCCAGTAGCCGGGGATGCCCAGAACCGCCGCAGGAAGCAGATCATCTTCCAGGCTGTTGCCCACCATGACCACCGGCCCTTCGGGGCAGCCCAATTGTCCCAGGATCTCGGCGCAATAGGCGGGGTTGGGCTTGGCAAAATGGAAGGTCTCGTAGGTGGTGATGAGGGCAAAGGGGTATTCTGCAGCGGGCAGCCCAGCCCATTCCAGACGCTGGTAGGTAGCAGTTTGGGGGAAGAGGGGGTTGGTGGCCACAACCACCTGCCAGCCGCGCTCGAAGGCGTGCTGCACGGCAGCGACCGCCTGAGGGCGGGGCTGGGTGACGGCGCGCAGCGCAGGGTAACGGTCGCGGTAAAAAGCGTTCAGATCCTCATTGATCTCTGCGCGGGGGATGCCGATGCCGGGGTAAAAATGCTGGTCAAAGACTTCCTCCAGGGCAAGGGCGGGGTTCATGTTTTCCGTCATTTTTTGGCTGGCGAAGAGCAGAGTTTGAATGAACTGACCCTGGGGGACGGCGGGAATGGATGCGCTTAGCGCTTTCAGATAGGCGGAAAGGAACGTATCCATGTTGTTGGTGAGGAGGGTGTCATCCAGATCAAACAAGACGGTCAGTTTCATGATTGGGGTTCCTTGAGATCAAAGGGGAGCTGATGGCAGGCGCCGCAGCCCACGTGCGGTTCCTGGACAACCTGGCTGGTTTTTCGGCAGTAGGCGGTCACCTGTACCCGGCGCCGGAAGCCCAGGATGCTGGTGATTTGGGGGCGCAGGCTCATGTGCTGGCAGGCGTTGGCGCGTTGGATGCCGGGGACGGGGCAGGTGCGGCACAAATCGGCTGTCCAGCGCAGGGGTGGGTTGGCGCCAGACAACAGGCGGCACTCTTCCTGCGACTTTCCGCGGAAGTAGTTGCCGTAAAAATAGGGACATTCAATGCCGGCTGGCGTGCGCATACTTTTCCCTTTCGTAGGCTCGTTTCACCCGATGGGTGCGTTTTTTTACCGATAAAAAACTGTCCCCGTCAGGGGACAGATCCCCAGAGATGAAACAAGACTGGGGCATAATAAGATCAGGGTGAGGCCGCGGCTAAACGCGGGTGACGTAGGCGCCGGTGCGGGTATCCACGCGGATGGTATCGCCTTCGTTGACGAAGTAGGGGACATCCACGGTGGCGCCGGTTTCGACGGTGATGCGTTTGGTCACGCCGGTGGCGGTGTCACCTTTGACGGCGGTCTCGGCCTGGGTGACAAGGAGATCCACCGAGGTGGGCAGTTCGATATCAATGACCTCGTCTTTATAGAAGGTCAATTTGACTTCGAGGTTTTCTTTCATGTAACCAGCGGTTTCAGTCAAAATGGCTTTGCCGACGGTGATCTGCTCGAAGGTTTCGGTGTTCATGAAATAATAAAAATCGCCGTCGTTGTACAGGTACTGCATGTTGACATAATCCAGGCGAACATCCTGGACGCGGTTGCCGGAGTTAAAAGTGCGCTCGATGGTGGAGCCGGAACGCATGTTGCGGGCTTTAATGCGGATGCTGGCGTTGCCGCGGCCGCTTTTGTTGTGTTCGTAATCCAACACTTTATACAGCTGGCCGTCCATTTCAAAAGTGACGCCTTTGCGAAGTTCATTTACGTCGATCATAGATGCTTGCCTCTTAATCTAATTGGGAGCAGGAGATAGCTGCTCATGGGATGTGCATGTTGTCAAACCTTTTTATTATAGCGCAGGGCGGGATGGGTGACAAGATTAAAAAAACACCGGCGGGGCTGCCCCGCCGGTGTTGGCTGTAAAAGATGAGGCTGGTTTAGCCGAGCTTGGGCTCGATCAAGCCATAGGTTCCGTCGCGGCGCATGTACAGGACGTTAATGGCATTGGAATTGACGTTATAGAAGACGAAGAAGTTTTCGTGACCCAAAAGCGCCATTTGCTCGATGGCTTCCATCTCATCCATGGGCACCAGGGTAAACTCTTTGCGGCGGGCAATGATGGGGGTCTCTTCCAACTCCTCGATCTCGGGGATGTTGGGAACCACTTCGGAAGCCGGGGTACCGTCGCCGCGGCCGTGAGCGCGCTTACCCTTAAAGCGCTCGATCTGGCGCTGAATCTTTTCCACGGCGATGTCAATGGAGGTGAAAAGATCGTCGGAGCGTTCTTCGGTGCGCAGGATGTAACCGCGCCCGCGGATGGTGATCTGAGCCACCTGGCGGTCGGCGGCGGAGCGCGCCGATTTGACGTACGCTAAATCTACCCGAGCTTCTTCAATGTCGCTCAAAAACCGGTCGAGTTTGGACACTTTCTTTTCGACGTAATCCTTAATGCGATCGGTAACTTCCATGTTTTTGACGAACAGTTCCACTTTTATAGCCATTTCATCCTCCTGTTGTGTATTTGTGGGGCAGACTTGTCTGCCGCCATGTGGGGAATGCGGTGAGGCCGTCTCATGGCTGTTGATCTCCGTCGGGGGACGGATGGGCTGCCCGAGCCAGGGTCAACCCATAAACACTGCGCGCGCCAGCGTCTCGTAGGGCCTGAGCGCAGGCTTGCATGGTCGCACCGGTTGTGGTGACATCATCCAAGATGAGGATGGATTTGCCAGCCACATCGCGCGGGTCGGCCATAAAAGCCCGGCTTACGTTTTCGCGGCGTTCCTGCGCATTCAGCCCGACCTGTGCCTGGGTGATGCGTGTGCGGCGGAGGGCACGGGGTCTGAGCGGAATGCGCAGGTGGAGGGCAAGAGGGCGGGCCAGGAGAGTGGATTGGTTATATCCGCGCTCCCAGGCATGGTCTGCGCTGAGGGGCACCGGCACCAATAGATCCACCGGCCAATTGACTTGTTGGTAAAGTTCAATTAACGATTGGGCGAAGATTTCGCCCAACCCCACATCTTGATGATATTTTAATCGAAGAATCGCTAAACGCAATGGCCCTGTATAGATTGCCCAGGAACGCAGGGCATCAAAAGCGGGGGGCTGGGCGGCACATTCGGCGCACACAGAGCTAAGCGAAGCTTCTGGCCGGCCGCAGCGGGGACACCCAGAAATAATTCGGCGGCAGTCAGATTGGCATTGCGAACACCAACGTGTTCCCAAGGTCTGACAGCCGCCGCACTGAGGGGGGTACAACCAATCCAACGCGCCCCAGAACAGGTGGTGGAGCCATTCGGCAGGGTATTTGAGACGATACCTGCCAGCAATCTGCATACCGCTCCCTTCGATAGGGTCAGGCTATTTGAACATCCCTCCCAGGGCAGACTTGAAAATGCGCAAGGCTGCCGGAGTTAACAGAACGATCATCAACGACGGGAAGATCAACAAACCCATCGGGATAAGCATTTTAATGGGGGCTTTGTGGGCCTCTTCTTCGGCCAACTGGCGGCGCTTGACGCGCATTTGATCCGATTGGATGCGCAGCACCTTGGCCAGGCTGACGCCCAGCTGCTCGCTTTGGATCACCGCGGCCACAAAGCTGGTCATTTCGGCCAGGCCGATGCGGTCGGCCATATCGCGCAGGGCCTCGCGGCGCAGCTTGCCCAGCTGAATTTCCTGGATGACGCGGGCAAAGGCCAGGGAAAGATCGGTTTCCCATTTTTCCGACACTTTCGACATGGCGGCGTCAAAGCCCAGGCCGGCTTCCACGCAGATGGTGAGCAAATCCAGGGCGTCTGGCATGGCTTTACGGATGTCTTTTTGGCGTTTGGCAATTTTACTGGACAGCCAGAGCTGGGGGAAGAAGAAGCCTAAAAGGCCGAAAGCCAGGGAGGCCAGAATGATGCGGCCCAGGGGCCATTTGGTGGCGCCAACGGTGAAGACCAGGGCCACCAGACCGCCGAAGATGGCCATGGCAATGAACTGCATGGCCAGGATCATGGTGGGGTCCAGGCGGGCCGGGCTGCCGGCCAGCTCTAGCTTGCGCGCCAGAGACTGCAGGGCGTTTTGTGGGGTGAAGCGGATGGCAATTTCACCCAGACGGCGGGCGACCGGGAAGATGACACGCTCGGAGAAAGGCTGTGAAAGCTCAATTTTCTCCAGGTTAATGGTCTCGCCGCTCTTGTTAAATTCTTCCAGGCGGGCGGCCAAAGCGCGCTCGTTGGCGGTTTGGGGGTTGCGAATGCCGATGTAAACCAGCGCGGCGGCACCGATGAGAATGACTGCTCCTACAATCAAAATGATCGTCATGCTCTCACCTTCCCTTGGCTAAATCTCGATATCGCCAAGTTTGTTCATGGCGAAGTAACCCAATACAATCAATAAACCGGAGAGGCCCAGGGCGATGTAACCGCAGGGGACGTTTTCGGGGTTCAGGAATTCCATCATATACGGGCGGTTGAGCAGGTACAGGATGGCAATCACGAAGAGGGGCATCATGGCCAGGAAGCGGCCGGAATACATCACCTGGGTGGTGAGGACGCGGATTTCGCCTTTGATGCGCACGCGTTCGCGAATGGTGTAGGAGATGGTATCGAGAATTTCGGCCAGATTACCACCTACCTCGCGCTGAACGTTGATGGCGGTGATGACCAGGTCGAGGTCGTCGGACGGGATGCGGCGGTGGAGGTTATCCAGGGCTTTTTCCATGGGGACGCCTAACTGCATTTCCTGCACCACACGGCGGAACTCGTCACTGATGGGTGGGGGAAGCTCTTTGGAGACGGCTTCCATGGCCTGGGTGGTGGAGTAACCAGCGCGCAGGCCGTTGACCATCAGGTTGAGCATGTCGGCTAACTGTTCGTTAAAGCGAATCAGGCGCTTGCCCTGCATCCGTTTGACGTACATGCCGGGGAGGAAAAAGCCGCCGATGGCGCCGAGAAGGCCGATGGGCAGGTTTTGACCGGTGATGAACCATACCACCACGCCCACACCAAAGGCTGAGATCATCTGCAGGGCGATATATTCGCCCGCTTTCATTTTGATGTCGGCGCGGGCCAGATCGCGGGCAATTTTGTCGCCAAAGTTTGAGCCTTCGACGCGCTTATTGAGCCAGTCCACCATCGGGGTGGCTTTCTGGCGAGCTACGGCGGTCTGGCGCTGATCTACATACCGGCCCAGGCGTTCCTCAACCAGGCTGCGCTCGCTGGAGACGGTGACAACAATCCCCACGATCAGGAGGATGACTGCCAGCCCACCGCCGAGGCCGAGGATCAGAATTGGAAGAGACATACTTCACCAACCTTTTCTGCGTAACCGATACAGAGTTTGCAGGGGTAAGAAACCATGCATCTCCTACCGTCTGCGGTCGCCGACGCCAAAAATGGAAGGGGGCAGGCTGATACCGGAGGTTTCGATCTTTTCCATAAAGCGCGGGCGCAAACCGGTGGGGCGCAGCCGTCCAATCACTTTGCCGTTTTCATAGCCGACCTGTTCAAAGACGAAAAGGTCGGTGAGGGTGATGATTTCACCTTCCATGCCGGTGACTTCGGTGATGTGGGTTACTTTACGCGTGCCGTCGCGCATACGTTCCTGATGGACGATTAAATCCACGGCAGAGGAGATCTGCTCACGGATGGCGCGCACTGGCAGGTCCATGCCGGCCATGAGGGTCATGGTTTCCAGACGGGCCAGGGTGTCGCGGGGGCTGTTGGAGTGGGCAGTGGTCATGGAACCATCGTGGCCGGTGTTCATGGCCTGGAGCATGTCGATGGCGGCGGCGTCGCGAATTTCACCTACGACGATGCGGTCGGGACGCATACGAAGGGCATTCACCACCAGATCGCGGATGGTGACTTCACCGCGACCTTCAATGTTGGCCGGGCGGGATTCCAGAGTGACCACATGTTCCTGGCGAAGCTGAAGTTCCGCGGCGTTTTCCACGGTGAGAATGCGCTCATCCGCGGGGATGAAGCCGGAAAGCACGTTGAGCAGGGTTGTTTTTCCGGAGCCAGTACCACCAGAAATGACCACGTTCAGGCGGGCTTCCACGCAGGCTTTGAGGAATTCCACCGCTTCGGGGGTGAGGGAGCCAAAGCTGATGAGCTGTTCGACCGTGATGGGGTTGCGGGAAAATTTACGAATGGTGATGACCGGGCCCACCAATGAAATGGGGGGGATGACGGCATTCACACGGGAGCCGTCAGGAAGACGGGCGTCCACATACGGGCTGGATTCATCAATACGGCGGCCGAGCGGGGCGACGATGCGGTCGATGATGCGCATGACGTGCTCATTGCTCTCGAAGGAGATGGGCACGCGGGTGATCTTTCCGCGGCGCTCGACATAGATATTGCGGGCGCCGTTGACCATGATTTCTGTGATGGTGTCATCCTGCAGCAGCGGTTCCAACGGCCCAAAGCCCAGAATTTCTGCGGCGATTTGCTCGAACAGGCGAGCGCGCTCTGGGCGAGAGAGGACGATGTTTTCTTCATTCAGAATCTGCTCGAACATCTCCTGAATGGTGCGGCGAACTTCGGCCACGCGGGTGACATCCGCGTTGGGATCCAGGCTGGCCAGCAGCTTGTTCTGGACGCGGTTTTTCAGGTCCTGATAGGTGTTTTGCGCGGGCGAAGTGGGCGGCGCGACAATACGCCGGGCCTGAACCCCCTGGTTTTGAGTGCCGGTGGGCTGGGTGTTCTGATTATTGTCACCACCTTGCAGCCGTTTTAAGATTGACATACGATAAATTTACCTCCGACCAACCCGTGCTATTTCTTACCAGCGGCTTCTGGCTGGCCTTCAGGGTTGGTGAGCCGTTCGCGGACGAGATCAGCCAGTTGGAAGACGGCTTTGCTCGTCGGTTGGGCTTTGTTATCAATAACAAATGGGACGCCGCGGTTGATGGAACCGCTGACGATGCGGTCGTCCAGGGGGATAGCGATGGGGATGGGTTGACGCAGGCTTTCTCCGACACGTTCGGGGGTGATGCTGATGCGTTTATCGAAGCGGTTCATGGTGAAGATGATTTTTTCGCGCTTAATGCCCGATGCATCTGTGAGAGTCAGGAAAGAGTTGGCGTTCTTGATGGCGGGGATATCCTGAGTGGTGATGAGCACGATCAAATCCGCCGCTTCGATGGACACCTGCACCACATCGGTCAGGTACGAAGAGGTGTCCAGGAGAACATAGGCATACATCTGACGCAGGTATTGCAGCATTTTGCCAAACTGATCGGCGTTGACTTTTTCCGCCATTTCGGGGCGGGGCGGGGCGGCCAGAATATCAATGCCGGACGCGGAGTGATGAATGGCCACATCTTTGACCACGTCGGGATCCAATTCTTCGGCGCGCGGGACCAGCTCTAAGAGAGAATTTTTGACCTGTTCATTGAGGAACACGGCCACATCCCCAAACTGGAGCGAGGCGTCAATCAGGATGGCGTGGTTTTCTTCGCTGTGCAAGGCAATGGCCAGGTTAGTGACGATGGTGGTGGTTCCGGAGCCGCCTTTGGGGCTGTAGGCCATGATGATTTTGCCCAAAGGTTTGCCCGCCATGCCGGGGGAGGATGTGCCGCCGGTGGTGCTGGCGGTGGGAAAACTGGAGGCGAGCTTGGATCGCTCATCAATGGCCATTTCACCTGCACGGTGAATGGCCGCGGTCAGGTCATCAATGGAGGGCGGCTTGGTAAGAAAATCGCGCGCGCCTGCCAACATGGCACGGCGCATGTAGCCTGGGTCGCTTTGAACCGACAGGATCACAATTTGGGTGTAGGGGACTTTGCGGCGAATGGCTTCGGTGGCCGTGATGCCGTCCATATCCGGCATGTTGATATCCATGATGACCACATCGGGCTTGAGGCTTTGGGATAAATTGATCGCCTCTTGCCCGCCGCGGGCCATGCCCACAACTTCCACAGCGTTATCAAACTGGAGCAAACGTCGGACGTTTTCTCGTGTTTCGCTGATGTCATCAACGATGAGCACGCGAATTTTTTCAGTGATTGGCATACAGCTCTCCAGCGCTACCTTTACGATCCAACCGGACGAAGCGGCCGGTTTTTCTTTCCGTTTGGTACTTCAGTAAGCCGGCCTCAGGCTGGGGCGGCCAGGTTTACGGCCAAAGCATCTCATCCGTTCGCGGTTCTAGGCCCACGGGCAGCTTGACCGGATTGGGGATGCGGTATTGATCCAGAATGAACTGGAGGGTGGCGGCCTGGGTGTCAATGCGCTGGTCGTCACCGTAGCTGCGCATGGCCAGGCTGAGCTTGCCGCCGGCCAGGATGAGGTAGTTGAGGGTGACCGCATCCTGCGGGGAGACGATGAGGGTGATGATGTCGGGGCGGGGGGCCGGCGCTTCGGGGGCGGCCTGCTGACCTTCGGGGGCAGGGGTGGGGGTGGGCTTGGGGCCTTCCTCAATCTTGCCGTCCTCAGGAAATTCGCCCACCCACAGAACGGTGGCGTCTTGCACCAGGGTTTGGCTGACGATCCGCCCGCGCTGTTCTTCAGAAGGCAGGACGTAGACGGCCTGGTTGAGGGTGGTATCCAATTCGGCGCGCCCCTGAACAGAGCCAGGGCCGCCGGAGACCACTGAGATGGTGGCAGTCGTCCCGCCGGTTTCAGCGCTGCCAGGGCCGGGGGCGATGATGGAAGCGGCCAGGTTGGGCAGGCGGCTTTGGAACTGGGTGTCGACATCCACCAACATGAGTGAAGCGATGATATTGACATGATCGCCGGACTGCAGGGCATAAGAAACCGAGGTCAGGCGGTTGATGGGGATGGAGACGGCCACTTGCCCGCGGGGGATGCGCACGGCGGCATAGGAGCCGGTGGGCTTATCGGTGAGCAGGCTGGGGGTCAGGGGTGTGCCCTGATCCAGGTCGTAGCGGGTGCGCTGACCGATGACCAGGTTGATATCGGTGAAGAACAAGCCTTCGACCATTTGAGCCTGGGGGTAGCTGACGCGGGCCAACACGCCTTCGGATAAGACGGTGCCCCGCGCAACAGGCTGAGCCAGGATGACAATTTCCACCAGGTTCTGCTGCGGAGTGGGCGTGGCCAGGTCTTGTGCTGTGCTGCCGCCGCCTCCCCCCAATAATTGACCCCGCAGTAAGAACGCGGCAACGCCTAAGACCGAGATCAAAACGATCGCGATTAGGATAAAAACTAAGAACCTATCCCAAAAAAGAAAAGGGTTGAAAGAAGAGACGCTTCCTGTTAAAACTTAGTTCGCCAAAACACAAGTTAGACAGGAGAACGTCTCTATGAACAAGAATAACACAAAATCCAAAACC